>JAEDCT010000062.1 GCA_016294035.1 Treponema sp. | reverse complement strand
GATGAACTTCACCGCCACCTTCTTCATATTCAAATACAGAAGTTTCAGCTTCAAGGCCTTCACATTTTTGAAAACGGGCTGTCTCTATGCCATCAATTTCAACAAAAAACAAATACGATGAAATATTATTATCGTCTGCCATATATAATCCTGAGCATTTTTGTAATCATCTTATTATAGCACAGAATTTTACTGTTGAATCCATTCTCCACGAATCTTATAAGGAGTAATTTCAATGTTCCATGGAAGCATTTTTTCCCAGTCTTCCTCAGTCACCGCGTAAGGGGCTTTTTCAAACAGACATCTGAGATAATCTTCTGGAGCAATTCCATTCTGCTTAGCAGTCTCGATAAGACTCAGGATAAAGCAGCTTGCCCTTGCTCCGTTTCCGCTTCCTGCAAATAGAAAGTTTTTCTTTGCCATCACCCAGCTTTTGACACCACGCTCTGCTTCATTCGTCGAGAATGTTACTTCAGGATAATTGATATAGTTTTCAAGGTTTTCCCATCGCCTCAGGCAGTATTCAACGGCTTCCTTTGTCTTGGAAGAATCAAGAATCATGGACTTGAGCTGCTTATCTACAAGCCATGCATGAAGATTATCCATATGCGACTTTACTTCTTCCTTTCGTTTCTGAAGGAATTCGGCTTCAGATATTCTTCCATCTTCATAGAGACGTCTCAATCTGTTCTCTGAATCAAAGATGTTCTTGAAAAGACTGAGAGCCTGTGCGGCATGCTTTGACTTGGTTGCCTTGAATGAATCAGCAAAACCACGACGTGCATGAACCCAGCAGTTTATCAGCTCTATCTTATGGTCCGGATGATTAAGGTTCCAGTGTGAGACTGCAGAATTGTAGCCGGAATAACCATCACATTGAATCAGATTGCCATTAAATCCTTCAAGAAATTCAAGAACATTCTTTCCGCTTCGAGTCCATCTGAAATTATAAAGGTATACGGGATGTTCCTTTGTTCCGCCAAGAACAATCCACATGTAGCAGTTTTTTCTGCTGCCTTCATCCTTTGAATCGTCATTCTTTCTTCGATACCGGGAATCATCCCAATACTCAGCCTTGATTTCATCCTCATCAAGGTGAAGGACCTGAACAGGACTTTCATCAAACATCAGAAGCTGTGCTTTTTTCAGCTCCCTGATAAAAAGATTCTCAAGGTTTTTAAGTCTTTCGTGAACCTTGAGCGACCAGTTGCACATGTCCTGCCTGCTTATGTGCACTCCCTGCCAGTTGTAGGCATCCTCCAGACAATAGAACGGAGTATGCTTCATGTACTTGCTGATAAATATATGTGCAAGCAGTTCCGGTATTGCAATCGAATGCTCGATGATTCGCTTTTCCTTTGCAGCTTTTCTTACAGGCTTATCGTTCTCGTCCAGACATTCCTGACATTCATAAACATACCGGTGTACTTCCTCAATGTATTCCATTGCCGGAACATGAACGACTCTTTCGCTTACAAATTCACGAACCTTTACCATCTTTGATCCGCAGTTCGGGCAGTTCTTTTCTTCTTCGCTCAGGTCTATAACAAATTTCTGACGGGAAAGATTTGATGTATTCTTTTTTCTTCCAGGTTTCTTTTTAGCGTTTTTTCTACCGAATAGGTCTTCGTCATTAATAGCCTGTTCAATTTCTTCATCAGATGGAGAAGGACACTGGTGTTCAACAGTTATTCCAAGGTCTTCAAGATCAAAAAGAAGAGGCTGCATCTGTGCGAGTTTCTTAAGGGATTCTGTTTTTGCAGCAAACTCACGGACTCTCTTTACGGCAAGCTTGTCATTGAGAATCTTGATTTCTCCCTGCTGTGCACGTATTTTTTCTTCCTGTTCAGAAATACGTTTCTTCTGCTTTTCAATGAGGAGTAGTGCTTCTGCAAGGGATTCCGGCTGCCCGTTTTTCATATTTAAAGAGTAGCATTTTTAAAATTATTTAAAAAGTACTTTTAAAAAGAAAGTTCAGAAAACTGAATCGAATTTGATTTCTTCATGAGCACACCAGAAGTCGATTCCTGCAAGAAGCATTTCAAACTGCTCCGTATTGATTTCTCTTGCTTCCTGACTTGTATTCGGCCACGGCCATGTTGCCTGTTCAAGCCTTTTCTGTGCAAGCCAGAATCCTGTCTTATTCCAGAATATTATTTTAAGAAGCTTGTGATTTTTATTGCAGAAAAAGAAAACAGAGTTTGAAAGTGCATCAAGATGCATTTCATTTTCAATTATGGCAAGCAATCCTGCAGCTCCTTTCCGGAGGTCAGTAGGACCAGGTCGGACGTAAAGTCTTGCACCCTCAAAATCAATTCTCATAATGATGCCAATGTTGAAATGACTTCTTTGAGCATAGCCGGTATACAATTTCCCGGAAGTTCAACCTGGATTCCGTTTTTACTTATTCTGATTGGTTGTCGCTGGGTTACTACAGTTGATTTCAATTCAACAAATCTTACTTCTGCAGATTCGTTTTCTTCCCTGTATTTTTTTACCCAGTTCGAAAGTGTGTTTGCCTTGATCCCATAGTCAGGTGCAAAAGCTGTCTGTGACTTGCCTGACTGGAAATAAGCTTCCACGATTTGTTGTTTTTGTTCTTTGTTAAAATTTGATCTCATAAATTTCCACCCTGGGAAAAATGTTAAATCAAATTTCTAGATCTGTGTAATACGTGAAAATTGACGCTTAC
>JAEDCT010000035.1 GCA_016294035.1 Treponema sp. | reverse complement strand
GAAAGTAGGAAGCTGCCGGCTTTTTTATTTTAAACCGGGTACTCTGCCCTGGTGGACCTGCCGGTTCGTCCGGAGTCAATGCAGTTCAGTTCGGCAGGAGATAATAATGTTGTGCTTGGTTTTCCACATTCAGTTTGTTCACTTTTTTTTACAGTGGTAAATATCCTTTTGTTCACTTAGTTTTTTTACCTTTTATTTTTTTAGCTTCTATTTTGTTTTTCCGGAGTTTTTTGATTTTTCTTAAAAAATCTGAACAGAAAACAAAAGCAAGCGGACTTGGAGTTGTTAACTTTATCCAAAAGCCATTTGATTCGACTAAAATATTTGAAAGATGAGATTTAAGGTAACCCAAGCCTTTATAAATTGATATAGATGAATTGAAAAAATCAGCTTTATGAAATGCTTAATCACTGATAATTAAATGCAGTAATTGAAATTTGAACCTTCCGCATTTTTTTTTACAATCTGATCAAGAGTAACAGAATTTACATAATCGTTAATTGTTTTATCTAAGTCTTTCCAGAAAGTTTCATTGCCCAAAGTTTTTACCGTATTGTTTTCAGTTACAGAAATGCAGGAAAGATCTCCTTCCATTGCACGAAGAATTTCACCTACTGTGTACTCTGATGCCGGCTTTACAAGTTTATATCCGCCGTTAATCCCGCGTAAACCTATCACAAGATTTGCCTTAGCCAGTTGAATCAAAATCTGTTCCAGATATTTTACAGAAAGATTTCGTCGGTGGGAAAGAAGTTTTAAAGGAACATATTTTTCAGAATTATGTTCTGCTAAATCTGTCATAACTAAAAGAGCATACTGTCCGCGAGTAGAAAATTTTAACATTTACTTTTCCTCTGAAAATTCATTGCAGATCTGTATTAATGCCTTTTCTAAGATTGCTCTTGGAGTTGCACAATTTATTCTCTGAAAATTTTTGCCTTCAGGACCAAACATAATTCCACCATCAAGCCACACCTTTGCGTTATTCAAAATTCTGTCGTTAATCTGACTATCACTTAATTCAAATGCAGAGAAATCCATCCATAAAAGATAGGAGCCTTCTGGCTTTAAAACTTTTATCTTTGGACATTTTTTGCTCACTAGTTTTTCTGCAAAAAGGATATTATTCCAAATATAAGCCTTTGCTGCTTCAAACCATTCCTTACCTTCACTGTAAGCGGCTGTTGCTGCAACGATTCCCATAAGAGAAGGTTCGTCATAACCTGTGCGCTCCATCTCTTTTGTAAACTTTGAGCGAAGTTTTTCGTTGGGAATTATGATGTTAGAAAACTGAAGGCCTGCAAGATTGAATGTTTTGCTGGGAGCTGTACATATGATGGAATTTTCACGAGTCTCATCTGATATCGATGCAAACACTGTATGCTTATGATTTTCAAATGTTATGTCACTATGAATTTCATCGCTTATAACAATTACATTATGCTTTAAACAGATTTCAGAAATCTTTTCTAATTCTTCCTTACTCCATACACGACCACCAGGATTATGCGGAGAGCAGAAAAGAAAAACCTTTACTTTTTCTGAAATGATTTTATTTTCAAAATCTTCAAAGTCAATTTCGTAATGTCCGTTTTTTAACACCAGTGCACTGTTTACAAGTTTTCGATTTTGATTATTAATCACATTTGAAAATGGATAGTAAACAGGGCGAGTAATTAAAACTGCATCACCTTCCTCTGTTAAAGCACGAATTGCAGTTGCAAATGCATAGACAACACCTGGAGTATTAACCACCCATTCATCTTTAATTTCAAAATTATGTTCTGTTAAAAACCAGTTACGAAGTGCATTGTAATAGCGGCTATCAGGTCTGCTATATCCATAGATTCCGTGGGCTGCTTTTTCTGCCAGGGCTTTCTGAATACAAGGCGCTGTTTTAAAATCCATGTCGGCAACCCAAAGACTGATGGCATCAAGAGGCTTGTTTCTTTTTTCTGCAAGATTGTATTTAATAGCATTAGTGTTTGAACGATCAGTGATTGTATCAAAATCAAATTTACTCATTTAATCCTCCAGCGCCTGCTGTAAGTCAGCAATCAAGTCATCAGCATTTTCAATTCCTATTGAGAGTCTTAATGTGCTTTCTTTAATTCCATTTTTGCGGCGCAGTTCAAGTGGAACATCTGCGTGTGTCTGAGTTTCTGGATAAGTGATGAGAGTATCAACACCACCAAGGCTTTCCGCATACTGAATGAGGTTTACTTTTTTCAAAACCGAAAGTGCTTTTTCTTTATCAGTCACTTCAAAAGTAACCATTGCACCAAAACCTCTCGCCTGTTTTTTCAATATTTTATAGCCAGGATGATCTTCAAGTCCAGGATAAATTACATTCACAACTGACTTCTGAGCCTTTAACCATTTTGCAATCTTCAACGCACTTTCTGCAGACTTTTCCATTCTAAGTGCAAGAGTTTTAATTCCACGAAGCAAAAGCCAGCTGTCAAAAGGAGCCAGTCCTGCACCGGTTGTCTTAATCAAGAAGCGGAGTTTTTCCTGAATGTCAGTTCTGTTGGTAACAACAAATCCTGCAAGAGTGTCGTTATGCCCGCATAAAAATTTTGTTCCGCTGTGAACAACAATATCTGCACCAAGTTCAAGTGGATTCTGAAAATAAGGTGAGAGAAATGTGTTGTCTACAATCAAAAGTATACCATGCCGCTTTGCAATTTCTGAAAGCTTTTTGATGTCAGAAACGTTCATCATGGGATTAGTTGGAGTTTCGATATAAAGTGCTTTTGTTTCTGGAGTGATAAGAACTTCGATATCATCTTTTGAAAAATCCGCACGGGTAAATTTAAGTCCGTTCTTTTTTGAAACATGATCAAAAAGGCGAATACTTCCTCCATATAAATCTGAATCAACTATAATGTGATTTCCTGGTTCAAAGATTTCAAAGAGAATAGTGATTGCAGCCATTCCTGATGAAAGGGCAATACAATCAATTCCCTTTTCAAGTTGAGCGACAAGTTTTTCTACCTGCTCCCGTGTAGGATTCTGAAGCCGTGAATAATTAAAGCCTGTACTTTCTCCAGGGCCCGGATGGGCGTATGTTGCTGTCTGATAAATCGGAAAGCTTACTGCTCCGAAATTTTTTAAGTCTCTGTTACAGGAATCTTCTGTATCATCCTCAAGGTGCAGGCACTTAGAATCAAGTGATAATGTCATATATTGCCTCGCTTTATTATTAGATTACGTAATCGTCAGTTCTCAATACACGTTTTAAGAACTGCTTTGTTCTTTCTTCTTTTGGTGAATAGAAAATTTCACGACTTGTTCCTTTTTCTACTACCACACCGCCATCCATAAATACAACCTGTGTTGCAGCTTCTTCTGCAAAGCTCATTTCGTGTGTTACAACAATCATTGTTGTTCCTTCTTTTGCAAGTGATTTGATTACAGAAAGAACTTCACCAACAAGTTCAGGATCAAGTGCAGATGTTGGTTCGTCAAAAAGAACTACGTCCGGTTTATACGCAATGGCACGGGCTATTCCAACACGCTGCTGCTGGCCACCTGAAAGCTGTGAAGGATAGAAATCTTTTCTTTCAAGAAGTCCTACTTTTTTTAATGCATCTTCGGCAATTGTCTTTGCTTCTTCTTTAGGAACTTTGCGGGCTATTACAAGTCCTTCCATTACATTTTCAAGTGCTGTCTTGTTTGCAAAGAGGTTGTAGTTCTGGTAAACAAACCCAATCTTTTTTCTTACATCAAGAATTGTTTTTTTGTGAGCATTTGAAAGTGAAGTTTTAATTTCGTCAAATTCCAGTTCACCTTTGTCTGCAGTTTCAAGGAATGCAAGAGTTCTAAGCAGTGTTGTCTTACCAGAACCTGAAGGACCAAGAATTACAACTACATCTCCTTTGTTTACTGTAAGATCTACTCCTTTTAAGATTTTATTTTTTTTGAATGATTTATGCACATTTGTTATTTTTAACATTTTAATTCTCCTTTCAGTTTAATTTAGTACCACACCAGTACCTTAAACAGCAGTCTTGTAAGCAGCCGCATTCTTTTCCCAAACCTTGAACAGCTTCTGAACAATTGTACATACGATTATGTAAATTACAAAAATATCAAGGTAAGCTTCAATGTAGTTATAACCAGGTGCAGCTTCAATTTTTGCAACTGCAGTTATATCCTTTACCGTCATCATAAAAGCCAATGAAGTATTCTTAATAAGATTTACTGCTGCATTACAAAGGTTTGGAATTGCAACAGTCAGAGCCTGGGGAAGAATTATTCTTCTATAAATCTGCCAATAAGTAAGACCAATTGTATAACCTGCTTCAAACTGACCTTTGTTCACAGTAAGAAGTGCCGATCTGAAAACTTCAGAAAGTCCTGCTGCGTTATTCAATCCAAAAACTATAAAAGCATAAACAATTGGATTTAAATCAAAAATATTTATAGAACTTCCAATGCTCTTGAAATAAGCATTAAGTACAGAAGGAATTACTGAATATACAACAAGTATCTGAAGTACAATGGGAGTTCCTCGAAAAAACGAAACATAAATAGCACTTATCTTACTCAACACCTTTACTTTATGAACTCTTGCAAGAGCAAGAAAAAAACCAAGTACAATTCCAACAGCAAGTGAAACTATTGTTATCTCAAGTGTTACAGGAAGTGCTTTCCATAATTTTAAGAATGTCACTACAAAGAAATTTCCGTCAAACATGTTTCACCTCCTGTTTTATTTTGCACCTGCAACTGAAGTACTTCCTTTAGAGAAGTTCTTTTCTAAAGACTTAAAAAGCTGTTCCAGAGCAATTGTCAGTGTCCAGTAAATAATCGCCAGTGCAATATAGGTTTCAATTGCATAGGCTCCTTGATGAATACCAATTAATGTTGTTCCTTTTCCCATTACGTCTATCAGACCGATTGTGTAAGCCAGGGAACCTTCTTTTAGTAAAGTAATAAGACTGTTACCTAAGTTAGGAAGTGAAACTACAAATGCCTGTGGAAGAACAATTCTTCTGAAGGTCTGTGCCTCGGTAAGCCCGCTTGTAAGACCGGCTTCTCTCTGTCCCTTTGCAACACTTAAATAACTGCTTCTCATAATTTCTGCAGCACTTGCACTGAACAGAAGTCCAAGTGAAATAATTACATAAACTGCTTTATTCCACTTATTAATGTCAATCTTAAACAGTCCCCAGAACAGTATTGGCAAACCGTAAAAAATTATAAACAGCATTACAATTGATGGTGTACATCTTAATGCGTTGATGATAAAACCAGAAAAACCTTTTGCCCAAACCCTTTTAGACAACTGCCCCTTTGCAAGAAAGAATCCCACAACCAGTCCTGTCATTACAGTACCCAGCATGATTTCAAAAGTAACAAGCAGGTATGGAAGTAAAACTGGAATAAACTCAAATATTTTCTGTGGATAAAAAGGTCTGTCCATAAAAGTCTCCTGTTAAGTGACCATCATTTTTTTTAATGGTCACTTAAAAAAAATGGTGGTCTTGATTGTTTCAAGCCACCACACTAAATTAACTATTTGAGAAGTGCAGAAACATCTTCACCAAAGTATTCAATTGCAAGGCGCGAAACAGTTCCATCTGCAATCAGCTTCTGAATTGCTTCATCATAAGCATCAGCAAATTCCTTATTCTTAATGTTAAACAATGGCCAGGTAGGAATTCCTTTGTAAGGAATATAAGTAAGTTTTCCTTTGTATCTTCCGTATGGAGCTCCATCTTTTTCAACATTGTTCTGGTATGAAAGTTTGATGTCAACAAATGCATCATAACGGCCTTCTGTTACCCATACATAAGCATCGCCTGCCTGTGCTTCAAATGAATCACCGGCAATCAAGTTGACCTGTGCATCAGGATTTGCCTTGTTGTATTCATCAATTACATTGTACATAGCATTCTGTGCTCCAATAGGAACAAGCTTTCCTGAATACTTAGCAAATGAAGGAAGGTCGTTAACCTTATCTGTAATTTCTGTTCTTACAACAATTCCGATCACACTTGCACCAATAGGATTTTTAGGGAACACATATTTCTTTTCGCGTTCTGCAGTTTTCCATACACCCTTTGTTCCTACATCGTATTTTCCCTGAAGGACTCCGATCAAAAGGTCATCATCTGAAGTTGGATTATAAACAAACTCATACTGTGGAAGAAGCTTGTCTACTTCTTTTAATACTGCAACTTCAAATCCGTCTGATTCACCTGCTTCATTTACAAAGTCATAAGGCTTGTAATAATTTGTATGTGCAACCTGGATTTTTTTAACATCTGATTTTTTTTCTTTGTCACAAGATGAAAGGCCTGCTACAAGTGCTGCTGAAAGTCCGATTACTGCTAATGTCTTAATTGTCTTTTTCATAATTTTTTCTCCTATTTTTCTCCCATTTTTCTGGTGGTTCACTAAACGCAAACCATCACTGATTTCTCAAAACTTATTTTGCTGCTTCTCTTACCCATTCAAGGCGTTCAAAATCCATGTCCCGTGGAATTGTACAATCGGCACCAAGAATAATTCCTGTCTTTCCAGCTTCTGCAAGAAGACGCTTTGTTTCTGCCTGCACTTCTTCTTTTGTTCCGCTGTAAAGAACACCATCCTTGATATTTGCAAAACCACCAATTACTGCTTTACCCTTAAAGATTTCTTTACCGTCTTTAAGTGAAACACCTTCAACAACAGAAGCAAAGTTGATTACCTTTGCCGGATAGTTTTTGAAAATACTCAAATTGTTTTTAGCACCTTCATAACCACAAACATGAAGAACATTTACTCCACCCACAGAGTTTGCAGCAGTCAGAATAGAAATCTCTGCTGGAGAAACAACTTCTGCATAAGTATCAGGACCAACACTTGCATCCTGAATGCTCTGAACACTCAAGTAAATTCCGTCTGCACCGCCTTCTTTAATTACAGCTTTTGCAAGTGTCTGTGTGTTCTGAGCAATTACACCAAGTGCATAAATAACTGCATCTTTATCCTCTTTGATCAAAGCTGCAAGTTTTTTGTCACCACCTTCTACACTCCACTTGAATGCAGTTGCCGGTGCAAAAACGTTGTATACAGTTACAACTTCTTTTCCGAATGCAGAAGTCAATTCTTTAACCAAAGAAACCTGATCTCTAAGCCAAGGATCATCAGAAGCAATTGGCTGCAAACCGTAAAGATCTTTTGCTGATTTTGCAGAACGAAGGAATGCCGCTGTCTTTGGTTCAAAGAAGTAACCGTCGCTCATAAGTTTTACAAAGTCAGGTTTAAAACTTTCATAAAACTTTTTATGTCCTGCAAGATTCTGTTCTCTCATTTCTGGAAGATCGTAAGCTGATTTAAGTTCATCTTTTGTGTAATGAAACCAGAATCCAACTGGAACTCTTTCTGTTGGTTTGTTATTGAATGCATCCAGCACCAACTGTCTTTTATTTGCCATTTTATTTTCCTCTATTAATTAGTAATTTTTTTCTTCACTGAACCATGGATTGAGAACAATGTTCTGACCACCACTAACTTCCAGTGCCGTCCCATTTATGTAACTAGCAGCATCGCTTGCAAGAAACACAACAGGCTTTGCAATCTCTACAGGCTCTGCCATTCTTCCAATTAAGTTAGAAGCCAGCAGTCTTTTTAATTCCTCACCTGTAAATCCTTTTTCTACCAAAGGTGTTCTTGTATACCCCGGAAGAACTGCGTTTACTCTGATTCCCTCTTTCTTATACTCACCGGAATAATTTCTTGTAAGGGAAAGAAGACCAGCCTTCATAGAGCCGTAAATATTTGATCTTCCACATGTCGAACATCTTGCCGCAAGTGAAGAAATATTTACGATAGAACCACCTCCTTTTTTCATATATTTGACTGCACTCTGAATTCCGAATACAGCTGACTTGAAAACTGCTGCATAAATGTAATCAATGTCTTCCTCTGACAAAAACTCACCTTTTTTTGCCCGGTTGGTTCCAACATTGTTTACCCATACATCAATTTTACCTGTCAGGGATGCAGCAAGTTTTGCAGCTGCTTCAACATCTTTCTCATTTGTCCCGTCACCAGGACAGACTTCAAGATTTCCAAACTGGCTCAGTTCTGATTGAGCTTTCTTCAAGGCCTGGACCTGGCGACCTGTAATAAAAACATTGGCACCTTCAATAAGGAATTCTTTTGCAATGGCATATCCAATTCCTTTGCTGCCGCCTGTTACTACAACTGTCTTTCCTTTAAGGTTTAAGTCCATGTCGCTCTCCATACTTGCCTGGTGTTTTTATAGGAATTTAGATCAATAAAAAAGAAGAACGATCTTGCTCTTCTTGTATTACCTATTTTCCTAGTAGGTATAAGCAGAATAAATTTAATTACCTACTTTGTCAATAGGTTTTATCATATTTTTTCGTAGGGCAAAAAAAATTTTAGAAATTAAAAAAACTTTGTGAAAAATATTTGTGAAAAAATCACTGAATTTTATGTAATTTCTCATAAGTTTTTATGATGGATTACTCACTACAAATAAAATATCTCGAGATAAAATATGAAAAAAATAAAACTCTTAGTCATATGGAACCATAAAATGCCAAGAGAGATTTCAGTAAATAGTGAAAATACGGTAATAACAATCAGAAAAACACTGGCGGAAAGTTGCGGAGTCGCAACATATAAGTGGCTTTTGGACAACCTTGACCTTGAGAATGAGAAGTACAGAACTGCTTTTTGTAATTTTTACAATGTTGTCGGAAGGTCTGGTGCGTGGCGTAATGCTTTTTTTGAGGTTTTTATAGACTGCAAGAATCTAAAAGACAACGGAAATGAAGTTAGCATCAGGACAATCCTTCAAAAACTGCACGAAAAAGACGACATAGAAAATTTTGAAATCTCGTTTGCGACGAAAATGCTCGCAATGCTTGACACCTCAAAACCGATTGTAGACAAGTTCGTAAAAAAACATTGCGAACTGAACTTTCTAAACGGTGGAGTGTTTGAGGCACGGCTTGAAAATGCCGTTGAACAGTACGAACTCCTTGAGCAATTGTACAAGGAGTTTATGAATACGGAGAATGCCACAAATACAATCCGTGAATTTGACAGCACATTTCCTGAATACACGGACATTTCGTCGGTAAAGAAAATCGACTTTCTCATCATGTGGAAAGAAAAATTCAATTCATAAGGTGATTATCGGGCAAAGATTTGCCCATACTCATACAACGGAAATCCGTACAGGTTTCCAAAATATTTTGCAAGGAGTTTTCAAGATGAAAGCGACAAAATTTATTTATAAGGTGCTTGTTGCACTTTTGGTTTCGACTCAGTTATTTGCTGCGACTGGCTGCAATGAAAAATCTGGATCGCCAAAGCCTGTAAGTGAGAAAGACTTTAAAAAAATTCATCTAACAGAAAATGGGGAAGGTCTTTATGTTGAGTATGAGGGGACAAAAGAAAACCTTGTAATTCCTTCAAAAATACAAGATAAGCCTGTTTTATTTGTTAAGATTTTTGATATTAAAGATAAAATAAAAAGTGTGGTTATTCCAGAAGGAGTTAAAGGAATCGGTGTAACGGCTTTAGGATTAAAAAACATTCAACTTCCTTCTACTCTGATATATATGGAGCTTTATGGCGATTTTGACAAACTTGAAATTCCACAAGGAGTAGTACAAATCTTTGAAATAAGTTCAAGAAGTCTAAAATCCTTAACGATTCCAGAAGGTGTAAAATATTTTGGACCAGTTAACTGCGAAGCACTCGAAAGCGTGACGCTCCCTAAAAGCATTAAATTTATTCATAAACATGCTTTTACGGAAAAAGATAATCTTAAAGAAATAAATATTCCTGAAGAAGGTCTTTCAGTTTTTATTTATGGATTAAATTCCGAATATACGAAACCCCGAGACTGCTTTACAGGAAAAGCTATAGATAACAGCGTTGAATTGCAGGAAAAAATTTTAAAAATAAAAGATGCCGGGGAAGTAGAAGATTTTTACTCTGCTAGAGAAGCCGACTATCTAAAGTGGTTTTATGATAATCTTTACCCAGTGAGGGGTGGGAATCCACTTTTATAATGAACATGGGCTTTGCTTGGGCGGAGCCCGTTTTTCACAGAATTCCTGTGAATTTTTCACTGAATTTTATGAAGAATTACTCACTACAAAAAATTTATTCGAGGCTAGAATATAAATATAAAACTAAAAAAAGGAGGTGTAAGATAAAACCGCTAATATAGCGCGGCTTTATCTTACCTAAAGTTTGCGTTGCAAACTTTTTTATCAACTGCACATTCTCATTTCATTGCGAATGTGCTTAAAAAGTCAAATCGGAAATTGATATTTCCTCCTTGACTTTTTATGGGAGTATTATTATGGGATGGTCATGTGGAACTTGTGCATACTGTGGTCAATCAATTCCGGATGGTGGAGTAAAGTATACGAGACCTCGCCCAGATGCGAGAATTCCTGATGGTGACAGTACGAATGCCTGGAAGTATTGTAGCAAGACATGTTATGACAATGGAAAAGCCGATTATGACAGAGCGAAAAAAAACTCTGGCGGCTCTAGCAGTGGCAGTGTTCAGGGAGACTTGTGGAATTTTGTAATGACATGGATTCTAACTAAAGTGCTTCCGTTTGTTGCACCTTATTTGGGCTGGTCTGCTGTAGTTGCTCTGCCTTTTGCTACAAAATATTCATTTAGTAACTTCCCGATGTGGGCATTGATTTTCTCGCTTGTTCTTGGTACTGGTATCGGAATTACAATCAAGTTTGTTCCTCTCCCGAGAAAAATTCAGAAATTCCGCAAATTCTTTTTGTGGTTGCCCGTTATAGTCATAGCTGTAATCGCAGCAATTATTATTACAAGAAATTTCCTGTAAAACATTCAAATTTTTATTTTTATTAAAGAGGCATGATAATTTATGAGTGTAAATCAAAGCGTATTGGCCTGTGTGCCAAATTCAGTTAATGCGAACAATGGTGACAGTGGTGCAAAAACAATGCTCTCATCATGGAAAACTTTAAGTTCAAGCTGGAATCAGGAAACTGCTGATGAAGCAGGAAAAGCTGCCGTCAATCATACCGTGCAGTGGTACAACATTGTTATGCCTGTGTTTAATGAAAAACTCAGTCAGTTACAAGCAGAATTTGATGAGAAAAAAGACGCTTTTGAAAATGTAAAGTCCAAATGCTCGGATGCAGAATATGCCTGTTCAGATGCAAAAAAACGAATTAATGAAGCCATAGACAGAAAATTCGATTATATAAAAATGAAAAACGACATTTCTGATCCTCGTAGTGTGGATAGGGGAAGTGACGGTATGCCGAGGGGCGAGTGGGTAATCACTAACAGTTCAGGATTTTATGCAGCTGATGCTGAAGAAAAACAGGCTCGCTCCGAGCTTGCACGATACGAAGCAAATTTAAAATCACTCGAATCCCAGAAAAATACCGCCAGAAAGCAGATGGATTCTGTTGATAAAAAGATTTCCGATGTAAAGCGTGAAAAGGAAAAAGAAAGTGAAAAAATGGAAAGCTTCATCAAAAATGTATTTGATTTGAATCTGATGAATGAATCTGTTCCTTTTTTGCAAAGTCTAAAAAATTCTGGAATGGAGTTTAGCAAATCGACTGAAAACAAACTTTACAGCCGACTGTTTTTCATTGAGAATAAATATAGAAATCAATTTGAGAAATTTGAACAAGCAATCAAATCGGCGGGGAAAACATATAAGACAGCATGTTTTACCCAAACTCCAGAAAAACTTGATTATTCGGCAGTTCGCAATGTGAAAGGCAAAAAATTTAAGGGGAAATTCACAGTTTCACTCTTTTCAAACTCAAACTCTAGCGCAAAATTATCTTACACTGGAAAAAATGATTTCATAATTTCTTCTAAAAATGTTGAAAACGCAAAGGGAAAAGTTACTTCGGCATTTAAGAATTACGAATTGCAAATTGACCGCTCAAATTTTCGGCAAAATTGAACAAAACCTACGAAAATGATTCAATTGCTACGGAGATTGAACAGATTTCTTCAACTTCAGATTCCTATGCAACAGAATTAGTTGAAATTCTTGATACAATGCAGGCAAATGGTGCTTCTACAAGCAAACTCCGTATTTTATGGGGAAGAATTACGAACTGGCATTTAGCCCACTGGTCAAAAATCTGGTATAAAATTCTGTTCGTGCTGACTATGATTATCGTTGTTTTAGGAATAGGAATTGGCACTCTTGCTGGAATAGTAAACGCACGAGACAATGCAGATTATAAAAAATCTTTCAAGGAATGGATAATATTTAATAATGAAACAGGAGCTTTTTCATCTGCAAGAAAAAGATTCGCGTTGTCCGACACAGAAATGCAGGAAATTTATTTTTATACTCTTAAAGAAGAATTGGTTAAAAAACAAATAGAGGAAAAAATAAAAAAATATATAGAATTGAAACCAGAATCAATACAACCACTTTCAGATGAATTAATTGCTGATCTGAAAGAGAAACTGAATGGAAGCCTTCCTAGCGGCACTTTCTCTGTTAATATACGAATTAAAAGTTCTTCTGGAAAAGTAAGCTCCAGAACAAGTGAAAAACAGTCAAAAGGTTCTCTTGAAGGTATTCTGTCAATCTCTGCTGATGAAAACGGTAGTATTACTAAAATTTCTGATTTAAGCGGTGCCGGGCTCCACAAGTGGAATTATTAACTTATTTCTAGGAAATTTTAGCCCCAGAAAATTCATTATCAAGAGTTTTGGGGGCTTTGCTTCGGCGGAGCCCTTTTTTCACAGAATTCCTGTGAATTTTTCACTGAATTTTATGAAAAATTACTCACTACAAAAAATTTATTCGAGGCTAGAATATAAATATAAAAACTAAAAAAAAGGAGGTGTAAGATAAAACCGCTAAAATAGCGCGGCTTTATCTTACCTAAAGTTTGCGTTGCAAACTTATTATTGAACTGCTGTTCCTCATTACATTGCGGAACAGCGTAAAAAATCAGTCGATTGTTGAAACAATCTTCTTGACTTTTTATGGGAGAATTAAATGAAATTCGAATCAAAAAAAATGGTCACAAAGCTTGTACTTGCTTTGTTCATGATGGCTTTTTGCAGCACAGTTGCATTTGCAGAACAGGCATCCGATGATCTTTCTGGGCATGCCTATTGTGCAACAATTTATGAAGACGGGGAAACCGCCACAGTCGGATTCTATTTTAAAGAAGATGGGCGTGTGTTTGTTATTACTGATAGGCTTTATTCTATTGGAGAAATCTTAAAGGTTCTGTCTAAAAAAAATGTTTCAGAAAATGAAATCTCTCAGTTAGGTGCATCTGTTGAAGATATTTATAAATGGTCACAAAATAAAGCTAAAAACGAACTAACAATTATCACTTCTGACGGAGAACAAATCGTTGTGTCTTATAGAATTTCCTCAGACGGGGAAAGTTTTCGCTTAGAAAAAGATAAAGAAATTCTCTTCCTTAACAGATACTACTAGGTCAAAATTCAAGTTTTTCCAAGACACATAATTTTGAAGAAAATTCTTTTCT
>JAEDCT010000061.1 GCA_016294035.1 Treponema sp. | reverse complement strand
TTGCAAGCGATTTAGCGTCTTACATAACAGGTGATGTTCTTCATATTGACGGAGCGGCAAGGGCATAGTCTCAAAGGGTGCATCTTATTGCAAAAAGATTTCGTATGCCTGGCTATTATTCAGAATTGATTTTATATTGATTTGACGAAAAATCTGGTTGGTGGTATATTAAAAGAAAGGAAATGCCCGATTCAGTCGGTCGTCTCCGCTATTTGGTTATAAAGCCGTCCTAGCTTCGAAAACTTAAAGGGCGGCTTTACTTTTTAACTCTTTCTATCTTTTAAGTAAGAAAGGGCTGTCAGAATGAGAATGGCTAAATCAATAGCCAACGAAAGAATTTCGTATAAAGTCATTCCGCAAAGCCTCCCTAAATCAAATTCCAGCATAAACTGGTTGAGTTCGGGAGACGCCGCCATAGAATCAGGCACTTCCAAAATCAATATAACATAAATATTATATTTTTGTATAGTAGTGTAGTATTTACCATCGGATTTTTATGCAGTATAAAACTTTTATGCAATATTGATTCTCTATTGATTTGACGAAAAAGCTAGTTGGTGGTATATTAAAAAAAGAGGAAATGCCCGAACATCGGGTTATCTCCACTAGGTTCGAATAGCCGCCACCAGTGGTTCAAACTTGGGCGGCTATATTTTTACTCTTTTTTATCTTTTTGATAAGAGAGTACTGCTATAACTGTAGTAATTATTGTGGCAACACAAGTTACCAAAGCAATAACACATTCACAAGTCATACGCAAGCCTCCCAAAAATAAATTCCAGCAAAAGCCAGTAGAGTTTGGGAGATAACCGCCAGTTCAGGCACTTCCAAAATTAGTATAACATATATCTATTATTTTGTATAGGTATATGTAAAAAAGTCTCAGTATCAGTCTTTTTTTTAAGTGCGTCTAGAACTGCGGAATTCAGATTCTTGTTGAGTATAAGGATGTTCAGTACAATTGAGTATTATTCTTGATTTTTCAATTCACAATCTCCCACACTGACAATTCCCCAAAAATATGGTATATTAAAATTATGAACAAACCGCGATACCTGCCAATCGGCATTCAGACATTTGAAGAACTCCGCACAAAAAACTACATTTATGTAGATAAAACTGCTTTTGTGGACAGTCTTGTGCGCAGTGGAAAACCTTATTTTTTAAGCCGCCCCCGCCGGTTCGGAAAATCCCTTTTTCTCTCTACTTTACGCAGTTATTTTGAAGGCCGCAAAGATTTGTTCGAAGGTCTTGCCATTTCCAAAACCGAAACTGAATGGAAGCAGTACCCGGTTTTTTATTTTGATTTCAACGTAGGCGATTTTACAACGGAAGAAAATTTCAAAGCTTCACTTTCAAAAAAACTTAGCGGTTACGAAGAGATTTACGGTTTTCATAGAGCCGAAAATTTTGCAGACCGTTTTAGTGATTTATTAAAATCGGCTCACGAAAAAACAGGCTTGCAGGCAGTTGTCCTTGTGGACGAATACGACAAGCCGCTTTTAAACGCCATTGACGACCAGAACCTTGTGGATGCGTTCAGAAAAATCTTGAAAACTTTTTACGGCGTACTCAAAGGCGAGGATGCCCACATTCAGTTTGTCTTCATTACAGGCGTAACCCGCTTTGACAAAGTGAGCATTTTTTCTGATTTGAATAACCTTCGTGATATTTCCCTTTCTAAAGAATTTTCTGCAATCTGCGGAATTTCACAGAAAGAATTGGAAGAGAACTTTGTTCCTGAAATTGAATTAATGGCAGAAAAAAACGGATACTCAAAAGAAGAATGCCTTGCAGAACTTAAAAAGAATTACGACGGCTACCATTTTTCGCAGGATGTTCAGACTGACATTTACAATCCATTCAGTCTTTTAAATGCCTTTGCAGATATGAATTTTGGAAGCTACTGGTTTTCCACCGGCACACCGACCTTCCTTACCAAAATGATGCTTGATTCTGATTTTGACTACAAATCTTTGGAAGAAGGCGTTGAAGTAAGTATTCGTACCCTTGAAAATTACCGCCTGACTTCCAGCGAGCCGCTTCCAATGCTTTATCAGACAGGCTATGTAACCATAAAAGATTACGACAAAGAATTCCGGAGTTTTTTCCTTGGAGTTCCAAACGAAGAAGTAAAATTCGGACTTTACGAGCGGCTTCTTCCGCTTTACGCAGGCTACACAGAAAAATCAGACAACATCGAAGTTTTAAACTTTATCCGTGACCTTCGTGCAGGTCGCGTGAACGAGTTTATGGAGCGAATCAACAACATTTTCGCCGCCGCCCCAAAACAGACAAACCAAAAACAGTACGAGTTCAACTGTCAGGCCTTTGTCTGGCTCATTTTTAAGCTTATGGGCGAGTTTGTCCTGTGCGAAGTGCAAAACGGCAAAGGCAGAAGCGACGCCGTTGTGTGGCAAAAAGACGCAATCTACATTTTTGAGTTCAAAATGGACGGCTCTGCAAAAGAAGCCTTGGAACAGATAAACAGCCAGAACTACCCAATCGCCTACAAAAACGACGGACGCAAAATTGTGAAAGTGGGCGTGAATTATTCAAGTGAACAAAAGCAGCTTACAGAATGGGTGATTGAATAAGGCATATAAAAGGAATCAGCCCTTTCCAAAAAAAAATCATATTTGTATTTACAAGAAATTTGAGTTACAATATAAGGAAAGTATGCTATTGACACAAAAATCGGAAAAGAGTAGCGTTTCTCAGTTCTCAGTT
>JAEDCT010000060.1 GCA_016294035.1 Treponema sp. | reverse complement strand
GAAGCAAGCGGGCACGCCAAAAATATTTTTTGAACTTTCTGATTTTTGCTTTTATGATAGAATTATGAAAAAAATACTATCAGTTTCTTGTCAGAAACCGATCCCATAATAGAAACCCCCTGCTTTTTATGCTATAATTCCAATATGAACGAAAGATTTTTGCCCATCGGCATTCAGGATTTTGAAGATTTACGCACTCGCGGCTGCATTTATGTAGACAAAACTGATTTAATCTACAAACTTGCAACGGAAGGAAAGCCTTATTTTTTGAGCCGTCCCCGCCGGTTTGGAAAAAGTCTTTTGCTTTCCACGATGGAAGCGTATTTTCTTGGCAAGAAAGAACTGTTCAAAGGTCTTGCAATCGAAACCCTTGAAAAAGAGTGGATTGAATATCCTGTTTTGAAGATTAGTTTTGGGGCGGATAATTATCCTGATTTAGAAAGTTTAAAATCTGCTTTAAATCTTCAACTTTCCGAATATGAAAAACTTTATGATATTAAGGTTGAAGACAGACGTTTTGCTCCACGTTTTACTAATATCATCAAAGGGATTGTCAACCAAACTGGCAAAAAACTCGTCATCCTCATCGACGAATACGACAAACCGATTCTTGATGCCCTTTACACAGAATTTGAAGAACAAAACCGCCAGGAACTGCGAAGTTTTTACAGCCCTCTAAAAGACAGCGACAAATATATCCGTTTTTTGTTCATCACAGGAATTACAAAAGTCAGCCATGTGAACATTTTCAGCGGATTGAATCAACTTAACGATATCAGTTTAAATCAGGATTTTTCTACTATTTGTGGTGTATCTGAAACTGAACTGGAAAACTATTTTTTACCGGAAATTCAGGCTCTGGCCGAAAAGCAAGGATTGTCTGTTGCAGAAACAAAAAATAAACTTGCCGAAATGTACGATGGCTATCACTTTGCTTATGAAAGTGAAGGTATTTACAATCCGTTCTGTTTATTAAAATGTTTCTATGAAAAAATGTTCGGCTCCTACTGGTTTGAAAGCGGAACTCCGTCCTTCCTTGTAAAAACGCTGCAAAATCAGCCTTTGGAACTTGAACATCTTATAAACGGAAGGATTGCCACAGAAAATCAGTTTAAAAATTACGACCCGGACAGCAAAAATATGCTGGCAGTGGTTTATCAAAGCGGGTACCTTACAATCAAGGATTTTGAAAAAGAAATGCGATTTTACACCCTTGATTTTCCAAACCGCGAAGTTGAAGAAGGATTTCTGGATGTTCTGCTGCAAAAATTTGTAAGCGTTCCCTACGATGATGTTGGGCTTGAAATCAATAACCTTAGGATTGCCCTGAAAAACTGCAACATCGATAAAGTTCTTTCTATTATAAAAGCAGCCATTGCAGATCTTCCAACAGTTGTAAAAAAGAACATGTGCGAAAATTACTACGAATCCGTTACACACCTGATGTTCCGCATGACAGGAATGCGCGTAGTTTCCGAGTTGCAGTCAGTTGCCGGCAGAAGCGATGTAGTAGTTGCCACAAAAGACAGCATTTTTATTTTTGAACTGAAAATGGACAAAGGACGACCCTTTGAAGAAGTGGCAGAAGAAGCCCTGACACAGATTGACGCCAACGGTTACTGCGACCGATTTGCTGTGAGTGGAAAGAAGATGCTTAAAGTGGGTGTGGTGTTCTCAAGTGAAGGAAAGGGAATGGTTGGGTGGAAGGTGAAGTAAAACTGCGTTAGCAACACGTAGGGTTTAGTCCCGAAGGGACCGAGCGGAATGAGCGAGCCCGGAGTACTGCGACCCGGAGCTTACCCAAAAAATCTGCACAAAGCTGGTTCAAAAGTTTACAGACGACCAGGAATATCTTGAAAAGGAACTGGCAAACGCCCTTCCCCGCGTTCAGTGCCTTGAGCTTGAAATTGAACACATGACCGGTAAGCTGGTGAATGAGTCGTAATCTCCGTAGGTAAATGTTTTCAAAATGATGTATTTTTCTACAACTTATTTTCGTTTTCCTGCAATATCATATACTTCACTATCTGATCTTGCTGAGATTACCAGAATATACATTTCATGAGTTTTTTCATCTTCTACAAGTTTATAAACAACTCTTATTCCTATATCTCTAAATTTAATTTTTAAAAGTCCTGTCAGGTTATTATTGTTTTTATTTCCTAATGGTTTTCCGTAACCACCTTCATTTTGAGGTCTAGGATTCGCTGATACTTTTAATATTCCTTTTAATACAATCTTACGAACAGAGCCGTCTAGTTTTGCCAATTCTTCTTTTGCAATAGGATGATATTTTATTGTCCATGACATTAGCCTACTCCAGATTTACTTCAACATCATCTAAATCAGAAGCAGTCAAACCAAACTCCTTCATTACATCATCTTGCCTTATGTACTTTGTTTTTTTAGAAAGACGTTTTACAGCTTCAGCCGCAAGGATTGCGTCTTCATATTCTTCCATCATTTGCTGATAATTCTGAGGACTCATCAAAATACATTCTGGTACATTGTTTTTTACTACAATTTTGGTTCCCACTTTCTTTACATCTGAGAATATTTTGCTAGCCTGTCCCTTATTGAACTGACTTATTGGAATTATTGAATCAAGAACATTTACTGTATTTAATGCATTCATTTTTAACCTCCTGCTACTTACAATATATATAACAATTTATTTATTGTCAAATTTATTGTTATGATGCGTTGGAAATTTTCATAAAGCAGAATCCTTTTGGCAAAAGCCGCTAGAA
>JAEDCT010000014.1 GCA_016294035.1 Treponema sp. | reverse complement strand
TGATACTGCTGAAAGCGGGAAAGTAGGAAGCTGCCGGCTTTTTTATTTTAAACCGAGACTGTGCCCTGGTGGGCAGGCAGGATGCGAGGGACTGGCGGTGTCCTGGCCTGCAGCCTCCGTTCTGATACAGTTTCCTGCCATCCCGCCTCTTGCACTTGATATGGTGTGTTCGCCGGTTCTTTGGTGGGTGCTGCTTGAATTTTTTAAAATCTTGTTGTTCAATTTTTTTTTTCTCAAAGAGAATCAATTTTAATGTTTTAGTATTATTAAGCCTTTGATTGAACGAAGGCTATGTAATGAGAAAATCAATACTTTTTGAATTTTTTTATTTGATGGGGCATTAATCACTATTATTCAGATTGCGTACAATAAAGTTCGCAATTTGGGGTAGAAAAAAGCCATTGAAAATTCCAAAATGTTGCTTACCACAACAAACAAAAGGAAAAGACAATGGCCAAGAAGGACGATACTATATTTTTCGCAAATAAACTACTGGATTTTGTTACAGCAAAAGATTCAATGCTTGAAATGCTTCAGTGGGTAATGGACAAGTTAATGGAAATTGAGGTTGCACACAAAACGGGAGCTGAAAAAGGGATTCACTCAGAAAACCGAACAGGTTACCGGTGCGGCTACAGAATCCGCCGGTTTGATACAAGGCTCGGAACGGTTTATCTTTTGGTTCAAAAGACTCCTGGACCGCGGACTTGAGAAAATCTTGCAGAGATGCAAGGTTCATTTTGCGCGGAATATACTTGCGAAAGAAAAGGAGAAAGTCTCCGCAAGGCTCTATCGATCACTATAACAATGAAATAACACATAGGGTAGTGTCATTTGTGTAAAAAAAGGCGCTCTGATAATTCAGAGCGCCTTCAGATTACAGGTAGTATATTACCAGTTATCCATCATATCATCTTCATCGCGGTTTTCAAGATCATAAAGATCAGTAACAGCGCGCATGTCATCTAGGTACATATAAAACGAACCTCGAGCTTCCATTGGGTTACAATCTACACGGAATCCAACAATGCGAAGTCCTGGCTTGTCTCCATGGTATACAGACTGCTGAACAATACCATGTTCTCCATCTGGAGAAGGTGGTATAGCTGCTGTAATCTTCTTCCATCCAGAGAATTCAAGAGAACCCATCCAGATTTCAAAGTTATTTCCATTGTAATCCTGTACAAGGAGCCACAACTGGTGTCCCATGTTACGTCCGCATGCCCAGACAGAAACTGTCTTTGTTACACCTTCAATTGGAATTGGGCGTGCTGAAGTGATATAGAACTCATTCTTTCCTCTGCGGAAGAATTCAACCTTAACACCAAGAACTTTTGTGTCTTCTGCCTGTTTATTGTTTGGGTCATTGAGTTCTTCTTTTGCTGCAGGAGATCCGTCAAATAGACGTCCTGAGATTACACCATAGTCAGGTGAAATATGAACATTCCATGAGCCTTCGCGTTCGAAGCGTTCAACACTTACTTCACGAAGTGCCTGACGTGCACTGTCATTTCCGATGTTTGAAGCATCTGGATCAGACAAACTATCGGTCTGTGCAAATACAGAAGCTGCGAAAAATACTGACAATGTTAAAATTGCAAAGCTAATCTTTTTCATTTATCTTCCACCTTTTATTTATTTTGCATCTGAAGTGCTGCTTGATGAACTTTCGCTCTTGTTTTCAGAATCACCAAAGTCTGCATCCTTCAATGCGTATCCGTCGTAAACGTTAGAAAGTGTGTTTGTTGTGTACTTCAACTGATCGAAATAAATTACATAATCATCAACCGCTTCGTTTGAATCTGTGCGGATTCTGAATCCAACAAATGTCATGTCTGTGCGTCCTGAGCGGATGCGAGAGTGCTGCTTGATGTATCCAGGTACATTGATTACTACGTTTCTCCATCCGTGGAATGTAAGCTTTCCACACTTGAGTGTAATTACACGTCCGTCTGCATCGCGTACGAGAACTTCAAGATTATAGTTGTAATTAGCACCCCAAACCCAGAAATCAATCTGTGTTACTGTTCCTACGAAAGGAATTTCATAGTTTGCGTCTCCCTTCTTTGGAAATACTTCGAACCAGTTGTCAGCTTTGCGGTCAAACTTTACCTTTGTACCAAGAACCATTGCCGTTGGGTCTGATTCTTTGTGGTAAGGAATCAAAGAGTTTGGAATACCTTCAAACTTCTTGAGGATTGGATATCCTTCTGTACAGAAACGGCTTGACTGAACTCCCCATTCCCATTCCTGGTCTGTATCGAAATTATCGATAAGAATTGTTTCAACAGCCTTAGCACTTGGCTGAGCTACTGCAGGAACACAGAATGCAAATCCAAGAATCAGGCAACCTAAAATAACTACGCCCTTTTTCATTCAAAATCTCCTTGAATACGATTATTTCTTTTTTTTATAGAAATATCTTTTTTTTAGTTTCGGCAAGTTTAATATTCTGTCTGAATAGATTATTCCGGCAAAATATCATTGATATTATATTTATACACATTGGTTTTGTCAAATGAATTATTTTGCAATGGAAAAAAAATGACTGCTTCTAAATAGCCTGCAAGTCACTTTGTGAATGGTTATTTTTCAGTCAGGTTGAAAACTCCGTCCCAATCTTGCGGGAATGGCTTTTCCATCATTAAATTGCTGCGCTTTTCGTAGAATTTAGCTACGTTGTCTGATGGGGATTCCCTAGTCAGGGTTAGGAACATTTCCTGGGCTTTTTTGTATTCCCTGTCCTCAAAAAACTTCATTGCCTGTTCCCATTTTGCAGTCCGTCTCAACAGGTCCGGTGTTGCGTTTGCTGATTCGTCCAATAGTTCATATAATCGTATGGGCTTTGTGATTCCAACGACTCTGACTGTGTCAAGTGTTCTCACTACAAAATCAGATCCTATCAGTTTTCTTGTTTTTTCGCTTATGAGGATTCCTCCTGTCTGGTACTGCTTGTTAACACCTTCAAGTCTTGATGCAAGGTTCACATTGTTGCCCATCATTGTGTAATTTTTCTTTTTGTCGCTTCCCATGAATCCTGCAACCATGTCGCCGGAGTTAATTCCGATTCTTGTGTAGATGCTTTTTTTGTTTTCCGTGAGAATCCTGAATGCCTGGTATAGTTCCGGTTTCATTTTTTCGTCTCTTGGATGTTTTGAAATTTCCTGAATCTGATGATTCATGAGTTTTTCGGCTCTCTTCATTTTTATTGCTGACCTGCATGCTCTTTGTGCATGGTCTGGCATTTCAAGAGGTGCTCCCATGAAAGCTATTATTGCGTCTCCCTCGTATTTGTCTATTGTTCCTCGTTCTTCCATTATTATGTCTGACATTTTGGTAAGGTAAAAATTGAGAAGTTCAACCAGCTGCGACGGATTCAGCATTTCACTGAATGTGGAGAATCCCTGTATGTCAGTAAAGATGGCTGTCATTTCCCTGCTGATTCCTCCCAGCTTGAGGTTTGATGGGTTTGCGATTATGTCAGATACTACGTTTTTGGAAAGACACTGACTGAAAGCACCGGTAATGAATTTTTTCTCCTTGCTTTCCGTTATGTATCCCATGGCTGCCGAAGATATGAATGTAAGGGATAGAGATGTGAAAGGAACTGCAGTTCCAGGATATATTTTTGTGATAAGAAAGAAAGCCCACAGCACTGATGTCAGCAGTGCAAGCATAATCAGTCCTGAGAGTAGCTGCTTTACCGTGCTTTTGTTTTTGATTGCAAATATGTAAGTCATTGATGCTGCCATGGAAATCAATAGGCTTATCCACCAAGGACAGTCGTCAATAAAGTCCTGTGAGAGAATCATGTTGCTGAGTGTTGCGTGGATTCCGGCATTTGGATAAGACTCCTCGTATAGGTTGAGTCCCGTATCCGTGGTTCCGGTTGCACAAACTCCGATTATGCACATGGATTTGTCAATTTTTTTGCTGATGTCATTTCTGCTGTTTTCGTATTCAGTTATCAGTGCCTCAAGATCCTTGAATGTTTGTTCCATGAATGCCAGGGCTTCCTGATCATCCTGGGCCAGTTCCATGACTTTTTTTATGTAGCTTTCATCGGTCAGCCTTTTTGTTTGTTCGATGAAATCCTTTTTTAGTCTGATGAAGGCCTTGAAGTCTGTCTCAATGGATTTTTCTGACTGACAGTAAATTTCGAGAGGGGATTTCCTGTATGCCGGAATCAGGTCTAGAAGTCCGTAGTCCTCCATGGATTTCAGGTATGAAACAATGTTTTTTTCAAGCATGTGGATTCTGAATATGTTCCATGCTGACAGGTTGTTGTATTCCTCGTATTTTTTGTGCGGGTATTTCAGGATGATGCGGCCTTCTTCGTTTCTGGGAATTTTAATGTCGTGCTTGACACCTGATATTATGGCATCCTTGAGAATGATTTCCCTGTCAGTTATTTTTATTGAAGGGTTCTTCAGTTTCTGTAAAATCGGGGGCACAATCAGCTGTCCGTAGTAGTTTCCGTTGTAGGTGGCAAACAGCTCCATTGATCTTCTGTAGCCGTCTTTGTCCGGGTATGAGTTGACAAATCCCTGTGAGGCACTTGACTGCACGAACTGTTCCAGGGGGAGTGTTAATGATCCATAGCTTTTTGTCAGGGTATCGCTGGTGCTGTCGGCAATGTTTATGGGAGTTCCCTTGTTTTTATCGGAAGTCTCAGCTGTATCTTCCATTACAAGTGCTAGGTAGGAGTCTTTGGTGATTTTAAGTGCCTTTGAAAATTCATCGTCCGGATTTTTTGATGAATTCTTAAGGCTTTCAAGTATCAGTTCCTTTGCCTCGTTTCGTGATTCATCAGTGAATTCCATCTGATCCATTGTTCTTGCTATGATTTGCGGAAGCTGTTTTTTTATGTAGTCTTGGTTTGTGAATTCCGGACTTTTTTCAAGGAAAGCAATATCAAACACAACGGATTCGGCTCCCAGTTCCTTCAGGGTGGTGAGAAGTTCTGCGTACAAATCCCGGGGAAGAGGGTAGCTGTGCAGGTTTTCAATTGTATTGTCGTCTATATTTATGAGTGTTACTTCATCTGATTCCTTTAGGGGAGGCAGTGTTTTCTGGAATTGATCCATGATTTTTCTGTCGGCCATGGTCCAGTTTAATGATAGAAAAGAAATGCTGACACAAATCAGCGGCAGGATTATTTTTGATGATAATTTCATAACTAATATAGAATATATCAGATTTGTTTCTTGAACTCAATTGAAGTCTGTTATGGTGGGTACATGAAAATAGTTTTTTTTGATGTTGCTTTGATTTTATTGTTTCGCTATAGACATTATGTTGAGAAATCTGCTAAAATGACATATATGCTTTAATTCGAGTATTTACATACTCTAGGAGGATCATTGGCAGACAATAAGGGAATGCGCGTAAATGAACAGATTCGCGTACGTGAGATCAGACTCATTGACGATGAAGGTGAACAGAAAGGAATTGTTCCGACTGTAGAAGCCCTCAGAATGGCAAGGGATTTGGACCTTGACCTTGTTGAAGTTTCGCCAAATGCAAATCCACCGGTATGTAAAATATTGGACTTTGGAAAGTACAAGTTCGAACAGGAGAAAAAACTCCGTGACTCCAAGAAGAACCAGAAAGTACTTAAGCTTAAGGAAATTCGCATGCAGCCAAAAATCGGTTCAGGCGACCTTGACACTAAAGCAAAGCATGTTCAGGAATTCTTGAACGAGGGCGATAAGGTAAAGGTTACGATTCGTTTTCGCGGTCGTGAACTTGCTCATACCGAGCTCGGTTTTGATGTCCTGAAAGAGGTTGAGAAGAGACTTGAAGAAGGATCTTATGCCATTGAAAAGCCTGCCGCCATGGAAGGCCGATTCATGTCAATGACACTTGCATCCAAGGTTTCAAAGTCAAAGCAGAAACCAGCTTCGAAAGAAGCAGCAGCAGAATCTGAGGCTGTTGAAAACGATCAGAAAAACTAAAACGAGGTTATTACTATGCCTAAGATGAAAACAAAGAAGGCAGCTGCAAAGCGCTTTTCTTTAACAGGTACTGGAAAGGTAAAGTACAAGAAAATGAATCTTCGTCATATTTTGACAAAGAGATCACCAAAGAGAAAGATGCATCTTCGCCATGCTGGAATACTTTCAGAAGATTCAGCAGCAAGAATCCGCAAGCAGCAGCTTCCTTACGGTTAATTTTTTTTAGGAGTTTAAACTATGTCTAGAGCAGTAGATGGAGCAAAAAGAAAGAACCGTCGCGTAAAGATCTTGAAGCTTGCTAAGGGTTTTAAGGGCGACAGAAAGTCAAATTATAAGCCAGCAAAAGATGCAGTAGTTAAGGCACTTGACCACGCATACTCAGGACGCAAGCTCAAGAAGCGTGATTACCGCAGTCTCTGGATTGCTCGTATTAACGCAGCAGTTCGTCCAGAAGGAATGACTTATAGCCGTTTTATCGATGGTCTTACAAAGGCTGGAGTTACTCTTAACCGCAAGGCTTTGAGCAACATGGCTGTAGAAGATCCAACAGCATTCAAGGCAGTTATTGAAGTTGCCAAGAATGCATTGAAGGCATAAAAATGGTTACGCTCGATCAAGTTCTTCTTCTTCAGGAAAAGGTTGAAACAGCTGTCAAAAAAATCACTTCTCTCAACGAAAGGGTTATGCAGCTTGAATCAGAAAACGATGCTTTACGTAGTAAATGCGCCGAGCTCACAAAAGCGATTTCTGAAAAAACGGAGTTGGTTTCTACTCTTGAAGACACACAGACCAAGATCGAGCAGAGCATTCTTGAAACATTGAATCGTCTTGATGCAGTTCAGGATTCAATCCTGAGTCGGGATGATTCAAATGTTAATTCAGTTTCTAATTCACACCTGGTTTCTCATGAAGTCTCAGATGTTGAATCAGAACCGGTTCAACCGCCAGTTGCTGAATCAAAATCGATTCAGGAAAATGAAATTGAGCCGGAGTCACAGACACAGATTGCTCCAGAAGAAGAATCTTTTGAGTTTGAGCAGAAGGATGAAGTTGTGTCTGAAAATAATTCATCACTTAACGGTCAGTTTGACATTTTCTAGTTCGGGGTCGGTAAGTGGGAAAACTTGTCATTGATGTTTTGGGTACTTCATTTTCTGCACAGGCAGACGAGGATGATGAGTACCTTGAAAAACTTTCTTCCTACTATAAAGAAATCACATCAACCATAAAAAAATCCACAAATCTTCAGGATCCGATGAAAATTTCCATTCTTGCAGGTATTACTCTTGTGGATGAGTTGTACAAGGAAAAGCAGAAAAACTTTATTCTTTCTTCTAATCTTGATAATTCAGAATTGAGGCAGGCAGAAATTATTACCCAGAGTCTCATTGAGAAAATTGACGGGGTTCTTGATTGATTCGTTTCCTTGTTGATGCTGATTCTTGTGCAAGGGAAGCCAGGCTGATTCTGGAAGAAAAATCTATTTCCCTTGGAATTCCTCTTCTTTTCTATGCAAACAGAAACATTCCTTTTTCTATAGAATCATCTTTGTTTGAGATGAAAATTTGTCCGGATGGTGCTGACAGTGCAGATGACTTGATTGTCAGTGAATGTCGCTCAGAAGACATTGTTGTAACCAGGGATTTGCTTCTGGCAAAAAGACTTGTAGACAAAAACATACATGCTCTCAACGACAAGGGAATTTTGTTTGATAGAAAGAATATTGATGATTTGATAGAGGAGAGAAATTATTCGCTCATGATGAAAAGTCTCGGGGTTGCAACTGGGGGCAAGATGAGGAACTACGGTTCTAAGGATTCAAGAAATTTTCTCGAAGCCATTGAGAGCCTTTTGTAGTTTTATTTTGTATTTTAGCTGATGGCTGAGTTTATTGTTTCAAGTCGATCCCTGATTTGCAGGAATGCATCAATGAGGTCTGGATCGAATTGCTTTCCCTTTTCGTTTTCCATTTCCCTGAAAGTATCGTCAACAGTCCATTCGGCTTTGTAGCATCGTCTGTGTCTTAATGCATCATACACATCTGCTATTGCAACGATTCGAGCTGCCAGAGGAATTGCTTCTCCGGCCAGAGCCTGAGGTGCTTCATGGGGCATCTTTGTTTCCGGAACGTAGTCCATGTAGTTGTAATCTCCAGGGTATCCCTTGTTTCCGCCGTCCCATCTGTCGTGGTGATGAAGGCAAACATCCCTGGCCATTTTGTCAAGGTCATTTTCAGTTGGGGTAAAAAGCTGGGCGCCAACACATGTGTGTCCCTTCATGATGTCTCGTTCGTCGTCGTCAAGAATTCCGGCTTTTTTTAGAATCTTGTCTGGAACGGCAACTTTTCCTACATCATGGCATCTTGATGCGAGCTTAAGATTGTCTCGGAATAAATCGCGTTCTCTCTGAGGTATGTTTTTGTTTGATGCATATCGGTCATAGATTTCAAGTGAGAATCGTGATACTCGCTCAACGTGGGTTCCGGTTTCTCGCGGGTCTCTGAATCCGGCCATTTTTACAAGTCTGTCAAGGTTTTGTCTTGTAAGGTATGCGTATTCGTAGATTGAACCAACCTTTGCGGCAAACTGGGAAATGTAGAACTCGGAGTCCTTGTCGAATTTTACGGTGTTTCCTTCGCTGTCCTTTGGGTTGATTATCTGAAGAACTCCCAATACTGAGCCATTTGTCATGATCAGTGGAATTGTAAGCATTGATTCAGTCTTGTAGTGTGTTTTCTGATCGTTGGCCTTGTTGAATTCGAATGGGCGTGGAATTTTGTTTTCCTCATCCATAAATTCAGGCATGTTGTATACATCGGGTATGTTGATGTTTTTCTTGGAAATAACGCAATATCCTGAGATAGATTCCGGTGTAGGTACCAGATAGAATGATGTGTATGGAAGCTTTTCACCTGGATTGAGCTTTTTCTGAAGGGTATCATTCTGACTGTAGCGAATCCACAGCTTGTTTTCTGTTCTGTCATATTCATAGATGGATCCTGCATCGGCATTTACGATTTTTCGGGCGCAAGTCAGGATGCATTCAAGAAGAATGTCAACGTCCTTGATTTCTCGTAGCTGCTGCTCCATTTTGGTTATGAATTCTTTTCTATGATGAGGTACTTCGTCTAAAATGTCAATGTTAGGTGCTTGATCCATAATAATTTTCTTGTGTATCTCTAAAATATCCAGTCAACAAACAATAATACATCAAATTTCTCGTTTTAACAAGATATTTTTTGGATGAGAGAGAAGAACAGTGGTCCTGAATTATGTGCTTTATCTGGCAAAATATGGAGTCCGTGTTTTGTCTTTTCTGCTTTCATAAGAATTTCTTCAAGACTAATGTTATCTCTTATGGTGATCTGGGCTTTAAAAGATTCAACATTATGGCAAAAAGTCTCTTTCATTTTTTCGAAGGACATGATTTTTGCATTTGGAAATTTTTTGATGAGTTTTGACAATGTACCGTCATTTTCTGTTTCGTTCATTGCACAGGTTGCGTATATCATGAAACCGTTTGTTTTAAGAAGCCTGAAAGCACTTGAAAGCAGGGCCCATTGTTCCATGGCAATGTTCTTTATTCTTGATGGTGTCCATTGTGCCAGATACTTGTCATCATTGTATACATGTCTTTCGCTTGAGCATGGAGCATCGAGAAGTATTGCATCGAATGATTCAGTTTCTCTTGTACACCAGGTTGCTGCGTCTGAACAGCTTGTGGTTATTCTTGATTTAATGTTTTCCGGCAGGCATGTTTCAACAACTTTTGAAAGCCGGGATTTTCTTTGTGCTGACTTTTCATTTGAGAATAGTTTTGCATCATCATTCATTGATAAGGCTATTGCAAGGGTTTTTCCACCTGGAGCTGCACACAGATCAGCGACTTTTTCTACGTTTTCAAGTGGAAGACACAGTGCTGCACAAAGACTCGCAGCATCAAGATAGTATTTTTCAAGGTTTTCACCGGCACTTAGCTGAGCATAGAGGCTTTCCTTTGCAAAGGCATTTTTTATTTCCTGCCAGCGTTCTGAATACAGATCACCATAATATTTTTCAAAGGCAATTTTTCCCTGTAGTTTTTTTTCGGATTGCTTCAAAAGAATCTCCTGTACATTTGGGTTGCTTCATCATAGGCTTTGTCGAATTTGTTCAGCCTGCTTTCTTTTGATATTTTTGATTCTGAAAGAACATTATGGGCTTTTTTGAATTCAATTACCTTGATTTCTGATTCAGTTATTTTGTCCCTTAATTCAGTATCGGATTTTGATTTTTCGAGAAGAATTCTGGCAACTGAAACAAATTTTTTTTCGCTCAGCATGATTACGTTTGTTCCCGCCTTTATGGCCATAACTGCAGCTGCTTCTGGCGGAAAACCATTTTTGTTGAGGGCACCCATGAAAATGTCATCGCTTATTACAAGACCCTTGAAGTTCATTTTGTCACGCAGCATATCTGTGATCCAGAAGGAACTTAGTGCTGCAGGATTTTTCTCATCAAATTCCCTGACCCTTGCATGGCTCATTAAAACGCATGATGGCTTTGCCCTGAGAATCAAAGCAAAGGGAAACAGAAAGTCCCTTTCGATTTTGATGTAACTTTCATTAATTTCTGGCAGGCCTGTATGTGGATCTGTGTTTGTGTTTCCGGGAAAATGCTTTGCAACCTGTGCCACATTGTTTTTTTCATAGCCAATAATTGATGCAATGGAGTAGGTGCAGGTTTTTGCCTGTGTTCCGTATGATCGTGTTTCCAGAAAGTCTTTGTTTGTTTCAAGAAGGCTTTCGCAGACTGGGGAAAGATTCATTGTGATTCCAAGGCTTTCCATTTGCTTTGCCTGAAGTGAATAGAATTTCTGTGCATCTTGTGCAGAGAGCTTTTGTGCAATAAGACTATTTGATGGCAGTGGGCTTGTGATTGATTTAAGCCTGTTAACATCACCTCCTTCCTGGTCTACGGCAACATAGGGAAATGGAATTGAGTTGTTTCTGCAGTAGTCTCTGATTGATTCAGTGTATTCAATTACTCCTTCTTTTGTTGGGGCAATATTGTATGAGAAGAGGAGAACTCCTCCAGGAACAATTGGAGTATTGTCAGAGTCGAATTCCACAGCCTTGTAATTCTTGTCACCTTCAATGTTCACAAGAAAAATTTGCGATATTTTTTGCATTTCAGTCATTCTGGAAAGAATTGCCTGGGATTCTGTAATTTTGTTTTCTTTTTTTGAATGGAGAATGCTTTTTCCAAATGATTTTGATGCTGCAAACACGACTGATGCAACTAGAGTTGTGAAAGATGTTATCAATATAATCTTGAACTTTTTACTCATGGCAAGATTATAGATTGAAACAGGCAAAAATTCAATTTAAGATTTTCGAAAAAATCATCCGGGGAGAGTTGAGCCTGTGGTTATTTTCAAAATTGATTTTTATGGAAGTTGACTATAAAATTGTTTCCATGAGAAATATTATGATTGTTACTGGAGCTTCAAGCGGCATGGGCTCATGCTTTGCAAAGTTCCTTTGTGAAGAATACATGGCAGACAAGAAAAATAAGTCTGATTCAAATTCATGTGAAATGTGGATTTTTGCCAGAAGAAATGACCGGCTTCTCGAACTGAAAAATGAAATCGAATCAAAAACTCGGCCATCTATATACGGAATTCCATGCCCGGTAATCAGAATTTTTTGTCAGGATTTGTCTGGAACTTCTGGTGCCATGTCCGTCAAATCTATTCTTGAAGAAGAAAATTCCAGGGATGGGATTTGCATTTCTGTTCTGGTAAATAATGCCGGTTTTGGAACATACGGAGAGTTTGCCTCAACAGACACATTGCGCGAAATGCAGATGATTGACCTGAACTGCACAAGCCTTACCGGAATTACGGGGTATTCACTTCCATACATGAAAAAGGGATCTAGAATAATAAATGTTGCAAGTCTTGCTGCTTATGCACCTCTTGGAAACTTTGCCGTTTATGCTGCATCAAAAAGTTATGTTCTGAGTTTTACAGTTGCTCTTGCATCAGAATTAAAAGGCAGGGGAATCAAGGTTACTGCATTGTGTCCTGGTTCTGTCAGCACTGAATTTGCCAATGTTGCTTCAAAAGGTGCAAGAAAGGAAGTCCTTCACGGAAAAAGCTGTGAAAAAACAGTAAGGGATGCACTTGCAAAGTCACGCAGGGGAAAGATGATTTCCATGTGGGCCTTGAAATGGAAAATGAATTCTGTTTTGTGCGGAATCTTTCCAAAAACATTCATCGCCTGGGCAACCTACAGATTTGGCAAGCGTCCGTCAAACTAAAAATTTTTATTGCTGCATTTGAATCCCTCAAATGTGTTCCATTATGATTCTAATTTTGGTATAATTTTTCCATGTTTAACTCTTTGACCGGAACCATTACAGGAAAGTTTCCCCAGAAAGTTTTTCTCATGACAAATGGAATTGAATGGGATTTGACTGTTCCTGATTCAAATATTGAAAAGATTTCTTCTGTTGGTGAAACTGGAAAAATTTACACCTATCTTCAGCATTCAGATCAGGGAATGTGCCTTTTTGGATTTGCTTCTGTAAGTGACAGGAATTTGTTCTTTGATTTGCTTAAGGTTGACGGTATTGGACCTAAGGCTGCCGTTAAGATTATGGGAAGCATTTCCACTGTTGAGCTTGCACGTGTTCTTGACGAGGGTGATGTTGGACGCCTGGAAAAAGTTCCTGGGGTTGGAAAGAAAACAGCTGGAAAAATTCTTCTTCAGCTTAAGGGTAAGCTCACACTTGACTCAGGAGATTCTACTTCTTCAGGAAAATCTGTTTCAGCATATCAGGATGTTGTTCAGGCTCTGGTTGACATGGGGTATGACAAGTCAAAGGTTCAGGGAGCAATAGATAGAATTTCCAGGGAGCTTTCTAATGATGAATCATTTGCTTCTTCAAGTCAGAGCCAGAAGGAAGATTTAATTTTCAAACGTGCTATTGTTGAGCTTGCAAGTTAAGGTTTAAAGATGAATAAGAGTGTTAATCCAAAGAGTTCGTATTCAAAGAAAGATTCTGTTGAAGATGAAATGAATATTGTTGCCCAGCTTTCCTCTCAAGCATCAAGAAATGTTGCAATGGAATCCGGGGGTACTACAAGAATATTTAGGCCTGATTCATTCTCTTCCGCAATTGTCAGGCCGGATGTGATTGCTGATGATGATTGCTCTGAGGGAAGTCTTCGTCCTCTTTGTCTGGATGATTTTATGGGGCAGAGTGAAATAAAGAAAAATCTCGGAACATTCATAAAGGCTGCAAAAGAAAGACAGGAAGCACTGGATCATCTTTTTCTGATTGGACCTCCAGGACTTGGTAAGACAACTCTTGCACAAATAACTGCAAATGAACTTGGTGCTGATTTTAAGGTTACTTCTGCACCAGCTTTGGATAAGCCAAAGGATCTTGCCGGTATTTTGAGCACAATTACTCCCCGAACCGTTTTCTTTATTGACGAGATCCACAGACTGAAGCCTGCCATTGAGGAAATGCTTTATATCGCAATGGAAGATTTTGAGTTGGACTGGGTAATTGGACAGGGGGCAGCTGCAAGAACTGTAAGAATTCCTATTCCACATTTTACCCTGGTTGGTGCAACTACAAAGGCCGGAATGGTTTCTAAACCCCTTCAAACAAGATTTGGAATAATACAGAGATTCAACTTTTATAATTATGAAGAACTGTCAAAAATTATTCATCGTTCTGCTTCTATATTGAATGTAGAAATTGATGATGATGCGGCAATGCTCATGGCTCAGTGTTCACGTGGAACTCCTCGTGTTACAAACCGGGTTCTTCGCAGAATGCGTGATTTTGCCCAGGTTGACGGAAACGGAAGAATAACAAGGGATATTGTTACTGCAGGACTTGAAAGACTTGGAATTGATTCAATGGGTCTTGAAACCTATGATAGAGAAATTCTTTCATCAATAATTGAAAAATTTGGTGGAGGTCCTGTTGGTGCTGAAACTCTTGCAATCAGCATTGGTGAAAGCCAGGATACTCTGGAAGATTACTATGAACCATATTTGATTCAGTGCGGGTTTATTGCACGAACGCCACGTGGCCGTGTTGCAACTGAAAAGGCATACAATCATCTTGGTCTTAAATTTTCCCCGGGATCCGGAAAATCACAGGGTGAATTATTTTAGATTGTTTTTTTTATAATGATATGGATAGATAATTATTCAATCTAACTCATAATGGATTTTTATTTTTAGGAATATTCCCTTATTTTTAACCAGTTGAATTTTGTCCATAAGTAATTTTTTTCATGTGCTTTTGAATCCATTAATTGTGAATTCGGTGAAAATTGAATTTTTTAAGTCTTCTTATTATAATCAACACCATGCTTACATCAGATTTTAATTTTGATCTTCCAGAAGAATTAATTGCACAAAGACCTTCGGGTGAACGTGGTAATGACAAACTCATGTATTTGAATAAAGTTACGGGTGCTGTTGAACATCACAGCATGTCTGAGATTGTTGATCTTGTTGCACCAGGAACTCTCATGGTTTTCAATGATAGCCGCGTTAGAAGGTCCCGATGCTACGGAATAAAAACAACAAGTGGACGTGAACAGGAATTCATGTTTCTGAATCCCATTGGTGATGGATCTTCCTGGAACACAATGGTTAAGGGTGCAAAGAAAGTAAAGCAGGACAATGAATATAGGTTTTCTGATGGAAGCATCGGAACAATTGTTGATGTGGAGCAGGGAAGTGAATTCAGAAGAATTCAGTTTGATTCTCCGATTGATGAAGCCTGGTTTGAGCGTAATGGCCATATTCCTCTTCCACCATACATTAGGCGTGAGGATGATGATACTGACAGTGAAAGGTATCAGACTGTTTATGCCCGAGAAACTGGAAGTGCTGCTGCTCCAACTGCAGGCCTTCATTTTACTCAGGAAATTCTTGATAAGCTTAGGGAAAAGAAAATTGATCTTGCCTGGGTGACTCTTCATGTAGGTTTGGGAACATTTCTACCTGTACGTGAAGATAATATTGAAAATCACAAAATGCATACTGAATACTATACTGTGACTGAAGAAACAAGCGAGAAAATCAGAATTGCAAAAGAAGAGGGAAGACCGGTTCTTGCTGTGGGTACAACAAGTGTAAGAACTCTGGAAAGTGCCAGCGATGAAAACGGAAATGTTGTTCCTGGCACACGGGGAACAAACATCTTTATGTATCCTGGATACAAGTTCAAGGTTGTGGATCAGATGTTCACCAATTTCCATACACCCGAAAGCACTTTGATTATGCTTGTCAGTGCTTTTGCCGGCAAGGATAATATCATGAATGCATATAAATGCGCTGTTGAAAATAAATACAGATTCTTCAGTTATGGAGACTGCATGCTTATAAAATAACCATGCAGTTTACATTAATTGCTCGAGACTGTTTCTCAGCAGATTCAGGAATTGTGAGCGAAGAATTTTTGGAGTTCCTGTCTGAGCTTCCTTTTCCTTGAAAATTTCTTTTGCATCTTCAATGAGAGTATCAAGCAGTTTTTCTGATAGTGGAAGCCTTGAACCTACAATTTTATTTTCCAGTTCCGGTGAATGGAATACAACTTTTCCAGCATAGACAATCTTTATGTTGGCAATGATGTCTCTTTGTGTATCAACAAGAAATACATAGGATGCCGACAAAGGTGAAATGCTTTTTGACGGGCCAATTTTTCTGAATTGTTCAACTTCGAATTCATTCAATGGAACCCTGATTTTTGTCAGGATGAATTTTTCCTGATTCACGTCAAATTTTGATATTGGAATCATTTTAGTTTCTGTGGGAGTCTTGATTTCAACCAGGGAGTTGAGTGCCAGTAAGGGAGCCCATAATGTATGTTTCTGTTTTTTTGCACACACATTTCCTCCAATGGTTGCCACGTTCCTGATTGTTTCTGTTGCTATAGAATGGAGTGCGTCGTAAAGAATCTTGGGAATTCTTCCCTGACCAAGTTCCAGAAGTTTCGATATGGATGCTCCTGCCCCAATATCTATGTATCTTTCCTTTTTTTCAATCAGGCATAGTTCACTTACATTTCTTGTTGTCACTGATTTTTCAGGGATTTCTTTAAGCTGAGTGCATGAGCCTACAATGGAAAGATTGCTTACGCTTTTTATGTGGTAGAGAATATCTGAAAGATTTTTTGCTATGAGAACTGTTTTATTTTGTGACATTCTGCTTCTTTCCTTCTCTGTTAGTCTTTATTGCCCATGCATGTAGAATCCCGTTGGTGAGTGCAGTCGTATCTGTGCAGCAGGAATTCAGATCTTTTATGGCATAATTTATCTGTTCAAGGCTTGGTCTTTTCTTTCCTTTAATAATCTGATAGGCAATGAAAATTTTCCCGGCGTTGCAGTAGCTGCACAGGTTTATTTTTGCCTGGCTGAATCCAGTCATAATATCCTGATATTCCGGGAGCGTTTTTAAGTATTCCAGGGTTATGATTTTTGAATCTCTCAAAAGTCCGATTGAGAGAATGCAGCTTGGTACCGGTTTTCCGTCCAGCAGAACTGTACAGTTGCCGCAGATTCCTTCTTCACATCCGCATTTAACGCTGTAGAGTTTTTCTTTTCTGAGAACATTCAGTAGTTTTTCGTCTGGTTCTGAAGTGAGAATTTTTTTTGTTCCGTTTATTGTGAGTGGTATTTTCAATTAATTGTCTTTCCTTGACTCGTCCTTTGAGTCGTTTTTTTCTTCGGCTGTTTTTTTCTTTTCTTCCATTTCCTTAAGCAATTTTTTCTGCTCACGGATTTTTTCAAATATGCTGTCTGCCTTAAGTGGAAGGTAGTTTATTTCACAGTTTAGTGCCTGACTCAGAGCCTGGCTGTATGCGGAAGGAATCAAATGGTATACAAGTTCTCCAATCTGGCATGGATTTTCTTCAGACTGAATGAAGCTGATTTTAAGATTCTGTACTTCTATTGTTTCATCGTCAATCAATGAATTGAATATTTTCTGTACTGCCAGTCTTATTGATGATGTTGCTGCCTGTGTGTTGAGAATCTTTCCGCCGTTAATGATTATGCATACATTCCTGATTTCCTCACGATATGTGCATGGATTAAGTTCCAGTTCTATTGACGCACATGCAAAGGATGTTGAGTGGAATGGTGTTCCGGTAAAATTCTTCTGATCCCATTTCTGCATGAATGTTGATGGAACCTTCTTTTTTACTGTGTATGGGTATTCATTCTGATTCTTTCTTTTCTTTATTGCAGTGCAGCACTGTTTTAAAAGAAGTGTCATTATGCTTATGTTAGAGTAAATGCTCTCGGGAAGTGTAGGTTCTTCTTTTTCATTAAAGGTAGAGTTTGTCTTGAGAATGATGTTTTCGTTACCAAGAATTTCCCTTGCAGTGTTTGTCCATATTTCATGGATTGAAGTGGAAATGGACGGGCAGTGTACAACGATGGTGTGTTCATTTTCCATTGTCAATTCAAGACTCTGGTTGTTTTCGTAGACTTCAGATCCAAAATATCCTGAGCCTTCAAATGCACATGCAATACCAATTCCCCTCATTGGTGGAGAGAACACTGATACATATTCTTTTGGAGCACTGTTGAATTTCCAGTTTTGTGAGTCAAGGTGATACGAAGAATGTTTCCTGTTAAAGTCGCTGATTCTTGCAAGTGCCTGAAGAGTTTCAGCCATCTTTTCAATGTTGAGGGTGAGGGGGTACAAATCTTTTTTTCTCTTGTCCAGATTTTCGAACCTTGAGTTTATGATCCTGAAATCAACAGGTGACATGTTGCACATCTTTGCCATACAGTTCATTTGATTTTCAACTGCATAGAATGACGCAGCGTCTATGGACTGAATATCTAGCGAAGATGATGAGTTAAGTGATTTCTGGGCTTCTGCACGAATCCTGATGTTTTTGGTTCTGTAGCAACCGTTACCGGCAATAACAAGTCTGTCAATAATTTCCTGGGCAAATGGATTTGTGAATCCTGCATCCACCTTTATTTTTATGTCCATTGCCTGAATAATTCCCTTTTCGTCGCAGGCTGTCCTGTGAAATATGGAAATTGGCTGTACCGTGTCAAGAAACTGTTCTTGTTCTGTTCTTGAGTAGACAAGCTTAATAGGAGCATTGACTTTTTTTGAGGCAACTGCACACTGGCATGCAATGATTGAGTTGTACCAGATACTGTTTGTTCCTGTATTTGTTGATGTTGTTTTCTTTATGTTTATGGCATCTGTCTTTACTGCAAGAACTGTTGCAAGGTTTGACCTTAAGTTGTTGAGCCAGAGACTTGGTGTGAATATTGTCAGTGTTCCATCTTTCCAGTAACAAAGTGCTCCGTTAGGTTCACCATAGTTTTTGATCTTAATGGCATATATCCATTCTTTTTCAAATTTGAATTTTGAAGTGTCAAAAATTTTCTCGAAGTTTTCAATCTGATTTTCTTTTGATTCAAAGCACTTTCCCCACTGAAATTCTCTTTCGGCAATGGTGTTTGAAAAAAAATCTTCCTTGATCTGCTTGATTTCCTCAATTTCTTTTTCTGCTTTTTTTATTTCGCGCTTTGATTTTTCTTCCGTGGTATTTTCCATTGAGATGATTTCTTCATCTGGAAGATAATCTTCGATGGTATTTGTATCAATTGTAAAATTCAGCTCGTTGAGAATCTGCTTGAGCATGGTTTCGTCTGGACCTACGAGAAGTCCAAGCGGTTCACCAGAATATGAGACGTTTCCTTCGCAGAATACGGGAATTTTTCCTCTTGGGGTGTCCAGAAGATTTGGGCCTGAGATGTCTCTGGCAGTAACTAGAGTGTAACCTTCTGGAAGGTCTGGGTGCGAAATAGCTGTGATGATTCCCTCGGAAACCGGGCTTCTGACTGTGACTGCATAAAGCATTTTATCTATTGTCAGATCAGAATAGAATTCCTTTTGAAGCGAGAAATTTGCATTCTTTCTTGTGGAGGTTTTTCTAGGCATGAAATTTTTCCCCGATGTTCCTAACGCAATTGATTACATATTCTGTCATTTCACTGGTCATATCTGGCCAGAGTGGAAGCGAGATTGTTTCCAGATATTTCTTTTCACATTCCGGAAAATTCTCTTTTGTGAAATCAGGATACAGTTCTTTCCAGTATGTAAAGTGAAAGATCGGAATAAAATGCATGCTGATTCCAACCCCAAGATTCTGAAGTTCCTTTGCAAACTGGTTCCTGTCGCACTTGAGTTTTTCCAGGTTGAGTCTCATTAGGTACAGATGAAAAGAATTTCCTTTTGAATCTGGTGGAAGTTTTATGAAGTCAAGCTTTGAAAAGGCCTCATTGTATTTTGCAACATGAGTCTTTCTTTTTTCATCGAATTCATCTGCCTTTCTCAATTGTACTCTTCCAATGGCTCCAAGAATGTCCGGCATGTTGCTTTTGAATCCGGGGGCAATAATGTCATATTCCCAGCTTGCTTTAGTTGATGTGTATCGGTCCCAGGCATCACGGTTCATTCCGTGCAGTCTCATTTTTGTCATGCGCTGGCATAACTGCTCATTGTTTGTAGTGATCATTCCGCCTTCGCCAGTGGTGATTGTCTTTGTTGCATAGAATGAAAAAACTCCTACGTCTCCCAAAACCCCGGCATATCCCTCATCAGTCTTGCTGGGAAATGAATGGGCACAATCTTCGATTACATAGACATTGTGTTTCCTGGCTATTTCATTGATTCGTTTCATGTTGCATAGGTTTCCTGCAATATGCACTGGAACAATGGCGCATACATTTTTTCCTTTTTCAGAATCAAGAATTTTTTCTATTGAGTCTGGATCAATTGAGTATGTGTCCTTTTCTATATCAGCAAAATAAACGTCACCGCCTAAATGTCTTGCACTTGCTGCAGTTGATACAAATGTGTACGGAGTTGTTATGACTGCCTTTCCTTGCTTTACACCGCAGGCTTCCATTGCAATGATCATACCGCTTGTGTTTGAGTTTACTGCAAGTGAATATTTAGCACCGATTTTTTTTCCGAATTCCTTTTCAAATTCATGGGTTTCATTTCCGGTTGTGAGCCATCCACTTCTTAAGACCCTGATGGCGGCTTCTTCTTCTTCAGTTGAAATTGATGCCTTGAAAAAAGGTACATTCATTTTATCCATTACAAAACCACCTTTGCAGATTCTTCTATTGTGTTTTTTCTGGTCTTTTCTTTTTCCTGCTCTGTGTAGAATTCATCCAGTTCAGGAACAGCTTTTCTTAAGATAGCCTTAAGCTCAATGCTGTTTCTGTAAAGCTTTTCTTTTCCTGGAGTGAATGTACAGATTGGCTTGAGTTCTTCTATTAGTCGTGAAAGAGTGAATGTTTTTGACGGAACATTGGTCAGTGACAGAATTTTCTTGTATTCTGTTTGTGTTGGTTTTTCTTCTTTTAGCCACAGTGGCTCTGTAAGTCTTTCTCCACGCCTGCAGCCGATGAACTGAATGCCAATGTCCTTTTCTGGAACAAAACCAGCGAATCTGATTATTTGCTTTGCTAGGTCCAGAATCTTGACGGGTTCTCCCATGTCCAGCAGATATGATGCTCCGTTTTTTCCAACTCCACCAGTCTGAAGCACAAGAGAACATGCTTCTGGAATTGTCATGAAATATCTTTCCATTTCCGGGTCTGTTACTGTAACTGGACCTCCGTTTTTTATCTGTTCCATGAATATTGGAAGAATTGATCCACGGCTTCCCAATACATTTCCGAAACGGACAAACATGAATGCCTGTGAATCAGTGGTTTTCTCTGCAGCTTCAAGGACAAGTTTTTCACAGAGCATTTTGCTGACTCCATAGACACTTACAGGAGAAACTGCCTTGTCTGTTGATATGAGCACAAATCTTTCCGTGCCGAATTCAAGGGCTGCATCCAGAAGATTCTTTGTACCAAACACATTGTTTTCAATAGATGCAACTGAGTTTTCTTCCATCATTGGTACATGTTTGTATGCAGCACAGTGAAAAATAACGTCTGCACGAGTATGTGAAATGATGTATCTCACATATTCCCTGTCTTTCATGTCACCTATGATTGGTACCACTGAAGCCTTTTGTCCAACTCCCTCATTTTGAAGTACATGAAGCTCACGATAGATGTTCACTATGGAATTTTCTCCGTGACCAAATAGGTAGAGTCTTTCTGCACCTCCGGACAAAAGCTGTCTTGCAAGCTCACTTCCAATTGACCCGCCTGCACCTGTAATGAGAACTCTTTTTCCCTTCAGGTATGAAAGGCTTTTTTGAAGTGGAATGACTACTGGTGTTCTTCCCAGAATATCAAGGGGGTTTATGTCTCTTGCCTGAATGAAATGTGCCTTTTCGTCAATGACCTGGCTTACTGAGGGAAGAATCTTGATTTGTTCAAACCCGGATTTTTTCAGGGATGAATATATTTCTCTTATTCGTTCAACGGGTGCGCTTGGAATGGCAATGACGGCAATGTCTTCTGATGGTTCTACTCTCAGTGCATCAGCAATGCTGTCTATTGGTCCCAGAACAGGAATGGAATTTATTTTGGATCCGATGAGTTCCTTGTCATCATCAAGAAATGCTGCTACTGTGCCAAAAACTTTTTTTTCTTCAATATCCCGAAGAATCATTCGGCCTGCAAATCCGGCTCCGATTATGTAAAGTCTTGAATCAGCCTTCAATTTAATTTCCCCTCACATTTCATTTTACCATAATATTTTTCCTTCTTCAATGTTTATGAATTATCAGTTCCGGGACATTTTTTGATGATATGGTGACTTAAAAGTGTTTGTTAATCATGCTAATGGAAGTCGTTTATGTTATAATAATATCATGAGTAATTTGATTGATTATGTTGCCTGGCGCGGTGATATTGATTTTGACTACGATCCTCTTAATGAAATTGATTCCATGATTTTCTGCCAGTTGTCCTATCTTGATTTTGGCGGCCTTGTTCCAGAAGACGGAAGAATCAGTCTTGAGAATTGCTCGAAGCTTTTCTTTGAAAGCAGTGATTTTGAAAAGCGAAAAAATCTTGGGGCACTCATTAATCCCCTTACTGTTGATCTTTTCAGGGCCTGTGCTTCTTCCCGCAGATTTTCCAGTCTTTCCTTAAGCAATTTCAGGAATATCATGAATGAAAAGACAGAAGAACAGTTTTCTGCCATTTCATTTTCTTTCGGTTGCAAATGGACTTATGCAGCATTCCGCGGTACAGATGATACTCTTGTGGGCTGGAAGGAAGACTTTAATCTGGCTTTCATGGATTCCCTTCCGTCGCAGAAAGATGCCGCACTGTATCTTGATGAGACAGCAGAATCATCAAATCCTGTTCTTTATGTTGGCGGGCATTCCAAGGGAGGAAATCTGGCAGTTTATGCAGCTTCAAAATGCAGCAGAAAAAATCAGGATAAGATTTCACTTGTCTTTTCAAATGATGGACCTGGCTTCCAGAAAAAATTTTTTGAGGAATCAGGTTTCATGAATGTGAGCTCAAAAATCCGGAGTATTGTTCCTGAGTTCTCTGTTGTTGGAATGCTTTTTGGTCATGACTATGAAAATACCCATTCAGTAAAAAGTGACGGGGAAGGGTTAATGCAGCATGATGCTTTCAACTGGAATATTCTGGGAACACACTTCGTCTATGTTGATGACGTTAACAAAGAAAGCAAGTTTGTCTCAAAGACTGTCAACGGATGGTTCCTGGAACTTGATTATGACCAGAGGTATGTTTTTGTTGAGACTATTTTTTCTGTTCTCCGCGGAACTAATTTTAAGACTGCACTGGAATTTTCTGAGAATCCCTTTGAAAGCTTTTTAAAGATAGTTCAGTCTTCTTCAAAAATTGACAGGGAAACTTCAGATAAGGTTACTAAGGCCATAAAGCTTCTGGGACAACATGCCTTCAGAAACATCAGGGACAGAATTTTTACTCCGGAGCAGCTTCCCCAGAATTGATGCTGTTTACTTCCTTAATGAATTCTTCAAGGTTTGAGAACTGCCTGTAGACACTTGCAAATCTAATGTATGAAACTTTGTCCACTGAGTATAGTTTCTTGAGAACAAGTTCTCCCAGTTCTTCCGTTGAGATTTCCCGAGCTGTTTTTCCCATTGTGTAGGCTTCGTCTTCAATTTCGTTTACAAGCTGGTCAACAAGTCCGGTGGAAACAGGCCTTTTTTCAAGAGCTCTCCTGATTCCCTTTGTTATTTTTTCCACATCAAAAGGCTGTCTGCGTCCGTCTCTCTTGATCACCATGAATGGCTTTTCCTCAATGCGCTCGTAACTTGTGAATCTTCTGTTGCAGGAAATACATTCACGCCTTCTTCTTATGCTTTCACCATTTGCCATGGTCCTGGATTCAATTACCTTATCATCAAAATTTCCGCAGTATGGACATCTCATGTTCTTATCCTTATTCGTTAATGTACAATAGTTTCAGAAATGAATCAATTTCAGCGCGAATTCTTTTCAGAAAGCTTTCAGACATGTTGAAGTTATGGCCGTCTGGAAAGTGCAGGTACAGATAGTCCCTCGGTCTAAGGATTTCGTCAATCTGCATTGTAAGATTTTTTTCCTTGTCATGGTATTTTGATTTTTCTCCGTTTGAAAGAAGATCCCGGGCTATTGAAAGCATTTCTCTTTCCGTATTGATGTACTGCCTGATTTTTTCTTTTCGTTCTGATGATCCTTCCATGGAAAAATCCATTTGTTTTCCTGTTGTTCCATCAGTTGCTGGAACTGCATGTGCAAGCTTTAGGCTGATTCCCTGGTCAGTCATGTCAAACAGGTTTTCGGATTTTGAAAACATAGTGACAAACTGATTTGCGTATATTTCCATGATTCTGGAAGTATAGACTTTTTTGCCATTCTTTCCGTCAACGGCATAGGTGTTCTGCGAAAAAGTTGAGTCGTAGTTTTCTGCTGGAATTGTTCTTCCTGATTTTTCTAGTAGTGCCTTGTGTGCCATAGTTCCCCGGGCGTGGGTTCTTCCTGCTGTGAAGCTAAAGTCGAGGCCAGAAACATAAACAGGAACTGAAGAATTTTTCCTAAGCTTGAGTGCTACGTATGTGGCTGCAAGTCCTACTGAACCCATTGGGTCAATGAGGTTTGTCAGTATGGATTTTTCTTCAAGTGTTTTCAGGAATCTGCATGGTGCATATCTTGAGGCAAAGTAAATTTTGGGCCCTGAAAGATTTTCTGATGTCTCTTTTCTTGAGCAAATGTCCAGAAACATGGGAATCTTCCTGCCCTTGAGACCTATGTATGCCCTGTCGATTGCAATCTGGCTTTCCATTGCACAGACTGCGTCAATCCTTGCTCCTCTTTGAACAAGAGGTGAAAGGGAAGCGTCAACGCAAATCTTAAAGAAACTGTCTGATTTAAGTATCTCATCTGGAATCTGGTCAAGGGTTTCTCCAGCTCCACAAACTATGATGGGCTTGTTCACAGTTTTTTCTACGTCTTCAAGCTGTAACCCTGATATGAGTTCAGGAAGATTCTTGAGGACATTTCGTGAAAAAAGCTTTCCGAATTTTACTAAAGTTATTCTGTTCTGCCAGAAATTGGTGATTATTTCCTGGATTCCTGCTGAAGTATAATCGTAGTCGTTCCTGTCAAACTGGATTCCTGCACTAAAGTCAATTCTCACGGATCGTCGTGTTTTTCCGAGTGAAACCAGTTCCCTCATGAAGGAATCAATTTCCAGCTTGCTTTTTGTGTGGAAAATTCTGATTGTGTTATCCGGACAATTGTTCTTTGCAAGGTCAAGAAGTTTGTCCTGTGATTCAAGAGCTATTACCGTGCAGTCTGCAGGAAGCTTTTCCTTCAGTTCTTCAAGACCATACCACAGGCAGGGACTGCAGGCAACAATCAGGGTTTCTGGCAGTAATTCCAGTTTGCCGATTATTTCCTGTATTGCCCTTTTTGGATTATACCTGGAATAGAGAAACCTGCTTTTGTATTCAACTGTGCTTAAACACATAGAGCCCTGGCCGGCATTAACCAGACGGGGCTCTTCGTTTTGATTCAATTCCATCAGGAAAAATTATCTATTATTACTATTATTCATCAGGTTGAGATATGTTGTGAAGAAGTTGTCAACAACCTTTTCTGAATTCATGAGTGTTTTCTGACCTGAAGTCTGATCGATTGCAGGAATTGCAGTTTCTATTGCTGCTGTGTCAGTTTCTTCCGAAGTCTGTGTTCCCGTGCACTTGAGGACAATAACCTTTCCGTCAAGAACAATCGGTGAGCTTACTTCACCAAGTTTGAGTGCAAATGCCTTCTTGTAAGCATCAGCATTTCTTACCAGTGAAGAAATAATTGATTCGTTTGCCAGTGACTCAAAGAATCCTGTGTTTCCGTAGTTGATTGGGAATGCATTGATTTCTGTCTTTTCAAGACCAAGTTTCTTGCATGCCTTGTCAAATGAAGATGTTGGAATTGAGGCTTCTGTTGCAAATGCCTCTGCTTTTTCTGTGTAGTAGTTTTCAATCAAAGACTTTTCGCTGGACTTAACATATTCGTCGCAGATATTCTTAATGTCTTCTGATTCAAAGTCTGGAGCCTGTGATTCACCAGCTCCCTTGAAAATTGAGAATCCCTTTGCTGTCTGAATAACATCACTTAATGAATCCTTTGAAAGTGAGAGAACTGCATCAAGCTTGTCCTGTGAGTTTTCACCCAATGTCTCAGAAATCTGGTACTTGTATGGGCTGGTGAGGGCGCCTTCTGCATTTGAGTAGTACTTCTGTGACTTTTCTGTAACAGCATCCTTGAATGTAATTTCGTTGGCATTAATCTGCTTGAGAAGTGACTTTGCTTCTTCTTCTGTTGAAAGTGTGATTACTTCAAGATTGTACTTTGTGAACTTGTCTGCATGTTCCCTTGCAAACTTCATTGTTTCTTCCATAGGGAAGTCGTTTGTGTTGTAAGAAACGGCATCAAATGAATGCTTTTCTGCTCCCATCTTTGCAATGAATTCAGTTTCCTTTGAGCTTGTCTTGAGACCATAGAGATGGTGTCCCTTGAAGTCTCCGTCACCGTTTGTACCGCACATGTCAGTTACATATCTTGTGTAAACAATGTTGTTTTTGATGTCTTTCTTTATTTCAGATATGACTGCAGAACTTGTCTGGTTGTAGATTTTCTTTGAGAAAACTCCGTCCGGCCCTGTGAACTGCTTTACGAGAAGCCTGTTGACTGTGTCTTCAGGTGCCTTGTATCCAGTCTTTTCAACTGCAGAAGAGAATGCCATGCTGTTGATTGTCTGCTTGAAGGCCTGGTTCATGATATAGTAGTGGCTCTGCTCGTTTACTTCAAGTCCAGAATTCCTGTAGTTCTGTGCAATTGATGAAACTGTTGTGTGGAACTTTGATCCTGGTTCATATAGAATCTGCTTTCCGTCGTATGAACCGAATGATTCAGCTTTCTGGTTGTTGAGAAGTGCCTGGTAAACGGCTGCTCCTCCAGTTGGAAGGAATACTGCTGCAGAAATAATGAGAATGATTACTGCACCAATCTTTGTATCGCCTTTTTTTCCTTTTTCCATTTTGATTTCGTTTTCCATGGGAAATTCATCCTTAATTTTGTATTAAAATGCCCTCACATTCTATCATTGTCAAATATATGTGTCAATGAAGGTTTCCGTCATGGTCTCCTGGAATCTTTGCGTGAATTTGATGATGACTTTTGCCTGATTTAAGCCCTTACTTTTTTGCTGATTTTTTTACTTTTTTGCAATTTGGCTGTTTTTGTGCTAGACTTTTTTCATCAGGAATCCTGAAGGCTTTGTTTTTTTGGATTTCTCATCTGTATTTTTGCGAGGTTTTTATGATTATCAAGGATTTGAAGGATACTCTTTCCAAGAATCAGTACCCGGGAAGAGGTATTATAGTAGGAAAGTCTGCAGACTCAAAATATGCCGTGGTTGCTTACTGGATCATGGGAAGAAGTGAAAACAGCAGAAACCGTGTATTTGTTGAAGATGGTGAGGGAATCCGCACTCAGGCTTTTGATCCGTCAAAGCTTACTGATCCTCATCTTATTATCTATTCTCCTGCACGTGTACTGGAAAACCGCACAATAGTTACAAACGGTGACCAGACTGATACTATCTACGATGGAATCAAGAAGGGACTTACTTTCGAGCAGTCTTTGAGAAGCCGTGAATTTGAGGATGATGCACCAAACTATACACCCCGTATTTCCAGCATGCTTGAGGTTGAGAAGGGAGAATTCAAGTTTTCCATGTCAATCCTGAAGAGTGACGGCGGGGACGGGGAACGCTGCAACCGTTTCACATACAAGTATGACAATCCAAAGGAAGGTATTGGCCGCTATATCCATACTTACATGGAAAACGGAAATCCATTGCCTAGCTTTGAAGGTGAACCAGAAATCGTGGAACTTGCAGGAAACATTGATGAGCTTACTGACAGAATCTGGAACAACCTGAATGAAGACAACAAGGTTTCTCTCTTTGTGCGCTTCATTGACATTGCCACAGGAAAGACAGAATCACGCATTGTGAACAAGAATAAATAGATTTTACGTTTTTTTGCTGGATGCCTTCCTCTTTTTTCGAAGGAGGGCATTTTTTTTGCTATTGGTTTTCGTCGCGAAGGGAAAGGATTTTCTTGAATGCGGAGTCTTCTTTTTTCATTTCCTTTGATCCGCGGGTGATGTTGCACAGTGAAAGGTTGTATTTTTTTGCTATTTCCCTTTGAGGTGTACCTGCCTCAAGTTCCTTCACCAGACTCCATCTTTTGGAAAAGTCCTTGAGTTCTGATTTTGTGAAAAGGCACTCGAAGAAGTCGTAGATGAGCTTGTCATCCTGAATTTTTGCGAGAACGGAGCAGATTTCCTTGATTTCTTCCATTGATACTGTGTTTTCTTCCATAAAAAAACAAGTCCTTTTCGTGATTCGGGCAAACGGGATTCGAACCCACGGCCTCTTGGTCCCGAACCAAGCGCGCTACCAACTGCGCCATTGCCCGGATAGCTGAGTCTTCGGAAAATAATACGAGAATATCCCCTCACGGACAGAATGTTGATTAAAATATAAAAACACTACCAGTCAGTCATCAAATGACAAAACCGCTAGCTAGCGTCGCTACACACGCAAGCCGGCAAGGAAACTATCATTCCGTCTTGCGAGTGTTTTTGCCACTCGATGCCTTCCTTCCCATAATTTTATATAAAACTTTCCAACTTTTCGTGATGGTATATTTTACGAAATCAAAAATATTCCTCAGATCAACTTAATTGAATATATCCAATTTTCGTTCCGGTGTCAAATCTGCAGGGGCCATACCCATGGGTCGGAACTGTTTGAAGCAGTTATTTTTTTACCGATAGGGCAAGTGGGAATGGGATTAATTAATAGAAAAAAAACGAAAAATTATGATAAAATTAAAAAGTTATTCGTTTAAAAAAAGGTACCCATTATGACAATCCATGACATTTTAACAGATATAAGAGAAACTTCGAGGAATACGGCTGATAAGGGAACAAAGTTTGAAACATTAATTCTGAACTATTTTTTAACGGAACCTAACTTTGCCAATCAATTGGATCATGCCTGGCTTTGGAGTGATTTTCCATGCCGTAAGGAATTTGGCGGACATGATATTGGAGTTGATGTTGTTTGTCATACTAAGAACCATGAATATTGGGCAATTCAGTGTAAATGTTATGATAGTGGAACAACGATAGATAAATCTGCCGTTGATTCATTTATTGCTACAAGTGGGAAATCTTTTAGTGACGGACTTGTAACAAAAAGATTTACTCGCCGTTATTGGGTAGACTCCCTTCCAAAGGCTCTTAATAAAAATGCTGAACTTGCAATGCAAAATCAATCTCCGTCCATACAAAGAATAGGATTGGATGGGTTAAGTAATTCAACTGTAGATTGGGAAAAAATCTATAAAGGCAAGAATGGTAAAGAAGCTTTGCAAGAACGAAAAGAATTAAAAGACCATCAGAAAGAAGCAATCGAAAAAGCTACTCAGCATTTTTGTATCAATGATAGAGGTAAGCTGATAATGGCTTGTGGAAGTGGTAAGACATTTACATCACTCAGACTAGCTGAAACAATGACCAATGGAAAAGGTAAAATTCTCTTCTTGGTTCCAAGCATTTCACTTCTTTCCCAGACTCTTATGGCATGGACTGCCGATGCAGATGAAGCAATCAGTCCTATTTGTATTTGTTCAGACACAAAGGTTTCATCAAAGAAAACAACTGATGATTCTGGAATGGTTTCGGTTGAAGAACTGGCAGAACCGGCCACAACAGATGTAGAAAAAATTCGTGAGTTGATTCAAATAAAGCAATCCATAAATCCAGATGGAATGCTTGTTGTTTTTAGCACATACCAATCAATTGAAGTAATTGCAAATGCTCAAAAGGCAATTGGAGATGACTTTGTTTTTGATCTGATTGTTTGTGATGAAGCCCACAGAACAACAGGTGTAACCCTTGAGGGTGAAGAAGAAAGTGCCTTTGTTCGTGTCCATGACAATAACTTTATCAAAGCTAATAAACGACTCTATATGACAGCAACACCTCGTCTTTATAAGACAGAAGATCAGGATAAGGCAAAAGAGAAAAATGTCTATTTATGTTCAATGGATGATGAAAATCTTTATGGAAAGGAATTTTATCGTCTGTCGTTTGCGGATGCCGTAAAAAAAGATCTTCTTTGTGACTATAAGGTAATCGTTCTTACAATGAACAGAAAACACCAGGATAAGATTCAGATAGAAGAAGATGAAGATGATACCAAAGCTGAACATCTTGATGAATGGCAAAAACTCGTTGGAACTGCTGCTGCTCTCAGTAAAATTTCGTTGAATGATGATACAACTTTATATAAAGATGATCCTCAGTTAATGCATCGTGCTGTTGCATTCTGTTCAAACATAAAGGCATCTAACAAAATCAAAAATACTTTCAATGTGTTAAATAAAGACTATGCAGATAAGTTAATAGAAACAAAAGACAATCACAAATATGTTCAAATAGAAAGTCGCCATGTAGACGGAAGCATGAATTCTCAGGAACGAAACTCAGATATTCAGTGGCTCAAAGATACTCCAACGGATTCAAATGATTGTCGTATTCTCTGTAACGTTCGTTGTCTTAGTGAAGGTGTTGATGTTCCATCTTTGGATGCTGCAATATTCCTTAGTCCTCGTAAGTCTCAGGTTGAAATTGTTCAGTCTGTTGGACGTGTAATGCGTAAAAGCGAAGGAAAGAAATTCGGTTATCTGATTATTCCTGTTATTGTAGATGCAACAAAAGAAGCTGATAAAGCACTTGAAAAGAATAAGGACTTCCAGATTGTGTGGTCTGTTGCCTGTGCTTTGCGTTCACATGATGATCGTTTTAACTTGTTTGTAAATAATCCTGACATGGATCCAAGCGGAAATGGTTCAAGCGGTGGTTCAGATGGAGACTCTGGCGGTGGAAATCGAGGTCCTATTATTCTTGATGGTGATAAATTTGATTTTCCACAAGAGGACTTAACAACTCAATTCTATGCCCGCATGGTTCAGAAAGTTGGAGACAGAAGATATTGGGTACAGTGGGCTCAGGACATTGCTGAAATTGCGGAACGCCACATAAATCAGATAACAACAAAGGTTGAAACAGATAAAATTGCTCAGGATTCATTTTCAAAATTTATAGATGGTTTGCATAAGAATATTAATAAGTCGATTACACAGCAGTCGGCAATTGAAATGCTTGCTCAACATATAATTACAAAACCTGTTTTTGAGTCCCTTTTTGAAGGTAGTGAATTCATTGCAAATAATCCAATTTCAAAAAGTATGCAGAATATTCTTGATATTATTGATATTAAAGCTGCAAATCAGGAAGAAGAAGAAACCCTTAACCGATTCTATGATTCTGTAAAAGAAAGAGCTTCTGGAATAAAAACTGCTGAAGGCAGACAAAAAATAATTGTTGAACTTTACGACAGTTTCTTTAAGAATGCTTTTCCAAAAATGGTTGAGCAGCTTGGAATTGTCTATACTCCAGTGGAAGTTGTTGATTTTATCATCAACAGTGTGTCCTATGTCCTGCAAAAAGAATTTGGAAGAAACATTTCCGATGAAAATGTAAATATCATCGATCCATTTACAGGAACGGGAACGTTTATAGTTCGTCTCTTGCAAAGTGGTCTTATTCGTCCGGAAGATTTCAAGCGTAAATATATGCATGAACTTAGGGCAAATGAGATTGTCCTTCTGGCTTATTACATTGCATCAATCAATATTGAGAATGCCTATCACAGTATCTTGAACAATGAAATTTTCTTCAGTAATGATGAAAAGAAATACACTCCATTTGGTGGAATATGTTTGACTGACACATTCCAGCTGGCAGAGGAAAATAAAAATCTGTTCAGCGAAATGTTCCCGGTAAATTCAAGACGTGTTCAGGAACAGATTGATACTCCAATTCATATTGTTATTGGAAACCCACCCTATTCGATTGGTCAGAAAAGTGCCAACGACAATGCTCAAAATATGCATTATGAACACCTTGATAAAAAAATTGAAGAAACTTATGTAAGGGAAAGTTCTGCTGCACTCAGTAAGGCTTGCTATGACAGTTATATAAAAGCATTCCGCTGGGCGACAGACAGACTTGATCCTTCCTGCGGTGGAATTATCGGTTTTGTTACAAACGGTTCATGGCTTGACAACAACGGACTTGATGGTTTTAGAAAATGTATTGAAAAAGATTTTGAAAAAATCTATGTCTTTAATCTTCGTGGAAACCAGAGAACAAGTGGTGAACTTAGTAGAAAAGAAGGCGGTAAGATTTTTGGAAGCGGAAGCCGTGCTCCAATTGCAATTACAATCCTTGTAAAAAAGCCAGAGGAAAAATAATGGAAACTGAAATTATTATTCACAACGAAAATGATCTTAGAAATAAGATTTATACTATTCGTGGTGTTCATGTTATGCTTGATAGCGATCTTGCAGAAATTTACGGATATGAAACAAAGCGATTTAATGAACAGGTAAAAAACAATATTGAACGCTTTGACGAAGATTTTAGATTTCAATTGACTGATGATGAAGTTAAGATTGTTTCAAGGTCGAAAATTTCGACCTTGAACGTTGAGCCACAGGGTAGAGGTCATAATATAAAATACAATCCTTATGCTTTTACAGAGCAAGGGATTTATATGCTTATGACAGTTTTGCGTGGGGAACTTGCAGTTAAGCAAAGCAAAACACTCATAAGATTGTTCAAGCAGATGAAAGATTTTGTTCTGACGAATTCGCAGCTTTTTGCAGAAATTGACGGAATAAAAAAGCATTTACTTGAATCGGATTTGCATCATAAAGAAAACGACAAAAAAATAGATGAACTTTTCACTTTGATGGACAGATATAAAATCGAAGAAAAACAGGGCATTTTCTTTCAAGGTCAAATTTTTGATGCCTATGCAAAGTTCGAAAGTTTCATTCAGTCGGCACAGAAAGAAATTGTTTTGATAGACGGCTATGTTGATTTGACAGTTCTGGAGCGACTTGCAAAAAAGCAGAAGGGCGTCAATGTTCAGCTTTATACGGATTCAAAAACAAAAATTTCAAATCTCGATGTACAGAAGTTCAACGCACAGTATCCAACATTAAGTTTGAGCTTTACTTCCAAAATGCATGACAGATTTTTGATAATTGATAATTCTGTTTTGTATCACGTTGGGGCAAGTCTGAAAGATTTGGGGAAAAAGTGTTTTGCCTTTGAAATTCTGGATTCGGCTTTGATAGAATCAGTGATGAAAAATTTGTATTAAGTTGAAAATTGATTACGGAGAATTGAAAAATGAAAAAAGCACAGATTTTTTATGCAGATATTGGTGACTATCTTACTAGGGAACAGAAACTCAAAATAATTAGAAATACAAAATCCATTGAAAACCTTGAAATGGTTGAACTTCACCCCAATAAAGATGGCGACTGGATTAATTTGAGGAATGATGAATTTGCTGAATATATTCCGATTGCTCCTGAGAAGAAGTTTGATGTTGCATCGAAGTCTATTTTTAATACCTTCGCCATAGGTGTTGCTACAAACAGAGATACCTGGGTTTACGGATTTTCAAAAGAAACTGTTACTAAAAATATGAAATCAATGATTTCTTTTTATAATGAAGAAGTTGAAAGAAATAGGGGAGTTGAAAATAAAGAATTACAATCAGATTCAAAAAAAATCAGTTGGACCCGAAGTTTAAAGAAAGATGCTGAAAAAGAAATTCTACATTCATTTGATGAAGAGCAGTATGTAGAGTCAATTTATCGTCCGTTCGCAAAAGAACATTTGTATTACCACAAACCATTCATTGAATCTCCTGGACTCTGGAAACAATTATTCCCATCAAAAAATCATTCAAACCTTGTTATTTGTGTTTCAGGAAATGGTGCAAATAAAGAAAATGGATTAATTATAACTGATACTATACCAGACCTAAATAGTTTGGATGCTGGTTCTCAATGTTTCCCTCTCTATTACTATAAAGAGAATGAAGAAACTCAAAATGCTTTGTTTGACGAGTTTAACAAAGACAAATACATCCGCCATGACGGCATCACTGACTGGATTCTAAAACAATCTCGCAGCATTTACGGAAAATCTGTAGAGAAGGAAGACATCTTCTATTATGTTTACGGCTTCCTTCATTCAAAAGAATACAGAACAAAATATGCAGCCGACTTAAAGAAAATGCTTCCCCGCATTCCACTTGTAGACAAAAAAGAAGACTTCTGGGCATTCAGTAAAGCAGGTCGTCAGCTTGCTAACTTGCATCTTCATTATGAAACTGTAGAACCAATTTCTGGTCTTGATGTAAAGTTTACAGGCGACATGGGCAATGAGTACGATTATTTCTCTGTAGAAAAACTCCGCTTCCCGTCAAAAGACAAGAAAGATACAATCATCTACAACAGTCACATTACAATTTCTGGAATTCCAGAAAAGGCTTATGAATATATTGTAAACGGCAAAAGTGCAATCGAATGGATTATGGATCGCTATCAGGTAACTGTTGACAAAGATTCAGGAATCAAAAATGACTGCAACCATTGGGCAAAGGAACACAAAAAGCCCCGCTACATTTATGATTTGATTCTAAGCATAATCAATGTAAGTTGCCAGACTGTAGACATTGTAAACAGTCTTCCAAAAATTGATTTTGGAAATAATGAGAAGAAAGAGGTTGTTTATCCTAAGATAGATGAAAATCAAGGACTTTTAATGGTAGCTCGGCCGGAAGACTGATTGACTAATCTGCCTATTAGAACCATAACGATGGGGCAGAAAACAGTTTTTTTTGCTTTTTTGAAGATTACGTTATATAATTCTAGGACAGTTTGACTGGTAAAACTGTTTAAATTATCAAATTGGAGTTTCATAATGGCAGATTCAACTATCATTAACTCAAGTCCATTGGGACAGCATTTGGACAAGATTGCAGAGTCTCAGCAGGTTTCCTACCTTGTGTTCAACAAGAAGAAAATTCAGATTACGGCAAAAATCAGCATTGGCCGTGAGTCAGATAATGATATTGTAATTGATTCAAAGCTTGCAAGCCGCCATCACTGTATCATTCAGAAAATCAAGGACGATTACTTCCTGAAGGATGAAAACAGCACCAATGGAACATTCATTAACGGAAGAAGAATTCCGCCTGATAAGTATGTAAAGCTCAATGCCGGCGACAAGCTGACTATTGGTTCATCAAATTTGATCATGGGCTAAAATGCTTAGTGAATCACAGCTTGAATCCCTTGGAAAAAAAATAATCAGTCTCAAGGACGCTCCTCTTCCCGAAGAAAAGGATTTGCAGTCATTTCTGGAAAATTCCCTCGAGAACCTGGAGAATGAATCCAGTGACTACAGGCCCTTGGATAGCCACAAGAAGGCTGGTGGACTTCTGGATTTTACGGAAAGTGACCTGCCTGTTATTGTGGTTCCTGATATTCACGGTAGATGTGATTTTATCATTAGGCTTCTTGAATACAGGATTCCTGCCATGGAAAACATTAGTGTCCTGAATGCACTCAATGAAGACAGAATTATTGTTGTTTGTGTGGGTGATGCCGTTCATGGTGAGAAGAGAGCCTACGAAAGATGGGTTTCAAGTTATGATTCATATCTGTCAGGTGACTGTGTTTCTGAAACCATGCAGGAAGAAATGCGTGAGAATTTCAGTGTGTGGCAGTCCCTGATGCTCTTGAAGAATTCATTCCCAAAGAATTTTCATTTCCTCAAAGGGAATCACGAGAATGTTCTCAATGAAACGGGGAATGGAAATTACAGTTTCAAGAAGTTTGTTCAGGAAGGGCAGATGTGCCTTGAATTTATCCGCCATTGGTACGGAGACATTATTCTGTTCCTCATAAGCTATTGGGAAAAGGCTCTTCCTGTTTGTGCCGTGTTCAGGGATTTTGCCGTTAGTCACGCGGAGCCTTTTTCGGTTTTTACAAAAAAAGAAATCATCAACTACAAGAAAAATCCTGAGATAACTGAGTCCTTTACCTGGACCGCAAATGATGATGTTGAGGATGACACATGCCAGAAGATTCTCAAGAAGCTTTGTCCAAAATCAAAGAGAAATGGTGTCATCTGGTTTGGCGGACACAGACCTGTAATGCAGGCAAAATACAGCTTGCGGCAGAAGGACTCGTATATTCAGATTCACAATCCGGATGAAATGAACGTGGCTTTTGTTGATCCCGGGCGTGATTTTTACCCGGAAAAGGATATCATCAGTCTGTAAATTCAAATCTCCTGAAAATCAGTTTCAGGGGTATTTCATATTCAGGGTACTTTTATAAGCTGAAGCTTTAGGGGTTCCCATAGGTTGTTTCCTGGAATTCCAGGTTTTGAGGGGGAAAAAATGTCAGATGACAAGACCGTTGTTTCAACAAAAAAAAGCAGTGCAACTGTAATTCAGGCAAAGACAAAAGCTGCACCAAAAACATCATCCAGTACTGTTGTTTCAAGATCATCAGAGCCAAAGGCATCGCTTATTTCCAGGGCACAGTCTGCAAGGGCTGTTATTGATATTGGAAAGTACAAGCATGCCAAAGAAATTGCCAAGGGAGGAATGGGTGCTGTCTATGTTGCAGAACATCCGTCCCTGAAGCGTCAGGTCATCATAAAGAAACTCACTCTCAAGACTGGCGGCAAGATGATCCATGAAAGGTTCAGGCGTGAAGCACAAATCATGATGGATCTTTCAAGCCCCTATGTTGTTCGCTTGTATGACCATTTTCATGAGGGAAGGTCTGACTATATTGTTCTTGAACTTGTAGATGGTATTTCCCTTGATAAGCTTATCGAGAATAACGGAAGTCTTCCTCCCCAGCTTGCACTGCTCATATTCCTGGATGCCTGCTATGGACTTCAGGCTGCTCACAGAAAGAAAATCATTCACAGGGACATTAAGCCGGGAAACATTCTCATGTCAAAGACTGGTCAGGTAAAGCTTGCAGATTTTGGTATTGCCGGCAACGAAAAGGATGATGATGCTGAGGTTGAAGACAAGCAATCATCACCAAAAGACATGACTCTCACTGGTGCTGACATGAATCTTACCCTGTCAGGAACGGCTTTGGGAACTCCTGCATATATGTCACCTGAACAGCTGGATGACGCAAGTTCTGTTGATTACAGGGCCGACATCTATTCCATGGGTGTCATGTTGTATGAAATGGTTACCGGAAACAAGCCTTATGACGGCGACATGAGCAGGAAGACTATCTCGAAAATCAAGAAGGGAGATTACATTCCTCCTCAGAAAATCGTGAAGGACCTTCCAAAGGTTGTGCGCTCTCTCATCAAGAAAATGATGAAGCCAAAGAAGGAAAGAAGATACAAGTCAATTGACCCCGTAATCCAGAAAATAAAAAAATATCTTGGAAAGTATGACACTCATGCCATCAGGGTTGATCTTGCCAGATCTGTAATTTCCGGAAAGGCATATAAGTTCAGTGAGTATGTCGAAAAAAATCACGGAGCAAAGAAACTTTTCGGGGCACTTGGTGTTGCCGCATGTCTGGGAGCCGGATTCTGGTATGCATGGAACGAGGGTCTTGTGCACAAGTATTTCATGACCAGATGGTATACTCCGGTTACACTGAGACTTGTAATGCCGTCTACAGCTTCGCCTGAGGCAGATATTCCTGCACGCGCATTTTTCTTTGTAAATGATGGCGGTGAGATTCCTGAGGTCGAGGGAACAAGACGAGTCTTCTATGCAGATTCTGAGGTTGCCGGTGACAATATTGAATGTACCATAAAGCCCGTTTACCTTAAGCCTGGGAAGTATCGGGTCAAGATTGCGGAAGGCCCTTGTGTCTGGTGGAAAAGCCTTAATGTTGAGGATACTGCCATTGACATGAAACTTGACTTCCTTAAGAACGCAACCAGAAATCTTGCGGTTCATTTTCAGGCTACAGACAGCGAGACTGGAGAAGACCTTACAGATAAGACAGTGTTCCAGATTTCCAGCGGAGGCAAGTACCAGAATGTTTCTGATTTTGACATGACTAAGCTTAAGACTGGATCAATATACAAATTTATTGCACAGACTGAAGGTTTCAGTGATGAGTATTTCAGCCTGCGCCTTGACTGGTATCAGGATGAGCTTTTCATCAATGCCAGCATGAGAAAAAAATAACAAAGCAGATGATTGTTGCGCTGGTAAAGGACAGAAACCAGGAAATCATGAGGAGAATTCTTTTTAGAATGGGCAGAAAGGACTTCATGATTTTCACTGTGGATGAGGACTTTTATTGCTATGTTAAGTCCAATTGCCGTGATGTGGATTATGCCCTGGTTGATGTTCTTTGCTTTCAGATGGATCTCTTTAATCCGTACATTGAATTTTCCTTTCAGGATCACTATTTTCCCATTGTGGTGTTTAATGATCCTTTTCCAGACAAGGATACTCGTGCTGCCTACTGGATTTCAAAGAATAAATTCTATTCTTCCAGGGCTTGTAAAGATGGTGGTGTTGATTTATTCCGCTATGAATTTCTTGCCCTTGAACAGATCCTGAATGACCCTGTAATTAATTGCCATGTTCCTGCCATTAGTTTTTGCTCTGATTGCAATGAAAATGGCCTTGAAGATAATCAGGTTGACCTTGAGGATACAAGAAAAAAGATGGGAATTCCACCTTCAAGATTTTGTGTCATGAAATATCTTTTTGAAAGAAAGGGCAGAAAAATTTCCGGCGATGATATTTGCATTGATTTGTGGAATGAATCCTCGCAGAAGAGAAGACAGGTTTTGTATACCTATGTCTATCACCTGAGAAAGGCCTTTGAATCCCATCCGGAATTTGGATTTTCAATTGAACATGTTGGAAAGGGTTGTTATCAGTTGAATGTGAAACAAAAAAACGCTTCGACCTGAAGTTCAAACCGAAGCGTTCCTTGTGGCATGGATTTTTTTTTGCTATCTGATATTTGCCTTGATGAATGAAAGCTTAAGTTCCTTGAGCTTTTCTGTCATGGAAACCTTGTAGATATGAGGATTGAGGATTCTCTTGAAGGATGCATCAAGAGTTTCGATTTCTCTCATCATTCTTTCACGGCTTTTTCTCAGGATTACGGCATCATTTTCCTTTTCACCGATTCTCTTGCCGCCCTCAATTCTTTTCTTGAGCATTGGAACAATTTTCGATGCCTTGAATGAGAATTGTCTGTAGTCAACCATTGTGTGGTAATAGCGGTATTCCTTTCCTTCTTCCAGAATTTCACCATCCATTGCAAGAATGTCAGCCCTTGCCATTCCGTTTTCATCATAGAGTCTGAATACGTTTTTGATTCCAGGATTTGTGTTTTTTGAAGGATTGTCTGAGAATTTCATTGTTGGCTCGAAGTTTCCGTCTGCCGTCTTTTTTGCCGCAAGCTTGTATACGCCTGTGAAGCTGGCTTCTGATCCGCCTGTAACCATGTGTGTTCCAACTCCCCAGCTGGCAATTGGTGCATTTTGCTGAACAAGTGTTTCAACTATTTCTTCTGTGAGATCGTTTGAAACGCAGATGAATGCCTGTGGGAATCCAGCCTTGTCCAGTTCCTTTCGTACTTCGGATGTGAGGTAGGACATGTCGCCTGAATCAAGTCTTACGCCAAAGTTGTATCCCTTTTCAACAAGCTTTGCCCCGGCCTTGATTGCGTTCTTGATTCCGCTTTTGAGAGTGTCGTATGTGTCAATGAGAAAAATTGTTTTTTCAGGATAGATTTTTGCGTATGCCTCAAATGCTTCAAGCTCAGAGGGAAATGACATAACCCATGAGTGAGCCATTGTTCCCATTACTGGAATTCCCAATGCCTGGCCTGCGAGAGTGTTGCTTGTTCCCTGAGCTCCGCCAATATATGATGCGCGGGTTGCTCCCATTGCTCCGTCTGGTCCCTGAGCCCTTCTAAGTCCGAATTCCATGACGTTGCCTTTCTTTGCTGCAAGCCAGACTCGTGCAGTCTTTGTTGCAATGAGACTCTGGAAGTTACAGAGATTCAGGACTAATCCCTCAATGATTTGGGCTTCAATGAGTTTTGCATGAATCCTTACAAGTGGTTCCTGTGGAAAAATTATGGATCCTTCTTCAAAGGAGTAAAGATCGCCGGAAAATTTGAATGTCTTCAAATAGTCAAGAAATCCTTCCTCAAAAATTTTCTGGCTTCTTAAGTATTCAATTTCAGATTCATCGAATGTAAAGTCTTCGAGGGAATCCAGGAGAGGTTCAATTCCGGCAAAAATTGAGAATCCCCCGTTGTAAGGCTGCCTTCTGAAAAACATGTCAAAGACAACTTCGTCGTTCATGTTGTTTTTCCAGTAGCCTTGAGCCATTGTGAGTTCATAGAAATCTGTAAAAAGTGCACTTTTGCTGATTGTTGAATGCATTTCGTCCTCCAAAAATAATTTTGCAGACGGTGTACATCGTGATCAGGCAGCATCTGCTGAACACAAAGGCGTCTAGGAAAAATATATCAGTTTACCAAAGTAATTGCAATTAATGGAATTTTTGATAAACTTTTGTCGGGAGAAAAGAAAATGCAAAGATTCAGTCAGGTTGAAAAATACATAGAAGAAAATGTTATTGAAATGGTTGAGCTGGAAAAAATACTTGTTCCTGTGAAGGCCCTGGCACCGGAAAATGGTGGTGACGGAGAACTGGAAAAGTGTCTTGTTCTTGAAAAGTATCTCAGGTCCCATGGAATTGAATTGCTTTCAAGATATGATGCTCCGGACTCAAGAGTGTCTTCTGGAATAAGGCCAAATATGATTGCTGAGATTCCTGGTGAGAGCAGTGATTATACCCTATGGGTTTGCGCACATCTTGATGTAGTTCCTCAGGGAGAACTTTCTCTCTGGGATTCTGATCCATGGCAGGTTACCGTAAGGGATGGAAAAATTTTCGGGCGTGGAGTTGAAGATAACCAGCAGGGCCTGTGTTCCGGAGTTCTTGCGGCACTTTCCTTTGTTCATCAGAAGATTAAGCCAAGGCACACAATAAAGCTTTTGTTTATGGCTGATGAGGAAGTCGGTTCAAATTACGGCATGAACTGGCTTCTTGAAAACCATGGTGAGCTTTTTTCAAAAAATGACAGGATCCTGATTCCTGATGGCGGTGATGAAAAGGGAGAGACAATTGAGATTGCCGAAAAGAATCTTCTCTGGCTCAAGATTCATACAATTGGAAAGCAGGCTCACGGGTCAAGACCGGATCAGGGTTGTAACGCAAAGCTTGCTGCATGTGACCTTGCCATGCGTCTTCATGGCCTTGAAAAGGTTTTCTCGAAAAATGATCCTGCCTTTGAGCCTCCTTATTCAACATTTCAGCCAACAATGCAGTATCAGAATGTGTCAGGTGTGAACATTATTCCTGGCGATGACGTGTTCTGCATGGACATGAGAATCCTGCCTGTTTACAGTCTTCAGGAGGTCATGGAAAAGGTTCTTTGTGTAATTGCTCATATTGAATCTGAATATGGAGTCAGGGTTGAAACTGAGAAGCTTCAGTCTGAGGAAAGCAGGGCTACGTCTGAAGATGCGCCGGTTGTTCGGGAATTGAAGAAGGCAATCAGTGAAGTCCATGGAATTGAGCCCAGATGCATTGGAATCGGAGGCGGTACTGTTGCGGCAGGATTAAGAAACATGGGGTTCGATGCCGTTGTGTGGTCAACAATGGAAGAGACTGCACACCAGCCAAATGAACACGCAGTCATTGAGAATATTGCAAGGGATGCAAAGACAATTGCCTTTATGGCGTTGATATAGTCCCTGCAGTTCCCTTTTATGCAGGATTGGATTTGTTAAGTCTATCTGCTGATTCTGTCCTGCATTTCCATGCACATTCTTCCGTTGTGGTATGGGCATTTCCACGGGCCAAGAATGAGTTCTGATTCTATTGGCTTGTGGTTTTCATCAATCTCATTGTACCACTCAGAACCACTTCTCCTGTCAATCTGGAATTCCTTTATGTACTCCCAGATTGAAGCTGCGGCATCAAGGAATTTTTTGTCCATGGTCTTTTCGTATGCATTGATGAATCCTACCACTCCTTCAGCCTGAACCCACCAGATTCGCTTTGTGCTGACGATTCCCTTGTCACATTCATTCATCAAAGAGGAATCCCTGTAGGCAACCTGGAGAATTTTTTCCGCGATTCTTGTTGTTATGGGATGTATTTCCCTTGTAAGTTCCTCATCATTAAGAATGTCAAGGCACCTGTCCATAAGCCATGATGTTTCAATATCGTGGCCGTATGAATACAGGTCGATTATGGAGTTGAAATTCCTGTCGAAGAATACTTCCTGCCTCTCAAGCTTAGGATTCCAGATTTTGTCCTTCCACTGGCGGATTATTGCGTATAGTGTTTTCCTGAGATTCTCGTCGCCTGTTATCCTGTAAAGTTCAGTGTAAGCCTCAAAAACGTGGAGAAGTGTGTTCATTGTTTTTTCTGCCATGACACCATTCTCGCTAAGCTTTTCATTTGATTCAGGCTTGAAGTCCCTTGTGAATGCCTCCATGTAGCCTGTTTCGTCCCTGCATTTTGTCTCGATTATGTCGTGTATTTTCCATGCAAGATCCAGTGCTTCCATGTTTCCTGTTGCATCATGGTATGCAGAAAGGGCATAGACTGTGAAAGCCTGGTTGTATGTGTGCTTTGTTGAGTCTGCTATTGTACCGTCGGCATTTATTGACCAGTAGATTCCTGAATGCTCACGGTCAATGCATTTGTCCCTGATGAATTTGTATGCGTGGTCAGCATATTCCCTGAGGGACTGATCTTTTGTTGTGATCAGGGCCTTGCTGAAGAACCAGAGAATTCTTGAGTGAAGGATGCATCCTTTCGGAGACAGTTTGTCCAGCTTCAGGTTGTAGTCCATCTTTCCGTAGAAACCGCCATTTTCCCTGTCTATCATGGATTTCCAGAATGGGATTATGTGGTCTGTGAATTCGACTAGTGTTTCTTTTCTGATTTTTCCGAGTATTTCATTTGATTCCATAAGAATGGGCCTCCACAATGATTTTAAGCCCATTTCCCAAGGATTACCAGTTTTTTTCTTTCTTGTATTCGCTGCCTTTTTTCATTATGGTTGATTTTTCTTCGTTCATTTCAAACATTGAATTTCCGCGGGCGTTGTACTCGGCAACCCTGGCAAGGTACTGGCTGTTGGGACAGTATGACTTTGCGGCGGCCAGGTACTTTGAGCTTTCTGCATATTCCTTCAGTTCAAAGAGAATCTGTGAGTAGTACATGTTTGCAAGGTATCTGTCGGTGTCCGAGACTGCAGTGTCCAGGGCTTTCTTGTAGTATGTCTTTGCCTTCTCCTTTCCGCCGCCGAATATTACAGGTGAATAGAAGTACCATTGCCCCAGCATGAGGTAAGATGGCGAGAAGTTTGGATCTTTTTCCAGTGAATCCTCATACATTCCCTTTACTGACATGCCGTTCAGGAGTATGTCCGGAATTGAGTAGGCCATCCAGTATGATACGATGCATCCGTAGGTGTAGTGTGTCCACTTGTCTGCGCCTGGGTTTTTGGCGTATTTCTTCAGCTGGTTCTTGAAGTTCTTGAAGACTGGTGCATGCTCCTTTCCCTCACCGGCATAGAAAACTGTGTAGGTGAATTTTTCCATGTAAACAAGGCTGTCAAACACGCACTTTTCTTCCTGGGAAAGATTTGATATGTCACTTGTTCTTTCTTCAATGAACTGGTCGATTCTTTTCACGGAGTCTGCCTTGTCCTGGAATGTGGTGAGTTCCAGTCTTGTCTTATCAAAATCTGTGATCAGTTTGACTGCAGCCGGCGAGAAGCTTTGGGCAAATATTCCGCGGGAAACAAGAATTAATGCCGAAAGGACAATTGCTTTTCTTAGTGATTTCATTGGCCTGAATCTCCAAATATGCAAGTCTTTATTGTCTTCTGTTTGTAAAACCAATGGAAAAGTGTTTTGTTACTGGCATTTCACTTATTTTCCGAAGAATGCAAGAGATGTTCCCGCTATAAGGCATAAGATGCAGGCTACGCACTGTGAGGCTGACTCAAATCCAACTCCCGGAAATGTCACTGCGAGGGATCCCACAATGAGTCCCAGGATAACTGAGTAAGTCTGGTTCTTGAATTTTTTCAGCAGGATTGATATGAGTCTTGATCCTCCCAAAATGCCGGAAAGAACTCCAAGAGCGAATGGCATCAGCACAAGTGCAGACTTTATCATTGTGTCTGGAACAAAGAAGGCTCCTATTGATGAAAGGATCAGTGTGTAAACTCCCAGGATGAGCAGGAGAAGTGAGCCTGAAATTCCCGGGATGACCATGGCAACTGCTGCAAGAAGTCCTGCAAGGAAGAGCTTTAGTGCCAGTAAGGGTGAGATGCCAGGAATTTCCTGTGTGTCTGGTACGCTGGTTCCCATCCTGGACTTGATGTAGGCAAAATAAAGGATTGCCGCCAGTCCGAGAATGAAGAAAACTGCAAGGACTGCAATGCGTGCAGGGGATTTTTTTTCTGATTCATTTTCTCCGGCAGGTTCAGTTTTCCATGCATATCCTGCAATGAGGGGAATGCATCCAAGAATCAGTCCCGTGAAAACATAGAATGTCTGGAGCGGGAAGTTGTCGTACAGATATGAAATGAGCTTGGAGAATACAAGGATTCCAAATACCATTCCCAAAAGAAGTGGTGTCAGGAAGGCTTTGTTTGCCCAAAGTTTTTTCACGTTGAGGGTGATGGATTCCATGAATTTGTCGTAGATGTTGAACACGACAATCAGTGTGCCGCCGGATACTCCGGGAATGACGTTTGCAATGCCGATTATAATTCCTATTAGAAAAAGTTTAATGATGCTCATTGGGTCAATATATAATGAATGCAAAATAATTTCAATTTTGGATGCATACACAAAAAGAACATTTGCAGTCTTGTATGTAAATATGTTTTTCTTCTTTAAATTCTGCTTTTGGGAAATAATGGACGGTGCGTATATTGTGCAAAAACTTTAATTATATTAAAGTCAATTAAACTATTATTATGGCTCGACATATAGATGTGCCGACGAGTGAGGTTTTTTATGGCAAAAGACATTGATTGGGGTAATTTACCATTCGGCTACATGGAAACAAACAAGAGTTTCGTAGCAAACTGGAAAGACGGAAAATGGGATGAAGGAACTCTTACTTCTGACCACTCAATCACAATGAGCGAATGTGCCTGTGTTCTTCAGTATGCACAGACATGTTTTGAAGGACTTAAGGCATATACAACTTCAGACGGAAAGGTGGTTACATTCCGCCCGGACCTTAATGCAGACCGCATGGCAGACAGCTGCACACGCCTTGAAATGCCAGTGTTCCCTAAGGAAAAATTCATTCAGGCTGTAATCGATGTCGTTAAGGCTAACCTTGACTATGTTCCACCTTACGGAAGCGGCGCTACACTCTACATCCGTCCATTCATGTTCGGTTCAAATGCAGTTATCGGTGTTAAGCCTGCTACAGAATTCCAGTTCAGAATTCTTGTAACTCCAGTAGGACCATATTTCAAGGGCGGAGTAAAGCCTATCAAGGTTCGCATTTCTGACCGCGACCGTGCAGCTCCTCATGGAACAGGTGACATCAAGGCCGGTCTCAACTACGCTATGTCACTTTACAACATCGTAGACGCACACAACTGCGGATATGCAGAAAACATGTACACAGACCCTGCAACACATACTTATATTGAAGAAACTGGTGGAGCAAACATTCTCTTCGTTGACAAGAAGGGTACTCTCATTACTCCAAAGTCTGGTTCAATCCTTCCTTCAATCACACGCCGCTCTTTGATTACAGTTGCAAAGGACATCCTTGGCATGAAGGTTGAAGAACGCAAGGTAAACAAGAAGGAACTCAAGAAGTTCGTAGAATGCGGTCTTTGCGGTACTGCAGCCGTTATTTCTCCAATCGGACAGATTGATGACCACGGAAAGTCAATCATGCTTCCAAGCGGAATGGAAAACATCGGTCCTGTAATGCAGAAGCTCCGCGAGACTTTGACAGGCATCCAGATGGGAACCGTAAAGGGACCAGAAGGCTGGGTTGTTGAAATCAAGTAATAGTTAATAATTTATAATGCATAATTCATAATTTAGTCCTCCGGATGGTCTGGTGGTTTCAGGCTGCCGGGGGATTTTTTTTTGCCCGCAATAAAATGGCTGGGACTTTGAAAATCAGAAGATTGATGAATGACAAAGTATTTCCTGGAAGTCCCTTTTTTCATTTACTTTTCAAGCACAAAAAGATACTCGCTTACGTGAATGTCCCGGTTCTTGAGGTTTCGGCTGCCACGAAATGTATTGTACTGGATTTCCACGGTTTTTACGGCACCATATTTCCTGAGCATGCTTTTCATCTCGTCAAAACCTATGAAACCTTCGCTGTTGTATGAAACGATGGTGTATTTTGCGTCCAGGCTTGAAATGATTTTTTCCATGCTTTCGAGGGCATAGGCTCTTTTGTTGAATTTTGACCTGTTCCAGTTGCTTGGAATGCCCGATACCTTGCTGATTCTTGCGTCCGGCATGGAATTAGCGGCAATTATGTTCAGCATGAAGTAATTTGAGCCGTAGGGATGCTGATTGTATGGCGGATCCAGGTATGCAATGTCAATTTTCCTCAGTTCAGACGACAAAAGAACAGTGTCTTTCTGGTAAATATCCATTTTTGAAGAAAAATTGCTGAAAACAGGAACGGGAAGTTCTATCTGTCCCATTATTCGAGAAAGTGCATTCTTTCCTGTGCCACCAAAGCATCCTGTTCCCGTGGATTTATCCTTGTAGAATCCCTTGAATACTCCGCTGGTGTTTACGTGTATGGATGCTTCTGTCAGAAGAGGTGCCAGAAAGAAATCCTTCATGTTCTGGTCTGCATGGATGTCTATGAGATGCCTGTAGGTGTCGATTCTCTCGGCGTTTTCCCTCGTGTAGAAGGCTCTTTCTCCCGGAAGCACGTTGTTTGTGTCTTTCGGGGCATAGTTGGCGCATATGATTCCCGGGGTCTTTGTGTTGAAAAAATCCCTTTCAATGGCATTCCGGCACTCAAAGTATCGTTCTTGGTCAAAATCCTTCTTGTTGGACAGGTAGCATGATGCAAGTATTCTTGAGTAGTTTTCAAGGTCATTGACAATGATTGTAGAGGAGTACTGCTTGAGCATTCGGGCCACGACTCCTGATCCGGAAAACAGGTCTGCACATACAAGTTTCTTTCTGCCCAGTTTCCTGCAGATTCCTTCGACTTCTTTTTGTATCTGGCCTATGAGGATGCGCTTGTTTCCGATGTAGGTTATGAGTTGCGTTGTCAGGTAGTCGTTGTTTTCCTTCATAGATTTGTTGCCTTGAGTATAATTTTATTTTACTATATACTACAATTTGACTTTGTTCTACTAATTAGCAAAAAGGTGGGGTCTCCTGTAATCTGATGGTTTAGGAATTCCCCCAGATAGACACATCAAGAGAAAGGTGCATGATAGTTATGGAAAATATTGTAATTGATTCGTCATTGAAGCCAGTCGTAAAACCTATCCGCATTGGTATTGACGTTGGTTCCACGACAGTAAAGGTTGTGGCTCTTGGGGACAATGACGAGCTTTTGTACGGTGCATATGAGAGACACAGAGCAGACATTAGGAGCACCATCATTACAGTTGCAAACCGTGCTTTTGATGAACTTGAGAAAAAGCTTCCAATGGGGAAGAACCAGACACTTTCGCTTAAGGTTACAGGATCCGGAGGATTCTCTGTTTCCCAGTGGCTTGACATACCTTTCATCCAGGAAGTTGTTGCGGCAACTACAGCTGTACGCAAAATCATTCCACAGACAGACGTTGTCATTGAGCTTGGTGGTGAAGATGCCAAGATTACATATTTCAAGGGAGGCGTGGAGCAGAGAATGAATGGAACCTGTGCCGGCGGTACGGGAGCCTTCATTGACCAGATGGCTGCTCTTCTTGAAACGGATGCCTCCGGACTCAACGAGCTTGCACGCGGTGCCACTACAATCTATCCAATTGCTGCTCGCTGCGGTGTTTTTGCAAAGACAGACGTTCAGCCTCTCATCAACGAGGGGGCCCGTAGAGAAGATATTGCGGCTTCCATTTTCCAGGCTATGGTAACCCAGACTATTTCGGGGCTTGCCTGCGGAAAGCCTATCCGCGGAAATGTTGCATTCCTTGGAGGCCCGTTGCACTTCCTTGATCAGCTCAGGCAGAGATTCGTTGTTACCCTCAAGCTTAAGGATGAGGAACAGATAGTTCCTGAAAACTCCCAGCTTTTTGTAGCATCGGGAGCAGCATATTCAGCAGAGAGGGAAATTTCTCCAAATGCACCAAAGAACTCAAAGTCAAACAGGTTTCCTACAATCGAGGAATTCCGTGAAAGCCTCAAGAATCTTGTGGGCGCAGAAATGCAGGAAGTCCAGAGACTTGATCCTCTTTTCCAGAATGAGGCAGAACTTGAGGAATTCAATCACAGGCATTCACAGGAAAAGGCTCTTGTGGGCAAACTGGAAGAAACAACGGGACCTGTGTTTCTTGGCCTTGATGCCGGATCCACAACAACAAAGGCTGTTCTTACAGATACAAAGGGACGCATTCTGTGGAGATTCTATGATGTTAATGCAGGAAATCCCGTGGATCTTGCAGTTAGGGTTCTTAAGCAGCTTTACAAGATCATTCCGAAGGACTGCTATATTGCCAGAGCCGTTTCAACAGGTTATGGAGAAGCTTTGTTCCAGGCTGCTCTTGGTGTTGATGCCGGTGAAGTAGAGACTATCACTCACTATCGTGCTGCCGATTTCTTTGTTCCTGGAGTTGAATTCCTTCTTGATATTGGTGGACAGGACATGAAGTGCCTTCGCATGAAGGATGGTGCCATTGTAAGCATTCAGCTTAATGAGGCATGCTCTGCAGGTTGTGGTTCTTTCCTCGACAACTTTGCCCGCACAATGGGAATGAGTGTTCAGGATTTCTCAAAGATCGCTCTTCTTGCAAAGAATCCTGTTGATTTGGGTACCCGATGTACTGTATTCATGAATTCCCGTGTTAAGCAGGCTCAGAAGGAAGGTGCTGAAGTTGCAGATATTTCGGCAGGTCTTTCATATTCAGTTATCAAGAATGCACTTTTCAAGGTTATTAAGCTCAGAAAGGCAAGTGACATTGGTACAAAGGTTGTGGTTCAGGGTGGTACTTTCAATAATGATGCCGTTCTTCGTGCCTTTGAGAAAATCGCCGGTGTGAATGTATTCCGTCCGGATGTTGCGGGGCTCATGGGTGCCTATGGTTCTGCACTCATTGCTCAGGACCAGTGGGAAGATCTTCGCCGTCCAAAGCCTGATGATCCGGATCAGACTCCTAAGTTCGTTAAGTCAAACATTGCAACTCTTGATCAGCTTGAGACATTTGATGTTTCCCTTGAGCTGAGAAGATGCGGCAAGTGTTCAAATAACTGTCTTCTTACAATCAACTCATTCTCAACTCAGAATTCTGATGGAGCAAATGGTAAGAAGACTATCCGCAAGTTCATTACGGGAAACAGATGTGAGCGCGGTGCTGAGCTTGATGAAGAAAAGAAGTCAAGCATAGTTGATGCAAGCAACAAGAACAATACAATCAATGGTGAGGATGACGGTAAGAATCTTCCAAACCTTTTTGAATGGAAATACAAGAGACTGTTCAGCTATGTTCCTCTCAAGAAAGAGGATGCCCCTATGGGAGATGTTGGCCTTCCAAGAGTTCTGAACATGTATGAAAACTATCCTTTGTGGTTTACTTTCTTCACAAAAATGGGATTCAGGGTTCGCCTTTCACCAAGATCAAGCCGTGCAGTCTATGAAAAGGGGCTTGAGACTATTCCGTCAGAGTCAGTATGCTATCCTGGAAAAATTTCTCACGGACATATTGAAAGCCTTATCAATCAGGGAGTGAAATTTATTTTCTACCCGTGTATTCCTTATGAAAGAAAGGAAGATGCCGGTGCAGGAAATCACTACAACTGTCCTATCGTAACAAGCTATCCTGAGGTACTCAGAAACAATATTGAATCTCTTCGTCAGGATGATTCCATAACATTCCTTAATCCGTTCCTTCCAATATATGACAAACCCAGACTTGGTGAACGCCTGTGTGAGGAACTTCTTCCAGTGTTTAAGAGTCTTTCCAGGGAAAAGATTCTTTCTGCCCTTGATGAGGCCTGGGCTGAGCAGGAGAAATTCAAGCGTGAGGTGATGGAGCACGGTGAGGAAGCCCTTGAGGAAACAATCCGCCGTGGTGCAAATGGTATTGTTCTTGCTGGGCGTCCATATCACCTTGATCCTGAGATTAACCATGGTATTCCGGAAATGATCAATGGTCTTGGAATGGCTGTGTTTACCGAAGACTCAGTATGTCATCTTGGAAAAATTGAAAGACCTCTGCGAGTTATTGACCAGTGGTCTTACCATAACAGGCTTTATCGTGCTGCTGCATTTGTCAGTGAAATGGCAAACATTGAGATGGTCCAGCTTACTTCATTTGGATGTGGGCTTGATGCCGTAACAGCAGACCAGGTTGATGAAATCATGAAGTCCAAGAGCCGAATGTATACCCTCATTAAGATTGATGAAGGATCAAATCTTGGAGCCGTTCGCATTCGAATCAGATCCCTCATTGCTGCAGTCCGTGCCCGGGAAAGAAACCGCGTTAAGCTGACTGTTCGAAGTGCTGCATACAAGAGAAAGATCTTCGAAAAGGAAATGAAAAAGACACACACAATCATTGCTCCTCAGATGAGTCCGATTCATTTCAGGATTCTTCAGAAGGCTTTTGAGGCTTCCGGATACAGGTTTGTCATCCTTAAGTCAATCGATCCTACTGCTGTTGAAGTTGGCTTGAAGTATGTAAACAATGATGCCTGCTATCCGTCAATTCTTGTCGCCGGTCAGATGATTTCTGCACTTCAAAGCGGTGAGTATGACATTAACAATACGAGCCTTCTAATTACCCAGACTGGTGGTGGATGTCGTGCCACTAACTATATTGGATTTATCCGTCGTGCCCTGAATGATGCAGGATTCTCTCATGTTCCTGTCATTTCCCTCAATGCACTTGGATTTGAAAAGAATCCTGGATGGAAGATTACACTCCCAATGCTCACAAGATGTATGAGATCCATCATGTTGGGTGACCTTCTCATGAGAGTTCTTTACAGAACAAGACCTTATGAGGCAGAAAAGGGAAGTGCAAATGCTCTCTATGAAAAATGGTCAAAGCGATGTGAGGATTCAATGAAGTCACTTTCAACCCTGAAGTACAAGAGTATTATCCGCGGTATTGTCCGTGATTTTGACAATCTTCCTTTGCTTCCTGTGAAGAAGCCTAGGGTCGGTGTTGTAGGAGAAATCCTCGTTAAGTTCCATCCGACAGCAAACAATGATATCGTCAATGTAATTGAGCGTGAGGGAGCAGAGTGTGTCATGCCGGATCTTGCTGACTTCCTTTTCTACACATTCAGCACTGGAATATTCAGGCATGAAAAACTTGCATTCCCTAAGAAAACAGAAAAGAATGCAAGACGTCTTGTATGGTTCCTTGAAACATACAGAAGCTACATCAAGAAGTGTCTGAGAAAGAGCCGTCGTTTTGAGGCACCTTCAGTAATCTATGACTTGATGGATGGTGTTGATGATATTGTCCAGCTTGGAAATATTACTGGTGAAGGCTGGTTCCTTACTGCTGAAATGGTAGAACTCATTCACTCTGGTGTTCCAAGTATTGCCTGCGTTCAGCCTTTTGCATGTCTTCCTAACCACGTTACCGGAAAAGGAATGATCAAGGAACTGCGCAGAAGATACCCTGAATCAAATATCAGTGCAATTGACTTTGATCCTGGTTCAAGCGAAGTTAATCAGCTTAACCGCCTCAAGCTTTTGTTGAGCAATGCACCTGCAGGAAAGCATCCGGATGAGCAGTCAGATGGAATGATCCATAATCCTGACAAGTCTGTTGTAAAGCCTGAAATCAAACTTGCCGAAGGTGCTATGGGAGCTGTCTGATTCCGGCAGGTAATTGTATTCTAAGGTTTTTGGAGTTTGTTTATGAAGAAGTTGATTTTTGCGTTTCTGGGACTTTTTGGACTTTGTGCTTTTGCATGGGGTGAATACAACGAAATGAAAATCCCTTCTTCTCAGGAAATCAGGTCCAGAATTACTGGAAGCTGGCTCATGGCTCCTCTTTCAACCCTTCGAAACAAAAGTGATGAAATTATTGTCAATAATGTTGGTACCAGGTTTCAGGTAAGGCTTGAGGAAAATGACAGGGACTTTGCCATTGTTCTGGCTCCTGAAACAAAAATGGACATGGAACTCAGGAATGGAGATTCTGTAAGGACAGTCAAGGCTCAAATCTATCCAAAGGGTGCTGCCGGAAGCTGGGTTTTGTACAGAAACAAGAAAACTGAGGAGTCCACAAAAATCGAATGGTATTTCAATCCTGACTCTGATGTTCACATTGAGTTCAGACCCATGAAAAACAAAACCTATGTTGATCTTGTTGTTTTTGGTTCATATCTTGCACGTTCTGTTCCTGTTGGAGTTCCATTCACAAAGCTTTATTCTGCATCGTTTCAGGATGTTAGAAGGTGGACAAAGACTTCTCTCCCCTGGGATAAAATTCAGGTAGTGCCGGGCCAGTACAGGGATTCCCTGTATATGGTCTCAGTTATCAAGGAAAATCTTGGAAATTTCGAGTATGATCCAAGTACCTGCTATGATGAAAAGGGGCAGCTCATAGATATTTTCACAGGCCTTCCATATACACGTAAGGATGACGAGGGAAAGGATTATGTTCCTGATCTTAAGAATATACATCTTCTTTCCGGTGCAGGTTTTGTAAAATGGATTGTTGATGGTATTGTGGAGCCGGCAACTGGACGCGGCACAAAATTAAAGGATCTTACAAGCCCTACAATTGACTATAGCCAGACTGGAAAAACTGGAGTTATGTCCCAGGACTGGAATCTTTTCTTTACACTTGACTGGGTAAGAAACCTTGGTGCAAAGGCCATGGAAATAAGGACAAGGCGTGATGTTACTTTTGAGACTGGTGGAATTGACGTGATTCACAACTATTTTGTCTCTGATTTGATAGACGGCAAGCTTGTTTCTTCTGTAGGATATATTAAGAATACGGGCTACAGTACAGACAGAATAAAGTCCATGCTCTATGTGCTTGCTGTTACTGAGCCTTCCTGGTTCTTTCTAGGTGCAATAAGACAGCCCTCTGCACAGAAACCTGATGAAATTGTGTTCAATGATTGTGCTGTCTTTTTCCCATATTTTGATGACAAGGGAAGGTTCGGATGCTTTGTCTTTGAAAAGGGAGAAGTTATGTCAATTGAAAAATTCATTTCAAGGCATAAGGGGTCATTTGTTCATCTTGAAAGAATCAAGGCTACACAGATATTCTTCCCATACAAGAAATAGCGGTTTTCTACTTATATAAGACACTTGATTGGTAACTTGTAAAGAATAATTCCCCAGTTTTCCGTCAGAAATTGCAACATTTT
>JAEDCT010000034.1 GCA_016294035.1 Treponema sp. | reverse complement strand
ATTATTATGGCGTTACGAATATTATTGTCTTTTAAATCCGGAAGAACGAACAGAATTTCATTCTTCGATGATATTGGATCTTACGTTTATATAATTACAGATAAAGACAAAATCAAACTTTCCCAGAATTGCCATTTCGTTACAGACAACGTGAATAAATTTATAAAAGCAGTTACAAAAGGAAAATAAAATGACAATGCCAGAAGAACTAAAAGGTTATAAATGCCCAGGCAAAGAATGTTATGAATGTAAATTCCTCAAAACAAAATGCATTGTATATTCAGCTGAAGAAAAATAAGAAAATAATAAATGAGCAACATAGATTTTAACCAATACAAGCATCGGCTCCGTGAATATCTGCTTATGCACGGAATTGAAGCCGATAAAACAGAAAATATAAAATGTTTCTCACCAACTCATCAGGACGAAAAGCCAAGCTGTCAGATTTTTGACGACTATTTTAAATGCTACGCTTGCGGCATTCACGGTGACATTTACGATGCAGTAGAAATTCTGGAAGGAATCACAGAACGCGGAAAACAGTTCAAACATATTCAGCAGGTTTTCGGTGGCAGCATTGATATAACACAGCCAATTCAGAAAATCAAAAAGGAATACAAATTAAACCTCATTCCTGAAGAAAAAACAGAACAATTTGAAAACTATTTACGAAAAATCACAAATGAAACTGTCTTAAAAAATTTCTTGCGTGACCGTGCAAAATATTCATCAAACGGAAAAATCAACTCTTTTTCAGATGAAATTGTCAAAAATCTGACAAAAGAATTATTCTGGTGGAACGGCTTAACAGACGCAATCAATGACGGACTTCCAGAAGAACTGTTGAAATCAGTAGGAGCCATTCACACTGACAAAGAAGGAAAACTAAAAAAAACTTTCTGGCATTCCGGCATAATAATCAAAACTGGAATCGGCTACAAACTCCACTATTACGAATTTGACAAAGACGCAAACGCTTTCAAATGCAAGAAAATTGCATCCCATGGTGGCAAGGGTTTTCCATGCCCTAATATTCCACTGCCAGAAAAAATCGTAATTGTAGAAGGTGAACTTAAAGCCCTTGTTTGCCAAGCTGCAGGACTTGACAATGTTTTTTCCATCGGTGGCGTAACATCCCTAACAAAGGCTTTAATCAATCATTTTCTTTTAGGTTCAGCCGTAAAAGAAATTACAATTTTTTTCGACAATGACACCGCCGGCAACACAAAAGCCCCTGATTGTGCAGAATTTCTCAAAAAAAATGGATTTACAGGCACAATTCTTTTTGCAAAATTAGACGAACTTAAACAATACAAAGACCCGGACGAAGCAATTCTTTTTGGTCATCTTGATTATGTTCAGAACGCAATCAAGATGGCAACCCTTTACCAGAAAATAGCAGAAACAAAACCTGCAGAAAAAGAAACAAAAACAAAAGACACACGCAAAAACAAAACTGGTAAAGGAAACTGCTCCCTTCGTCGCATCAATGAACTTTTGAAGAAACTTCCAAAAGAAGAACTCAACGAAACTGAATACAAAACATTCCTTGAAGCAATCGTCAACGCAGGAAAAGAATATACAAAAATTGTGGAAGCCCTTGTAACCTGGGGGGCAAACACAGACGAAATTCCGCAAATAAATGACACTGTAAATCTTAACATAATTCTGCAAATCGCCCGCGACCACGGCATCGACCGCCGCACAATATCAAGAATAAAAAAAGATCTTGAAAATGCAGTAGATTATGGCAACATCAAATTTTCAACTTTTCCGATTGTAGAAGTTGACATTGAACCAGTTGCAAACACAGATGACTTAAGAGCTTTTATCGAAAAAGAATCTTACAAGTCAGAAAAAGAAACCGCAAATCTTCTTGAATATTATCTCAAAGACAAACTGATTTATGTAGAAGAACTCAAAGAGTTTTATTTTTTCGACGGCCTGATTTGGAATCACCGCCCGGACATTACAGACATTGCATACAACATCCTCAAGGAACTTGCACTCCAATTCTTTGACTATGACGCTTATGCAGCACGAAAAACCCTTGAAAAACTTGGACAATACAAATTCTGCCAGACAGTAATGAAAGCACTGGCCGAAAAACCAAGCATCTTCAGAAAACAAGTCAGCTTTGATTCCACCCTTATTCAGGAAACCCTAACGCTTCAGGATGGAGTTTTAGACTTTTCAGGAAAAGAAATAGTTTTCCGTGATGCACGTCCGGAAGAATACAGACAGAAAAAACTCCCCTACTTTGTAGCCGACTGCAAAAAAGCAGGAGAACCAAAAAACTTCATGGAGTTCATGAACGGAAACTTTGACAACAAAGACACTCTCAATTCCTTAATGTACTTTTTAAGCCTCATTCCAAGCCGTGCCGCAAAGTTCAAAATCGGTGGAATCTTCACCGGAAAGCCTCACACAGGTAAAACTACAACAATGGAAATCATTTCAGAAATCTACCCTGATATGACAGTTCCAATTCCTCGCGATCTTATTATGAACTCAAAATACGGCAACCAGACAGGCGGCGCAAATCCGTTCCTTGCACAGCTTGAAGGAGCAGGAGCAGGTATTTCAGACGAAACAGAAAAAAACGACCACTTGAACTCATCAATGTGGAAATCTCTCACTGGTGGCGGAAAGCTCACAGCCCGTGGACTTTGGCAGAAGCCTCATAACTTTATTCCAACCGCACAAACAATCATTCTAACAAACTACTCTCCACTTTTCGACAAAACAGACCAAGCCGTAATTGACCGTATGCTGATTATTCAGTTTTCAAAACAGCACGAAAAAGGCGAAAAAGGCACAATGACAATTGACGAACTCAAAGAACAATTGCGCCCGGAATTCCCGATTATCGTTCGCACATTCGCTGAATATTACATCAGGCTCAAGAACGAATACAAATCAAAAATCCCTCAGTCCCTTGAATCTGAAGAATACAAGAAAGACTACATAGAAAACATGGATGACAACGGACTCCAGAATTTCGTTCAAAAATACATAGACTTTGCCAAAGGTTCAGGAAAATGGGTACCACTTAAAGATGTCTACAACCGTTACTGTCAATTCTGGAATATTGAACTGGACGAATCCGGAAAACCGATTGATCCTGAAAAGCTCACACAGGCAAAATTTACCCGCTATCTCAAACGAGACTACAACGAATTCAAAGTCAAGCAGATGAGGGTTAACGGCTATCCAGAGCAGGTAGTCATAGACTTGATCCTCAAAGATTGGGATGAAGTTCCTGAACAGAATTTGGTAACAGAACAAACACCTTCAGCACCAAAACAAAACGAACTTCCAATGGAAATCCCTGTAGAAGAAGAAAATCCGTGGGACGATGGCCCGGAATTTGATATTTACTAATTTTATAGGAGTAAAAAAATGAAAGAAACAAAAACAAACGTACCAGTAAAATTTCTTGCATACTTACAAAGCAATTTTAAGGATCAAGAAAACTTTGAAAAATTATTAGATTTTATTTCAACTATTCCAAATCAAAAACCAAAAAATAAAATATTAACAGTATTTATTGGTTTACCCAAAACAGGTAAAACAACATTAATTTACATTTTGTCAGAAATTTTTCCAAATAAAATTAATTTTATTGAAAAAGACGCTATATGTATTGAAAATCATAAATCAACAAGCTATTTAACAAATTTCAAAAATCCAGGTGTTTGTGTTTTTGATTCTATAAATAGTCATGATATTTTAGATTCCCAAAAATTAAAAATGCTAACAGGAAATGCAAAAATATTTGCTCGTGAATTATATCACAAACCTGAAGAATTTATTCCAACGGCACAAACAATACTTATAAGCAATACTACACCTACTTTTGACAAAGAAGATAATGTTATTTCTGATCGTATAATTACCATAGAATTCACCGAAGAGCACAAAAAAGACGATCCAAACACAAAATCCATCGAGGAACTTAAAAAAATAATAAGACCAGAAATTGGAACCATTATCAATTTTTTAACATTTAGATATTTAGATTTGAAAAAAAAATATGTGTAAATACGGAATCTGTTCACTGTGTCCGCAAATGGCAGAAATGAGGAAAAGACCGATCCAAATGAACCCTATAGCAGATGCAAAAGAAAAAGCTGCAGGAATCTACTAAATAATGAACTATTGAAAAACAAATACTGAATTAAGGCAGGAAATCGAAAAACTAAAAAAAGAGAGATGCAAATGACAGACGAAAAAATCATTGAAAAACTTCTTGAAAAGGCAAACATTTGCTATAAGCACGCCTTCAGGAAACAATGTCCACGAATTTCAAGAATGCTTGACAGAAAAGAAACCGTTACCCTTAACGGTCAGGATTACAACTGCTGGACGGAACTCATTGTTACAACCTGCGGAAGAATAATCAATGATTATTGCCCGGATGCAGAAGTTGAAGTTGAACTTGACGGAAACAATTCATCATTGCACGCAATTCTAAGCGACAAAGACGAAGAAGTTTTATCAACAAAAATTCAAGCTATGGTTGAATAGGAAAATAACCATGCCTCGAACATACAATTATTCCAGCCTGGAAAACATAAACAAATTAAAAACTTTCCTAAAAAAACCTAAAACAATCAAGGAAATAATAAAAAAATTCAACCTTTCCTCACAAAACCAAGGAAGACAATTCATTACTGCAGCAACGTTCAAAATAGAAATCTATGAATTCACACAAAATGGACAATTGCTATATGGAATTATGAAGTAAGAAAAACATGAAGAATTCAAAGCCAAAAGAAGAAAATGGTATAAAAAATGGAAACAAAAAAAGCAAATGATTTAAATGAATACTTCTCTGCTAATGGACGCATTACAGCCCTGCCCTTCAGAACAGACAGTCACTCTTCAGGAACAGATCAAGTTACGATTAAATTCTACAAAATAAAATGTCTTATGACATATTCAATCCAGGCTCAAATTCAAAAAAGAATTTATTGCAAATGGCCTCACCCACAGGACGGATTGTTTGAATCTGTCTATGAATGCAAAAAAGACGCAGAAAAATGTTTGCAGCTTTTCTGCGAACAGAACAAACTAAAAAAAGCATTCAATCGGTTGGTTCCATCAATCACCAGTCAACTAGATTTATTTGATGATATATTATAAATTCAGATTTTACAGGAGTTACAAATGAAAAAACTAATCACATTTCTATTCTCAATCTTCTGTTTTAATTCACTTTTCGCCTTAAAACTTCCAGGAATTGGCAAAGGTTCAACGGTCCAGGACCGTTTAATCAAAGGTGGAAAAATAGGATATGTTCCAGCAAGTAAAGGCACAATCACAGAAACTCAATTAATTCAATTTCAAAAAGAAGTTGATAAATCAGGATATAAGTGGGTAATTATTCACTTCATGGAAGATAACACAGCATTACACTTAATTTCTAATATTGGCGTTATAACTTACGGTGACTATGACCGCGCAAATCTTTGTTTAAAAAATAACAAAGGAGTTATATCAATAATCGGAAATTCAGCTTCTAAAGAAGACTGGCCTGATGATATTTTCAGAAAATAAACAAAATAGCAGAAATCGAGAGAAAAGAGAGGAAAGTTTCCTCTCTTTTTTTTTCATTTTTTTTGAATAAAATACTTGAATATTTTTCAAATTATGCTATTATATTATCAGGAGGTAGATATGGCACCAAGCGGCGGAGCACGCGAAGGCGCAGGCCGTAAGCCTGTTGAAGTGCACAAACCCAGAAAACCATCTATGGCTATTGTGGGAACCGAGACCGAATTAAATCGGCTTCGGAAAAAAGCAGACAAAGCCGGAAAATCAACATCCCGCTTCGTCCTGGAATCTTTGAATTGTTTGGACGAACAAAACAAAGATTGAACAAAAAAAAGGCTCAGAAGATAGCAACTTCCAAGCCTTCCGGAGCGTAATATTACATACGTTCAACTAACACAATGAATAGTATACAATGTTACGCTCCTTTTATCAACAAGGAGAAAATATGCCAGCAGAAACAAAAGAAAAACTTTCAGAAATAATTTCACAGATGGCACTGCTTACCGCCGCCTGTGAAGGCAATATGTACCACGAGCGCACCATAACTAATGAAGCCATTTACCAGAGCGCCGTGGAGATACAATCAGCACTGATCAATTTAACAGAATAAAAAAAAGGCAGTTGTTAAAAATTACTTAACAACTGCCTTTTTTTTACATCACTTTCTTAATTTTATTCCGCATCTTCTGGAAGTAATAATCCACAAGCCGCGAACCGTCTTCATCATCAGCGGTAAAATAGAAATCTGCCATACGTCCCCAGTCGGTTGCACTCATGTCTTTTCCGCTTTTTTTGAGCGGACAAGCGCAATCATAATACTGAATATGGATAGCAGTACGGAACATCTCTGGCGTAAAGGGAGCTTCATCAAAGCGAATATCCAGCTTAGAAGCCACTCCATTTGTGTCACCAAGCGACCACTTAGCACCGTGTTCTTCGCCCTGATGCAAGCAAGCAATAAGTTCATCGCACTTTTCAGGAGTAAGCTCATCGCCGTAAACTTCGCGATAAACTTCTTCATAAACATCAATTTCAGGCATCTTGTTCCGCAAACCCTTTGCCAGAATTGCCATAACCTTCTTACGGTCTACGCCATCTTCTCTCATTGCATCTTCTGCAAGAACTTCTATATCAAGCATCTTTCACCTCCGAACTTCTGATTAAGTTATAGAGCTTTTCAATGTCGTTTGATTTTAAAGTCAAATTCCCCAAAAGCGGAACGGCAAAAGTAACCGCAGACTTTTTCGACTGCTCCAGAAAAACTGAATACAATTTCTCTATGTCAATTTCGTCTTCCTTGGAAATCACACCCATATTCTTAATAAACGGATTTTCCTTCAGCTGATTAAAAACATTTGCGGAATTTTCCAGCATCAAAGAAACTCCAGCCCCAAAAACCCATTTATTCCAGCCTGTAACTTTCGGAAGAATTTCTGCATCAACATATTTTTTTAAGCCGGTTACAACTTCGTTCAAACTAGACATTTTTAACCCTTCTATTTCAATTTTTTTCCATGTAAACGGTGTAGACCTGCCCAAATAATGCAATCAAGGCAAGTCTACACCGTTAAGCGTTAAGCCGCTGGAGTTGGAGTTACATTAACAGATCCCCAGCCCGGACAAACAGAAGTGTTCGGAATAACGACTTTAGTAATCTGATCACAACATTTCTGCAAAGAACCAATTGAATTGGCATTTGCAGCGATTGCGGCAGACATTGTAGCATTGTTGACCATCTGCTGACTGTTCCAGTTATTCTGGCTTCGTTCCATTGTGAGCATATCACCCTTCAATTTTGAGTAAACATCAGCAATCTTGATTTCTGTGTTCTGCTCAGACTTCAGCAAAGCGATTTCAGTGTCTTTCTGCGAAATCTTCTGCCCCATTTCAAACTCATAACGAGAAATTGGAGCAGAAGAACCGCACATTACAGTAGCGGCAGCGTTTGCCATGTTTCCAGCTCCACAGCCAAAAAGACCGCTCAAAAATCCGCCGCCATTATGAATTGCGTTAAGCAAAGCCACACCGAGACCAACACCACCCAATGTAACACCAACATTTGCCTTGTTGTTTACATTTTCAATTTCAGCCATTTTCAGATTCCTCCTTTTCTTGAAATCTGAAATAACTATAAACCCATACAAATTTTCATTTTGATAAAAAAATAGTAAAAAAATTGACTTTTTTTTTGAATTACTATTGACAATTCAACGGAAAAGATGTATATTAATAAACATAAGGCAGGAATGACAGCCTGCAAGGAGTAAAATTATGACAGTAACTTGTGAAAAAATCGGTAATTGGACAGTAAAAACAAACAGAGAAGCAATGAAAAACGATCCAGCAAACAACAAAAAAGAACGCTATCTATTGCAGGGCGTTGAAACTGGTTACACTTTGTTTGATACAGTCGAAAAAAAGTTAATTACAATTAAAGGTGAAAAACGCTGGGAAAATTGGAAAGTTGCCCATGCTGGCGAATGGGCAACAGATTTTTAATTAAAAGCACCCGCAAGGGTGCAAGGAATAAAATTATGACAAATGAAATTAAAGTAAAAAAAGAATTAAAAGTAATTATTGATTCAATCGTAGAAAAAATGGAAAAAGAATATGAAGTTTTTTATCTGCCAACTGATTCAATCGTTGAAACAATATATTGCTTAATTTTAGGAGGAAAAATAAATTCAGTTGAAGAAATGAAAAATACAATTTGCAAATTACTCAAGTCTAAATTATTTGTTGTAGCTTAAAAAACACGAGGCCTTCGGGCCTCAAATCACCCTGACCATCTTTTCCCTCATTGCGTGCAGTTCCTTGGTGATCACACCAGGACACACGCAGAGGGAATCTGCAATAAAACCACAGTCCTTTCCCTGAACATAATACAAATCAAAAATCTTCAGCTGGCGGTCAGAAAAAAGCACCTTCTTTTTAAGCTCTTCAATTTTACTTTTATCCGCGAACTTAAAATAAGAATTAATCAATTTTACTTTGTCGAATTTCACATAAAAAATTATAAATAAAAAATCCCGCAAACTCACGGGATTACATTCTAACTTTCTGGGAATAGCGATGGGAATAATTCAGGAAGCCTTTCTTCCAGTGAATACAAAGAAATAAGCTCCGCTTTGGTTCTGCATCCGTTCCTGAGCATTGCAGATTCAATGTAATCAGTCTTAGTGTTCTTTGAAACGCCTTCAACTTCCTTGATCATCTTCCCTTCAGCCAACTGAGAAACAACAGCCCTTTCACCTTCAGTAAGCTCCAAACGCTTCATATTTGCCCTTAAATCTTCGCGTAGAGCATCTTTTATATCGTTTTCGATAGTTTTCTCAACCGAACCCTTCAAAGCCTCTCCAGCGCGTTCTACAGCCTCTTTTTCAATCTTTTTTCTAACGCTTTCTGCAGCAACATAAAAAACAACACAAAAAGCAAAATGCGCCAGTAAATGCCACACCGATTTTAAATGCCTGAAACAAACCAGAAAAATTTCCAGCCCATAAATTACCATCATTGGTCTTTTCCACTTCGGAAACCACCAGGAAAGACCAATAACAATAAACCATCCGGTCAAGTTTATAAACGTTATATTCTGCACTCCACCCAAACAATAGAGCATATACATAAGCGGAATAAACCGCCGACCCGTCAGAAAAACGACAATTATATACAGAAAAAAGAAAGCCGCATAAAACATCGGGACAATATAATCAGAATCTAAATAAAAATATCCCATACACAAACACAATATAATATTAAGTATGCAGCTGCCCCACTCGACTGGAGAAGAAATAAAATCATTATAACGAATTTTTAAAAATGCCATAAACTATTATAACACTGTTTTTTTAAATATATCATTCTTTATTTTCTTGTTTCACTTCTTCCATCTGCTTTAAGACATCCTGGACTTTTTTACTCTTAAAAGTAAAATGTTTATACAGCCACGTAAAATGTCGTTTCCTTCTGCAAATCAACTTATTCCCAGAATACACCCATACCGAAAGTATAAGTGGATTCATATCTTTCACCGGAGAAACCACAAATTTTCCTGTCTCAAAACATTCAATATTATTCTCTACTGTTAATACTTTTACCGTCATAATAAACTCCCTAAATTTGATTTTAACTCAAAAAAACAAATCATTCAACATCAATGCGACAGGCGGATCAAAGACAGTGACATTGGGAGTAGCTAATATGCCTAGTCATTCACATAGTTTTACGCCATCGGGAACAATCACAATGAACGCCCATGCTCACGGACTGGGCGAACATAGGCATAGCTTTAGTTGGAGCGGAAAGACTGATAACGAATCCGCACATGAGAAGTTTAGTTGGTCTGGAATTCATACTCATTCTATAGCAACTAATACTAGAAATACTCATTGGGGCACTGTGGTAGGAAGTTACGATAATAATGCTTCAGGTATTGTATTTAGTGGCTCAGATAATGCCTATGATTATTCATCTTACCAGACGAAAAACACCAAATTTGATCCTATAATTAATTTTACGAAGATTGATATTAGTGGAACTTGTACAGGAGACCATACACACGAGTTGAAAGTGCAAGGACCTACAGATGGTACTAGTGGAAATACCACTTCTGAAACCGCAACTGGCTCATTTAAAGGTTCAGCTGGAATTACAGAAAGTAATGGAAGTGGAACTGATTTTTCCATTATGCCTCCTTACGTTGTCAAGTATTGTTTCGAGCGTATAGCGTAAGTTTAGGCAATTCTTTCCCAACAGTATTTTACTACATAAGGCGGTAAAATACTGAATGAAGTTCCTGAACCCTTTGAACCTGTGGTACCTTGGGTGCCGGAAAAAGTTCCCGATGATGTTACAGATGTGGTATTTCCACTAGCACCATCTGTAGTACCCTGTGAACCTGTGAATATCGGACTAGTATACTCTGTATCGTTTCTACTTCCGACAAAAGAACTAGAAACAGTACCATCATCAGTCCATTGTAATAAAATTGATGGATCATTATCACGACCAGCATATTCTTTAATTTTCGGATTGGAAGAACTAAAACTTGATGTTATATTTTCTCCTGCAAGAATTCCTATGTCAAATGTATCATCCGCACGAGGTGAATAAAAACTGTGGGTTGTACCTGAAAAAGAACTCGTTACTACACCTGAAGGCGTGAATGAGTGATTATGACTACTCACCGTACCTTCAGGCGTGAATGTATGCCTATGTCCGTTCAATCCGTGAGCATGGGCGTTCATTGTGATAGTTCCGCTTGGCGTAAAACTATGGCTATGACTAGGCATATTAGCTTCTGTCAATGCCACTGTCTTTGATCCGCCTGTCGCATTGATGTTATCAGAATCACCTTTTGCCCAGACAAAACAATCCTTAATCTGCTTCCAAGTCCCCCCAAACAACTGAGATGGATTTGTAGCTTTACTTGACCAGTATAAAGATCCTACTGGATATATAGCCTCCAGAACCCATTTTTTATTTGCAATGTCATCATTTTCAACAGGGGCTGCAACCTTTGCACGCCCAAATTGATCTCGGCTTACAATCTGCCCTGGAGTAGCCTCACTTGTCGCACCATGCACACCATCAGCCAATCCTCGCTCGTCTGCATGAGCTTTCACCTTGTCATCAGTGTATTTTGCCACAGCATCTGCAAACTGAGACGCTTTCTGCGTGTCTGCATGGCCGTTTATTCCATCCCTGTTGCCATAAGCCTTCTCATACATGGCAATGTGAGCAGCGTTCACATCATTCATGAACTCCGCAAGAAGAGGAGTACCATCATAACTTTCAGAAGAAGAAGCATTCACTGCCTTTCCTTCCGGATAATTTTCATCCGTTTCATCTGTATAATCAGAATAATTCTTATTAAATTTAAGCATTTATAACACTCCTTTGCGAACGTGTCGCATCATAATTTTCTTCCCATTCAATAAAAACAATACAACCTGTATGTACAGGCTTCATCTTCAAAATCAAGTATTCAACGTACGGCTTCCACTTAGCATCAGCAGTCATCTTCTGGCAATAAATAATTTCTTGTCGCTTATTTAACACAACATCTTTAGCAACAAAAAAATAATTCTCCCAGTAATGCTTATCAACAGGGATGTCATAAGTCTGTTCTCTGTCATTGCGAATAACTGTAGGAATAAACTTTTCATCCCCAAGCTTAAATCCGCATGACAGCTTCTTATTCCCACAGACAGACCATTCCTGACCACACATACAGCTTAAAACAGCATTAGCATCCCGGGGGTTCTTTATAGGATTATTTTCAAAAACCTTAATCTCCGGAAAGACACTCTGCAATACGCCCTGAATATATTCCAAAGACTGCCCGCCCATATTTGCCTTCCACAAAGCCTTCAGAATACCAACGCGGTTTTCTCCATACTGTTCGCTTGCAAACAAAACAGCAAACTGCTTTTCCCACTCGTCAAAAAACCTTGTAGTTTCCGGAAACAAATCCAGGAAAACTTTCTCCGTTTCCGTTTTTACATCTTCAGGAAGAACGCTTAAACCACGGATAAACTTTTTTAGCTTCGTTTCAAAAACAAGCTCAAACGACTTAACACGAGGAAAAAGCAGCTTAAAAACCTTAAAAAAACTCATACCTCAACTCCGTTGACATAAAGCTTCTCAAGCTTAGCAAGTTCTCCTTTACCTAATGTATAATCAGTAATAATCTCTCCGTTCTTTTCAAGCCTGATTTTCCCAAAATATCCGTTAACACCTTCAGCAATATCATTAGCAATTGAAGTAAGATTAACGGCAGAAATTCTGTCTACACGGTTATTATCAACCGAAAGACCACGGACAAAAGGCTCACGCTCCAGAAAGTAAGAACCAAAATTTGTTTTGCAGCTGCTCTTGAAGCTGTCAATTTCATTCCCCTCAAAGTCATCAACATAAACAGTAAAACTAGAAATCGAACAGGCACAAACATTGCCATAGCTTCCATCATTTCCCGGGTCCAGAACCGCAGTAACAGGCTTTCTCCCCTCCCCCGTTACTGGATCATAAGAACAGGCCTCACCAACTTCTTTAAGCATTCCAGGAGTTGCAATTCTGCTTTCATCGTCAGAAACAACATAAATCAAAACACCTGCAGCAGAATCATCATCCTTGTATATATAAGTCTGAAGTACACCCGAAACATCGCTCGCCCACTTCCTATAGTCGTAAAGCGCACCGCCCTGAGGCTGAACCTGCCAGCGTGACTTAACTCTAGAACGATAGCTGCTTTCACTTTCTTCATCTACCGCCTTGTCAGTAACTTCAGACACAACAGCCTTTTTCCCGATGTTGAAATAAGGAGAAGCAACATTCAGCTCGTCATCAACTTCAACATTTCCAGCAATACCGCTTTCAGCACATTTAACAGCAATTTCCTCAAATGGATTCTTCAAAAGAACAATCTCGGTTGTAATGTAAATCAACCCAGTTGCAGGATCAACAAATTGTGTTCCCTGGTCAAGATAAGTATTAACGCTTGCAACCTCAACCTTAATCTTTCCCTGCCAATGAGTAGCACCTTCAGGCTCACCGATTCCAACAAGATTCCCCCACATTACAAGAGGGCGTATTTTCCGCCCAAGAATTTCAACTTCATCAAAACTGGCAGTGTCAACAAACATCTGCAGAAAAATCCACGCCTGCTGTTTATAAAGCGTAATAAAAACAGCAGAAAGAACCTTTGCGAGAACACGAATAAAAGACTTAGGAAGAAGCCTGAATTTTGTATTCAATTCAGCTTCAATCCCGGAAATTATAAGATTGTTAACCTGCTCAATAGTTTTGTTTTCAAACGCCATTTTTCACCGCCTCCCACTGAAGGGCATATTTTCCAGATTCAATAATTTCTCCGGATTTTTCAATCCTCACGTTAAGCTGAATCCTGTTGTTTCCCTCGTCCAGAAGCTCCACTTCCACAGAATCCGCAATGTCATCATCAAGAAACCACTTCAAGTCTTCCTCTGCCTTGTCCTGTGCAATCTTCAGATTCTTACTGTTCAACGGAACAGAACGAACAAAAGACATGAAGCGAGAAACAAGCTTCTCATTCTCAGAAACACCTTCAAGCCTGTTCCCCCACCATGTATCACCAGAAGCAACCTCACCGCCATCGTCTTTATTGCCACCAAAAAGCGAAAGATAAACCGCCGTGCGAAAACCGCCATCAGGAATCACAAGCCCATTGATGACAGAAATTTCACCTCCGTCTTCAGTGTCAAAAAGCAAAACATCACCGCCAAATTCTTCCGTCATCACCCAATCTCCACAGTCTTAGAACCGCTGGTAATTTTCCCCTGCAGCTTAATCGGCATAACATTCATCGTTCCAACCGCGGGAGCACCACTTCCACCGCTAACAGCAACAACAACAGTCTGAGCAGGAATTTCCACTTCCACCGTATCATCCACACGGGCTGCAGCAGAACCACCGCCCTGAATAATTATCTTTTCACCATCAAAAGAAATGGGTTTTTCAGTCTCAATGGAAATTGACCCGTCATTATGCAGATAAATCTTAGAAGTCACATTCCCATTCCCATCACGGCCATAAATAATCTTCTCGCCCGGTTTAGCCCCCTGCGACTTAGCAAGCACACCAACAGAAG
>JAEDCT010000033.1 GCA_016294035.1 Treponema sp. | reverse complement strand
TGAATTATGAATTATGAATTAAGAATTAAGAATTAAGAATTATGAATTATGAATTGTAAATTATGAATTATGAACTGTGAATTATGAATTGTAAATTATCAACTATTAATTATATAATACCCACATGTCACTTGAATCAGAACTTAAAGACAAGCTAAATCCTGAACAATACCGGGCAGTCACAACACTTGAAGGAGCAATTCTCATTATTGCCGGTGCAGGATCAGGCAAAACAAGAGTTATTACATACAGAATAGCAAACATGCTTGAAAAGGGAATTCCTCAAAGTGCCATTCTTGCCCTCACTTTCACAAACAAGGCTGCAAAGGAAATGGAGGAACGAATCAAGGATCTGACTGGAAAAAAACTCCAGAATCTTACGGTCAGCACATTCCATGCCTTTGGAGTTCAAATTCTCAGGCAGGAAATTGAAGCTCTTGGATTCAGGCAGAATTTTTCAATCTATGACGAAACGGATAAAAAATCTCTAATAAAGGAAACAGGCCGGGAACTCAAATACACTGCAGACGCACTGGACCTGTACAAAATCAGCGTTCTTTTCAGTGACATAAAAACCGGACGCAAAAACTGGGAAAGTGAAAATGACATGTACAGGCAGCTTTACGAGGAATACCAGAAGGGCCTAAAGCTGTACAATGCAGTTGATTTTGATGATCTTATCGTTCTTCCAATCAAGCTGTTTCATGAACATCCGGAAATCCTGGAAAAATACAAAAACAGATACAAATACATAATGGTTGACGAATTTCAGGACACAAGCCACCAGCAGTATGAATTCATGCATCTTCTTTCGGACAAGAACATTGCAGTTGTTGGAGACGACGATCAGAGCATCTACAGCTGGAGAGGTGCTGACTATCAGAACATTGTGAATTTCGAAAAGGACTTTGACGTTACTGAAATTCGACTGGAACAGAACTACAGGTCTACGGGAACAATACTTGCCGCAGCAAATGGTGTAATCAAGCACAACACAAACAGAAAGGACAAGGAACTGTGGAGCGGAAACGGAGATGGAAAACCAATCGAAGTATTCATGCCTGAAAACGAAGCTGCAGAAGCAGAATTCATTGCAGAAGGAATTCTTGGAATCTGCACGGACGAAAACAGAAACTATGATGACTTTGGAGTTTTAATCAGGGCAAACACTCAGAGCCGGGCAATTGAAGAGGCATTTCTTGAAAACAACATTCCCTACACCATGAGTGGCGGAACAAGTTTTTTTGAAAGAAAGGAAATCAAGGATATAATCAGCTATCTTAGAGTTATTGCAAATCACGATGACGACATAAACCTTTTGAGAATCATCAACACTCCCCGGCGTGGAATTGGCCGAGTAACAATAGAGGCTATCAGCGAAGTTGCAAAGAGAATGGATCTTTCATTATGGGAAGCAATCCAGGCACTTTTTACGGCTACAGAAGAAGAATGCCCTGTGTCAGAAAGCACACTTGAAGATCTTAAGGCATTCACAGATATTATTGAAAATGCCAAGTCAATGCTTGGAGGAAAAGGTCTTTCAAAAAAAGTCAGGCAGCTGGTTGATGATATTAAATACTTTGATTACCTGATTGGAGAAAACCCAAAAAGTGAAAAGTCAGCAAGATTCAAATTCATGAACATTGAAAGTCTCATAAAAAGTATGGAGCAATGGGAAAACAATCCTAACTATGAGGACACAAGTCTCTACGCATATCTTAACAGAATCACTCTCTTAAGCCGTGATGACATGGACGACGAACAAGATAAGGGAAAGGTAAATCTAATGACTGTTCATGCAAGCAAGGGACTTGAGTTTCAGGTTGTGTTCATTGCAGGAGCTGAAGAAGGTCTCATGCCTCACGCACATGCTGTTGAAGAAGGCGGTGATGCTGCAGTAGAAGAAGAAAGAAGACTTTTCTATGTGGCAGTTACCAGGGCACAGAAAAGGCTTTTGATTTCTTCATGCAAATTCAGAAGGAAGATGGGCGGAAGCATTGAGTGTCAGCCGAGCCGATTCCTTGACGAAATTCCTCCAAATCTTGTTCAGTATCATGAACCGTCAAAGGAAGTTGAAAAGGAAAAGGCTCATGAGCTTTTGCAGAACATGCTCAAGAATTTCTCAAAGCCTCGCGTTCCAAAACTTTAGCCTAGCGATACTTTATAAACTGAATGTAATCCAGAAGCATTCCTGTTGAACCAGGCTTTCTTTCACTGTTTGGCTGGATTGTTACAAGAATTGTTCTAGGTTCATCAATGGTAAAATACACCGGAGCCCTTCTGGTAAGCTCCCAAGAACCTGTCGGTGGGTTACTTGGATAAACTCTGAATTCTTCGTTGTCAATGCAAACATAGAATGCAGCATGATTCGGGTCAGAAGCACATTCATTAACCAGACACTCAAAAGTACCGGCAGGAAGCTTAATCTTCATCTGTGCATAGGATGCCTCAGACAAGACTCTTACCGCAAACTGCTGGCTTGCAGTCTTATCATAGCTTACATGAAGATTATGCAGGTACATGGATTCTACTTCATACTTGATTCCAGGATCCCTATATTCCACAACTGGAATTTCTGTCACTAAAGCCGGTGGATTTGGCTGCTTTTCAACAGCAATAAACCTGAAATCATTCTTTGCAGAAAGACAGGAAGTAAATGTAACAGAAACAATTGCCGATGCTAAAATCAAAATCTTTTTCATGTTAACTCCATACATTGTATAAAAAAATTATATAGTCTTAAAATCACGATTCACCAGTTAAGTAATATCAAAGTATTTTGATATTTTCGTCCATGAACAATATGCTCACCCCGCCCTGTTATTTTCCAAGATCAAGCATTCTCCTGTTATAGCTTTTCGGAGGATCCTCAATGATGCTCCAGTCAAAATCAAGAACTCCATGAGGAGGAAACAATGGCTCTGGTTTAGGTCGCTGCCTTGCCAGATCTTCAGTGAATATTTCCTCAATAGTCTTGTCAGGAACAATTGAAAGATATGGTTCACCAAGGGCACAAATTGTTGCAGTCTGAACAGTATATTCAGAAGAACTTCCGTCTCCCCTTGCCACATGTTTTTTTACGAGAACAGAATTCAGATTGTATTCCTCTGGCAATGTCTTGCTCTTTTCTATGTTTCTGATTCTCGTTCTCCTGCCTGTTACACAGGTATATGTTTTTCCGGCAACAAGCAGATGCTTTGGAACCTGAAAAGTTTCATCACCATCAGAAAAAACTGCCTGCTTTTCCCCATCATATTCCATGTCTGTTCGCCAGTATCTGATATGATAAACCGCATTGTCAGTAATAAAATAGGATATAAGCTCAGTGCTTGAAACTGGAGGACAAATCAATATACCTGAGGCATTTCCCCAATCCATCCAGAAACCTGAGAGAGGATTTTTTGAGCGCATTACGGTTCCTGCAAGAAGATCGCTGTATGGAACCTGATCCGAATCCTCTTTCTTTACAATAAAATTCAGATACAGCTTGTCTCCGATTACCGCAACCGGAACATTGTATGTTTCTTTGTTATGGGGATACTTGATTTCAAGATTCCATGCACCAGATGGAATTGATTCAGCATTGAGAATATCCCCATCATTCTGAACCACAGGCTTTCCATGAGACTCAGGAAAAAGCTCATCAGTAAGTGGAACAAACCTGATCTGTATTTCTTCTGCCTTGTCCCGCTGAGTCGTATTGTTTTCAGGTCTCTTGTTTTTCTGTGAATACTGCTGGCTTTCTGCAGCTCTGTCCGGATACCACTGATAGAAAGTCCTCAAAATATACTGGGGAATTACACTGCCATTTTGAGAAACATAACCGGTGTCAAAAAGCACATAGCGCCCATTGTTTTTCCAGACTCCCTTCAATAAGTCCGGGACATTCTGGATTTCCTGGGAAAATGCAGAAAAAGCGAGAAAAACTAAAAATGTAAGTCTAGCAAGTAAATTCTTTTTCAAGATAGTCTCTTATAGAGTATCGGAAAATTTTCCTCTCTTCAAAAGACTTTTGTATCAATTCATCAATTTCCATTGACTTGTATATTTCAAGGGATTCATTTACGTCTGCCTTCAAAACCGGATGCTTTGGACTGAAAAGAACGCAGCAGTCCTCATAGGGCAAAATTGAAGTTGCATAAGTACCTATTTCCAGAGCCGTTGCCGTGATTTCTTCCTTATCAAGACCAATCAAAGGCCTGAAAAGAGGTTTCTCAGCAAAACTTTCAGTTACTGCCATATTCTCAACTGTCTGGCTTGCAACCTGACCTAAACTTTCACCGGTAATAATGCAGTCAGCATTGATTCGTTCCGCAAGAAGATTTGCAACCTTCATCATGCACAGCCTGAGCATTAGCGTAGTATAATCCTGAGGAGCCTTCTGCTTGATTCTCATCTGAACATCTGTAAATGGAATTACGTTGAGATGAGTTTCCATTCCAAAGTGAGATATTGTCTTTGCAAGGTCCATTACCTTCTGCTGGGCCTCTTCTGATGTATAGGGATATGAATGGAAGTAAACACACTCGACAGTCATTCCTCGTCTCATCATTCTATAGCCTGCAACAGGAGAATCAATTCCACCAGACAAAAGCAAAAGTCCCTTTCCGCTGACACCAACTGGAAGTCCACGGCAAGTTTTTTTCTGGTGGCAATAGACATAGCATTTTTTTCTGACTTCAATATTGATTACGGCATCAGGCTTATGAACATCAACATCAAGAGTCTTGTCATCATAAAGGACTCCGGCAGTCTGTGTTGCAATTTCAAAAGAATTCAGTGGAAAGTTTTTATCCTCTCGCTTTGCAACAATCTTGAATGTTCTCGCACCATTTTCCTTTGCAATAAGACCTTCCTCGCGAACAGCCTTTCTGATGGATTCAATATCCTTTTCAACGGCACGAGCCTTTGCCCATCCTGTAATGCCAATAAGATGATCAAGGGCATACTCAACCTGAGCTGTACATTCCCTGGCACTGTACACATAGAGTCTTCCTGTCATTATCTGAACGATCGCTTTCTGACCACGAAGTGCTTCCTTAAGATTATTTACCAGCTGTCTTTCGAAAAGCTTAATGTTTCCACCCTTAAGGGCAAGCTCGCCGATTTTTCCAAGATAGTTTTCCGTATAAATTGTTTCGTCTATTTTTTCCATGTTAGTGCCTTTATTTTTTAGAATCTTAGAGCAAAGCCAAATGAGAAAAACAGGTTCAACTGATCCACAAGCTGGTCTTCCCAGGATTTACGATAGCTTTCAACAAGCTGACTTGCAGCCACAAGCCCATCAACAGTTGTAAGGTCATAGTATGTTCCATCAGCAAATCTCATTCCAGTAAGATACTCGTCAACATAGACTCCCTCTGCTACTCCACCAGGGAACATCTGGTTGTCGACACCATAATTATGAATGAATTCAAAAACAGCTCCTGCCTTGAATGTAACCTCAGGTCCCTTCTTGATGGAAGTAAATTTATACTCACCGTTAAGACCACCATTCACGATTACCATTGTGTGACTCTGGTTAAGGAAATTAAGATGATTCCATGCAGAGTTGACGTGCTTTCCGCTTGGCTTTCCCGGATTGGCAAAATTTGCATGGGTAAAGACTGAACCGTCAGTTGAATAGACATTTTCTCCAGCGCAAAGATATTCAAGAGCTTCAAGATCAGTAATTGATTCACACACATTTGCATGACGTGCAAAAGAAGAAACTATGCTGAGCTTCAGGTTCCTTACAGGAGACACATCAACCTGGAACTTAAGTGCATCAGAGTTTGGACCATACTGACTTCCCATGTTGATTCCACCGTTTGTATAGTTCTGGTAATTGATTGTGCTTGCCTTGATAGTGGCATCCTCATCATTGTCATACTGCCAGTGAGAATATGTATATGGAGTAACAAAAGTATAATCCAGGCTAAGTCTCTGGCAGAATGAATTCTCAGGAGCATAGATAATTCCTGTCTTGAAAGCCATTCTGTACTTGGAATCAAAATCCAGCTTCAGGAAATCCTCGACAGGGAAATCATCCACAAGAATATCCGTAGACCAGACAAGTCCCCTGGCTGGCTTAAAGTCAAGAACAAGTCCCATGAAAAGTCCATCAGAAGTACCGCCAATTCCCTGGGCTACCATGTATGGAACAGGTAAAAGATATGACGGATCAAACCGACCACCAAAAATCACAGATTCATAGTAAGAAACAGAAACCCAGTCCCATGGAGAAAAAGAAATCTCATGGAAGCTTCTGAATTTATTCGGTGAAAGATACTCAAGATCATCAGGCTGGGATGCAGTTGCACCAATCATTGAAAGTTCCTGAGCATAGGAAAATTTGTCCCTGAGATATGTGAACCCGAGATTTGCACTGTGATATGCTGATGAATTGACTGCAATCTCATCTTTCTGGAACATTCCGAATCCAGTCCTGTAGATACCTGCCTGAAGGAATATGTCCTTTGTTCCAACTGCAAGAATTGTGTTCATATCAAGGAACATATTGAAAGAACTGATTTCAGTCGGATCAACGATTGAGTCATGAAGAGAATTGGTAAACATTGGTGCAAAATCAGTATCATCCTTGTTTCTGATTGCAAAACCAACTCCATAACCGCAGGAAACAAAATCCGTTTCGGAAAAAGAAACATCACCCTTCACAGATGGATAAATTTCAAGACAAGCTGAATTGTCCGTATCATCATCAGTAATTTCAGTTTTCGATGTAATCTTTGCCTCAAGATTCACATGATATTTTTTTGAGAAAATCCTTTCATACTGAAGCTGAGCCTCTTCCTTGTCCTTTTCATTGCCATTTTCAATGACTGTCTCAAGAATCTGCCTGATGTTTCCAAGAGGATATGGTCTTAAAGGCGGAACACTGTCAACAAGATTTCTGATCTGCCAGTTCTGGGCAAGGGAATAGAATTCGTCGTTAGGATCAACTGAAACCTGTGCAAATAAAAGACAGGCACAAAGCGTTAGCAAGACTGCAGAAACAATTTTTTTCATGTCAAAAACCCCTACTTAATGAATTTCACGTTGGTTGAAAATGCAACTTCCCAGCCTGCATATGTACCCTTTGTATATGGATCAACCCTGTGATTCACATACACGCTTACTGAAGGCTGAAGAACAAAAGTAACATTGTCGTTGAGACAATATGAGCCCCGAAGAGAAACTGTGTTGATATATTCAGTCTCACCATGAGGAGTTGAATACCCCTGCATTTCCTTTGCATTGGCCTGGTCCTCAGGATAGCACCACTTCTTCATGTCCTCATCAGTTGAAACAAGACCATCACCAACAGTAGTATCCTCTGCCCCCCATCCAAGTTCCGGAGTGAATACCTTTATTCCTGAATACTCACCGCATACTTTAAGAAGATATGAAAGGTTTACAGACCATCTGGACGGAACCTCGTACCCAACAGAAATCTTACCTCCAATTACATCTGGACCAAATGGAGTTCCAATCCACTCGTAAAATGGATCATTCTTCATTGGTCCCATGTTTTCAGAATATGTTCTTACCATTGACCAGTTAGGACTTTCCTTTATGTAGATATAGGGCTGAGTGTAGACACCCTCAATCCAGGTATGGAAATACCCCTCTTCGTAAGGAATGAATGACTCAGCACCCGCCTGGAATGCAAGTCCGTTTGGAGTAGTATCATTTGGATAGTTGTTTCTCTCGTATGAAGTCTGAAACTGAGTCATGGCAAACTGTCCGTATAGCCTTAATCTTCTGACTGGAGCATAGGAAACCTTCAGGCCAAGATAAGCACAAGTATGGCTTTCTTCTCCAACATCAGTCCTGTCATAGTCTCTCCATGGTGACATTCCGTGGAAAATTGTCCATGGATTAAGAAAACGCAGTTCCATGGGAGCATATACCAGCATTGCTTCCCTTGCTGTAAGGGAAAGCCTGTCAAACAACCCTACTGAAATCTCGTGGCTGTAAATGTATTTGTCCACATTTGCCTCAGTCACGCTCATGCCATAGCGGAAATGCCTTGAGAAAAAATCCAGGCTTGCATAGGAAGCCCCGGTAAAATATTCACTCTGAACAACACTTCCTGTTAGTGTTCGTCCAAAATCCCTGGCACCCATTCCAAGCTGGAAATTCATTCCGAACTTTGGCGTAAACATATACCCGGTAGAAAAATATGCTGTATCCGGAAAGTTAATGTCAATGTCATCAGGAGAAAGAGGAATGCTTGTGTAATTGTCATCATCTACTTTGGTACCCTTGTTAAGGGCAAGTTTTGCATCAAAGCACATGGTAAACCAGTCTGCTCCCTGGATTCTGACCGGAATGAACACAAAGTCTCCCTTCTCATAGCGGTCAAAAACCCAGTCAATATCATCATTGGACTTAAAGTAAGCCTCAGCATTAATCTGTGGTTCAGCAGAAAGAGAAAGTCCATCCTCACGACCAAAAGCAAAAGGTTCCTGTCCAAAATAATCAGTAAGCTTGTCATAGAGTTTTTTTCCTGCAGGACTCAATGAGTCGTAGTCATACTTTTCCATATAGAACTCAAGTTCCTCAATGGAAAGAGGCGCTCTGTCGGAAAAATCAACAATACCACATTCATTTGATATGGCAGCCATTGCGTCATAAACCCATGAACCTGCATTAACAAGCTCCTTTTTTCCTCGGGCAAACAGCATGACTGCAGAAATCACCATAAGTGCCAGAATGGACAATACTTTTTTCATGATACCAACCCCAAAAGGGACTCCATTATTGTTATATTTATAGAAGAAATTAATATTCCACGTGATTTTACTTGATTCTTGCCAATTAAACAAGTATGGAATAAAATGACAATATATGAAAATAGCAATGTTTACGGACGCATATTTTCCAAGAATCAATGGAGTAGCCGTTTCAGTTCACTCATATGCACACGAACTTTCAAGGCTTGGCCACCATGTATGCGTTGTATGCCTGGAATATACTGAAGACCAGCAGAAAAGCACATTTTTTGATGAAAAAACAGGAGATGAATCACTCCCCTTCAAGATCATAAGAATTCCATCCACAAGCCTGGGAAAAGTCTCAAAGGAAGACCGCATGGTCAAACTCTACAAATGGAATTTCGTAAAGAAAGCCATGGATGAATTCAAGCCTGACATCATACACATCAACTCAGAATGGACCGTGGGTTACTTTGGTGCAATTTACAGCAGGCACAGGCATATTCCCTTTGTCTTCACCTTCCACACACTCTGGGAAGACTATCTGGTAAACTACGTGACTTTCCTTCCCGAAAAAAGCCTCAAGAAAATCGGAATTGAAGTCGTTCGATTTTACCTGAAAAGAGCATCAAAAATCATAACTCCAACAAAAAACATCCAGGAAGTTGTGTCAAAATACGGAATCAACAGGGAATCCACCATTCTTCCAACAGGAATACCAGATTCAAAGACCCAGATAAGTGATGATGACCATGAAAGAATGGTTGAGCGCATATACAAAAGGCTTCCCCAAATCAGGGACAAAAAAATCATGCTCTTTGTAGGCCGTGTCGTTAGGGAAAAGAACATTCCGTTCCTGTTTGACGTTCTTGAAAAGGTTCGAAAGACTGTAAGCAATGCAGTTCTTCTGATTGTTGGAGGAGGCCCATATCTTGATGAGCTCAGAGAAATAGTCAGGAAAAGAAATCTTGATGACTGCGTATTCTTCACGGGATACATTGACGGTGACATACTGATAAACTTCTACAAGATGGCTTGCGTGTTCACATTCCCAAGCAAGACTGAAACACAGGGACTTGTTACGATTGAAGCCATGATTTCCGGACTTCCGGTAGTTGCCATTGGCCAGATGGGAACCATAGACGTCATGCAGGGAGACAATGGAGGTTTCATGGTCAAAGATGATACAATGGAATTTGCCGAAAAAACCATGTCGCTCCTGACTGACTCAAAACTCTGGAAACAGAAAAGCCTTGAAGCCCAGCTGTGGGGCTCAAAATGGAAGATTTCATCACTGACTCCAAAACTCATTGAATGCTATGTTGAGGCTATAAAAAACGGTCCATACAAGCGATGGAGTTTCCACAAGAACAAGGAAAACTGATTCCCGCAAAGACTCTATTGGAAAGGAATTAAGATGACTAGCGAAGAAAAAAAAGACATATACACCATGCTGGAAAAAGCCTCATGCTGGGCATACGGATACGACTCACCCACCTTCAAGGACGATGACATTCTTTTTGAAGATGATGTCTATGAATACATTGAAACCCAGGAGCAGATTCCACAGGACGCAGAATCAACCAATCTAAAGCCAGAGCAAATTTCCACGGCTGAGGAAGAAATCTCCAAACTGGAAATTCTTGCAAACAAAATATCATCCTGCACCAACTGCGTGCTTTCAAGATCACGAAACAGCACAGTTCCCGGCGAGGGAGTTGAAAATCCATTTGTTCTTGTCATTGGAGAAGCACCTGGCGAGGAAGACAACATTACGGGAAAACCATTCTCAGGCCAGGAAGGACAACTTCTGGACAAAATGCTTGCCGCAATAAGCCTTTCAAGATCAACAAACACATACATTACAAACCTTGTGAAATGCACCACACCCCGCGAAAGAAGCCCAATGCAGGATGAAGTTTCCGCCTGCCAGGGTTTTCTCCAGGCACAAATCCATACACTAAAGCCGAAATTCATTCTGGCAATGGGAAGAATGGCAATGCAGTGCCTTGCAGATACATCCAGGGGAATGAATGCCGTCCGCGGGCAATGGCTTTCATGGAACAAAATACCGATGATGGCAACATTCCACCCTTCATCACTCATTCATGATCCGCGGCTTAAGGCTCCGGCATGGGAGGACTTGAAGAAATTCAAGGAAAGGCTTCTGGAAGAAAGCCCTGAATATGCAAAAGAATTCTTCATGCAGGCAAAATGATCAGATACATCAACGTGGTGCTTAACGTACCCCTAAACCAGACATTCACATACCTGGAACCAGAGGAAACCGAAAAAAAGAATTCATTCATCCCGGAAAATCCCTTCGGGCACAGAGTCGAGGTTCCATTTGGCAACCGGAAAATCTCCGGATTTGTCGTGTCATTCTCGCAAACAATACCGGAATCCTGCAAAGTGTCACAGGACAAGATCCGCCATGCTGTCAGATACATGGACCAAGAGCCTCTTCTTACTCAGGAAAACTACGAAATAGCCCGGTTCATGAGCTCATACTATATTTCATCAATCGGAGAATGCGTGTTTACCATGATTCCATCCGGCAAAAGAGAAACACAGAATCCCGGATTTGCATTTGAAGAGGACGAGACAAGCTTCACAAAAAAAGAACTAAGCGAGGAACAGCTTAAGGCAGTGGACGGAATCCTTGATATTGGAAACACTGAAAAAAAACAGAACTTCCACTATCTGTATGGGATGACAGGTTCCGGAAAGACAGAGGTTTTTCTCACAGCAGCAGAAAGAGTCCTTCAGCAAGGCAAAGGCGTAATCTACCTTGTTCCCGAAATTGGACTCACACCACAAGTCATTGAAGCCGTCGTAAACAGGTTTGGAAAGATTGCGGCAGTACTCCACAGCGAGCTTACACCAAGCCAGAGACTTGGAGAATGGAAGAGAATCCTAAGAAAAGAAGCAAGGGTTGTTGTGGGTGCAAGAAGTGCAGTCTTTGCCCCGGTGCCGGACCTGGGACTAATCATAATTGACGAGGAACACGATTCATCATACAAGTCAGGATCATCACCACGGTACCATGCAAGACAAATTGCAATGCTCAGGTCAACAAAAAATTCATTTCCACTTGTCATGGGATCAGCAACTCCAAGCGTGGAAGCATGGAAATCCATGAAGGACAAAACAATAGCCTGTCACACACTTACAAAAAGGCTTGCAGGAGGAAAGCAGCCTTCAATAATAAGCATCAACCTGAGCCAGGAAGGCACACAAGGAGAATGCATCTCACCAAAACTCTATGACGAAATGAAAAAAACAAAGCAGGAAGGAAAGCAGTCAATTCTATTTCTCAACAGAAGAGGATTCACACACTTTTACAGATGCTCAAGCTGCGGATTCGAGCTAAAATGCAGAAACTGTTCAGTAGCCCTTACATACCATATAAGCGAAAACAGACTCAGATGCCACTACTGCGGATTTGTCTGCCCTCCACCACAGCAATGCCCTGAATGCGGTTCACTTGATACAGGTTACAGCGGATTCGGAACTGAATACATTGAAAACGAAGTCAAGGCAAAATTCCCAAATGCCGCCACAATTCGACTGGACACTGATTCCCTGCAGAAAAAGGGAGAATTTCAGGAAAAGGTAAGTTCATTCAGAAAAGGAATGTATGACATAATGCTTGGAACCCAAATGGTTGCAAAGGGACTGAATTTTCCAAAACTTAAACTTGTGGGAGTGATTCTTGCTGACTCCACACTACACCTTCCAGACTTCAGGGCCAGCGAAAAAACTTTCTCACTTATTACCCAGGTTGCAGGAAGAGCCGGAAGGTTTTTTCCTGACGGAAAAGTTATTGTCCAAAGCTACAGTCCAGACCGGGAAGCAATCAGATTTGCAGTAAAGGGAGATATTGAAGGATTCTACAAAAATGAACTTGAAACAAGAAAACTCCTGAATTTTCCACCATACTCAAGACTCCTGAGACTTGTGTTCAGATCAAAATCAAAAAATGATGCCCAGAGCGCCTGCACACAGGCAGCAAAACTCCTTGCAGACTTCCGCATTGAAGGAGTAGAAATTCTTGGACCTGCAGAATGCCCGCTTGAGACAGTAAACCAGAACCACAGATATCAGATTCTGCTACGAGGCCAAAACATAAGCAACCTCATAGAAGCCGCAAAAAAACTTGTATGGGGATACAAAGCCCAGAGCACAGTCTACATAGAAACCGACACAGATCCGCAAAGCCTGCTGTAGAAAAAACTAAAGCCGGCAAGTCAGTCCCTGATTTTTACTTGTTTCTAACTGTAATATAAAAGTCTTCACCTCCTTTCTGATTACTAATACTCCAATGAAATATTTGAATAAATTCATGGTATACCATGAATTTAGTTCTGTCAAACTAAATTCATCGCAAGCGACACTTCGTTAGCTTGCGATGAATTAGGAAGTTATTTCGGAGGTTAAGTTTATGCTTAAAGTTAGTGAGTTTTTTAAGATTGTGGCAGGTGTATTAGGAATGCTTGCCTTTGCTTTTGGATTTTGTTTTGCAATATACGAAGGTATAAAACAATTATTCTTTTAATAAGTTTATAAGGAGGTGTAACATGGAAGTTCTTTATTTTATAGGTATTATATTAGGAATCGAATTATTTTCATTTATAACAATGAAGTTTTATTGGCCAAATAAAATTTTTGGAATTATCTATCAATTAGCTCGTATCCTTCTTTGTATTGTCATTTTTTCATCTCTTGACGATAAAGACATGGTGGTAATGTATGCAATATTATTTGGCGTTCTTGAATTCCTAATCATATCAAACTTAATCGGCCAAGCAGGATGTCAGGATGATCGTAGTTATGTAGATGATGTTTCATCTTTTGATTTCGCTGGTGATATGATTATTCAGATTACTAGACATAGAACCGGAGATAGCGCCTGGGGAAATATGGTGTCTTCTATTACGTGGTCTGCTATCCTCGGAGGTATTACAGGTTTAGGATGTTATTTCTTGTTTACTTACAAACCATTAATTGGAGGAATTGCTTTCTTAGTGCTTAGTGTATTGAGATTAATTGGAATCATCCATGGAATCGTTGTAAGGAATAGATAAATGTCATTGTTTAATTGGGACATACTTTTATAACATTTTTCTAAATCATAACCACCCCTCAAAGGGGTGGTTTGCACTTAGCCTATAAGGCTAGGTTCTCAAGCTGAGACTTAAGTCCCAAGCTTTCACTTACGTTCAAGCCTATTGCAGATTGTCACCCGCAGGCCCTTAAAAGGCCGTTTGTATTACTTACTACCCTTAAAAGGGTCTTCATATTCTTTTTCAGTCACCTTATCCATTGCTATATCGTGGGCTTCTTGTTCACGGATATATTTCTTAATTGTAGATTCATTTAATCCTACCGTGCTAACATAATACCCTTCTGACCAGAAATGGCGGTTTCCAAACTCATATTTCAAGTTCGCATGTTTATCAAATATCATCAGACTACTCTTGCCTTTCAGA
>JAEDCT010000059.1 GCA_016294035.1 Treponema sp. | reverse complement strand
ATTTCTTTCAGTTATGGAAAGACAAAAGTAATAGATGATTTTTCCCTTGCAGTTGAAGAAAAAAGTTTTACCACCTTGCTTGGACCGTCAGGATGCGGTAAGACAACCTTGCTTCGCCTTGCTTCCGGATTTATGGAGCCTGATTCAGGAGACATTCTTGTAAACGGAAAATCTCAGAAGGGCATTGCACCAAACAAAAGGAACATTGCCTATGTTTTTCAGGATTACGCCTTGTTCCCTCACATGACCGTTGAAAAAAACATTCTTTACGGTTTGAAACTTCATTCAGAAGAAAAGGAATTGATTTCTTATAAACTTGAACAGAAACTCAGGCTTCTTGGTCTGGTGGGCCTTGAAAAAAGATACCCCCATGAACTTTCCGGTGGCCAGCAGCAGCGTGTTGCCCTTGCTCGTTCCCTTGTTCTGGAACCGGAAATACTTCTTATGGATGAACCTTTGTCCAGCCTTGATGCAAAGCTCCGTTCCCAGCTTAGGGAAGAACTTAAGGAACTTCAGCAGAATGTTGGAATTACAACAATCTATGTTACCCACGATCAGGAAGAAGCCATGAGCTTGAGCGATAATATTGCCGTGATTGATCATGGAAAACTTTTGCAGCAGGGTACAGGACCTGAACTTTATTACAAGCCAGAAACAAAACAGGTTGCAGATTTTACGGGAAATGCCAATTATTTTGGAAATGTAATGGTAAGAAACGAATGGTTTACCCTGGAAGAAAATGACGGAATGAAATTTTCAGGGACGGTAGTTTCAAAAACTTTCCTTGGAAAAACTACCAGAATAAAGGTAAAGTCTGATTCTTCTTCCAGCGGAATATTCTGCGCAGAAATTGAAACTTTAAAGGCTCAAGAATTATCCGCCGGAAAAAATGTTGTGTTTTATGCAGAAAATGTTGTGAATTTATGATTAGTCTTTCCCGTAAAGGGTTTCCCTGTGAAAAGACCATCTCCAGTAGATTTCTACATATTCTCCTGAATGAAGTCTCCTCGACAATTTGTATGTAGTTGAATTTTCCAGTGAATAACTTGAGTTCCAGGTACAATTTCCAAAGTCTTTCTTTGTATGAATTGTGATGTCCACATTCTTGCTGTCTTTTGTTTCTTCACTGAAAGTAACCGTAAATTTATTACAGTCACTATCTTCCCAATAGGCATTGTCGGTGCAACTGATGGTATCTTCAATTAATCTGCATGAAGAGAGTCCCAGAATAAAGATTGCCATTAATGAAATCAAAATGATTTTTCTTGTATTTTGTGTTTTCATGTAGGACAATTTATTATGTAATGAAAGTTTTGGGAATTACTTTTTCTGTCGAATTTTGCCTATTTTAGGTACTTTTTTTCCATTTGTTGAAATATTAAGCGGTAAGGTTAGCCTATATGCCGAAGAACAGGAGAAAATATCAAACTTGGGATTCTGATGAAAATGATATTTGTAAGTGAGAATATATAACAGTGTTGTTCTCTGGTATTATTGTGTTTTATAATGGTCACCAGAAGATATAAAAAAATGCACATGGTAATATCATTAAAAATTCTTGGAGTAATATAATGCTTTATGAAAATCTCATCTTAGATGAAGAACGCGCCCTTTATGGCATTCACGATGCAGAAATAAAAAATTGCCGATTTGAAGGTCCTGCCGACGGAGAATCTTTTTTGAAAGAAACTCAGCGCATAAATGTTGAAAACTGTTTTATGGATCTGCGCTATCCTTTGTGGCATGTAACTGACGGAAGAATAAGAAATTGTGAGATGACAGAAAACTGCCGCGCTGCTTTATGGTACGACAAAAATATAGAAATTACAGACAGCAAGATGATGGGAATCAAAGCCCTTCGTGAATGTGAAAATGTTATTCTAAAAAATGTTGTTGCAAATTCACCTGAATACATCTGGAAAGTTCACGGCATCAATATAGAAGATTGTGAAATTCTAGGAAGCGAATATCCGTTTTTTGAAGTAACTAACGGCAGGATCAACAACCTGAAAATGAAGGGAAAATATTCTTTCCAGTATTGTTCGGATTTTGAATTGAGCAATTGCAGTTTTGACACGAAAGATGCCTTCTGGCATTCAAAGAATTTTGTGATTCGGAACAGCGTAATAAAGGGCGAGTATCTTGCCTGGTATTCAGAAAACCTTACTTTCATAAACTGTAAGATTATTGGAACTCAGCCTTTCTGTTACTGCAAAAATCTCCGGCTTGAAAATTGTACTTTCGAGGAATGTGATCTGGCTTTTGAAAATTCTACAGTATATGCTCAAATCAACGGCAGAGTTGACAGCGTAAAAAATCCAATAAGCGGTGAGATTCATGCAAAGAAAATTGGAGAAATCATTTTGAATGCAGATAGAAATCCTGTTACTGAATGCAAGATTTTTGAAAATGGAAAACTAAAATGAAAAAATCTTTATGAATTATAAGGTACAAAATCCCTTACTAATAATCACTGATTTTTTATCTAAATTTGTGTGTACAAATACCGTACAATATATTATAGATGGAGGTGTTTTATGGCAGTTGAAGTAAAAGATTCTCGTGTAGACTTTAGAGTGTCAGATGTTCAAAAATCATTATTGGAAAGAGCGGCTGAAATCAAGCATCTTTCTCTTTCATCATATATCTTGTCATCGTCAATTAAGCAGGCAGAACTGGATATAGCTGAGAATGAAATGCTTATTCTTTCAAATAGAGATAGAGATCTTGTTATGTCTGTCTTGGAAAATCCACCAGAGCCAAATGAAGCATTAAAAGGATTGTTCAAGTGATTTCTGAATATAAACTCGTTTCTATAAAGGATATACAGTCTAAATCTTCATTAAAAAAATTTGATTGTGAAGTTGAACCTTTAAATACTTTTCTTTCCGGCTATGCCTTGAAGAATAATGAGTTGGGGATTGGAAAAACATTTGTTGCAGTAAATGATGATGGAAAAATCTGTGGTTATTTTAC
>JAEDCT010000003.1 GCA_016294035.1 Treponema sp. | reverse complement strand
TAATTCATAATTCATAATTCATAATTCATAATTCATAATTCTTAATTCTTAATTCATAATTCATAATTCATGATTCATAATTCATGATTCATAATTCATAATTCTTAATTCTTAATTCTTAACTCTTAACTCATGATTTCATTTTAATTGTCAATTCGCTATTGAAGTGATATAATTTCAAAACTAATTTTATACATAATTTGGAGATTTACTTATGAATACTGCAGTTGCAGCCTTTTTGGGAAGACACAATTTTTCTGTGCATCAGGATATTAACCCTATTGTTGATGCCATGCTCTATGATTTTGATCAGGGACTCAAGAAAAAGAAAATCGGTTCAGAAATGATCCGTACATTTACAACTCCACCATCTCAGGCAGCTGCCGGAAAGTCAGTTATTGTCATTGATGCAGGTGGAACAAATTTCAGGTCATGCCTTGTTTCATTTGATGCAAAGGGAACTCCATCCATCAGTAATCTTGAAAAGACCAGCATGCCTGGAATTCAGCGTGAACTTTCAAAAAAGGAATTCTTTGATCAGATTGCTTCAAATCTCGAGCACTTGAAGGGTGCATCTGAAAATATCGGTTTCTGCTTTTCATATCCGGTTACAATCCTCGAAAACGGAGACGGTGTTCTCATTAATTTCACAAAAGAAGTTAAGGCTCCTGAAGTTGAAGGATGCTCAATCGGAAAGGAACTTGCTGCCGCACTCAAGGAACACGGCTGGTCTGGAAACCTGAATATCCGTCTTTTGAACGATACAGTTTCTGCCTTGCTTGCCGGTGCTGCTGATGTTGATGAAGGAATGGAATATTCATCTTATGTAGGATTCATTCTTGGAACAGGAATGAACGGTGCATACATCCAGAATGAAGATCCTTCTTATCCTGGACTCAAAAAGCAGATCATTAACTGTGAATGCGGTAAGTTTGATATGGTTGCAAGAAGTGATTTTGACTATTCATTCGACAAAAAGTCAGACAAGCCTGGAATCGGTATCATGGAAAAGCTCTGCTCAGGTGCATATCTTGGACCTGTTGCCTATGAGATGCTTGTTGCTGCAGGAAAGGAAAAACTTTTTGCAGATGACGTAAGCGCAAAGTTTGCTTCAATTGACAGTGTTACTACAATCGATGTTTCCACATATCTTGTTGCTCCACATTCAAAGGAAAACAAGCTTGGTGCAATTATCTGCAATGCATCTGACGAAGACCAGGAAAAGCTTTTTGTTCTTCTTGATTGCCTTGTTGAGCGCTGTGCACGCATGGCAGCTTCTATTCTTGCATCTTGTGTAATCAAGAGTGGTGAAGGCAAGAATGCTTCAAAACCAGTGTGCATTTTGTGCAACGGTTCAACATTCTTCAAGCTGTACAAGGTTCAGGAACGCGTTAAGGGATATCTTGAGGATGTTCTCGTAAAGCAGCGTGGAATCTACTTTGACATCATCAGCCGTGAAAATGACATTACATTGGGAACTGCCATTGGTGGTCTCATAAGATAGTTTTTTCAAGAACATTAGATCTTACCGGGATTTTGAGTTGATGAAAATTCCGGTAGGCAGAAGCACCATTTGAACCAGATTGAAGGCTCGGATGGTGCTTTGTTTTTTTTAGTATCTATCAATGCATGGAAATAAGTGGGAATCCCATTTGATGCAGTTGCTCAGGAAAATCTGTCCCCTGATGCGCTTCCAGAAAAATACAGTCTTCTTTCTAAAACCTGAAATCCCGCTCGCCCTTGACTTCTTTTTCCAGGTATTCTTCTGCGCGTTTCCTTACTTTTTCATTTGGAATGTTCATAAGTTCACGTTCAATCAATGCTTCACCGGTTTTTTTTGTTTCAGGTGAAGCGTAATCTTCAAGATATTCTTTCAGTGTCATCAATGCGTTAGGGTGGCAGCAGTTTGCAATCTGTCCGGATTTCACCAGGGACATGAATCGGTCTCCTGTTCTTCCAGCCCTGTAGCATGCCGTGCAGAAACTTGGAACGTAATTCATCTTCATGAGCCAGCCTACAACTTCATCCAGGGTTCGCTGGTCACTTACATCAAACTGAGTCGTGTCATTGGGGCGCTTGCTTTCGCAGTAACCTCCGACGCTTGTTCTTGATCCGCCTGAAATCTGTGAGACTCCAAGTTCAAGAACCTTTTCGCGGGTTGCCTGGCTTTCTCTTGTGGAAACAATCATACCCGTGTAAGGAACCGCAATCCTTATGCAGGCAACGATTTTTGCAAAAGTCTCATCATCAATTGCATCCGGGAAATTTGCAGGGTCAATATCATCTGCAGCACGTATGCGTGGAACACTGATTGTGTGGGGACCGACTCCCTTGCAGGACTCCAGATGTTCAGCGTGCATCAGAAGACCGACAAAATCATAGCGGTATAAATTCAGTCCGAACAGAACTCCGCATCCAACATCATCAATTCCGCCTTCCATGGCCCTGTCCATTGCTTCCGTGTGGTAAGCATAATTACTTTTTGGTCCGGCCGGATGAAGTTTTTCGTAAGCTTTTTTATTGTATGTTTCCTGGAAAAGAATGTAGGTTCCAATTCCTGCGTCGTGAAGCTTTCTGTAATTTTCAACTGTGGTTGCTGCGATGTTCACGTTCACGCGGCGGATAGCTCCGTTTTTGTGCTTGATGCTGTAGATTGTTTTTATGCTTTCAAGAACATATTCAATGGGGTTGTTGACTGGATCTTCTCCTGTTTCGAGGGCAAGCCTTTTGTGTCCCATGTCCTGAAGTGCAATCACTTCTTTTTTGATTTCTTCCTGAGTAAGTTTCTTTCGAGGAATATGTCTGTTTTTTGCATGGTACGGGCAATATGTGCAGCCGTTTATGCAGTAGTTTGAAAGATAGAGCGGTGCAAAAAGAACGATTCTGTTTCCGTAGAATTTAAGCTTTATTTCTTTTGCAAGTGATTTGATTTTTTCATTCAGATCAGGAATGTCGCATTCAAGAAGGACTGCAGCATCCCTGTGATTCAAGCCTTTGCAGAGACTGGCCTTTTCAAGGATTGATTCAATAAGATCTCTGTCACTTTTATGTTCACAGGCATAATCAAGTGTGGAAAGAATTTCTTCATCATTGATGAATTCTTCAGCATTGGGTGAATTAACGTTGTATGTCATTTGAAACCTCAGAAAATCAGATTGCATCTGCCATCTGATTGTACGCTTCCATTATATAACTTTGCTAAATTCATTTCACCATATTGCTTGAGCATAAAATAAAGGACAAAGGCTCCCTAGTTTTTTTTTAAGATTTCAGATAAAATATCCGATATTCAAGTTAGATATTTTTTTTATTTGGTGGGGTAAAAAATGTCAGGCGCAAAAACTCTTGGTAAATCATTTCTTCTTCTCATTTTGATAGTCATTCTTGTTCTTTTTGGTCTTCTCTGGTTTGACTATATCGGAATCATTCATGCAAAAAAGACATTTGCACCAGTTTTCCGTCTTGTTGGCCTTGAACCTCAGACTTCTCAGTCAATTTCGTCCACTAAGGAACTTGTTGAAATTGACCTGGACAATGAAAGATTTGCAAAGAGACTTGAATCACTTGATCTGAGAACTGAGGAACTTGCAAAGCGCGAGGCTGATGTTAAGCTTCTTGAGGATACAAATGTTCAGATTGCCCAGGAACTTGAAGACAAGGAAAAAACTCAGGCTGAAAGAGAAAAAACATTTAATAATCTCAAGAAAAAGTACGATGATAGAAGTATAAACATCGATCAGATTGTTGCAAATTTGAACGGTATGCCGCCAAAAAATGCAGTTTCAATCATGACGGAAATGGATGATCAGGATGTTATTGATGTCCTTCGTCGTGCTGATGAAATTGCCGCTGCTTCTGGTGAGGCTTCTACAGTTGCCTACTGGCTTTCATTGATGCCAAAGGAACGTGCTGCCCAGATCAACAGAAAAATGGCAAACAAACCTCGTTCAATTGACTAAAAACATATGACCTTCGGTGTTTATAAAACTTCCGGAGGCTATAATGCAGACTCTTAACGCACTTAACACACTCTCATCTCAGGTTCAGACTCAGAAAAATCAGAACAAAAAGCACTTTTCGTCTTCTGACGTTTCTTTCAAGGATATGGTTGAAGAGAACACTGCAAAAAATAAGTCTTCCAGGGAAATCAGCAAGTCAGAAAAAAATGATAAGTCTTGCGAATATGCAAGGAAGGCTCGATACGAAACTACATCTGAAGTTGAACAGAGTGAAAATCTTTATGCAGAGACAAAGAATGCTGCAGAAGAAGAAAGCCTTGCAGAAAATCAGGTAACTGATGCTTCAGCTAGGGAATCTTCAGAAGAAATTCCAGGAAAAATACTTCAGGAAAAGCCTGTAAAAAATCTCACAAAAGAAAATCTTTCAGAGACTGCAGAATCAGATCCTGTTGTTCAGTCCGTATCCTTTTCAATTGACAATGCACAGCTTGAATATTTGAAGACACGAGAAAGCACAGAAAACAACGGATTTTCTCTTGACAATATTGAAGAATATACAGGTGTAAAGACAGGCGAGGATATTGTGCTTTCTGCCCAGACAATGTCTGTTGAAGAACCGGAAAAATTCCTTGAAGTTCAGGATTTTGCCCAGGAAAATATTTCTGCATCCAACATTGACTTTTCTGCAATGGAAAATTTTGAAGTACCATCAAATGAAAATGAAGCTTCTTCTGGCAGCACAGATAAGAAAGAAGATAAGTCTTTCTTCAAACTTGAAGTTACATCTAAGGATGGGTCAAAGACTGAGGCCAAGTCAATGTTTGACAAAATCTTCACAGTTTCAGACGAGCGTTCTGTTGAACAGAAAATTGTGGATTTTTCAAAGGAAGTAAAGATTTCAACAACAAAAGATGGTGAATCAAGCCTTAATCTTACAATGAGCCTCAATGACCAGGCAAACCAGAACATCCTTTCCACAAACAATCAGAGTGCAGGAGCTCAGGGATCAGCATTCCAGGAAATGTTCAATCAGCAGATTGAGACTTCTGTTCCGGAATTCGTTAAGGCTGGGCGTCTTGTTCTTAGGGATAACAATTCCGGGTCTGTAAATATGATTTTAAAGCCAGAATCTTTAGGAAACGTTAAAATAAGTTTGAATGTTTCCGATAAAGTAATTACAGGGCAGATTACTGTAAACAGTAAAGAAGCTTACGAAGCATTCAAGGAGAATCTTGAAAATCTTAAGCAGGCATTCCAGGACAGTGGATTTGAGAGTGCCAGCTTAAATTTAAGTCTTGCAAATGACAACTCTGGTTCAAGTGCCTTTGCACAGAACGAGCGTCAGGAAGCTTCCAATGAGTTCTTTTCTAACAAAGTTTACGGTAATTACACTGCATCCGCTGAAGATGAAGATGCATCACTGGTGGGAGAGTCTAAGTCATATTCTTCGGGAGATGACTCAAGATTCAGTGTTGTGGCTTAATCGGTTGGTTAAAGTTATTGATAGGAGAAAATCATGGAAGGTGTTAGCTTAAACACAAAGTTAAGTGCAGAAGAAATGGCTAAGCTTAACATGCAGGTTGACTCATTTAACAAGTCAATTGCAGTTGAAGGCCGCAAGCCTCAGCAGGAATTGGGTAAGGATGACTTTCTTAAGTTGTTGATTACTCAGCTTTCAAATCAGGATCCTACTGAGCCAATGGAAAACACAGAGTTTATTGCACAGATGGCTCAGTTCAGTTCTCTTGAACAGATGACAAACATGAACCAGGAATTCGCAAAAATGAATTCAATGCTGGTTTCTTCACAGGCTGTGAACACAATTGGAAAGACAGTTGATGTAAATCTTGGTGACACAGTTACAACAGGTGTTGTTGATGCAGTTTCTACAGGAATTAATCCACAGGTAAGAATCAACAACATGTATTATGACATGAATAAAATTCAGGCCGTGTACGGCAACTAATATAAAGAGGGTATTGGACTATGATGAGATCACTTTATGCAGGCGTTTCAGGCTTGCAGAATCACCAGACAAGAATGGATGTTATTGGAAACAACATTTCCAACGTAAACACATACGGTTTCAAGAAGGGCCGTGCAACTTTCCAGGATATGATCAGTCAGCAGCTTAATGGTGCAGCCCGTCCTTCAGAAGAAGTTGGTGGTGTTAACCCTAAGGAAGTTGGACTTGGTATGAGTGTTGCAACAATCGACACTATCTTCACACAGGGTAATCTCCAGACAACTGGAAATGGAACAGACCTTGCAATTCAGGGAAACGGATTCTTTGTTCTTAAGAATGGTGATGAGACATTCTACACACGTGCAGGTGTTTTCGGAACAGATGCAAACGGAACATTGGTAAATCCGTCAAACGGACTTCGCGTTCAGGGATGGATGGCAGAAGAAGCCAACGGTCAGCAGATCGTGCGCACTTCAGCAACTCCAACTGACCTTGTGATTCCTGTTGGACAGAAGGATCCACCAAAGGCAACAGAAAACGTTAAGTATTTCTGTAACCTTGACAAGAATACTCCCGAAATCCCGGATAATCCAACTGCAGATCAGACCCTTAAGGGAACATGGCAGACAGAAATCAATATTTACGACAGCTATGGAAATGCTCATCAGGTTCAGATGAATTTCCAGAAGGTTCCTGGAAATCCTAACCAGTGGACTGTAACTGTAAACGTTGATCCAGACAATGCAGATTTCACACAGACTCGTGTTGGTTTTGGTGGAACTGATGGTGTTGGAAACACATATACATTGAACTTCGACAACTCAGGAAAACTTCTTTCAGTACAGGACAGTGCTGGAAACCAGTCAAATCCAGAGGGTGAAATTGTTCTTCAGGCTTCTTACACAGTAGCTGATTCAAATGCTGATGCTGACGGAAATCCATACCGCCAGACATTCAACCTTAATCTTGGAACAATCGGCAGCATGGAAAACACAATTACACAGGCTGCATCAAAGTCTACAACAAAGGCTAATTTCCAGGACGGATACAAGCTTGGCTACCTTGACAACTTCAAGATTGACCAGAGTGGTGTAATTACTGGAGTTTACTCAAATGGTTCAGTACGCACAATCGGTCAGGTTGCAATGGCTTCCTTCACTAACCAGGGTGGTCTTGAAAAGAAGGGAAACAACACATATGCAGAAAGCATCAACTCTGGTATGGCAAATATTGGCGAAAGTTCAACACAGGGCAAGGGAAGCATTATTGCCGGAACTTTGGAAATGTCAAACGTTGATCTTACAGAGCAGCTTACAGACATGATTGTTACACAGCGTGGATTTGAATCAAACGCAAAGACAATCCAGACTGGTGATTCAATGCTTGAAACAGTAATCAACTTGAAGCGCTAATCCTGGTAAAGTAGCAGGATAATTTTCCTGCAAGTTGAAGGGAATTAAAGATTCCCCCTTAAAAGTGATGATACATAAAACTATCATAACATAACCCAACCTTCCGGATAGGTGAATTTTTCGCTTATCCGGTTTTTTTTGTTTTTTTGATTCCTTTATTTATAGACATTGGAAAAGAAAACAGTTATACTAAACTATAATTGTGTATTTGGGTAAGAGGTGTTAAATGATTTTTCCATTAGAAGATCTTTCAAAGTATAAGGGCGGTATGTATGCAATTACAGTTGCAGCTAGTCGTCGTGCATATCAGCTTGCAAAACTTGCAAAATACAATGATTCTTTGGTTCAGGAAGAGCTTGAAGAAAATGACGGTAAGGTTGTGAGCCTTGCAGCTCGTCAGCTTTTTTCAGGTGACATTAAGTTTTCAATCGAAGAAAAAAATCACTAGATGAATAAGGTTGTTGTTGTATTTGCTCCAACTGCCTGTGGTAAGACTGCTTTAGCCAGAAAGATTTTTGGAAAAAGCAGTCTTTCTTGTTTTAAAGGCATGGGAGAAGTCATAAGTGCAGATTCTCAGGCTGTATACAAGGGTTTTGACATAGGAACTGCCAAGCCCGCTCTATGTGAAGTTGAAGACATTCCTCATCATCTGGTTGATGTTTGTGACGGCAACACTCAGTTTGATCTTGGTGATTTTATGGAAATGGCTGATTCTCTGTGCAGGGAAATCCTTTCAAGGAATAAGATTCCTCTTGTTGTTGGTGGTACTGGTTTTTATATCCGCAACTTTCTTCTTGGCTCTCCCGTAACACCTGAAAGCAATGAAACTATTCGAAGCCAGGTTAAGCTAAAGCTCTCTCAGCTTGGAAGAAAGGCCTTGTATGAAGAGCTTAAAATAATTGATCCTGAATATGCATCAAAAATCAATGTCAACGATGAATTGAGAATTTGCCGTGCTCTCGAAGTTTTTTACATATCTGGAAAACCTCTGAGTTCATATAAGCTAAATACCACCTTGAGAAATGATTTTGACTTTTGTCCAATAATTCTCACCCGTGACAAAGAAGACCTTTATAGGCGCATTAACGAGCGTGTTGATCTTATGTTTGAAATGGGACTTGAGGCCGAGGTTAAAAAGCTCATTTCTCTTGGCTATACCAGGGAAAGTCCTGCCATGAAGGCCATTGGTTACAGTGAATTTTTTTATGAAGGGTTTTCAGGAAAAAAACTTGTTGAGCGCATAAAGACAGACAGCCGTCATTATGCAAAGAAACAGTACACATATATGAAAGGAATTCCCGGAGCAATTGAAATGCATGCCGATGATGAGAATAAATTTCTTGATACAATAAAAAAATTTATTGGGATTTCCTTATCCTGATTGTGAATTTTGTTCCCATGTTGAGTTTTGAATCAACATCAATAGTCCATCCATGGGTATCAGCAATGCTTTTTACCACAGACAGTCCGATTCCAAAACCTTCTTCCCGCCTGGAATTTGTTCCCCGGTATAAAAGTTCAAAAATGTGATTCTTGTCTTTTTCGCTGATTCCCATACCAGTGTCTTCCATGCTGATTGATATGTCTTGTTCAGATTCCGTTGCGGTGAAGGTTATTGTGTCATTTTCTTTTGTGTACCTTAGTGCATTGCTGAAAAGGTTTTCAATTGTACGTATGTACATTGTCTGATCCAGCATTATGACTGTTTTTTCATCAATGTCTATTGAGTACTTGAAGTTTCTCTTGTATAGCTGGGATGCACTTTCCATCTGGATTGCCTGCTGATTAATGTATTCCCTTAAGCTGGTTTTTATGAGGTTTTGTTCCGGGGGCTGGTTTTCAAGCTTTATGTAGTTGATCATGTCAGTAATCAGATTTTCCAGCTGCTCTGTTTTTGAATTTATGAGTAATGCTGATTCCCTGACCTTGTCTTCACCGTGGACAATTCCGTCAATAATGGCTTCAGTGTATCCCTTAATAAGTGCAACGGGGGTTCTAAGATCATGGCTCATTCCCATTAGAAATTTATTCCGCCTTTCTTCATTGTACCTGAGACTCTTTCGCATTTTTTCAAGATTTTCTGCCACCTGGGAAATTTCATTTGAGCCCTTGCCTGGATTTGTTATTTCAGATTCCAGGTTTCCAATTGCAATCTGGTCAGTCTTGCTTTTTAGAAAGACAATTGAGTTTGAGATATTTTTAGATATGTGGATGATTATGCAAACTGCAGTGATTTCAAGTATGGCCAGGGTTATTGCAATGTACCGGATGAAAGTGGCAGGTTTTGGTCTATGGTTAACTTTTCTGACGGGTGACCTGGAAAAAATGTATCCCGTGGTGTTTTGGTCGTCTTTGCTGAAGGTTATTGACTCAAAGTGATAGTTGAATTTGTCGCTCGTTTCCCTTACCAGCGTGAAAATATTTTTCAGAAAAACGTTGTCGTTGTTTTCAAAGCCTTTCATGTTTGAAAAGATTATGTTGTTCTTGAAGACGATTACAATCTCAACTTTGTTTGGTAGCCTTGAAATGAAACTGTTAAGGTTTTCCCAGTCCTCAAAGGGAAGATTACCCTCGTTTTTGATTCGAACCTGGTTGAATTCTTCAATCATTGTTTTTTTTGAAGAGTCCCAGAAAAGTATCATGGAAATGATAAAAACACTGAGAAGGGGAATTATTATGATTCCGGAAATGAGCAATGTAATCTGCCGTTTTATCTTCATTTTGATTTGCTGTCAGTTGGCTTCGAATTTATAGCCCATTCCAAATACGGTGCAAAGGTATTTTGGTGATGAAGGATTTTCCTCAATTTTTTTTCTGAGTCTCTGGATGTAAACGGCAACTGCACTAATGTCTCCAAAGTGGTTTTTCCATACTCCTGAGTAAATCGTCTCTGGTGACATTTCTTTCCCCGGGTTTCTGGCCATGAATTCCAGAACTTCATATTCCTTTGTTGAAAGCTGGATTTTTTCATTTCTGCGCTTTAGTATGCAGCTGTTGAGAAAAATTGTGTATGGCCCGAATGATATGGTTTCCTCAACGGATGCCTCTGTTGCACTGAGCCTAGAAAGTTTTGCCTTGACTCTTGCGACCAGAACCTTTGGGCTGAAGGGTTTTGTAACAAATTCATCTGCTCCAAGACCAAGGCCTTCAATTATGTCCTCGTCTGCATCTCGTGCAGAAACAATTATTACGGGTGTTACTGTACTGGTTTTTTCACGGAATTCCTTGAGAAAGTCAAATCCGCTCATTCCCGGAAGATTAATGTCCAGAAGAACCAGCGCCGGGTTGTATCCCTTGGAAAGCTGTTCAATTGCCTTTTCTGCGCTTTCACATTTAACTGTGTCAAAGTTATCATTCTCCAGGTACATGGACATAAGGTCAGCCATTTCTGGTATGTCTTCTATAATGAGGATGCTGGTTTTCATTTTAAAAAAATTACATTGATTTTGGATTTTTTACAATACAAAGGCTAATAATCATTTGTTATTTGTTTTTGGTCTGGATGCCAATCAATTTTTTAATTTAAATGTATATTTATAGAAAATATTTGAGTTATTTTGAATCAAAATACTTGACGATTTATTCTTTACAGTTCATTATAGTATAGTTATGATAGAAGTGACGCGTTTAAACGAGAAAAAGTATTGGGTTAATCCACATCAGATTGAATCCATGGAGCAAAAACCTGATCTCACAATAACGCTTCTCTCGGGAAAAACCATTGTTGTCAGGGAAACTCCCGAAGAAATCATAGAAAAAATTGTTTGCTACAGAAAAAGAATAGGGATGCAGGAGTTATAGTCCACGATTTCTGCATATTGGGAGGATTATTAAATGAACTTAGCGACATTAATCGGTTTTATCGGTGGTATTGCCATGGTTTTGCTTGGTGTTTTCTCATCAGGAAGCTCCGTTGGTGGTATCATTGACATTCCATCTGTTATTATCGTTGTTGGTGGTTCTTACATGGCTTTGTTTGTTTCATCACCAATGAATCTTGTTGTGGGAATCTGGAGTGTTATCAGCCGATGTTTCAAGAACTATGACTTTGGTGAAAAGAACACAGTTCAGAACATGGTTTCCCTCAGTGAGAAAGCACGTCGCGAAGGTATCCTTGCCCTTGAAGAAGGTCTTGATGACTTGGATGATGCATTCCTTAAGGAAGGACTTCGTCTCATGGTCGATGGTAATGATGGTACTGCAATCCGTGCAATCCTTGAAAATGAAATGGCTCAGGCAGAAGCAAGACACATGCAGTGGGCCGGTGTTTTGAACCAGTGGGCCGGTTATGCTCCAGGTTGGGGTATGCTTGGTACCGTTATTGGTCTTATTGGTATGTTGAACAACCTTGAAGACAAGTCTTCCCTCGGTCCTAACATGGCCGTTGCTCTTATCACAACATTGTACGGTTCCATGCTTGCCAACTGGCTCTTCGGTCCTTTGGCCACAAAGCTTATTGCTCAGAATACAGCAGAAATGAATTCAAAGCAGATGGTTCTTGAGGGAATCCTTTCAATCCAGGCCGGTGATAACCCTCGAGTTCTCGGACAGAAACTTCTTACATATCTTGATCCTGCTTCAAGAAAGGCTATTGAAGCTGATATCCTTAAGGACTAATTTAGGTTAATCAAATGGCTAGAGAAAAAAAAGAACCTGAGAAACCATCAACAGCCTGGCAGGGTACTTATGGTGACATGATTACGCTCATGCTCTGCTTCTTCGTTATGCTTTACGATCCTTCAGAATCTGATGCTGTCCAGATGGCTGCATTGTCTGCATCTCTTTCAAATAATAATCCGGGTGGAGGTGTTTCCGTTAGCCCGGGAAGCCTTGCTGATCTTGGTAATGTAGTTAGTGCTCTCCCATCCATGGAAAAGGGACGTGCTCTTGGACCTGCCATGAAAAAGGCAATCTCCAGTTTTACTCCAGAAATAAAATCAAATAAAGTTACAATCACAAGTGATGAACGCGGAATTATCATTTCCCTTGCTTCAGATTCATTTTTTGAAGAGGGAAGTGCAGAACTCAATATAGAAGAATCCCGTGAAACATTGCTGCGCATATCAAAGTTCTTTGCATCTCCTGAGGTTGAGGGACGAAGATGGAGAATTGAGGGGCACACAGATAATATGCCTGTTCCATCAGATGGAAAGTTTCCGAGCAACTGGGAGTTGTCGGCTGCTCGTGCTGCAAATGTTCTTCATTATCTTGCTGATTTTGGAGTTGACGAGAAACAGTTCTCAATTGCAGGTTATGCTGACACAAGACCAAAGTTCAGCAATGATACTGCAGAGCAGAGAGCTTATAACAGAAGAGTTGATATCATCATTCTTGATGACGGACATTTTTAATCAATTTTGCTAACATAAGTTAAAATTATTCCGATAAATTGTATATCGAAGTAGTTTTAAATTGGGAGGTATGTTATGGCAGATGAAGGCGAAGCAGACAACTTGGGCGACGATATGGGTGGTGACCTGGGTGGCTCTAAAAAGGCCAGCAAGGGAGCACTTCCACAGCTTTTAAAATTCGTTCTTATTGGTATTGCTGCAGTTATTTTCATTGTAACAATCGTAGTAATTACATTCAGTATTCTCAACAAGGGTGGCGGATCTCAGACAAATATTCCTGTAAGTGAGGAATATACTACAAAGAGAGAATCCTATGACTGGTATACATCTCTTGATCAGATCAGAACATCTACAAGTGACAAGGTTCCTGCTAGCGTAAGCATTACAATTGCACTTGGTTACAAAAAAGAAGATAAGGCTGCTTCTACAGAAATCACAGAACGCAGAATCGAAATCATTGACTTCCTTCGTCGTTTCTTCTCGGAACAGACTGTTGAGGATTTGCGTCCACAGAATGAAGAGGTTCTCAGACAGCAGATTCGTGACCAGATCAATGATGATATTTTGAGCAGCTCGAAGATTCGTGATGTTAGATTCACAGGAAAGGATGTTGTTCAACAGTAAGTTGAAATAAAGGTGGAATGAGACATGAATGAAGTTCTGTCACAGGATGAAATTGACCAGCTCTTGCAGGCCATCAGTACTGGCGAAAGCGAAACTGATGAGTTTAAGCCGGCCACTGACACCCGACGCATAAAAATTTACGACTTCCGCAGACCTGACAAGTTTTCAAAGGAACAGATTCGTACTGTTTCAAACATGCATGAATCTTTTGCCCGTTTGACAACAACAAGCCTTTCTGCTCAGCTTCGAACTCTTGTTCATGTTCATGTTGCTTCAGTTGATCAGCTTACATATGAGGAATTCATTCGTTCTATTCCTACACCAACAACTTTGGCTGTTATCAACATGGACCCTCTCAAGGGTAATGCGGTTCTTGAAATCGCTCCGGAAATTACATTTATTATTATTGACCGCCTTTTTGGTGGTTCAGGTGATACAGGCGGAAAGGTTAACCGTGACCTTACTGATATTGAACAGTCTGTAATGGAAGGTATTATCGTTCGTATTCTTGCCAACATGCGTGAATCATGGACTCAGGTAATTGACCTTCGACCACGCTTGCAGCAGATTGAAACAAACCCACAGTTTGCTCAGATTGTTCCACCAAGTGAAATGGTTATTCTTGTTACACTGGAAATCAAGATTGGTGAGGAAGCAGGTATGATGAACATCTGTATTCCTTACATCACTATTGAGCCTATTGTTTCAAAATTGTCATCTTCATTCTGGTTCAGTTCAGTTAGAAGAAGCTCAACAACACAGTATCTTGGAACTCTCAAGGAAAAGCTTTCTGATGTTGATATGGAATTGGTAGCAAATATTGGCTCTATCAATATTCCTATTCGCGATGTTTTGGGATTGCGAGTTGGAGATGTTGTAAGGCTTGACACTATAAAAGTAGGTGACCCCCTTACTCTCAGCGTTGGCAGCAGGGAAAAATTCTACTGCCAGGCAGGTAATGTAGGAAAAAAATTAGCTGTTCAGATTATTGGTAAAATTGATGAACAGGAATCTGAAGAATTTGAAGAATTAACCCCGGAAGGAGATGATAATCTATGAGTGAAGGTTCTATATCACAGGAAGAAATTGATGCATTGTTGTCAGGCGTAGATGTTGGAGGTCTTGGTTCCAGCGGTTCATTTACTTCCGCACCGGATATTTCAATCGACGTTCCTACATTGCAGAATTTTGCAGGAAAAATAAAAGATAAGCTTGCAGACATAATCAAGAATATGACAGAACAGGATTCTACTGCTGATTCTTGTACTGTTGAGTCTCTTGACAGAGATCAGCTTTTGGCCAAGATTCCTGAAGTTTGTATTGCTGTTATGGCAGACTATTCAGCTGGACTTGGTGGAGATCACCTTTTCCTTATGGCTCCTGAGTTTGCAAAGAAACTTGTTGGTTATATCAATAAGGAAGATAATCCAGAACTTGATGACATGGGACTTTCAGTTATTTCTGAAGTTATTGCATCACATTCTGGTGCTGAAATTACAGAACTTAGTGCTACTGGAAAGCTTCCTGGACTTGCAACAAATCCACCGGAAGCTGTGAGTCAGCCTAAGGCTATGATTCGCATGCCACAGGGTAAATTTGCCTTGTTCACATATCCTGTGACTGTAGCAGGTGAGTCATATACTATCTGGGAAGCTGTATCAAGTACAGTTGCAGATGGAATGGCAAAGGCTCTTGGTGGCGGTCAGTCTGCTGCTCCAGTTGAAGCTGCTCCTATGGGTGGTTCTTCTGGATTTACTTCGCAGCCAATGATGAATGCACAGCCACAGATGGGTATGCCACAGCAGATGGGAATGCCAATGGGAGGTATGCAGATGGGTATGCCACAGCAGATGGGAATGCCAATGGGTGGTATGCAGATGGGTATGCCACAGCAGATGGGAATGCCAATGGGCGGTATGCAGATGCAGACTCCACCTAATGTTCAGACTCTTCAGTTCCAGAATTTTGCTCCTTCTCAGGGTGCAGGCGAACAGGGAAACATCAGTCTTATCATGGATGTTTTCATGGAAATGACTGTAGAGCTTGGTCGCACAAAAAAGACAATCAAGGAAATCCTTGGACTTGGTGAAGGTACAATTATTGAGCTTGATAAACTTGCCGGTGAACCAGTTGATATTCTTGTTAACCATAAGCCAATTGCCAAGGGTGAAGTTGTAGTTATTGATGAAAACTTCGGTGTTCGTGTTACTGAAATTCTTCCAGCACTTGAACACGTTGGTTCAGCAATGTAAATTACTATAATCAGCATTTATTCAGGGGGGATACTGGATAATGCTGATTTATGATTTTAAAAGCAACCCCTGGTTTCATTGAACTAGGGGTTGCTTGAATAATGCCGGGTTTCCGGCAGGGTGGGATAGAATTACGAAATACTCATTTTTTAACTTGATTGCTTTTTGTGCAGTCTTTTTCATTTCACAAGCTGTTTTTGCACAGTCACAGGATTCTTCTCCATCTGAGGCAAAACCTTCCGACAGTCAGATTGTTTCTCAGGTTTACGATGAAACTCAGATACCTTTTTCTCTGGATTCTGATTCTCAGCCTGAGCAGGTTTCAACTCCAGCACCAAATACATTTTTTGTTTTTGTAAGAATGGTTCTGATGCTGGCAATTGTTGTTGCTGCAATTTATTTTATTTTCAAGTTAATGAAGAAATCAATTGAACCAGGAAAGGAAGACGATCCATTCCTGAGAAAGGTTTCCAGCATTACCTTGAGCCCAGGCAAGACTGTTCAGATTGTTACTCTTGTTGACAAGGCTTACATGCTTGGTGTTTCAGATAATACAGTCAGTTTGATTGATAAGATTGATGATGCGGAACTTATCAATGCCATGAATCTTAACGCAGACAAGAATTCTTCCACAAAGCATCCGAAGACTTTCTCTGAAATCCTTGAGATTTTCATGCCTTCAAAAAAATTTGAAAAATCTGGAAATAGTGAGTCGGCATATAGTGGTGACACAGATAATATAATAGATTCCCTTGGAAACAAGACTATTGGCGGGGAGGCTTCTGAATGAAAAAAAGATTTCTCCGTCTGGCTTTCTTTTCCCTGATTGCCATGCTTTGTGTTTTTCCTGTTGCATCTCAGGCTTCTAATTTTCCTGATGGCTCAACCAGGGGAAATACTGAAATGAGTGAGGGAATGACTGGCGTCGATTTTCCTTATGTCACATTCAGTGCTTCTGCTCCAAAGAATGGAAATGAGGTTGCTTTCAGTGTTCAGCTTCTTGTTCTTCTTACTCTCATTACTCTTGCACCAAGCATTTTCATTCTTGTAACCTGTTTCCTTCGTTTTTCCATTGTCCTTGACTTCATTAAGCGTGCACTTTCTTTGCAACAGGTTCCACCGACTGCGGTTTTGAATGGTATAGCCTTGTTCATGACTTTTTTCTGCATGTGGCCAACATTTTCAAAGGTATATGACAATGCATTCAAGCCTCTCTCAAACAATGAAATTAATCTTACCCAGGCCTATACTGAAGCTCAGAAACCAATCCGTGAATTCATGATTGTTCAGATGGGTTCCAATGATAAGTATCTCAAGGTTTTTGCATCCATGGCAAAGCTTCAGACTCAGCCTAAGACTCTTGCAGATGTTCCAACATACATTATTGTTCCTGCATATATTCTTCATGAACTTACTGTTGCCTTTAAGATAGGTGTTCTGCTGTATATTCCATTTATTGTAATAGATATGGTTGTTGCTTCCATACTCATGAGCATGGGTATGATGATGCTTCCGCCTGTACAAATTTCCATGCCATTCAAGCTCATGTTGTTTGTCCTTGTTGACGGATGGGGACTTCTTACACAGCAGCTGTTTGTCAGTGTGCTTGGATAGAATAGGGGGGTGTAATGTCAATCAATACGATTTCAAATCTTATGCGTGACGGTATAATTCAGGTTTTGAAGCTTACTCTTCCAGTTCTTGGGTTTGCCGTTGGAGTTGGTCTGGTTGTTGCTATTTTTCAGGCAACTACTTCAATTCAGGAACAGACACTTACATTTCTTCCTAAGTTTCTCACTATTCTCGTTGTAATAGGATTGCTTGGTGGCTGGATGTTTTCTGATACTGCACAGTATTTTGTTTCGATTTTGAACATGATACCTTCAATGGCAAAATAGACTATGGGAAAAATGCTGGAGCAAATTGTATCTTCTGCACCGGTTTTTTTATTGGTTGCTGCCAGATGCTTTACAATGATTATGACTACTCCTCTTTTTTCATCAAGGACGGTTCCTAGGATTGCAAAGCTGGCGCTTGTTTTTTACATGTCTTTTCTGCTTTTTCCTCATGTTACAATTTCAGCCGGAACTTTTGCTTCCTACAGCAAATTTATCAGCATGGATGGAAGTTTTAGCCTTGAGTATGTTCTTCTATTGCTGGGAGAAGGTCTCATAGGTGTTATTCTTGGATTTTTCATTCAGATCATTTTTGCCTCATTCAGTACGGCCGGTCAGTTTTTTGCTTTCCAGATGGGGTTTTCAGCCAGTGAGGTGTATGATTCCTTGAGTCAGGTGGAAAATCCACTTATGGGCCAGTTTTTGAATTTCATGGCAATGCTGGTTTTCCTGCAGAATGGTTGGCTCAACAGGCTGTTTTCTTCGGCTCTGGTAACCAGCTTTCAGACCCTCAATGTTTTTTCAATCATTGATCATTCTGAATTTATCGGGCGATTCATGGCAAAGGGAATTTCTTTGCTGTTTGCTGATGCTTTTTTGATTGCGCTGCCAATTATGGGCTCCCTGTTTTTAATTAACGTTACGGTTGGTATCCTTACAAAGGCTGCTCCACAGATGAACCTGCTTTCTGAAGGTTTCCCCATTCTTATGCTGACATCTTTTTACCTGATCATCATTCTTATTCCGTATTATATGGAAATGTTCAATTCAACTTTCAAAGAAGCTTTCAGGATATTATTCAAAACTTTTTCCAGTATAAGGGTTGGAGGCATCTAGTATGAGTCAGATTGACTTGCAGTGGTTTGCTGCCGGAGAAGAAGACAAGACAGAAGAAGCCTCAGAGTCAAAACTTCGCAAAGCCCGCGAGGAAGAAGGTCGTGTCCCGAAAAGCCAGGAACTTAATGGCGCCGTTGTCTTTCTGTTTACGGTTCTTGCTTTGGTTTTTATGGCTCCCTGGATTCTTGAAAATATCATGAAAATGATGGTTTTCTATTTTCACAGGGTTACATGGCAGAATGTTGATTCCAGTATTTTTTCCAGGACCTTCTGGCTGTATCTGATTAAGTTATTTCTTCCCATTGCATTTGTTGGTCTTGTGGCCGGAATACTCATGAATGTTGTTCAGAACAAGGGTTGGATTTTTACTACAAAGTCAATTGAATTCAAATGGTCAAAGATTGCGCCGAATTTTATTGAATACTTCAGAAAGAATTTCTTTTCCGTAATGGGTGTTTTTAACAGCTTCAAGTCCATGCTCAAGGTTGGTGTCATTGGATTATTGGGATGGTTTTTTATTCGCTCTGATTTAAAGACCACATTGGGATTTTTCAAGTCTGCCAGTCTGCTTCAGTCCTGCTATCAGATAGGAAGAATGGTTGCCAAGCTTCTCATTGTTTCTTCCCTGATCCTGATTGTAATCAGCGTTTTTGACTATATCATGCAGTATAGGGAATTCAAGAAGCAGATGAAAATGACCAAGCAGGAAGTAAAGGAAGAATTCAAGTCCTATGAAGGTGATCCGGAAGTAAAGAGCCGTCTTGCCAATGCCCAGAGAGAAATGCTTACTCAGAATATGCCAAAGGCTGTTCGTGAGGCTGACGTATTAATTACAAACCCTACACATTTTGCCGTTTCGCTTCAGTGGAAGAGAAATGAAGCTGATGTTCCGCAGATTACGGCAAAGGGAATGGACATGACGGCCCAGAACATGAAAAGAATTGCCCGTGAAGCTGATGTTCCAATCATTGAAAACAGGTCTCTTGCCCGAGGTTTGTACAATGATACTGAAGTCGGGGACTTTATTCCCGTTGCCTATTTCAGGGTTGTTTCCACCGTTTATGCTCAAATCAGCTACATGGAAAAGGAAAAAAACAAGAACTGAAAATATTTACAATAACAGAGTGTTTTTGTGTTTTCAAAACCTTTTGTTTTATGCTATAATTTTCAAATACAGCTTTTAAGTTAGGGTGGGGACTCGATGCCAGAAAAGCGTAACCTTTCAGGTAATATCACGTCGTTTATAGTTCAGAATTCTCTTGCAGTAGGAATTGTCGTTGTCGTATTGTTTTTGTTTATTCCGCTGACAAAATTCCTGATTGACCTGTGCATGGTTTTGAATTTTGCACTTTCTTTCATCATTCTTTTGTCTGTAATTTATGTTAAGCGTGCTGCTGATTTTACCTCATTTCCCCGCTTGACTCTTCTTTCAACTCTTTTTGGGCTGGCCATAAACATTGCATCCACAAAAAATATACTTCTGAATCCTGTTAAGTCGTCAACCATGATGCCAGGACAAAGTGAAATAGTTCAGAGTTTTGCAAATATTGTTGCAGGTAACAGTGTAGTTGTTGGATTTGTTGTTTTCATTATACTGATTGTTGTTCAGGTTATTGTTATTTCCAAAGGATCTGAGCGTGTTTCTGAGGTTGTTGCCCGATTTACCCTCGATGCCATGAATACAAAGAAATTTTCTCTTCAGAATAAGTTGAACCAGGGTGCCATTACCCAGGAAGAATATGATGAACTTGAGGCAAATCTTGACAGTCAGATTGACTTCTATTCCCTTATGGATGGTGCCTCAAAGTTTGTCAGTGGAAATGTTAAGGCAGGAATCTTCATCACTGTCATTAACCTGATTGGTGGCGTTGTTACCGGAATGATGGGTGGACATCTGAAGGGAATTGGTGAGGCATTTTCAAGTTACGCAAAATTAACCATTGGTGACGGACTTACATCACAGCTTCCGGCTCTTGTACTTTCATTCTCTACAGGTCTTCTTATTACCGGTGGAAATGATGGCGCAAGGCTTGATGAGCAGCTTAAGTCTCAGTTTACGCGAAGTGGCCATATCTATATTATTGTCGGTTTGTTCCTTGCTGGAATGGGTATTGCATTCCACAATGCATCTACTTTTGTTCTTTTGCTTGTTGGTGCTTTGTTTATTGTTGCCGGGGTTCGTCTTTCCCGTTCCCTCAAAAAAGAAGAGGAACTCAAGGAAGCTCAGGCTCAGGGGCAGGCTCAGGGTGGTGCCCAGAAAACTACCTCAGAAGAAGTTTCACCTATTGCAGAACTTGATGAGCTTTCTCTTGAAATCGGATATGCCCTCATTCCTCTTGTTGATGCAGAAAAGGGTGCAGAGCTTATGTCCCGCGTCAAGAGAATTCGTCGTGAGGCTGCTCTTGATCTGGGTATTGTCATTCCTGCAATTCATATTATGGACCAGATGGAACTTTCAAGTGATGAGTATTCCTTTAAGATTCGTGGAATCGAAGTTGGAAGAAGCCGTCTGAAGCAGGGGCATTTTATGTGTCTCAATACCGGAGGTGTTCCAAAGGATCGTGAGATAGCAGGAGAAGCAACTAAGGATCCTGCATTCAACATGGATGCAATCTGGCTTCCTGATTCAAAGCGCCTTGAGGCTGAGAAGGCCGGATATGCAGTTATCGATCCTCCGACAATCATTGCAACTCATCTTACTGAGCTTATCAGAAAAAATGCCGCAAGCATACTTTCCCGACAGAGCGTAAGTGCAATGATCGAAAAGGTGAAGGAAAAGAATCCTGTTGTTGTTGATGAAGTTCTTGGTGGGGATTCAAAATTCACTTATGGTGAGATTGAAACTATTCTCAAGAATCTTTTGTCAGAACAGGTCAGCATCAGGAATATGGTTACCATTCTTGAATCTCTTGGTGATAACGGCAAGTTTACCCATGATGTCTGGCTTCTTACAGAAAAGGTCAGGGAAGCTTTGGGTGCACAGATCTGTCAGCAGTATGTTGATGAAAACAAGACTCTTCATGTCGTATATCTTTCTCAGGAATTGTCCCAGAATATTCTTGCTCATACCCAGAACATGCAGGGTAAGGGACCAATGGTTGCCTTTGATCCTGTTGACGGAAGAAAATTCCTCAATAGCGTCAGCTCGGCAATTGCACAGGTTAGGGAAAGGGGGTTCCTGCCTATCATTCTCTGTGCATCCGAAGTACGTCGTGCCGTCAAGTCTGCCACAGAAAGGGAAATGCCTGGCATAGTTGTTCTTTCCATAAATGAAGTAATGAATGGCAATGTAAATGTTGAATCTCTTGGAGAAATAAATGGCTGATTTTAATTCATTAAATTCCAACTGCTTTACAATAACTGGAAAAAACCGCGAAGAATGCATGGACAAGCTTTTTCAACGTTACAACAAGAATTTTCAGATAATCAATTTCAGAACAGTGTTCAAGAAGGGAATATGGGGCTTTGGCCAGAAGGAATTCATAGAGGCTACATATCAGGTAACAAACCAGGCGTATCAGCCTTCTCCTTCAGCACCCGTTTCAAGTTCGCTTTCAGTAAATTCAGCTCCTCCAGTGTTTTCTTCTCCGTATCAGAAAGTTGATCCAAGGGCTCCTGTCAGGCCAAGAAGTGAGAATTCCTTCGTGGAAAACAGGGACAAAATACTTCAGAGTTCAAATCCAACTGTCACAAGCAATCTTCAGATCGGGGCATTGTCAAAGCAGATTGAGGATATGAAGAAGAATCTTGAGACTCAGTTTGAGATTATCAAGGAACAGACGTCCATTGCTCCTGATCACAAGAATATTACCAAGATTGAGGAAATTCTTGAGGACAATGAGTTTACAAGAAACTACATAAAGAAAATTACTTCCAGAATTAAGTCAGAAATTACTCTTGATCTGCTTGATGATTTCAACTACGTTCAGGAATGTGTTCTTCAGTGGATTGGTGAAAGCATTCCCGTTGCCAACACATTGCTTACAAAATCACCAAGAATAATTGTTTTGATTGGACCAACTGGTGTCGGAAAAACCACGACAGTTGCCAAGCTTGCCTCTGCCATTGCAGTTGATGCAAAACGAAACAAGGATAAGTACAAGTGGGAACCAAGAATCCGCATGATTACTACTGATACAATGCGTATTGCTGCCCAGGAACAGCTTTCAAGATGGGCTGAAATCATCAAGGTTCGTGTTGACAAGGCCGAAAACTCTGAGGATCTGGAAAAGCTCTTTGCAAGCTATGCCCCTAATTCTGACTATATTTTTGTTGACTCAAGCGGATACAGTCCAAATGACTTTGACCACATTTTGAGAATGCGTCAGATACTTGATGTGAAAAATTTCAATGAGCATATCTATTTGACTGTTGTTGCCGGAGTTTCTGCTTCGGATCTTGATAATATTATCCGTAACTATGAAACTTTCGATTTCAAGAGTGTCATTGTTACTAAGTGTGACGAGACAAAACGATTCGGAAGAATTATCAGCGTGCTTTCAGAACGAAATAAGCCTGTTTCCTGGGTTGCAACGGGACAGGAAATTTTCAAAACCATTCAACCTGCATCCAAGGCATTTTTCCTGAAAAGGCTTACGGGCTTTAATGTTGATGCACATTTTATTGAAAAAAAATTTGGAAGTGCCGATAAAGAATTAGAGGTTTCTGAATAAAAAGGAGAACGGATAAGGTAGTTATGGAAGAACAGGCAAAAGAGTTAAGAGCCTTCATGAATGAAGATATAAAGAAAAAGTCATCGCATAATACAAGAATCATTGCAATTACAAGTGGTAAGGGTGGTGTAGGAAAAACCAACATTGCAGTCAACATGGCAATTGCGTATGCACAGATGGGCAAGAAAGTAATTCTTATTGACGGTGACCTTGGAATGGCTAATGTAAATATTCTTCTCAATATTGTGCCTCAATTTAACTTGATGCATGTAATCCAGAGAAAGAAGACAATGAAGGAAATCATCCTTGACACTGAGTTTGGAATCAAGTTCATTGCTGGTGCCAATGGATTTTCAAAGATTGCAAACCTTTCAAAGGATGAGCTGGATTATTTTGCAACTGAATTTTCCTCCCTCTCAAGTGCAGATATTATTATCATCGATACTGGTGCAGGTATCACAAATAACGTTCTTCAGTTTCTTGCAGCAGCTGATGAAGTTTATGTAGTGACTACTCCAGAGCCTACAGCCATTACAGATGCTTATGGTATAATCAAGATCATTACGACAGAACTATTGCACAGGCAGATAAATCTTAAGCTTCTGGTAAACAGGGTTCATTCAGCTGATGAAGGAAAGAGAATTTCTGATCTCATCATTAATATTGTAGGTCAGTTCCTGAATTATAAGGTTGAATATATCGGTTTTGTATATGATGATCCTTCTGTTCAGGCGTCTGTTATCAGGCAGAAACCTTTCATGATCGTAAGTCCTACATCCAAATCTGCTGTTTGCCTCAAGCATATTGTCGGCAGAATTGAAAAGACTGAGGTTCCTTCCGATGCCGGAGTTTCCAACTTCCTCAAGAAATTCCTTGGTGGAAAGAAAAAATAGTCCCTCCATCCGGAAAATTTATGGAGTTTTGCATGAACTTTCTTTGTCTTTGTTCTGATAAAGAAAGTTCATTTTTTTTATGGATATTTTTGGATTGGTGTTTCAATAATTACTTGACGGTAGACGTTTTTTGCCTTAATCTAATAGGAAGAGCATATTTTAAAAGGAGGGGTAGTACATGTTTAATCCCAAAAATCTTGCAACATCTGCTGCCGTGGGATTTGTACTTTCTTTTTTGATTTGCGTCGTATCAACTCATAAATTTGGTGTTGCTCTGTTGAGGGGCTGCATATTTGCCCTTGTGTTTGCAGCATTGGATTTTGCCATCGAGTTTGTCTATGCTCAGTTCCTTGATGATGCTCAGGGTTCTGATTCTCTTGAGGAAAAGAAGCCTGCTCAGAAATCTGCAGGACATTCAGGTTCCCTTGTGGACATTACTATTGATGATGAGAACCTTACGGAAGATGATCAGGCTCCTTCTTTTGCCGTTTCAGCAAATGCTTCTGGTTCTGTTCCATATGGAAAGCCTCCTGTTATTGAGGATTCTCCGGTAGTTTCTTCTGAGCCTGCTGTAACTGCAGGTGCGGCTCCGGTTCAGAATTCTGTTTCGGCTCCAGATGCTCCAGTGGCAGAGAAGAGTGAATTCAAACCGGTTCAGCTTGGTCAGAAGATTGAGAATGTTACTCCGGTTAATTCAACTCCAGAACCTGCTTCTACATCACGAAAGGCACAGGCTGCGGCTGAGAGAGAGGCCAGTATGAGAGAAATTGATTCTCTTCCGGATATTGGTGGAATTTCAGATGATTCAGGCTCTGCTAGTGAACCAGAAGTTATTGATAATTCGGAATTTGCCCGCGAGGGACAGAGTGTTTCTGCTCCGTCTCCTTTGGTAGACAGTTCTGATGTTGTCAAGCAGGATACAAAGATTATAGCTAGTGCGATTCGTACAATATTAAAGAAAGACGAGTAATTAGGGATAAATTACAGGGTGTGGGATAATGGCAGTTTCAGAATTAGATGAAAACGAAGAAATCGAGCTTTGGCACGAATACAAGAAAACTAAATCCGTACAAATAAGGGATAAACTCATTCGTCAATATATGCCTTTGGTAAAGTGGGTCGCAGGACGTGTTTCCACTGGAATGCCAGAAAGCGTTGAGTTTGATGATCTTGTTGGTTTTGGCCAGTTTGGACTTCTTGATGCAATAAATAAATTTGATGTTGATAAGGGCGTTAAATTCAAGACTTATGCTACAACCCGTATCCGTGGAGCTATTTTTGACGAGCTTCGTGAGCTGGATTGGGTTCCTAGATCCGTAAGACAGAAATCCCGTGAAATTGAAGATACTATTGTTGAGCTTGAGGCTAAGCTGGGTCGAACTGCAAGTGATTCTGAAATTGCAAAGGCAATGGGCATGACAGAGTCTGAGTATCAGTCAACAATAATGAAGATTAGCGGCACAAGCGTGCTTTCTCTTAATGATGTCTGGTATTCTGGGGATGACAGCGAGCATCTTTCCATTGGAGACAGCATTGAGGCTCCTAACTCTCTCAATCCTGATGTGATTGTTGAGCGCGAGGAAGTCAGGCGGGTTATTATTCAGGCAATTCAGGAACTTCCGAAAAACGAAAAGATGGTTATCGTTCTCTATTATCACGAGGATCTTTCCTTCAGGGAAATTGGTCAGGTCTTGAATGTTAGTGAGAGCCGCATCAGTCAGCTTCACGCAAAGGCTAACCTTCGTCTTCGTGCCAAGCTTACAAGTGTCCGAAAGGGTATTTTCTGAGAGAGGACAATGCCATGGTTACTCTTGAAAAACTTCGCCTTGAAATGGAGAAGCAGCTTTCCATTGATAAGGAAATCCATACAGTTGTTGTTTGTGCAGACACTGTTGATGAATGTCTTGCAGATGCTGCCGTTCAGCTTGAAACTAAAATAAAGAATCTTGAATATGAGGTAATTGAGCGCGGTTGTGGTGGAATCATGGGTCTCATGAAAAAGCCGTGGAAAATTCGTGCCTATGAAAGCTCATCAATTCTTCAGCAGAAAAAGAAAATCATGGAAGAGCAGCTTGCCGCAGAAAATGGCGAGGTTGGAGAAGAAAAGCAGGTTTCAAGAGACGGCCTGTTCTATATCCACAGATTTGGAGCTCATATTTTTGTCAAAGTTCTTCTTCCTGTTGGAGATGGAAAGCCTGTTGATGTCAACGATCTTATTAATACTGCCAGACGTCCGGATAATCTTTCTCTTGATGAGGATTTGCTTGCAAAGCTTGCTGTTGAGGGTACCAATGGGCAGTATGTTGAAGTCGGCGACTACAATCATGTTAATGCCGGCGATGCAATTCTTGCTGTAGATATTTCCAAGGATGAAATGTCTGCAACTATTACTGTTTCTCGTCCATCCCAAGGTGGCTCTGAGCTGTCTGAAGAAAAAATCATTAATACAATAAAAACTCAGGGCGTTGTTGCAGGTATTCTTGAAGATAAAATAATTGAATTTGTTGATAATCCTGTATATGACATGCCGTATGAAGTTGCTGCAGCAATTCAGCCTGTTCATGGAGCTGATGCATGTATTGAATACATGTTTGAGACTGACAGTACAAAACTTAAGCTCAAGGAAACTGAGAATGGCCAGGTTGACTTCAAGGAACTTAACCTTATTCAGAATGTCGTTGCCGGACAGCCTCTTGCCGTTAAGCATCTGGCTCAGAGAGGTAAGGTTGGTAAGACTATTATGGGGCGCTTGCTTGAGGCAAAGAACGGAAAGGATATTGCTATTCCTCTTGGACAGAACACCAAGGTCGACAAGGATGGAAGGACTGTCGTTGCAGAAAAAAGCGGACATGTCATGCTTGTTGGTGGAAAAATCTGCGTAGAAGAAGTATATGAAGTACCAGGAGTTAACATTAAGACTGGTAACATTACATACATGGGAACTGTAATTTGTCGTGGTAACGTTGAGGATGGTTTCAACATCAAGGCATCCGGCAATGTTGAAATCTATGGTTCTGTTGGTAATTGCCGCATTGAGGCAGAAGGTGACATTGTTATTTCTCAGGGTGTCATGGGGCGTGATGAGGGATATATTTCTACCCCAAAGACTTTGTGGGCCCGATTCCTGCAGAATGTTACCGTTAAGGTTGGTGAGCATGTCGTTGTAAATGATAATATCATGAACAGCAATGTTACTGCCATGAAGAAAATCCTCCTCAAGGGTAAGCGTGCCCAGATTATTGGTGGAAAGCTTTTTGCCACAGAGGAAATTACTGCAAAGAATATTGGTTCCACAAGCGGAAGCATTGAAACCATTCTTCAGGTTGGATATGATCCGGAAAAGAAACAGCGTCTTGATGAACTTCAGGAGATGCAGAGTGCACTTACAAAGCAGCTTGAAGAAATTGAAATGAATATTTCTACCCTTGAAAACCAGAAGAAAGTTCGAAGGTCTTTGCCTAAGGAAAAGGAAGAGGCTCTTGCCAAGTATAGAAATGAACGTTCTGAGCTTGTTGAATCAAGTGAAAAGATGGCAGATGAAATCAATGAGATTCAGGAACGGCTTAGAGAACTCAAGGCTGTTGGATGTGTCAATGCCAGCGGTACAGTTTATGGCGGAACGATTGTTTATGTCCGCGATGAAAAGGACACTGTTACAACTGACTGTAAGTCTGTTACTTTCTTCTATGACAATGGCTTCGTAAAGAGAGGCAAATACGATGCAACCCAGGTAACGGAGGACGTAGGAGCACCCGATGGCTATTCATCCAATTGACCTGTCTACCATTTATTCTCAGATGGACAAGATTGGCCAGATAAATGCATCTCAGGTGCAGACTGCGCATCAGGCAAACAGAGAGAATCTGGAACGTGCTGCCAATTTGGATTATGAAAAAAATTCTGCTGTTCAGAAGGCAGCTAAGGACAAGGCTGATTCATCTAAAATAAAATCTGATGTTTCTGGTTCTGGCTCTTATGACGCTGGTGGTTTTTCCGGTGGTCAGAGAAAGGAAAAGAATCAGGGTGAGGAAGAAGCCGGTTCAAAAATTGTCGAGAAGTTCAATGATTCAGGATGCCATATTGATATTATGGGGTAGAAAGTGAGTTTTGTTGTCATTACTGCCATTCTTCTGATTGTTCTCAATCTTATTTTATGGCTTATTTTCCTTGCTAAATTTAAGACATATTTCTCTACAGATGATATCATCCGCAAAACCAGAAATCAGGTTGACAATATCATTCGCTCGGTAAATGCAAATGCTGACATAAACAAGCAGAATCTCGACAACAAAATTCAGGAAATCAGGGCTGTTACTGCAGAGGCAGAGCGAAAAATCCTTTTACTTAGAAATGAAATGACATTGATGCAGAAATCAGCCAGTTTCCGTGAACACATGGCTGAGCTTTCTGAAACAGGGAAGAAGAGCTCCAGGGAAGGAAAGTCACGCAGTTTGGGTGGAAAGAACAAGAATAATGCAACTTTTGCCGGAAGGTATGGCGTTGATTCAAAAGGGCAGGGAGATTTGTTTCTCACAGACAAGGCTGTTAATGAGCTTAATTTGCCAAATAAAACTGAAGCGGGGGATTATGAAAGTACAGCTTCGCTCCACAGAATTCCTGTTATGACTCCAAGTGTCTATCTTTCAGAAAATCCAATTGGAGTTGAAGAGGATTTTAATTCTGCGGTAAAGAAAATGGTTGAGCAGGGCATGACTCCTGATGAGATTTCCACTAAAACAGGAAGAACAGTTCAGGAAATTGAGCTTGCAATTCAGTTTTAGCCATTATTATCGGATGATTTTTAAACTTCGTTAATTTTTCTTGAATTTTAGTTTTTTTAGAATTATAATTAGTTGGTTATGAGAAATTTTAAATTTACTGAAGTTTTTTTTGGAACCCTTTATGATGGGTCGAGAGTTAGTCTATATACAATATCCAACGGAAAAATGAGCTTTTCTGCAACCAATTATGGTTGTACCATTACAAGCATCCTCATTCCTTCTTCTGATGGAAAAATGATTGATTGTGTTCTTGGTTGTTCAACTCTTGAAGGATATTGCCGTGATGATTTGAGTTTTGGAACTGTTGTTGGAAGATTTGCAAACAGAATCGGAAATGCATCATTCACACTTAACGGCGTTGAGTATAAGCTTGACAACAATGACAGCGGAAACTGTCTTCATGGTGGCTTTGACCGCTATGAGAAAAAGCTGTGGAATGCAAGAAAAATCAAGACAAAGAATGGCATGGGAATTGAATTTTCCAGACTGAGCCCTGATGGTGAGCAGGGAATGCCTGGCAATCTTAATGTTCGTGTTGTTTACTCACTTACTCAGGACAATGAACTTACATGTGAATATTTTGCAGAAACTGACAAGGCTACTCCGGTAAATCTGACAAATCATGCTTATTTTAACCTCAAGGGGTATAAGGGTGGCCTTATCTATGATCAGGAACTTCAGCTTGACTGCTCAAGATTTGTTGAGGTCAGTGAGAAACTTATTCCTACAGGAAAAATGCTTGAAGTTTCCGAGAATCCTGCTTTTGATTTCCGAAAGCCAAAGCTTCTTGGAAAAGATATTGGTGACTGTGGATATGGATATGATCATGCCTATGCAGTTGATGGATTTGACGGCAGCCTGAGAAAATTTGCAGTGCTGAGGGATCCTGAAAGCGGAAGATCCATGACTGTTTCAACAACACTTCCTGGATGTCAGGTTTATACGGCAAACTGGATTGAAGGTTCCCTTGGAAAGAATGGATATGCTCACAAGAAGCATGGTGCTGTGTGTCTTGAGACTGAGAGTTTCCCTGACACGCCAAATCAGGAGTCTTTCCCATCATGCATAGTAACACCTGAGAAACCATATCATGAGGTTACTGTTTATAAGTTCGGGTTCTGATGTTGTTTTCGAATGGGAATCCCGGTATTGATTTTGTAATTTATGCGGAATGTATTTTCTGTAAAATTTGAATAACAATATAAAGAGAGGTTGTGATGGACGTTCAGTTACAAGAATTGATCTCCAAGATCAAGAAAGACGGTGTGGCCAGTGCTGAAACATCTGCTGCAAAGATTATTGCAGATGCTGAAAAGAAGGCTGCATCAATCATCAGCGATGCAGAAGCTAAGGCAGATAGTATTGTTAAGTCTGCAAAGGCAGAGACAGAACGCATGGAAAAGGCAAGTGAAGATGCCATTACACAGGCAGGTCGCAACTTGATAATTTCTTTCCGTGACGGAATTGCAAGAGAAATTTCTGCTTTGGTTGCTGGAGAGACAGAAAAAGCAATGGATGCAGCCATGCTCAAGAAACTCATTCCAGATACAGTAAAGGCATGGGCAGCAAAAGCAGATGCAACTGATGTTTCTGTACTTCTTCCTGCAAAGGACTTGAAGGCTCTTGAGGCTTCTGTTAAGTCAGCTCTCAAGACTAAGTTTGGAAAGGGTCTTGAAGTTAAAAGTGATTCTTCTATGACAGCTGGATTCAGAATCGGTACAAAGAAGGGTGAGGCTTTCTACGACTTTAGTGCAGATGAAGTTGCTTCATTGTTCAGTGCTTATCTTAATCCAAAGACTGCAGAACTCATGAAGAATGCAGCTGCACTGATTTCTGATGAAAAAACTTCAGAAGTTGCAGAAGAAAGTAAATCTGCCAAGGAAGCTCCTGCAAAAAAGACTGCAGCAAAACCAGCAGCAAAGAAGACAACAGCTGCAAAGAAGACAACAGCAAAGAAGGTAACAAAATAGTGGAACATCTCTATTATTTAGTAGCCCAGCTTCCAGCATTCTCAGTTAGTGATGACAGCTCACAGAAGTTGCCTATCACCACAGGCTATTTCAAGGATTTGTGTACTCGTTTTATGTCTCCTGAAAAGGCAGAAATTGCGTCAAATCTTTCTCTTGAGCCTCCATTGGAATGCAAGAGCACAGGGTCTATGTTCCTTGATGCATGGTACGGCAAAGAAAGAGAGCTTAGGCTTGCCTTGGCACAGCTTAGGGCACTCAAGATGAAAAAGGATTCAAAGGATCTTCCGTCGACTACTGATGGAGAGGCAATCCAGGCCGCACGTACTGCAACTGGAATGGACAGTCCTTTAAGCGCTGAGCAGTATTTGAACCAATACCGAATGGATGTCTTGAGCAGATTGGCTCCAATGGACATGTTTTCGGTAGATGCAGTATTCAGCTATGGTTTGAAACTAATGCTTGCTGAGCGAATGAAGAAGTTTAACAGGGATGAAGGTTTGGCTTCTTATCACAAAATTTATGATGAAATTCTTGGAGAAAACAAATGACAGATACAAAAGGCAAAGTTGTAGCTGTAAACGGAAACATGGTTTCTGTTGAGTTTGACGGAAAGGTTTCTCTTAACGAAGTAGGCTACGTTAAGGTTGACGGACAGAGCCTCAAGGGTGAGGTTATTCGTATCCGTGGCAATACAGCTCAGATGCAGATTTATGAAATGACAAACGGAATTTCCACAGATTGTACGGTTGAATTTACCGGTGATCTTCTTTCCGTTGAAGTTGGACCTGGTCTTCTTGGTCAGGTTTACGACGGATTGCAGAATCCTCTTCCATTGCTTGCTGAAAAATCAGGCTACTTCCTTGAGCGTGGTGTTTATCTTCCTGCTCTCAATGAAGAAAAGAAGTGGGATTTTACACCAACTGCAAAAGAAGGTGACAAGGTTCTTGCTGGTGACAGTGTAGGTACTGTTCCAGAGGGACCATTCACACACAAGATTCTTGTTCCATTCGGATTCCTTGGAACATATACAATTAAAAAGATAGCAAAGGCAGGTTCTTACAAGATCCACGATACAATCGCAACTCTTGCCGACGAAAAGGGAAAGACAGTTAACATTTCAATGAGCTTCAAGTGGCCTGTTAAGCGTGCAGTAAACTGCTATGCAGAGCGCCTGAGTCCTGATGAACCAATGGAAACTAAGGTTCGCCTCATTGATACATTCTTCCCTGTAGCCCGCGGTGGTACATACTGTATTCCTGGACCATTCGGTGCAGGTAAGACAGTTCTCCAGCACACAACATCCCGCAATGCAAACGTAGACATCGTAATTATTGCAGCTTGTGGTGAACGAGCCGGTGAAGTTGTAGAAACTCTTACAGAATTCCCAGAATTGAAGGACCCACGTACAGGTCGTTCTCTTATGGAAAGAACAATCATCATCTGTAACACATCTTCAATGCCTGTTGCTTCCCGCGAAGCTTCATGTTACACAGGTGTTACACTTGCTGAATATTATCGCCAGATGGGTCTCAATGTTCTTCTTCTTGCTGACTCAACATCCCGCTGGGCTCAGGCTATGCGCGAAATGTCTGGTCGTCTTGAGGAAATTCCTGGTGAAGAAGCATTCCCAGCTTACCTTGAATCTACAATTGCTTCATTCTATGAACGTGCAGGTATTGTAAAACTTCGTGACGGAAATACAGGTTCTGTTACAATCGGTGGTACAGTTTCTCCTGCCGGTGGTAACTTTGAGGAACCAGTTACTCAGGCAACTCTTAAGGTTGTTGGAGCATTCCATGGTCTTTCTCGTGCCCGTTCAGATGCCCGCCGCTATCCTGCTATTGACCCTCTTGATTCATGGTCAAAGTACAAGCCTGTTATCAATAAGTCTTGGGTTGATTTTGCTCGTGGTGTTTACAAGCGCGGTGCTGAAGTTAATCAAATGATGAAGGTTGTTGGTGAAGAAGGTACAAGTCTTGCAGATTTCGTTCTCTATCTTAAGAGTGAATTCCTTGATGCAATCTACATGCAGCAGGATTCATTTGATGAAATCGAAGGTGCAACTTCTATTGAACGCCAGCAGTATGTGTTTGCAAAGATTGTTGGTATTCTTGGATCAACATTTGACTTTGAAGAAAAAGATGATGCTCGTACATTCTTTAACAAGCTTACTCAGAATTTCCGTGATATGAACTACAAGGCATTCAAGTCATCTGATTTTGACAAGTCTGAAAAGACAATTGATGCTACTCTCAAAGAAAAGAATGCTCAGGTAAATGAGGATGTTAAGGCTCTTCTCAAGGACGGTGAGTAATGAACAAAGTATACAGCAAAATTGACAGTATTAACGGTAGCGTTATTACAGTAAAGGCAAAGGGCGTAAAGCTCAACGAACTTGCAGAGATCACAACTCGCTTCGGTAAGTCTCTTGCTGAAGTAAACAAGATTGACGGTGAAACTGTTTCACTTCAGGTTTTTGCCGGTGGTCGTGGTGTTGCAACAAATGATCAGATTCGCTTCCTTGGTCATGACATGAAGATTTCATTTAGTGATGATCTTCTTGGCCGTATTTTCAATGGTTCAGCAGAACCTCGTGATCATGGTCCAGCTCTTTCTGAAAATCTTATTTCAATTGGTGGTCCATCTGTTAACCCATCAAAGCGTATCAATCCTAACCGCATGATGCGTACAAACATTCCGATGATCGATGTTTTCAACACATTGGTTGTTTCTCAGAAGATTCCAATCTTCTCAATTTCCGGTGAACCATATAACCAGCTCCTTGCCCGTATCGCCATGCAGGCAGAGGCTGATGTAATCGTTCTTGGTGGAATGGGTCTCAAGTACGATGACTACCTTTTCTTCAAGAAGACTCTGGAAGAAGGTGGTGCCCTCTCAAAGACAGTCATGTTCGTTCATACAGCTGCCGACCCAACTGTAGAATGTATGAAGATTCCTGATCTTTCACTTGCAGTTGCAGAAAAGTTTGCCCTCAAGGGAAAGGACGTTCTTGTTCTTCTTACAGACATGACAAATTTTGCAGACTCAATGAAGGAAATCGCCATTACACAGGAACAGGTTCCTTCAAACCGCGGTTATCCTGGAGACCTTTATTCTCAGCTTGCATCACGCTACGAAAAGGCTGTTGACTTCAATGACTCAGGTTCTATTACTGTTCTTGCAGTTACAACAATGCCTGGTGATGACGTTACTCATCCGGTTCCAGATAACACTGGTTATATTACAGAAGGTCAGTACTACCTTAAGGGTGGACGCATTGAGCCATTCGGTTCATTGTCACGACTTAAGCAGCAGGTTAACAACAAGACTCGCAAGGACCACCGTTCTTTGATGGATGCCATGATTCGTCTATATGCTTCATACAAGGATACTCTTGAAAAGAAGTCCATGGGATTTAACATGAGTGCCTGGGATGAAAAGCTTCTCAAGTACGGCGTTAAATTTGAAGCAACAATGATGGATCTTACAGTTAATATTCCTCTTGAGGAAGCATTGGACAATGGCTGGAAAATCCTTGCTGAATGTTTTGACAAGAATGAAACTGGTCTTAAGACAGAATTAATTGATGAATTCTGGCCTAAAAAGTAATTTTTACTCGCATAAGGATATTGTATGGCAAAAATAAAGCTGACTAAAAACGAGCAGAAGACTCAGAAAGATGCGCTAAAGATGTATCAGCGCTATCTTCCTACTCTTACTCTCAAAAAACAGCAGCTGCAGTCAGAAATCCGCACCATTGACGAAAAGGCAAAGGCTGTCCGTGCAGAAAAGAAAGCATTGGAAGAAGACTTTGAGAAATGGATTTCCGTCTTTGGTGAAAAAGATGCCTTCAAGCCTGATATGGTTACGGTTCAGAACATTAAGAAAGGCTGGGGTAATATTGCGGGTGTGAAAATTCCGATTTACGAAGGTGCTGATTTTGGTCGTGGTGACTATGATCTGTATTCAACGCCTTTGTGGATTGATATGGCTGCAGACCGTATGGAAAAGGCCCTGGAGCTTGATTTGCAGGCAGAAGTACTTGATGAGCAGGTACGCTTGCTTTCTCAGGAACTCAGGACAACAACACAACGCGTTAATCTTTTTGAAAAGGTTAAGATTCCTGAAACAAAGACAAATATCAAGAAAATTGGTATTTTTCTTGGTGATGAGCAGGTTGCAGCGGTTGTTCGTTCAAAGATTTCAAAGAAAAAACTTCAGGCTGTGGCAGATAATGCTAGGGAGGCTGAATAATGGCAATTGTACAAATGAAGAAAGTCTCCCTTGTTATTCTTGATGCAGAAAAGAAGGAGTCACTGAAACAGCTCAAGAAAGCAGGTGTCGTTCACCTTGAGACTATTGAGGGTAATAGTGCTGATTTGACTGCGTTAAGAGAGTCTTCCCAGGAAGTTGATAAGGCATTGGGAATCCTTGAGGAATTCAAACTCAAGAAAAATGAAATGCCTGAACAGGTTAAGCTTTCAAGAGAGGATGCTTCTGCTAAGGCAAAGGAACTTGTTTCTCTCAGTGAGAAAAAGAAGTCTTTGTTTGATTCCATCTCTTCAAGCACACAGGAACTTTCTCGTCTTTCATTATGGGGACAGGTTGATCCGGAAGAGCTTTCAATGCTTGCAGAAAAAGGTTTGTTTTTCTACTTGTATGAAATTCCGGAAGAAAAGTATTCACTTATTGGTGAAAATGTTAAGACGGTTCTTGTAAATACTGTTAACAAAATCAATAGATTCCTTGTAGTTTCTGAAGAACAGCTTGAGGACAGACCTTCTGATCTTCCTCCGGAAGCATATGCTGTTCCTCTTCCTGAGATTTCCACAAAGGCTCATGAAGAAAATATCAGGAATTGCAGGGCTGAGATTGAATCTATTGAAAAGCAGATTCTTGACTCAAAGAAGTTTACAGATTCCTTGAAGGGTTTCAAGAAGCAGTTGTTGTCGGATATTGAGTTTGAGAATATTTATAGTGGAATGGAATCAGAGCTTGCTCCGGATGGTGCAGGTGGCGAGGAAACAAAACTTGCATGGCTTACAGGTTATGTTCCTGTTGATTCCATGGATAAATTCAAGAAAACTTGCTCAGAAAATGAATGGGCTTTTGTTGCAACAGATCCTCATGAAGATGATCCTGTTCCTACCAAGCTCAAGAACAATGCTCTTGTAAGACTTATTTATCCACTTACGGACTTCCTTGATGTTACTCCTGGTTACAATGAGTATGACATTTCAAGCTGGTTCCTGTTGTTCTTCTGTCTGTTCTTCGCAATGATTTTCGGAGACGGCGGATACGGTTCATTGATTGCCCTTGCTGGAGTTGCTCTTCTTTTCAAGAAGGGTATGAACAAATCTTTGGGAGCACTTGTTGTTCTTCTTGGACTTTGTACAATAGGATGGGGTGCTGCAACCTGTACTTGGTTTGGCATGCCTTTGGAAATGCTTCCTGATTCACTCAAGGAAATTTCCTTTGGTCCTATTTCTCCTGCAAAGGTTGGAAGTGATGTTGCAAACACAAATCAGAAGATTTTCTGCTTTATGATTGCAATCGTCCAGCTTAGTGTTGCACACCTGAAGGGAATCATGAGATACAAGAGCTCTCTCAAGGCATTGGGTGAACTTGGTTCATTGCTTGAGCTTTGGGGTATGTTCTATGTAGTAATGAACATGGTTGTTGATGGAGTGAAGTATCCTCTTGGAATTACAGAAACTACTATGTATGCAGGTTCTATTCCTGTTCCATATCTTGCATTGGCTGTACTTTTCATTGGATTTGGACTTAACTTCGTGTTCTCGAATTACAGCGGAAGTATCAAGGATTCTATTCTTGAGAGTGTGAAGAACATTATTTCCGTTCTTTTGGGAATCGTAAATGTTTTCTCAGATATTGTATCTTACATTCGTTTGTGGGCTGTTGCTCTTGCAGGTGCTGCAATCAGCAATACTGTCAACATGATGGCAGGTCCAATGTTTGGAAAGCTTATTCTTGTTATTTTCGGTGTCATAATCCTTGTGTTTGGACATGGACTTAACATTATTCTCAACTTGCTTTCAGTTATTGTTCATGGTGTTCGCTTGAATACTCTTGAATTCAGTCAGCATTTGGGAATGTCTTGGAGCGGAATCAAGTATAGACCGTTCTCGGAAGACTAAAAAAGTTTTTTGGCAGAGTATTCTGCTTAGATATTTAATATTAAACAATCGCTTAAATGTGCGAATAAGGAGTTAACTATGAATTGGGGTATGATCGGTGCAGGTGTTGTAATGGGTATTGCTGCTATGGGTAGTGCAATTGGTATCGGTATTGCAGGACAGGGTGCAATTGGTGCATGGAAGCGTTGTTATCTTAACAATAAGCCAGCTCCATTCCTTCTCGTTGTATTTGCTGGTGCTCCATTGACACAGACAATCTACGGATTCCTTTTGATGAACTCAATGAAGAACTCAGCTAATGTTGCTTCAAACCCAGCATTCTTCCTTGGTCTTGGTGTTGCATGTGGACTTTCTATGTGTATGTCTGCTATTGCTCAGGGTAAGGCTGGTGCTGCCGGTGCAGATTCTCTTGCTGAAACAGGAAAGGGTTTCTCTCAGGACATCATGGTTGTTGGTCTTTGTGAAACAATTGCTTTGTTCAGCATGGTTTTCGGTATGATCGCCTGCTAATTGATCAGGTATGATCAAGAATCCCCTGGAATCTTCATGTGGATTTCAGGGGATTTTTTTGTTTCTGTCAAAAATACAAAACTTGTAAAATAGTTACAATTGAATTAGAATATATGGAATGAAATGGTTAGTAGTAAGCCCTGAAAATCAGGGGGAAGAAACAAAATCAATAGTCAAGGTTCTTGAGGAAAATGAGGTTGATTTTTTTGTTTTGAAAATGAATGATGCTTCCGAAAAACTGGATCTTGATTCAAATGAAATGGGAAAGTTTACTCATTGTGTCTTTGGATGTAACCCTGTTGTTTCGAATGGTTTTTCCATGCTTCTTTTAGGATATTTTGCAGGAAAAAAAGCTCCTGTTTACATGACAAAATGTGATGCTGCTATCTTTAATGGTGCAGATTCTAGCGTAAAAGTGCTTGAGTCTGTTGAAGAGATTTCTTCTTATCTGAGGGAAAACTTCAATTTCATAAGTAATGACTTTGATAAAGCAGAGACTTTCAGAGAACTTTTCGACATGGGAATTCCTTTTGCAGCTGACAGCTATGAGTATTGTATTCAAAAGGAAAAATTTGATATCTGTGAAAAGCTTCTCAAGGCAGGTCTTGATGTCAATTCCTTTACTTCGGACGGGGTTCCTTTGCTTTGTGTTGCATCAAGAAATGATTGTAAAGACCAGATGAAGAAACTTATATCCCTTGGTGCTGACATTAACATAATTTCCCGCGACAGAGGCTATACTCCTGTTATGGATTGTGTCTGGCGAAAAAATTATGAAATGACCAAGGTGCTTATTGATAACAAGGCTGATCTTCATGTAATGAGTCTTGACGGTCAGTCAATTCTTGTTCTTGCTGTTGGAAATGGTGACAAAAAGATTGTTGATTTGCTGGTATCATCTGGAGCTGATCCTGATGTGAAAGATTCAATGGGTATGAGTGCCCGCGGATATGCCAAGCTTTTCAAGAAAGAGGATCTGGTTGAAATAATGGCCAGAGTACCTGAAAAAACTGAATAGTGTTTTGTTTTTAACGGGGTTGCAGTTTTCTGTTCCTGGCTGGAATTATTCCTGTAATCCTGTGTTTTGTTTGGGTGGGATTATGCTTGAAAATAAAAAAAAGTTTTGTGTAGTCTTTGCTGGCGGTGGAACCGGAGGACACATTTATCCTGGCATAGCAGTTGCTGATGAATTGCAGTCACTTGCCAAAAGCCATAATGTAGAAATTGAAATCCATTGGATTGGGTCTTCTTCTGGAATGGATCGTTCCATTGTTGAGAAAAATCTTGTTTCATGTGGTGGAAGCATTACAGCCTTTCATGGTATTGCATGCGGAAAACTTAGAAGATATTTTTCATTCAGGAATTTTACTGATCTGTTCAAAATTTTCTTTGGCTTTGTATCATCATATTTTCTGTTGAAAAAACTCAAGCCAAACTGTCTTTTTTCCAAGGGAGGCTTTGTGAGTGTTACTCCTTGCCGTGCCTGCAAACTTCTCAAGATTCCTTACTTTACCCATGAATGTGATTTTACTCCAGGTCTTGCAACCAGATTGAATTCCGGTGGTGCAAAGAAAATACTTGTTTCCTATGAAGAAACATCCGGATATTTCAAGGAATCTCTCAGAAGCAAAATCTGTGTGACTGGAAATCCAGTAAGGCCTGTTTTCTATGAAGATAATTCAAGTGCCGGTCGTGAATTTCTTGGAATTCCTGAAACAAATTCCAGGCCGATTCTTCTTGTTTTGGGTGGAAGCCTTGGTGCTCTCCAGATTAACAATCTGGTAGTTGAAAACCTTGATTACTTGAAGAAAAATTTTATTGTCATTCATCAGACTGGGAAAAAATTTGCTGATGAAAATCCGAAGATTATGGAAAGTGGTGACGAATTCTATAAACCCTATGCTTTCATCTATTCTCAGATGCCTTCGGTAATTCAGGCTGCTGATATTGTCTTGTCCAGAAGTGGGGCAAACTCATTATGGGAATGTGCCGTGACTTCAAAGCCTATGATCCTTGTTCCTTTGTGTTCAAATGGCAGTCGTGGTGATCAGGTTGACAATGCAAAGTATTTCAAAGAAAAAAATGCCGCATTCATGCTTGTCGGTGAAGATGCAACTTCGGATAAACTTATAGAATGTCTTGAATCTCTGAAAGATAAGACTAAGCGTGAACAGTTCTCTGAATCCCTTAAGATTATATGTGGAAAAGAAAAACCTGTTTCTAGAATAGCCGGTATTGTTTTGGAGGAAATGCAATGACAGTTCCAGTTATTGACCTCATATTCCTGCTGATTGTTCTTGTCTTTGCAATTATAGGTGCAGTTAACGGATTTTTGAATGAAGTATTTGGAAAAGCCGCACCTTTTGTTTCAGCATGGGTAGCAATTCTGTTTTATGATAAACTTGTTGGTCCCATTGAGCAGAATATTTCCATCCATTGGCTTTCTGTAATTCTTGCCTTCATTCTGATTTTTGTAATTGTATTTATTGTGATGAAAATACTTCAGATCTTGATTCGTCAGATTTTTGACGGGGAAATATTTACTTCCCTTGACCGGTTCCTTGGATTTTTGCTTGGTGTTGCAGAAGGTATGGCAATTGTCTGCATAGTTTTGATTATTATGATCAGTCAACCCTGGTTTTCTGTTGATAATGTTCTTTCTGGAAGCTATTTCCTGAAACTTCTTGGACCAATAGTTTCTACTTCGGTCAATGCATTTAGCGGATCCTTTGCCGAAATTAAGTCTACTGCCGTTGGTGGCTCAAGATAATTTTCGTTACCTGGAACATAATTTTTTTCGGAATTATCCCCTCACACACTCTTAATATAACATAAAATTAAAAAAAATTTTCATATTTTGTTACTTTTTTACTTGAATTATATTGACATAATAATCAAGATGTATTATATTATAAACATCAGGAGGTAATGAAATGTGAAACGCAAAAAGAAAAAAGCGTGGTCAAGAGTAGAAATAATCGCCTTGCTGGCTTTTCTACTAGAACTTTTAAGGTTCATTCTTGACCTGCTTTCTAAGCTGGCTGCTTAGTTTCCACCGTTCATAGATACCGCCAATATCTATGAACGGTTTAAAAATAATCAAATTATATAGGAGTGTCAATAATGAATAGGATGGAAAAAATATTGATAGCAATTTTAATACTTCAAGTTTTAGATATTGCTTTAAGGTTCATAATGTAGGTGATTTTATGGAAAAGATAACACAGCACGGCGGAGCAAGAGCCGGAGCAGGTAGAAAAAAAGGAAGTACAACAAACAATACAGGATATAAAAGCGGGCGGATTGTCATTTCCTGCCTGGAATCAGAAGAAATGGCAATAAAACAAAAAGCAAAAGAACAGAATAAAACAGTAAGCAGACTGATTATTGATTCTGTTTTGAAAACCTAAAAAGCAGGAGGCATATATGACATTTTTTGATTTTATGATAAAGTTTCCGACTGAAAAAGCCGTTATAAAATACTTTCTCAAAATCAGATATAACGATGTTCTTATATGCCCTCACTGTGGTTCTAAAGTTCGTGTTCAGCATAGAAACGATAAATTGAAACTTTGTAATTGTCATAATTGTAATAATACTTTTTCTATCTTTAAGGGAACAATTTTTGAAAAATCATCTACAGATTTGCGTAAATGGTTCTATGCAATTCACTTGTTTTTGAATTCAAAAAAAGGGATTTCTGGATTACAACTTCAAAGAGAAATAGGCGTAACTTATAAAACAGCGTGGAGAATGCTCAAACAGATACGCTCTGCAATGGGAAATACAGATATGACAAAAGCATTTGAAGCAATGGTAGAAATTGACGAAGCATACATAGGCGGAAAACCTCGAAAACAAAATAATCAGATTCACGGAATTGCAAAGCGTGGAAAAGGCACAAAGAAAACACCTGTTATTGGTGTAAAAGAACGCTCTTCAAATCGAGTATATGCAAAAATTGCTTTACCAAACGAGAAAGGTCAAAAACTAACAGGAAAGCAACTTTTTAATGTTCTTGATATTGTTTGCAAAGATAAAACTACTGTATTTACAGACGATTATTACGGCTATGGATTTCTTGATGATGAAACACGCAATCCAAGAAAACTTGTTCATATTGTTGTAAATCACTCAGCAGGACAATTCAGTGCAGCTCCTGGAATAAATACAAATGGCATAGAATCTTTTTGGGCAATTTTAAAACGTGGTATTTTAGGAATTTATCATCATGTTTCTGTGAAATATATGCAAAGTTACGTGAATGAATTTTGTTTTAGACAAAATAATCATGGGGATATTGCTTTTGATAGTTTATTAAAACAAGCTATTGCATAAAAATTACAAAGTGTATAGCATATAAAAAGGAAACCTCCTTCTGCTAAAGGAGGTTTTATAGTCGGTTTCTAACAGATTCTATTTATTTAGAGACAACAGCATCCGTTAAATTTTACAAAAGAGACATTTATGTGTCGCTCTTGTTTTATGTTAGTGATAAACTTAAAATTTGTCAACTACTTAACAAGAGCTATTTTAGAGGAGTTCTTATGAAAAAGAACGAATTTAAGATAGAAACTAAACTGGCTATAAAAATTAAATATAAGCCAGTTTGGATCATTGAAGAGGGAAATCAACTTCCAACTGTCTATGCAGGTAATGAAGATAAATTTCCTCCGAAAATGAGGGAAAAAATAGAAAACTTTTTGTATAATTAACAAAAATAAAAGGGGAGTAATTATTGCTGTTGTTTTTTACTTCCCTTTTTATTGTTAAAGTTTAAGAGTACATAAGGGGATAATTCCGATTTTTTTTATTCATGGGAGGATTTATGTTTGATAATATTTTGAATCAATCTGCAACGACTTTGCTTTCTCAAGATATAATTAAATCCAAACTTCCCAATTCCATATTGTTTTCAGGTCCAAAGGGGTCCGGCAAATTTTCATGTGCCCTGGAGACTGCAAGAATTCTTTCATGTCATAATGGCGGTGAATGGAACTGTACCTGCTCAAGCTGTTTGCGGCACAAGGCAATGGTTTCCCATAATGTTCTGGTTGTAGGCAGTGGTAACAGAAATCTTGAAATTGCAGCAGCCAAGGATACATTGCTTAAACAAAACATAAAGAATTCCCGTCATCTGGAAGCTGCCAGATACTTGTATCTTCGTTCTGTTAGAAAACTTACCGTTAGGTTTAGTCCTGTGTTGTGGGAAGGTGAAGACAAGCTTTTTAAGTTTGCACCTGTACTTGAATCCATTAATGATGGTCTTGAACTAATCCAGGTTGGCAGAACATTGCCTGATCATGAGGAACTGAAGAAAATTCTAGATGATATTGAAAAGAATTGCGAAAAACTGGAGTTCACTTTTTTGTATGATTCTATCCCTGTATCACAAATAAGAAATTTTTCATCATGGGCTCATCTTTCTTCGCAAGAAAAAAAGAAAATCCTCATAATCGAAAATGCTGACTTAATGTCTGAAAGCGCAAGAAATGCACTCCTTAAGATTCTTGAAGAACCTCCTGAAGATGTTGTGTTTATTCTGACCACAACCCGAAGAAGTTCAATGCTCCCGACTATTCTTTCACGTGTCCGTACCTATAATTTTTTTGAGCGGACTGTTGAGCAGCAACAAAATGTAATTTCAAGAATATTCCATTATGACGGTGGACTTGGTATGACTCAAATGCCTGAATCCATTAATGATTTTATGAACAGGTATTTGCCTGTTGATCCTGAGATAATAAAGTCCTATTCCAGGGTATTTGTTGAAACAATTGCTGGTGGTAAGGTTCCTGATATTCCGTCCATAGTTTCTTCATGCCAGAAATTTGAACCGAGAGTTTTGCTAAAAATTTTCTTTGAGGGAATTATTGAATGTCAGAAGCCATTGCTGTTTTCGGCACAAGGATGTGAAAGCTCTGCCATGATTGTTGAAGAGTTGAGAAGAGCCTATTCAAATGCAACTCTGTATTTTCAAAATCCCACAAGTGTGCTTGAGGAACTAACCCGCAGTCTCATGCAGGTTAGCTTTATGAATAAAGGTAGTTTAAGGTGTCTTTGCAATGAATGATTTTGTTGGTAAGGCTTTGGCCAAACTTGAAAAGCTCAGTGAGGAGCAGGTTGAATGGGTTTTCAACAATATCATTGAACAGAATGATTCATTTGATTGTGTTCTCGAAAGCCTTTCCTGTGGTTTGATTATTGTCGATTCAAACTGGCATCTGATGAAAATTAATACTGCAGCCAGGTTTTTTGTTGATATAGACCAGGGTGGAGCAAAAGATCTGTGCATATGGAATTTAATCAAAAATGAAGAAATGTGCTCTTTTCTTAAGGTCCTTGCTCAAAAGAAATATACTCATGATTCCAGGGAATTTTCTGTTGTTCATGGAGACAAGACTTTATTTCTTGTTGTTTCTGTCGTTCCTTTTGTGCGCAAATCAAATATTGATGGAAGCATCATAACTATTGAAGATGTTACTTCAAAACGTCAGCAGGAAATTCTTTCACATCGAATGGAAAATCTTTCTTCCCTAACAAAACTTGCGGCCTCTGTTGCCCATGAAATAAAGAATCCCCTTGGTGCAATCAGCATTCACATTCAGCTTATTCAGAAAGCAATAAAGAAAAAGCGTGAGACTGATGGAATGCTTCCAGATGAAAAATTTCTTGAAAAGTATCTTGATGTTGTTAACGAGGAGATTTCAGAATTGAACAGTACCGTCATGGATTTCCTTTTTGCTGTCAGGCCAATTCAGGCAAACTTCATTCTGGATGATCCCGATGATATCATAGAAAAGACAACGGATTTCCTGGAATATGATTTTTCCCAAAGCAATATTTCATTTAAGCTTGACCTAGAAAAGAAAAATCAGAAGCTCCTGATTGATCCAAAACTTCTCAGGGATGTTCTTATTAATCTATTGCAGAACGCTAAGGCTGCTATACTTTCATGTGAAGATGGCCGGAATGGTGTTCTTGTTTTAAAGACATTTGAAAAAGACAATCATTTTGTAATAACTGTTGCTGATAATGGATGTGGCATGACAAATGACCAATGCTCCAAAATTTTTGAGCCATACTATACGACAAAGGCTGATGGTACCGGACTTGGTTTGACAACGGTTTACAAGATAATCAAGGAATTCAAAGGTGATATAAATGTTCAGTCTGAGTTGAACAAGGGAACAATCTTTACCATTTCTATTCCTGTTCCACAGAAAGAAACCAAGCTTCTGGAGGAGAAAGCCAATTGAAATTTACTCTTTTGATTATTGATGACGAGAAAAATATTCGTGAGGGTCTTCAGGCTAACTTTGAGATGCAGGAGTACAATGTAAAAACTGCAGCTTCAGGCAAGGAAGGTCTTGATCTTATTTCAAAAGGTGATATTGATCTTGTTATTACAGACTTGAGAATGCCTGGAGTAAGCGGTGAGGAGGTTCTTCGTCATGTTGCTACTGAAACTCCCGGAATTCCGGTAATTGTGCTTACAGGTCATGGTAGCATAGACTCTGCTGTTGATGCAATGCGTCATGGTGCCTATGATTTTCTTACAAAGCCTCTTGAACTTGATCAGCTTGACATGATTGTAAAGCGAGCTCTTGAAAGCAGGCAGATGTGTCTTGAGCATCAGGACATGAAGAGGCAGCTTGAGTCAAAACAATCTCTTTCCTCAATGATTGGAAATTCTCTGGCCATGCAGAAAATCATGAGCGTGGTTCAAAAAGCTGCAGGATCCAGGGCTAATGTCCTTATTACTGGTGAAAGTGGTGTTGGAAAGGAAGTTGTTGCCAGAGCCATACATGAACTTTCTTCAAGACATGATAAGGCTATGGTCAATGTTCATTGTGCTGCATTGAGCGAAACTCTTCTTGAAAGCGAATTGTTTGGCCATGAAAAGGGTGCCTTTACGGGTGCTGACAAGCTTCAGAAAGGAAGGTTTGAACTTGCTCACGGAAGTTCCATTTTTCTTGATGAAATTGGAGAAATAAACCAGAGTGTCCAGATAAAAATTCTTCGTGTTCTTCAGGAAAGAAAATTTGAAAGGGTTGGTGGAGAGCAGACCATCGAAGTTGATGTAAGGGTCATTGCTGCAACAAATAAGAATCTTGAAGAAGAAATAAAGAAGGGAAATTTCCGCGACGATTTGTACTTCAGGCTTAATGTTGTTCATATTGAGGTTCCGCCACTGAGAGAAAGAAAAGAAGACATACCTTTGCTGGTCAATGCCTTTCTGGATGAATTCAACAAGGAAAATAACCGCAGCATAAAGGGAATCTCAAGTCAGGCAAAAAAAGCAATTCAGTCTTATGACTGGCCAGGTAATATCCGAGAATTGAGAAATTGCATCGAAAGTGCTGTTGTCATGTGTACCACAGAAGAAATTCAGCTTGAGGATTTGCCGTCCAATGTTGTAAAATCCTCCTCAGATAATGTCATTTCAATTCCCTTTGGCATTACGCTGGAAGAAGCTGAAAAAATTATTATTGAAAGAAATTTAATGGCTAACAGCAATAACAAGTCTAAGACTGCTGATATTCTTGGCATAGGCCGCAAAACGCTTCAGCGAAAGCTTTCAGAATGGGGAGACGATGATGGAGACCATGTATGACAAGCTTGGTGATCTTCTGAGTCAAACTCTTGCTGAAGGTAAAGTAAAGTTTGTAAAGGTGGAAAAAACTCAGGCCGCTGAGAATAGTGATTCAGATATTGCCGATGAAAGAAAAAAACTTGATGATGACTTGAAGCGTGCAGAACAAAATGCCAGAAAACGAAGGAGTGCCTTCAGAAAGTCGGCTCAGAAAAAAAATCATTCTTCTGCTACTGTGATAAAGAGTGTAGATCCGGAAATCCAAAGGGCAATGAGACTTCTTGATATCAGCGAGGGAGCTTCCAGAGATGAGATAACCAGGGCATATAAAAAAAAGCTGATGTATTTTCATCCTGACCGTTATGCATCCAATCCTGTTCTTGAAAAGGTCGCAACAAAAAAAACAGAGCAGATTATTGAAGCCTATAAACTCATTCTTGGCAGGATATGATGCATGTGTGGATCAGCCTAGTCGGAATATGCTACTGCAGACAATGTTGTGCCATGTCTTGAAAATCGGATAATTGCCCAGTCTCCGTGATACAGATTTCTGTTCATTGTGATCACGTACTTTGAATTTGATCCGCAGCAATAGTCAGGGTAAATTGTCAGGTCTGTTATGAAATAGCCTGATTTTTCTTTTCCGCGGGAGTTGTATACTTCAACCTCAACATCATAGTCACTTAGCTTTCCTGTATAGTCAACTACTATTTCATTGAAGTGGCTGTTTGATATTCTGGCTCTTGTTATTTCACCCCTGTCATCATCTACAAATGCGACGCATGATGTCAATTCAAGTACCATGATAAATGTTACGAATAGTATCATTATTGCTTTGAGCAGTCTGTTGTTTTTCATGTCTGTACCTCTTATATGCCTTAATTGTAACTTAGTTATATTTAAAGTAACTATTATATATATATAAAATAGTTTCTTTTATTTACAGGTTACATTTACTGGCAAAATTTGCATGAAATTTGGAAAAATCGGTATGACATAAAAAAAACGCGATTTCAAGGAAGAGTCTAAGCCATTACAGGCATCTCTACATTGAACCATCGCGTTTGATTATGGGGAAAGCAATCAAAACTGTTGCCAGATAATCCCCTGATTTGATTTTTTAAGAGAAATTCTCACTACGGGCGGAAGATGATTTAGCTAGAAAAAACATCTGCTGAGCGCTAAAGGAAACTCAAGGATTTTTAGATCACTGTTCCGTCTGGAATGATTGCTCCCTTACGAATAACAATAATGCCTTCTGCACTGTAGAATGAGCCGTGATCTCCGTCCTCATATCTTTTTCCAGTTGCATTGATGCTGCAGTTGTTACCAATCTTTGCGTTCTTGTCAATGATTGTCTTGTTGATCTTGCATCCTTTTCCAATACCAATATTTGGAACACCCTGCTTTCTGTTTGCGGCCTTTTCCGATTCTGTTTCGTAGTAGTCAGAACCCATCATGATAACGCCGTTAAGATCACATCCTTCGTTGATAATTGAACGAACTCCAATAACTGAGTGCTGGAGCCTTGAATCGCCAATTATACATCCTTCACTTGCAAGTGATGTTGCCATGTCAGCATTGTTGATCTTGCTTGGTGGAAGGTTAGGTGTGTATGTGTATACTGGTTTTTCTTCATCATAGAAGTTGAAGTTTGGAACTGGATTTGTGAGGTCCAGAGTTGCTTCGTAGAATGAGCGGATTGTTCCAATGTCTTCCCAATATCCGTTGAAGATATAGCTGTTAACCTTCTTTGTCTTGATGGCCATTGGAATGATTTCCTTACCGAAGTCTTTCTGGTCATTGTTGAGCATTTCTTCCATTGTATCTGCATCGAAAATATAGATACCCATAGAAGCAAGGTATTCAAGTTCTGCAGGAAGGTTTCCGCGTGACTGTTCAGGAATTTTCCAGTCATCAATGTTAAGGTCTGCTGCCGGCTTTTCCATGAATGCAGTGATCTTGTTCTTGTCATCAACCTTCATGATTCCGAATCCAGTGGCATCGCGGCGGTTAACAGCCTTTGCTGCAATAGTGATGTTTGCTCCGCTTGCAATGTGCTGGTTCATGAATTCCTTAAGATCCATGCGGTAAAGCTGGTCTCCTGAAAGAATGATGTAGTGTGTTGGGCGCTGTACTCTGAAGTGACCGAAATTCTTTCTTACGGCATCAGCAGTTCCTTCATACCATCCTGAATGTTCAAGTGTCTGTTCTGCAGCAAGAATTTCAACAAATCCGCCTGAGAAACGGTCGAAATTGTATGAATTTGAAATGTGAAGGTGCAGGGATGCTGAGTTGAACTGTGTCAAAAGATAAATTTTCTTGTAACCAGAGTTGATACAGTTGGAAATTGGAATGTCAACAATTCTGTATTTTCCACCAAATGGAACTGCTGGCTTTGATCTTTCTTTTGTGAGAGGGTAGAGACGTGTTCCCTTTCCACCACCGAGAATAATTGCGAGAACACGAGGTTCCTGATTTTTTTCAAGCTTCATATAATAAATCCTCCAAATTGATTAAGCGAGAATAATCATTAACTTTATTATATGAAGAATATTATAATTCAGTTTATGAATTTTGCAACAATTTTCTGAATTCAGATCCTTTCATCGGTTTTGCATAGTAAAATCCCTGGACTATGTCACAGCCAATGTTTTTGAGGAGTTCTGACTGATTCTTTGTTTCAACTCCCTCTGCAACTGTTGTGATGTTAAGTTTTTTTGCCATGTCGATGACTGATGTGATGATGATGCTTTCTTTGTTGTCTTCTGGATGCTCCGTGATAAATCCCTTGTCCAGCTTGATTACATCGGCAGGAATGCTCTTCAGCAGGTTTAGTGAAGAGTAGCCTGAACCAAAGTCGTCTACAGATACCTGGAAACCGGCCTTCTTGATCTCATTCATTACGTTGATAATCTGCTGCTGGTTCTGGAACATGATGCTTTCCGTCAGTTCAACTTCAATCTTATTGTTTCCAATGTCATACTTGTCTGTGATTTCCCTCAGTTCTTTGATAAGATGGGGATTGTCCAGATGGTGACGGCTCAAGTTGAATGAAATTGTTATTGGTGAATAACCAGGTGTTGCAGCCCATTCTTCAAGAAATACGCAAACCCTTATAAGAACGTACTTGTCAATTCGTTCAATGAAACCATTGTCTTCAAAAAGAGGCACGAAGGTTCCAGGCATAAGAAGACCCTTGGCAGGATTATTCCACCTGATGAGAGCCTCTGCTCCTATGCATCCTTCGTCTGAAAACCTGAATTTGGGCTGGAAATAGACTTCGAATTCCCTGTTTTCAATGGCCTTTTCCATTGTAACTGAAATTTCACGGTTCCATTCCACATTTTTTGCCATTTCTTTTGTGTATTCAATGACGCGATGGGTTGAGAAGGTGTGTTTCTGGAGCTTCTGTGCAAGATTTGCCTTGTCAACCATGGATTCCACGGAACTTTTTGGATCATCGATGTAATAGATGCTGGACGTGAAGTTGAGGGTGTATTTTTCAGGAAGCAAATCCCTGAGCAGATCCTTTACATCTGTCATTTCGAATACTCTTTCCTCAATGCTCCAGAAAAAATCCGGTGATTTAATGAAAAAAATGAAATTGTCAGCATAGAATCTGCAGATTTTTTCGCCCTTGAGCCTGTTTCTAGAGAAGTGGAGGCCAAGACGTCGGAGAATTTCATTGCCGTTTATGATACCAATGGTATTGTTGAGGGATCTGAAGTTGTCAATGTTCAGTGAGAGAATTGCGTATTCGCCAGACTTAGCTTTTGAGAGGATTTTTTTTGTTTCCTTTTCAAAATGTATGTAAGTCGGTATGCCCGTGATGTTGTCAATTTCAACGGAAAGACTTTTTTTTAGAAAAATAAGTATCAGGACTGCTGAAAACAGAAGAATCAGGGAAATGACAAATATGTTCAGCATAATCAGTGATGTGGATACTTCTGAATAAGCGTTCTTTATTTTTTCGGACAGGTTAGTATCTGCATTTGCATAAGCTGCAAGGAAAAAAATAGAAGAAAAAAGAGCGATTATTTTTTTTATATTTGAAGATGACATGGAACCTACTTTTAATAATAAATTGATTTCTCTCGCCCAAAACCGATTATACAGTAGTTTGAAATAAATTCAATATTAATTCTATCAAAAATCCATCAAAATTGAAAAAAATCTCCAAAAACTTAAATTAACCAGATTCTTGTTTTATTTGCTTCCTCAAGTTTATTTTACAGATTCCGATAATCAATTATAGAGGTTGTTATGATTAGAGGATGGTACATTGGTGCAAGTGGAATGAATGCCCAGCAGAACAGACTGGACACAATTTCCAACAATCTTGCAAACGTAGACACTACAGGGTTCAAGAAGGAAATTCCCGTAAGCAAGGAATTCAGCGAGCTTTTGCTCAGAAGAGTTCAGGCAGACGGACAGTACAGCAATTCCCAGGGATCTTTTGATGTTGCCCCTATTGTTGGGACTATTGGACTTGGCGTAGAAACAAACGAACTTTACACAGATTTTTCTCAGGGATCTTTCAAGAATACAGACACAAAAACTGATTTTGCCCTGGGTGGAGAAGGATTTTTTGCAGTTCAGACTCCAGCCGGCGAACGATACACACGAAACGGAAATTTCCATCTCGGAAAGGAAGGAATCCTCCTTACAAAGGAAGGTTATCCGGTTCTTGGTGAAAATGGAGCAATCCATGTTCCAGATGACAAATTTTATGTTAATCAGGACGGAATGATTTATACAAAGGATGACAGCACCCTTGTTGATCGCGTTAAGGTTGTGCGATTTGAAAACGAGCGATACCTTAAGAAGCAGGGATCTTCATTGTGGAATACAACGAAATTCTCCGGAGAACCACATATTGCTGAAGGTGATGAAAGACCAAAATTGCTTCAGGGTTATACAGAAACCAGCAACGTAAATGTTGTTAATGAAATGGTTCAAATGATTGAAGTAAACCGTGCTTATGAAGCAAACCAGAAGTCGGTTCAGACTGAAGACAGCATGATGGAAACACTTTGGTCTAAGGTTGTTACTGTTAACAGGTAATTTGTAACATAAACATTGAATAGTTAAGGCAGGGATTAATTATGGTAAGAAGCTTATGGAATGCTGCAACTGGAATGAACGGGCAGCAGGCAAATATTGATACAATCTCAAACAATCTTTCAAACGTAAATACAACAGGATTCAAGCAGCATAGAGCTGAATTTGAGGATCTTCTCTATCAGAACGTGAAACTTGCAGGAACTCCGGCAACTGAGGACACAGTTACTCCTGTCGGTCTTCAGATGGGTAGTGGTGTAAAGCTTGGTGCAACTCAGAGAATCATGACTCAGGGTTCTTTGCAGGCAACTGGTGTAGATACTGACATTGCCATTGTTGGGGACGGTTTTTTCCGTGTTCAGCAGTATGATGGATCATGGGCCTATACTCGTGACGGTTCATTCAAGGTTGATTCTACGGGTCAGCTTGTAACTGCAAATGGTCTTCGTGTTGTACCGGAAATTATTCTTCCTGAAGGATTTCAGCTTGAAACACTGAGCGTTTCCGATCATGGACGAGTTACTGTAAAGGTAAATGGTGAACTTGATCCAGTTGATGTTGGACAGCTTGAACTCTACAGATTCCCCAATGCAGTTGGTCTTGAAAACACTGGTGACAACCTTTACAAGGTTACAAATGCATCTGGTGATCCAATTGCCAGCAGGCCTGGAATTGACGGAATGGGTGTTACAAAGCACAAGTTCCTTGAAATGAGCAATGTTTCAGTTGTAAATGAAATGGTGCAAATGATTGTTGCCCAGCGTGCCTATGAATTTAACTCAAAGGCTATCCAGACAAGTGACAACATGCTTCAGACTGCAGCCAGCCTCAAGCGCTAAAAAAGGATTTAATTAAAACTCAATCAATAACTTAACCTTATGGCACTTCAGTTTTGGGGTGCCATTTTTTTGCATGTATTGAAGTTCCATGCAAAATTGAACTTTTTGATGCAAGGATTTATAATCTGGTGACTATGGAAAATATTTATAAAATACCACGTGAAGTTTCTCTGGGTGGAGAAAACGGAATCAGAAAAATTTATCTTGGAAAAAATCATCCCTTGACAATTCAGACCATGTGGAAAGATGGTATTACTGATGTTACTGAAGATTCTCCAAAACTTGAGTCAATTCTTCGGGAAATCAACAATCTTAAGTCCCTGGGATGCGATATAGTTCGATTTGCTGTTCCGGACATGGAAAGTGCACATGGCCTTTGTGTGATTCAGAAGCATACTGATGTGCCTCTTGTTGCCGACATTCATTTTGATTATAAGCTGGCCCTTGAATGTCTTAAGGGAACTGTTCCTGTCATAAGAATTAATCCAGGAAACATTGGCACCATTGACAGGGTTAGGTCTGTTGTAGATGAATGCAGGAAAAAGAATGCACTTATCAGAATTGGTGTTAATACAGGAAGTCTTCCAAAGGATCTTGAGGCTCTTGTTGAATTTGGAAAGATAAGCCGGGCTCAGGCTCTTGCTCAGACAGCCATTCGAGAAGCTGAGGTTTTTGAGGATCTTGGTTTTTCAAATTATGTTGTCAGCATGAAGGCAAGTTCAGTTGATGAAACAATTGAAGCAAATGAGGCTTTTGCAAGGGTTAGCGATGTTCCTCTTCATATTGGTGTTACGGAGGCAGGACCTCTTATTTCAGGAATCGTTAAGTCAACCATGGCTTTTACACACCTGCTAAAAGAAGGTATTGGTTCAACCATAAGAGTTTCTCTTAGTTCATCTCCGGAAAATGAAGTTATTGCTGGTCGTGAAATCCTTCATGAGTGCGGCTTCAGAAAGGGCGGAGTTACCATTGTCAGTTGCCCGCGCTGTGGACGCCTGGGATTTGATGTCCATTCCTTTGTTGACAGATGGCAGAAAAAGCTTCTTTCAATGAACAAGGATATCACTGTTGCTGTCATGGGATGCATTGTCAATGGTCCTGGGGAAGGAAAGCATGCTGATCTTGGAATTGCCGGCGGTGATGGAAGATGCATTATTTTCAAAAAAGGAAAAATAGTGCGAACAATTGATTCAAAAGATGCCGATAATGTGTTCAAAGAAGAATTGGAGTCTCTTTAATTGATGAATCGTGCAATTATACATAAATATCTTGTCTCAGCCTTATTGATTTTGACTGTTGTTGTTTCTGGAGCATTTTGTGATGCCATACCAAGAAAAGTCCAGAAGGGGCAGGAAGCCTGGAGATCATTGAAACAGGCTCAGAATGCATTTGAGTCAAATGATTTTGTTCATGCAATTCAGTTTGCTGAAAAGGCAAAGGAAATCCGCAGGCAAGATGCACAGTGGCAAAGCTATACTCTTGAAAATACTCTCAGAAAAGCCAAGGTAAGAAAAGAGCATGATGTTCTTGATGCAGTGAAAGTTGTACTCAGTGAGCTGGAAATGAAGGAAGCCCTTGATATAGTTGACTTTCATGTTAAGGCAAAAGGTATTGATTATTTCAGCAATAAATTTTCAAAACTTGTTGAATATATGGATTTCTATTCCCATTATCCTGAGGCTGACTATCTTCTTGGAAAAATTTACAGGCTTGAAGGTGAGTTCAAGATTGCCGCAAAGTATATGGAAGAAGCCTACAAACATAGTGAAAATCTTGATGTTCCAATGCAGAAGTATGATCTTCTCTACGACCTGGCAGATCTTTCATATGACCTTGATGAAAAAAATAATTTTGAAAAGTATCTTCTTCTGATTGTTAAGGATGATCCCTATTATCGAGATGAGATTTTCATGAAGTCAATCCTCAGAATCATCAATGAGAATTCAAAAAAATCTGTTGAAAAATTTTTTCTGTTGTATAGATGTGAAAATGATCTTTCGCTGGAATCACTTATAAAGCTTTGTGAATTCTATTCGGAAATCGGTGAGTCAGAAAAGACATTGAGATGCTCGGCTCTTGCCAGTATTATTGCCCTTACAAAGATTGAGTCTGTTCTTTCACAGAGAATAATCGGCTATGAGTACAATGGTTTTGAGGATGCCCTTACAAAGTGTTCAAGATACTCAGATATTGTTGACTGGGGTAACAAGAACAAGATCTGGGAAATCTTCTGTATTCTGGCAACAAGTTCTGCTGACAATGGGAAGACTAACTATTCAAATGAGCTTCTCAAGATTCTTTCAAGGGCAGAACCTGAAGAATATTGGAGAGATTACGCATCCCAGAAGCTGATTAAGTAATTTGCTCCAATCACAATATGCCCGAAATATTTGCTCATGCATTTTCTTGTATTGCCGCTTTTTTAGAAGTGAAGTCCTAAACCGAAGTATGCTTCCCAAAGTTTTGAAGGGTCACGCCATGAACTGTCAAATCCAAGATGTCCATCAAGAATTTTTGCTCCCACATCATACCCTAAACTAGCACGAACAACAAAGCTTCGCCACCTTTCAGGGTAAATAAGAACTTCCAGACCGCCTGTGTAAATACCTTCATAAATGTCGAAGTTGTGACCTGTAGCTCTGTTCTTGAAAAGGCCAACATCAACAAATGGGTTGACCTGCATTTCGAAATCAAGATACCTGAAAAGTTTTCTTGGAACGAGTGCAATTGCCCTGATTGCTTTTGGCTTAGTTTCATAGTCACCGAAGATGCTGTTGAACCAGTCGAGCCAGTGAGTAGTAACTACATGTATTGGCAGGTCAAAATTGAATACAATTGCGCAAGGTGATTCAAGAGCGTAGTTGTCAATATCAATATTGTACTGGTCATCATAGGTTTGCCTGTCTGCTGCACCGCGGATGAATTTTCCCATGTTCTTTGTTGAGTTGTATCCTGCAAATGCATCGATGTTGATTGCAATTCCAGCGTATTTGAATGCCTTGAAAAACTGAACGTTTCCACTGGCTGTAGGAACAATGCTTTTGTTCAGTTCATCTGCTCCAAAATTCCAGCCGATTCCCTGTTCAGCAGAAAATTTGTATCCGTTCCTGAAATTGTTTCCTTTTATCCAGTTTACGTGATTGATTGCAATGTTGTGTCCGAATGTTAGGATTGGGTTCTGGTTAAGGTACTTGTTGTCGTTGTGGATTCCATCCATGTCCCAATAGTAGTTGAATCCAATGTTTGGTGTGTATACCACAGCCGTTGTGTTGTCCAGGTATCCGATTATGAATGGAACTGCAATTCCACAGGATTCCGTAAAGTAAAGTTCATCACCGAATATTTCATAGTCAAGGTTTCTTGATATTCCCTGTGATACAGTAAAGTTTGCCTGATGCCCCTCTCCAAATGGAACACCGATGGTAATTCCTGTAAGGTAGTTGAATTCAGCGGACGAATCGGCCATGGCCCAGTTGAATTCCAAAGCGTTTGACCAGGTGTTTTTTGTTATTCCTTTATTGAAAGGGTAGTCATAGTCAAAATTAAAGCCAAATGTGACGCGTGAATAATTGTCAGGATGATCTTCATCACCAAACTGTGTGTTAATGTCAATGTTCATTGTGTTCATGAGACCTAGAAAGTTTGAGTCTTTCAGCTTGAACTTGACCTCAATTCCATCGTTTGTATCAAATGTGGGCTTTGGAAATACAATCATGGAATGGCTTTCATCAAATGTATACTGGGCTATTACAAGATTTACTCCATCATCATTTTTACCCTGAACAACATAACTGTGCGTGATGTCAGTGAGAATTCTTGTGTTTTCAAGTTCCTGGTGAATATCATCAAGATATTTTTCCAGTTCTTCAGTTGAGCTGAAAATTTTCTTGTAGTTGATTTCCGTAATGTTGTTTTTTACTGCAAAGGATTTTGTTTTCCCTGTTGGATTCATGACAACATCATGAAGAATATACTTTTCAGCACTAGCCCCAAGTGTTGCAAGTGAAGCCAAAACAATAAGCAAGCTTTTTTTTAATTTGAACATAACTCAATATGCTCCCTTTCCGATTATTACGACACCTACAGTTTTGATCATTACCCAGATATCAAGCCAAACAGACCAGTTCTGGATATAGTATGTGTCAAGATTGATTCTTTCTTCGTATCCTGTGTCACTTCTTCCTGAAATCTGCCACATTCCGCTTAGTCCCGGTTTTACGGAAAGCACATAGTCAGCGTAGTTTCCGTATTTTACCAGTTCAGGCTCAGTAACAGGCCTTGGTCCTACGAAGGACATTTGTCCGATGAAAATATTCCAAATCTGTGGAAGCTCATCAAGACTTGTTTTTCTAAGGAATTTTCCGAATTTTGTGACGCGCGGGTCATCCGTGAACTTCCTGTCTTTTTCCCATTCTGCAGCACGGACCGGATCTGTTCGTAGTATTTCCTCAAGAATTTCCTGTGAGTTTATGCACATTGACCTGAATTTCCAGCAGTAGAGTGGCTTTCTGTTTATTCCGACTCTTTTGTGTGCGTAAAAAACCGGTCCCTTTGAAGTGCATTTTATGATTATGGCAATTATCAGTGTTACTGGAATAACCAGTGGTGCAGCACAAAGTGAAGCCGAAATGTCAAGGAATCTTTTCAGAAACAGGGCTCCAGGTTTTGTGAGGTAGTTAGTTGATGAAAATCCCAGAATGCCACCGAAATCCTTCATTCGGGAAGACATGGCAGCTGTAAACTGATTTTTTGGAACCCTGATAATATATCTGAATGTGGTGTTGATTTTTTCAAGTTCAGTGTCATATCCGCATACAATTGCAACCTTCAGCTTGAGTTTTCTGATCATATCAATCAGTTCCGGAGTTCTTGGCATTACGGGAACTCCATTGTAGTCATCAAGTTCAACATTGTTTTTGTCTGTAATTATGAGAACCGGAATGTATCCCAGGTGTTTTCTCTGTAGAAGACGGTCAACAATCAGGTTTCCCCTGTCACCCTTAGTGAATATTACTGCAGGAACTCCCCACCAGGAAAAATATGAGAATGTTCTTCTTGAAATTTCTCGTCCAAGTGGAAGAAGTATGGTCTCAAAAGGCCATGCAATAATAAGGGCAACGGCAATCGGAATGAAATCCCTTGTTGACTTGATTGTTGTCATGGCAATGGCTTCACCCATGAGAATAAAAAAAGATGCCATTGAAAAGCGCTTTACTTCTTCTTCTGGAGCAAGAAGAATTCCCGGGTACAAACCTATTGAATAGAAAATAAGAAAAATAAATGGAAGAAAGACTGAATACTTTATGAATGAAGAAAGGTTAATCCAGTCATCATTTATTGTGTTTATGAAAAAAAATCCCACCATGATGCAAGTCATGAAAATGATTCCATCTACAATTCCCATGGAAAGACCTGACACAAAGGAACTTGTATGCTTGTAGCGAGATTTTACTGAGTGTTCAATAACATTAAAATTCATATCTTTTTTGATTGCTGTTCTAACCTGAAGTCAGGCTAAAAAATCACTTCCAGTTTTAGGACAATATATCAAATTAATTATTTTATGTCTATTTTTAAGCTCAAGTAAACTTATCTGTTTTGAAAATATTCCTTCACTTTATACCATGAATTCATTTTTCTTAAAACAGGAAATTATTCTGCCCCTGGGGGATATTCTAGTTTTTTGATGTGATTGTCTTAAGAATCAAATGTCCTGTGTTTTGATATGAGAGATTGTGGCTGAAGGGTGGAATTTCAGATTCATCGTGATATATCTTGAAAAGCTTTTCTGCAAGATCATCCGGGTTTCCTGACTCAAAGAAAGTAACCGGAAGATTTTCGTAGATTTCCTTGAATACCGGAATGTCAGATATGAGAGCCTTTGTGCCGCAGGTGATTGCCATGAGCGGTGGAACTCCGAATCCCTCGTACAAAGATGGCTGAACCAGAACTTTTGCCTGCTTGAGAAGAACGTGAAGGCATTCGTCATCAACAAACCCTGAGAATTTAACGGGTGAGGAAAATGTCTTGTTCAGTGAGTCAATGGATTTTATAACTTCCTTGTCACGGGTCCTGAAATTTTCCTGGGCTCCTACAATGAGAAGGGTCGGCGGATCCATGGAAGCAATCTGGAAATTGATGCAGAATCGCTCGTATGCCTTGATGAGTATGGAAAGTCCCTTGTGTTTTTTTATGTTTCCGATGAATAATATCGAATCCGTTTTCTTTGTTGATGGGATTTCTCTTTCAATGTATGCAGGAATTCCTGAATATACTACATTGATTTTTTTCCTGCATCCAAGTTTTTCCATGATCCTGTTTCTGCTGAAATTTGATACAGTGAATATTTCCCTGGAGAGTCTTATGGCCCTTTTGTAGAACCATTTTCGTGCCATTGTTCCGATAAATCCGGCAAGTGACGGAATGTCCAGAAACACAATGTCATGGATTGTTGTGTACACGGGAATTTTTATTCCGCCCGGAATATTGCAGTATGGGCTGAAATACACATCGCAGGAATTTATTGCATTCAACAGCGTTTTTGGAAAGAACATTAATTCTGAAAGCGAGAATGTCTTTGTGCTGCAGTCAATATACTGCACGTTAGCTCGGGAAATTCTTCGGCTTTTGTTCCCGAATAAAACAAACTGATGTTCTGAATCTAGTATGGCAGGAAGAGATTCGTCCAGAAAGGTTCCGATTCCGCTTTTTCCGCTCATTCTGCAATCAATGGCTATTTTCATTCCAAAACTTTACAATAAATTGATTTTTCTATCAACTTGTTTAAGTTGAAACTGTTTTTCTATTCCAGTAAAATCAAGCCATGGGTTTTAGAAATCTTCGCATTAGGTCCCGTCTTATTACCACGGTTTCTCTTTTGGTTCTCATGGCAGCCTGTGTTTTCATGTTTCTCATGAGTGCAGGCAATATCATTACCCGTGAGCAGGTTGATGCGCTGGGATTTCCTGTTATATGCATTGATACTGAGGCAAACAAGGCCATCAAGTCCAAGGAAAAATATGTCAAGGCCAGCTTTAGTATTGGTGGTGGCAAGAACCTTGATTGTAAAATTCGCGGCCATGGAAATTCCACATGGAATAATATTTTTACTCAAAAAAAGCCCTATCTTGTTAAGCTTGACCGGGAAGAATCCCTGCTGGGAATGGATAAGTCAAGAAAATGGCTTCTCATTGCCAATGCTTTTGACAGATCCATGCTTCGAAATGCCTACGTTGAGTATTTGTCCCACAATGTCTGGAATTCAATGAAATGGAATCCACAGTCCAGGTTTGTTAGCCTTTATTTAAATCGCAAGTTCATGGGTTTGTATTGTCTTTCTGAAAAGGTTGAAATATCTGACAATAGAATAGAATTTGAAGGTGAGGGATTTCTGGCCGAGGTCGATTCGCACAAGGGAAGACCATACAGTTTCTGGAGTCCTGGCGTAAAGGCTCAGTTTAACATCAGGCAGCCTGACAGCCTTTCCCAGGAAAAATATGAATCCTATGCACGTATAATCCAGGATTTCAGCGCCAGTCTTCTCAAGGATGATTTCAGGGGACGTGATGGATGGATGAAGTTTTGCAATGTTGAGTCCTTTGTTGACTGGTATCTTATCAGCGAATTCTCGAAAAACTATGATGCAAATTTTTTTAATTCAGTTTTCATGAATTATGATTATGGCACTAAAAAACTTTCCATGGGACCTGTGTGGGATCATGATATTGCCTTTGGAAACAATCAGAAAGCGGCTTCGGATGTTTTGCTTCCGGTTGAGTTTAACCTTAAAGCTGGCTATGACATGGAAGCCAACAATAATTCTGCAATGGACTATGATGGATTTTTGATAAATCAGTTCAGCTGGTATCGAATTCTTTTTACGGATGAGGAGTTTGTCAGTCTTGTAAAGGAAAGATGGGCTCAAAGACGCCCTGAACTTGAAAAGTCAATTGTGTGGCTTGAGGAGCAGGGAAGACTCCTTGATGATGCCGGAGAATTGAATAACCGGGTCTGGCATGTCTTGGGTAGTGATTTGTGGCCGCGAGCTCCAGGTTTTAAGTCACGCACAACCTATGCAAGTGAAGTTGACTTCCTTCTGGAATGGACACGCGGGCGCATGAAATTCCTGGATTCCATGTTTCTGGATTCCCGGCAATAGAATTTCATCCTAAATTTTTTTTCACCCTTAAATTCCTTTCAAGTTATTCCGAAAATAGAAAAAAGAGGTGTGAATATGGCTTTGGGAATTTCAGGTTTGGGCATTACAGGAACTTTGTCAGATGGTAAGGCTGCATCTGACACAACTATGCTTCAGAGTGAGGCTAAGAAATTTGCTTCAATGGTTCAGGATATGCAGAACAAAAGGGCAATGGAAATAGCTTCTCCGTTATCAAAATCATCCTCTACATCATCTGTTTCTTCAAGCCAGATTTCAAAGAATCACAGGCTCAATGGTGATTATACCATGGGATTCTATGATACCTATACCTCAGAAAAAGACAAAACATCCAGGCCACAGGGGTTTGCAGCAAATGCAAGCAACAGCAAGGGTAAGACTCCGGTAATTGACAGGACAAGCGATCTGTATGTTCAGTCAATGGAAATGGAAAACTACATGGTAAAAATGATGCTTTCTTCAATGAGGGAAAGTGTTCAGCACACAAGTCTTTCTGAAGGAAATGATTATGCCAGAAAAATGTATGATGACATGATGTATGATAATCTGGCTGAATCAATGACAAAGAATGCAGGTTTTGGTCTTGCAGATCAGATTTATATTGAGCTTTCTGGTCAACGCTAGTTAAGGGTCTTAAAAAAATCTTCACATAAGTTTCAAAAAAAAGCCGGCATCTTTCTAAGGATACCGGCTTAATTATTTGTACCGCGGCGTAAGCTTTAGGCACGAAATTGATTTATCATGTGGCTCTTGCCATGGTGATGTTATTTGTTAAGCTGCAAGGGGAAAGCCTTTTCAGCTTGAACACTTATTTTCCGTTTGATATCTCCATAATCTGAGAGAGGTCTGCAAGGGAAAGAAGTACTGGAACACCCTTTTCGTTTGTAACGATAATTCCGCTTCCAGTGACTGTAATTGGTGTGCTTGGCTTAACAGAAACAGTACTCTTCATGAGAAGTGAAACTGTCTTGTCGTAGCGACCAATCACGTATTTTGAATTGTCCATAATTACACAGTAGTAGTTGTTTCCTGCGTTAACAAGAACTGAATCCATTGCAACTACTTCATCGCTTTCTTTCTGGATTTCCATCTTGAATGCATCGAGAAGACAAAGCTTTGTAGCCTTTTTATCCTTTCCGCAGATTGCAAGGTATGCAAGTGAAGTATCTGATGATGATGTAGGGAATGCTGCACCAGTTGCAATGCTTGTTATTGCATCCTGAACAGGAATGATTGTTCTTCCACGGATTACTGTGACAGGTGATTCCTTTGATACATTTCCAGACTTTGAGTTAATCTTTACCATAGATGAAAGCATTTTTGCTTCGTCTGTGATCTTTAGACCAATAACTGTACCATCAGAAGCTTCCTTTATTGCATCCTTGATGAGTTCTTCCTGATCCTTTGCAATTTCAGTTCTTTCGTTCTGAGCTTCAGTCTGCTTCTTGTCAGCCTTAGCCTGTTCTTCAGTGGCCTTTTCAGCTGCTTCATCAGCTTTCTGCTTCTGTTCTTCAGTCTTTTCAGCTTCAGCCTTTGCAGTTTCCTTTGCCTGTTCAGCTTCCTGCTTTTTTTCTTCAGCCTTCTTTACAGCCTTGTCTGCTTCAGCCTTTGCAGTCTTTGCTTCTTCCTGCTTCTTAGTATTCTTTGGATCAGCCTTTGCTTCCTGCTGTTTCTTTACGGCTTCAGCCTTCTTTGTGTCTGCTTCCTTCTTTGCCTGTTCAGCCTGCTTTTGAGTCTGAGCAGCTGTCTTTTCTGCTTCTTTCTGAACCTGCTTCTGTTCATCAAGCTTCTTCTTTTCCTGGGCTGCTTCCTGGGCTGCTTCCTGAGCCTTTTCGTTTGCAGTTTCAGCTTCGCGTTCCTTGATGTCTACCATGTTCTTGCGTTCATCAATCTGCTTGTCGTCTTCTTCCTGCATTGATTCAATAACTTTCTTGTCGCTGATAACTGATGTGTCAACTGAAGAAAGCCCGCCATCAGAGAATTCTCCGAGAGGAATTACAATCTGAGAGTTTCCTGGCCATTCATTCCACTTGAGTGAGAGACCGCACTTGCTTTCTGTCAGGTTATCAACAACAATCTTCTTGTACTTTGCCTTGAAGTTGTCGAGGTTCTTTCTATATACTGCATTGTATACTGTGGCGAATGTTGCAACAGTCATGGCGTCTTTTTCGCTGTATCCGTAAGCTGCCTCAAGGTATGCCGCAATGATTCTTCTGAGGTTCCTGATGTGGTCAACTGTTGCATTTGAGTTGATGACGAGAATATCTGCATCAAGTTTTGCAGGCTCATTTGGGTCAATTGCATGAATTACTGAATATTTTCCGTTGGGATTGATTGTTCCTGCTGTTTCTATTCTTGAGTTCAATTCATTTCCAAGTCCAGTACCGATTGCTTTGATTGCTTCAACAGTTTCAATGACTGCATGTGGTCCTGTATAGTTTTCAAATACGATTGTGTCATTGCCAGTGCTCTTTAATTCGGCTTCGTTGACTGAAACAGCATATGTTCCAAAGCACAAGCCTAATGCCAGAATGGCAGATGCCAAAACTTGCTTCTTCATTTAATCCTCCATGTATATAGCAAATCAGAAAAAAAGACTGATTGCATTATGATATTATAAACCTTATCCATGATATTTTCTAGATATAAAATTTGATTTTTGATTCATAATCCTTTTCCTTTTCATTTTTCATAAGATTTTGTTATCCATATTGACTTTGTTTTGGAAAGTTTAGTATATTTACTCTATGGTTACCGACTGGTCGGTAACCAATACTTTTAGGTTTGGATATGGCTTGCGAAAAGACTTCAACGCGTGAAAATATCATTACTGCTGCATTCTCATTTTACTCAAGGGTAATTTCTGCCGATGTTTCTCTTTCCATGATTGCAGGGAAGGCTGGCATTACAAAGGCTGCCATATACAAGCATTTTTCAAGCAAAAATGATCTGGAAAATGCCATGAGACAGCGTATCTACGCGGACATAATAAATGCTCTTCCAAGGTTTAGCCATAATTCCATGTCTGAAGAAGATCTTGCTGCCATCATTTATATACTTCTTTGCCACAAGGAGTATGTTTTCTATTCCATTTCTGAGATGAAGACTTTTTGCATTGATGAGACAATCTTTAACTTTGGAAAGATGGGAATTAAGGCCTTAAGTGATGTCTATGATGCCGACGGAAATGTGGTCAGGGATGAAGTGTATGAGAAGATTCTTTTCATGTCCAGCTGCATCATGTGCTTTATTGTAAACAGAAATGATCTTGTGCTGTCCAATCCGCCAATGGATGATGATGAATCCAGAAGGCTTTTTGCCGGCAAGATAGCTCACATTATCCTCAATGGACTTGAAATTGAGTCCGGGTGCATAACTGATGTGAGAATTAGGGCAATTGACAGTTTGTGCAGGGAAGAGCTGGAAAAACTCAATGCGCCCAACAGGATCTTTGTTGCCGTTGCCAATGGAATCCGGGAATTTGGCTTTAGAAAGCTGACTGTTGAGAAAGTTGCCCGTCAAGTGGGTCTTGCAAAGAGCAGCATGTACTCAAAATTCGAGAGCAAGAGCGACATGATTACTTCAATAGTAGTTGAGGAATTTGAAAGAATATGTGATTACATAATAAGGTGCATGTCTCATGCAGTTTCCAGTCAGGAATGCCTTTACTTATTGCTTGAGTCTGCATCCGAATATTACCTTAAAAATCCGGATGTTCTCCTGGTTTGCAAGTGGCTTCAGGTTCAGTCATCCAGGGAAAGAAGCAAGAAGCAAGCGGATAATTTCATCTATTTTGTGAATTACCTGCAGAACTGCGACATGATTGAAAAGCTTCCGGATCTGGGTCTTGGTACTGAAACTTTCAGTTCCCTAATCATGTGGCTTTTTATGGTTCCGGTGTTCAACATAATGCATGGAAAGATGCATGGAATGAGTACGGAAATGCTTCGGAACAGGGTTAAGTCCTTCTATCACATGGTTTGTGGTGGATGCAATTCACTGTAATTTGTCAGGTATTAAATTTTTCTTTTGGAGGGAAAAATGAATATAATTAAAAAAACATTTCTTTTGTTTTCAGCATTGCTTCTTGTGGTAAATGCCTTATCCTTTTCGCAGGACAATACTGAATCAGGGGAGCAAGGTAAAAAAGATGAAGAGATTCTGAAATTCACACTTATGGAAGCCGTGGATTATGCTCTGGATCATTCAAAGACTCTCAAGGTTGCAGACATTGACCTGGAAATGAAGAAAAGGGCAAGTCAGAACGGCTGGAATTGTCTTTTGCCTTCTGTAAATGTCAGTGCAACAATGTCCAGGTCAAATGAGGTTTCGGCATCATTGAAACCTTATCTTGGAACACAGGCTTATCCCAATGACGGGGATGCAGCAAAGTGGACACGTCTTGCCAGTCTTGGGTTTGAGTGGCAGTTTACTGCTGCATACATACAGAAAATTCGTGCTGCAAAGGCTGCCTATGAGGATGGTCAGATTTCCTTCCAGGACAGCATAAACCAGATTGAGGTGAACGTTAAGAAGGCTTTCTACGGTCTGCTTCTCCAGAAGAAGTCACTTGATCTTTCAAGGACAACCCTTGAAAATTCAAGACAGCGCATGGTTCAGGCTCAGACCAACTTCAAAAACGGTCTTGTTCCGGAACTTGCCATGCTCCAGACCCAGGTTGCATATCAGAACATGAGGCCAACAGTTGCTCAGTCAGAGCGCGTATACAAGCAGAATCTTGATGGTTTTGCGATCCTTATAGGTGTGCCGGTGGGAACTGAAATTGAGCTTGTGGGAAACATTGAGCCATATTATGTTGATCTGGATTATGACAACCTCATAAGCAAATATGGTGACAACAGCCTTGCAATCAAGTCTCTTGATAAGAAAATTGAGCAGGTTAAGCTGGGAATTTCTGCAACAGGACTAGGTACCTGGTCTCCGGCACTTGTAATCGGATGGACTAAGCAGCCTATGTCTCTTGGAGCACAGAATGACAGCTGGTCAGGATTTCCATCAGGGGATAACTGGAGTGACAACGGTTCTCTCAATCTTACGGTTGCCTGGAACCTTACAAACATGCTTCCATGGTCCGCTAACCGCCAGTCTGAAAAGGATTTGAGGGCTCAGCTTGCCCAGCTGGAAATAAACCGCGAGCTGCTTCTTGAAAATCAGAAGAGATCCGTAAGGTCATGTGTTGATACTCTCATACAGTGTCGTGAGCAGATTACTGCCATGAACAGAAACATATCTCTTGCACAGAGGTCCTATGACATGACTGTTCGTGCCTACAGAAACGGAACCACGGAACTTCTTGAGGTTCGCGATGCCGAAAACAGCCTTACCCAGGCAAAAATCGGTCTTGAATCTGAAAAGCTTAACTATATATCTGCATTGATGGATCTTGAATCAACATTAAACACTAAACTCACGGGAGGAGAAAAATAAAATGAAAAAATCTGTAATTAATTCTACTGCACTTTTTGCCTGTGCTTTCTTTGCTTTGTCTACCATGTCTTGTTCGGGAAAGGACGGAAAGAAAACTGCTGAGACTGAGCAGGAAAACGTATATGCCGTAAACGCAAGCATTGCAAGGGAAGGTAATCTTGATGATTATCTTGAATTCGGTGGTGATGTTTCTTCATTGAACGCAGTTGACGTGTATCCGGACGTGGCTGGAAAAATCTCCAGAATTGTTGTCTCTGTAGGCGACTATGTGAGAAAAAACCAGGTTATTGCATATGTTGATGCAAGTCGTCCTGGAATGAACTATGCTGCAAACCCTGTAAAGGCTCCTATTTCAGGAACTGTCACATCAATTGGTCCAACTTTGGGTACAATGGTTTCCCAGAGCTATTCAATTGCAAAGATCAGCGATACTGATGAGCTTCAGGTCAAGATCAATGTTGCCGAGCGGTTTATTTCAAGAATTGAAAACGGTCAGGGGGCTGTAGTTTCCTTTGATGCATATCCTGGAGTTGAGTTCAATGCAAAGGTTTTTGAGGTTTCTCCTGTTCTTGATACTACAAGCCGCACAATGCTGGTAAAACTCAAGGTTACACCTTCAGATCCAAGAATTCGTGCCGGTATGTTTGCAAAGGTTCGTCTCATTACTGAATCAATCAAGAATGCCGTTGTTTTGTCGTCTGATGCCATTATTCGCCGTGATGGAAAGCCATACGTGTTCACAGTTACCAGAAATACAGCCGGATCTGATGAAAAGGATAGTGTAAGCATGGTTAGTGTTTCTGAGGGACTTACAGTTGATAACAAGACTGAAATCCGTGAGGGGCTCAAGGAAGGTGATATTGTTGTAGTTAAGGGACAGTCCCTTTTGACAGACGGTGCTAAGGTTAAGATTCTTTCGATTGACGGGAAGAATGTGGAATCAGAGAAGAAAGCTGATGAAATCAAGGAATAGAATATGACATTTTCTGAAAAGTGTGTAAACAAACCGGTAACCACATTGCTTGTTTTCATAATGATGGTTGCCCTTGGAATTTTCTGTGTCTTTGACATGCCTGTAGACATGTATCCTTCAATGGATCTTCCATACATGCTTGTCTATACTAAATATGAGAATGCTGGTCCTGAAGAAGTTGAGCAGTCCATTACCAGAACAATGGAAAGTTCTCTCTCGGGGCTTTCCGGACTGAAGACTCTTTCCAGTACTTCACAGTCTGGAGCCAGCATTATTTTCATGGAGTTTGATTATGGTACAAATCTTGATACAGCAGCCATTGAAATCCGTGACAAGATAGACCTGGTCCGGGGCTATTTCCCTGACGCAGCTGATGCTCCTGTTACTCTTAAGCTTGATCCTTCCATGATGCCTATCATGAACCTTACTTTGCGTGGTGACATGACACCTGAAGAGCTCCGTTCCCTGGCTGAGGATACTGTCAGCAAGAGAATCGAGCAGCTTGACGGTGTTGCATCCTGCAATGTAATTGGTGGACGCGAGGAATCCATTAACGTTGATATTCCACGTGACAGACTTGAAGCCTATGGACTTTCAATTTCAACTATTTCCAAGATGATTGGGTCACAGAACATTCAGAGTTCCGGCGGTACAATTACGGCTGGTGATACAAACTATACGATCAAGACAAGCGGAAAGTACACAAGCATTGAGGATTTGAAGAACACTGTTATCAGCTACAAGCCAGACATGCTGGACAGTTCCAGGCTTGTTACAGTCAAGCTCCGTGATATTGCTGATGTTTATGACGGATTCAAGGATGAAACAACTCTTGCATTTCTTGATGGCGACCCATGTGTCATGATGCTCATTCAGAAGCAGTCCGGAAAAAACTCGGTTACTGCTGCAAAAAATGTCCGAAAGGCAGTTGCCGAAATGAAGGATATTCTTCCTCCTGGTGTTGAGCTTATTGAGACATCAAACTCAACTGATATTATTGAGCAGACAATCAATGAAGTTGTTAAGTCGGTTATTGTTGGTGCTCTTCTTGCAATTGCCGTTCTTCTTGTTTTCCTGCGATCTCTCAAGAGTACATTTATCATTGGTCTTGCAATTCCGATTTCGGTTTTCATTACTCTCATGCTCATGTATTTCCGCGGAATGACAATCAACATGATTTCCATGGCCGGTCTTTTGCTTGGTATTGGTATGCTTGTTGATAACTCAATCGTTGTCCTTGAGAATATCTATGCCTATCGCCAGAGGGATGCAAAGCCTAAGGTTGCCGCTATTCTTGGTTCTCAGGAAATGATTGCTTCTATCACATCTTCAACATTGACTTCTGTATGTATCTTCCTTCCTATGATCATGTTCAAGAAAAAACTTGGAGTCATGGGACAGATGTTTGATAGTCTTGCATATACAATTATTTTCTCGTTGCTTTGTTCTCTTGTTGTTGCAATTGCACTTGTTCCAGTTCTTTGTTCCTCATATCTCAAAATTGACAGAATTGTTGACAGCGAGAGAGAGGGCTTTGGTTATGGTTTGAATCAGGCCCTGAACAAATTCTTCCTTAAGCTGGATGAGAAATATGCCCGTGGTGTTTCATACGTTCTTCAGCACAGAAAGAAATTCATTGCTGTTCTTGTTGGATTGTTGTTTCTTTCATTTGTCGGCGTTAAGTTTGTAGGTTTTATTTTCATGCCTGAATCCAGTTCAGATACGGTTGGTATTGAAGTTGAACTTCCAAATGGAACTACACTTAATGTTACTGAAGATACTCTTCGCATGCTTGAGGAAATCGGAAAGAATGAGCTTAAGGGCGTTAAGTTTACTGCTATCAAGGTTGGTGGAACAAGCGTTATTTCATCGGGTTCTGAAACAAATACCGGTTCCATCACGTGGACTTTGTACCGAACTGCAGAACGTGAAAAGGGATGGGACAATGAAAAGTCTGCAAAGGAAAAGCTGAGAAAGTATTTCAATTCCATTCCAGGTGCAAAACTCAAATTCTCGCAGAATCAGAACAATGCATCCAATGGAAAAATGAGTATTGATATCAGGTGTGATGACCTTAATCTCCTGAGATCAACTGCCATTCAGGTTGAGAAAATCCTTCAGGATTATGGTCAGGAATTAGTTACGGAAGTAACAAGTGATCAGGAAGAAGGTCTTCCACAGGCAGAAATTGTTGTTGACCGAAACCGTATGTATGAGCTTGGACTCAATATTTACAATGTTGGTGCTGAAATCAATGCTTCGATTAACGGAACAATTGCCAGCCGCTACACAAAGAAGGGTGATGATATTGATGTCATTGTAAGGCTTTCTGAGAAGGACAAGTCAAAACTTACAGACCTTGATTTGATTTCCGTAACAAGTTCCATGGGTGAGAGAGTTCCTCTTTCAAGTTTTGCCCATTACGAGGAAAATCTTTCTCCTGTTGCCGTTCTTCGTGAGGATCAGGCTCGTATGGTTCACGTTGAGGCTGTTCCTATGCCTGGCCTTTCCCTTGATGTTGTTCAGTCTGGTGTCATCAAAATTATCAATGACCATCTTGTAAAGGACGATTCCGTAATGATCGGATTCAGTGGTGACTACGAGGACATGATGGAAGCTGTTGTGAACTTTGGTCTTATCATCATTATTGCAGCCATTCTTGTTTTCATTGTCATGGCCAGTCAGTTTGAGTCTCTTGTAGACCCGTTCATTGTTATTCTAACAATTCCGCTTTCATTCATTGGTGTTGTCTTCATTTACGCAATTGTCGGCCAGAGACTTAGCGTCGTAACCATCATGGGTATGCTTGTTCTTGTAGGTACAATCGTTAACAATGGTATTGTTCTGGTTGACTACACCAATCTTTTGCGAAAGCGTGGCTATGAGCTGAAAGAAGCTTGTGTTGAGGCTGCAAGAAACCGTCTGAGACCTATTCTTATGAGTACTCTTACGACTGTTATTTCCCTTGCTCCAATGGCTTTCTTCCCTGGAGAAGGATCTGCATCAATGCAGCCAATCAGCCTTACTGTTTTTGGTGGAATGACTTTTGGTTCGCTTATGACATTGTTCCTCATGCCTACGATTTACTATATTGTTAATTCAAGAAGAATCCAGAAGGCTAAGATCAAGGCCGCTAGGAAAGAAGTCCAGATTCAGAAGAAGCTGGCCTCTCTTGAATCAAAAGAAAAAGGAGGTGAATAATCATGGCTGAATCGAATAAGATTGAAAGAGTACGCATTGAAATAGTTTGTTCCCAGGCTCTTGAAGAAGACTTTACTGAGGAATTTGAAAAAGCTGGTGTGGGAAAGTTCTACACAAAGATTTCACCTGTCATGGGAGCGGGGTATTCAAATCCTCACCTCGGTGATTCAGTTTGGCCTCAGCTCAATACCATGTACATTATCTTCTGTTCAAAAGAGGATTCAGAAAAGATAATTGAAATTGTTTACAAGCTGAGAAAGCTTTTCATTACTGAAGGTATTTCATGCTTTGTGGGAAGCGGAACTGAATACTGATACTGTTTTGTTATGAAATGAGACTGCCCTGAATGCAAATTCCGGGCAGTTTTTTTTTGTCTGTGTCTGCTTACTAACGTTTGTTAGTGGAATTTTTCATACTTTTTGCGATTACTACCGTTAGTTAGTAAAAATAATCTGGTTCAATTTATGTTGACATTTTTTTTTTTTGTCATTTTAAAGCTTTTTTTTCTGGAAAACTTTCCTCTAGTAAAACACTGCTATTGTTTCCGGTGGAATTTTTACCCTTAGTTTTTTACCGTCGCATTTTGCCTGAATTCCATGGGCCTTGTCACTTATTGTTCCCTTTTCTCTTGAAATCGGAAATTCTTCCTCAGTTTCCATGGTGCCCAGGTTTATGATTACGATTCCCTTTTCACCTCGCTTTATTGCCAGCACGGACTTTTTCTTTCCGTTGATGAATTGGTCCCTTTCGCCTTTCATCTCTGTTCTGAAATGGTTCAGGGCTCTTACTTCTTCACTGCAGTATTCCTTGTTTCCCTCGTCCCCGACCTTAGATTCTCCCGGGAATTGGACAGATTCCGGTCCCTTTGGCCTTGAGAAAAAGAGTGGGGTGCCATCCTTTCTTGCCGTAATTACAGCATATCCGGCTCTCAGGGAAAAGTTTGTCATGTAAGCTGATTCTCCCTCGTTTGCATATGTGTCGTGGCTTTCAATCCATGTCACAAGTTTCGGATTGGCATCGTTCCTGAAATTCACCATTCCCTTTGCGTTGAGATTTTTTCCCTTCAGTGCGCTTCGAAGGAGCTTTCCGTACTTGCTTGCAGTCACCCACAGATATTTTGAGTATTCTGCTTCCCGTGAGTCTCCTTCCTGAAGAACTTCTCCGTACAGGAAAAGGGATTCACTTGATTTGAGTTTTTTTCCGTTAACTGATTTTTTTCCTGTGAAAACAAGCCAGAAGTCGTTCTCGCTTTCTTCATCATCCTTCGGATCATCAGGCAGACCAATGTGCTTTGCCGTGTCGAACCTGAAACCATCTGCACCGCATTCAATCAGGTCATTCATGTAGTCCAGGAAATATTCCTGGTATTTCTTGTTTTCCGTGTTCATGTCTGGAAGTCCGGAGAGCTTTGCCAGCACGACTTCTTTTCTGTTGTTGAAACTTCTTATTGTGTGGTCTGCATATTTGTGGTACATCTTGTCCATTCCGCCTACAGCATTTATGAAATCCTTTTCGATTGACTCAACATGACTTGTGGTATGGTTTGGCACCACATCAACTATGACCTTTATGTTGTGTCTTTTTGCCGAATTGCACATGCTTATGAAATCACTTTTTGTTCCAAGCTGATAGTTTCCGATTTTCCAGTCTGTCGGCTGATAGTGGTAGTACCATTTTCCCTTGCCGTCCTTGCTCATGAATTCAAGTCCACCGTTTTCTCCAACCAGGCATGTGTTTGCAGGGGATGTCTGGATGGCTGTGAATCCGGCACTTGCAATTGTTTCCATGTGCTTTTCAATTGTCTTGAATGACCAGCACCAGCAGTGGAGAATTGTTCCTTCTTCTATAGCTTTCTTTCCTGAATCAATCTGTGCACTCAAGTTTGTGACTCCGTATAGTGATAAAAGTATTAATATTGCAATGTTTTTTTTCATTGACATAGAATTTAATGCTCCTTTTATGGAATGTCAATATTATTATATAAATTGAGTGAATAAAACGAATTTTATGGTGTTTATAATACTATATTTATATTTTTTTTGAAAGGGAAAAGTATGGCCTGAAAAAAAAACGGAACCCGTTTCAGATGAGTTCCGTTTCTTCTTGGTTCATAGTGAATTTAGTATTTTGAATCTGCGTATCCGATCCAGCCTTCATTTTCAATGAGAGCCTTTTCGAATCCTTCAAGTCTGAAAGGGTAGCTCTTTGAAAGGGATCCTGCAATAAGCTTTACCTTCCATGTGCCATCTTCTTTCTGCTCAATCTTGCATTCAGTATCCTTGTCTGCAAAAGTGTGGAACATGTCGTCAATGTCCTTCTTGTTCAGGTCAAGAGCTAGAAGTCCGCAGTTGTACATGTTCTGGCGGAAAATGCGTGCAAAGTTCACTGCAATTACACAGTAGATTCCGTTAACTTCAAGTGCCCATGGTGCATGTTCACGGCTTGATCCACAACCGAAGTTTTCGCGTGTAATGATTACCTTCTTGCCGGCGATATCGCGCTTAGGATTGAATCCGTCAAGTTTAAGATCTTCAAGAAGATATGGCTGAAGAGCCTGTTTTGTATTTTCTGTAAGGTATTTTGCTGGAATGATTTCGTCAGTATTGATATCACTGCGATCCAAAAACAAAACCTGGCCACCAAACTGTTTCATAATTGTCCCCTTATTACTTTATGAAGCTTTTGCTTTAGCATCAGCTACTAATAATATAATTCAATTTCAATAAAAATGTTACTGAAAGAGACGAATTTTTATAAAAATTCATCCCTTTAGTTTTTAGCCCTTGTAAAGCTCAGAGTTAACGATAGTACCAGCAATTGCTGTAGCTGCCGCAGTTGCAGGACTCATAAGGTGAACCATTCCGCCTTTACCCATGCGTCCGTTGAAGTTGCGGTTTGTTGTAGATGCACAAACTTCACCTTCTGCAAGAACACCGTTAGACATGCCAAGACATGCTCCACAAGTTGGGTTTGTAACACAGAATCCAGCATCCATGAAAATGCTGATAAGTCCCTCGTCAAGAGCCATCTTGTAGATTAGTGGTGTTGCAGGACTTACGATTCCGCGAACTCCTTCTGCAATCTTATGTCCCTTGAGAATCTGTGCTGCAACGCGAAGGTCAGAAATACGTCCGTTTGTGCATGAACCGATATAAACCTGGTTAACCTTTGTTCCCTTCATTTCAGAGACTTTCTTGATCTGGTCAGGTTTGTATTCAACTGTACAAACAGGTTCAAGAGTTGAAAGGTCATATGTGTAAACCTTTTCGTATTCTGCATCAGGATCAGAAACCCATTTTGAATATTCCTTGAGTGCATCTTCCTTGCTTGCAAATTCGTCCTTGATGAAAGGCCAGAGGTATTCAACTGTAGTCATGTCTGGGAAACAGATTCCGCTTGTTGCACCAGCTTCAACTGCCATGTTGCAGATTGTCATGCGTTCTTCCATTGACATTGCGTCAACAACCGGACCTGTGAATTCTGTTACGCAGTTTGTTGCACCGTTAACACCAATCTGACCAATGAGGAAGAGGATAACATCCTTTGCATAAACGCCTTCCTTGAGCTTTCCGTTTAATACAAACTTGATTGCCTTTGGCTCGCGGAATGAACAAACCCCCTTGAGAATTCCAACTTCAAGGTCTGTTGTTCCCACACCGGCTGCAAAAGCACCGAATGCACCGTGAGTACATGTGTGGCTGTCTCCCATGATTACCGTGAATCCAGGTCGAACGAAACCCTTTTCTGGGAAAATTGCGTGGCAGACACCGTTTGCTCCAATATCAAAAAAGTCCCTGATGTCATTGCGCTTTGCCCATTCACGCAAAATCTTTTCCTGCATAGCACATTTTGAGTCTTTTGCAGGAGTTACATGGTCAATTACTGCCTTGATCTTTGTTGCATCAAAAACTCTGTCCTTTCCGCGTTCAACAAGGTCGTTGATGGCGATTGGAGTAGTGATTTCATGGCAGAATACTCTGTCAAGCTTTAGAATATTTGTCCCCTCAAATGGTTTTTCAACCATGTGTGACTCAAAAATCTTCTGTGCAATTGTCTTTCCCATTTTTTTCCTAACCTTATAATATTTTATGATACCACATTCTGAGGCTTACCCTTAGAATAGCATTTTAAGTTTTCAATAACAATATCCAAAAGTCTTTGCCTCGTTTCAACTGCTGCCCATGCAATGTGCGGGGTAATGATGCAGTTTCTGGCACCAAGAAGTGGATTTGTTTCTTTCATTGGCTCTTCACTTACTACATCGCATGCATATCCGGCAATTGATCCCTTGTCAAGGGCAGACCTGACGTCAGCTTCGTTTACAAGAAGACCTCTGGCTGTGTTTATGATGTATGCTGATTTTTTCATGAGTGAAATAGTATCTTTGTTTACGATAAATTTTGTCTTGTCTGTAAGTGGTGCATGAAGAGTAAGAAAATCTGATTCCCTGAACAATGTTTCAACATCAACTGGATTTGAGATTTCCTTTTTTGGTGTTCTTGTGTAAGCAATTACCTTCATGCCAAAAGATTCAGCTATGAGTGCAACACGACTTCCAATTGATCCGTAGCCAAAGATTCCCAGTGTTTTTCCTTCAAGTTCAATCAATGGGTTTTTCCAGTAGCAGAAATTACTGCACCTTGTCCAGTCACCGTTCATTACGCTTTCAGAATGAAGTGCAGGCTGGCTTGCAAATTCAAGGATAAATGCAAAAACAAGCTGTGCAACACCTGCAGTAGAGTAGGACGGTACGTTAGTCACAGTTATTCCATGCTTTCTGCATGCATCAAGATCAATGACATTATATCCGGTGGCCTGAACACCAATATACTTAAGGTTCGGGCATTTTGAGAGAATTTCTTCTGTGATATTTATTTTGTTGAGTAGAATTGCATCACTGTCAGCGATTCTTGAAACAACTTCTTCGTCTTTTGTTCTGTCGTAAACAGTAACCTCACCGAATTGTTCCAGGGGCTTCCATGACAAGTCCCCGGGGTTCAATGCGTTACCATCCAGAATTGTGATTTTCATAGGCAAATTAGCCCAATGCAATTACGCCGGTAGAACTGATGGCTGCATTGATTGCATCTTCAATTCCTGCCGTTCCTTCATCATAATCCACGCAAACCTGACATTTTGCAGCCGATGAAACTACGCTAGAAACCCCTGCAACACCTTTAACAGCTGCATCAACCTTTGCTGCTGTAGCATCATCATCCATTCCAGTCACATAAATCTTCTTCTGCATGTAAGGCTCCTGATTATTGCATGTAGATACAATCTGATGGTAACAGAGTGTACCTTATATTCTTTTTTTTATATTTTTATTCCGATTTTGGGTCAGAACACGTTCAAAATTATAAACCTAATGGCTTAATTATTCAAGGATTTTTTTTAATTTTGGGCAACAGTTGCCTTTCCTAATTGACCGCAGGCACCACCGATTTTCTGTCCCCGAGGCAGCCTCAGATTAACGTTTAGTCCCGCACGTTCAATCTTTGAAACAAAGGCCCTGCATTCCTCCCTGCCAGGGGTCTTGAATTCCAGTCCCGAGACAGGATTCCATGGAATAAGATTGATGTATACGTCCAGTCCCCTTGCAAATTCAATCATGTTTCCTGCACTTTCAGTTCCTGTATTTTTGCCTGAGAGAAGGGCTGCTTCTAATGTTACGCGTTGTCCGGTTTTTTCAATATAATACGCAACTGCCTTTTTAAGTTCAGGAAGAGGATTCCCTTTTGTTACTGGCATGAGCTGGCATCTTAATTCTTCGTCAGCTGTTGTCAGAGATATGGCAAGTCTCATTTTGGGACCATTGTTTGCCAGGTCATATATTCCCTTTATGATTCCGCAGGTGCTCAGGGTGATTCTTCTTGGGCTCAGTGCTCTTCCGTTTTTGCTTGTAAGAATTGCAACGGCTTTTCTTATTGCATCAAGATTTTGCATTGGTTCGCCCATTCCCATGAATACAATATTGTCCAGGGTCCCCGCTTCTTTTTCCATGAACAGGAATTCTTCTACAATCTCGCTTGCTGTAAGATTTCTACCAAGTCCCAGGGTTCCTGTCTGGCAGAATGCACATCCCATGGCACAACCTGCCTGGCATGAAACACATGCAGTCTTTCTTCCTTCGCGGTCTGTCAGAAGAACGGTTTCAATTGCTCTTCCATCATGCAAAGTAATCTGCAGTTTGATTGTTCCATCTGGATCTTTCAGGACTTTGCTTACTCTTGATGTTCTCAGAATGGCGTTTTCTTCCAGAATTTTTCTTGTTTCCTTGTCCAGGTTTTTCATGGCTTCAAAAGACTCAACACCTTTTGAAACCCAGAGAAAAATTTGCTTTGCGCGGAATGCAGGTTTAATCTGCAGAGATGTCTCGATTTCTTCCGGAAATAGTGCGGCTAGAGGAATTTTAGTTTCCATGGTTCCTACATTTTCTGAATCTGATCAAGGTATTCGTTTATGGCCTGACTTCTGATGCCAAGTTTCTGGAATCTCTGGAGTGTTTTTATGGCCATCTGCGGATTATTTTTCTTTACGTAACAATCTGCAAGATCAATGTATAGCCTGTAGTTTTTCTGGTCATTATTGATCAGCTGTTCAAGTCGTTCAATGGCTTCGTCGTATTTGCCTTCGCCCTTACAGATAAGGGAAAGTCCAAGAGCTGCATAAATGTCAAAGTCAATATCCATGGCTCTTCTGTAATAGTCTGCAGCTGTCTTGTAGTCACCTGTGTTTCTGTATGCATCACCTGTTCTTGTGAGAATTACCTTGTTTTTTGGATCTATTTCCAGAATCTTGTTCCAGTATTCAATTGACCTGAACTGCTGGTTGAGTCCCCGGAAACAGTCTGCAATACCGAAGAGGGCATAGAAGTTCTTCGGGTCTTTTTCAAGTGCCTTTTCGAAAAATGGAAGACCCTTTTCAAATGTCTTGAGTTTTCTGTGGCAGTTTCCGATTGATGTGAGCACACGGATATCAACATGGTCAGGATTTACGTCTACCATGCGTGTCCAGTAAAAAAGAGCGTCTTTGTATTCTTTGAAATCGTAGTGCAGGTGACCAAGGCCAATAAGTGCATAGGCATTGTTTTCTTCCATGTCAAGAACCTTAAGATACAGATTCTTTGATTTCTTGAAATCCTTTGTTTTGCGGCATGCATCGGCAACTCTTGTAAGGACCGTAATGTTTCTGTCATCATGAACCAGATAGAGTTCCCATATTTCGATTGCCTTGTGGTAGTTGTTTATTGCCTTGTAGCAGTCTGCAAGACCGAAGAGTGCGTAGTTGTTTCCAGGGTGGCATGAAAGGCATTTTGAGTAGTAATCAATGGCCTCGTTAAAGTTGTTCTGTTTTCTCTGGCAGTCACCAAGGCCTACCAGTGCATAGTTGTTGTTTTCCTGAATTGCAAGTATTTTCTTGAATGCATCTATTGCTTCCTGAACCTTGTTTTCCTTCAGGAGCAAATAGCCTTTCTTGGAAAGTTCGCTTATTTCCTGGGATGTTGCATCAGTTGATTTTTGTGATGCAAGTTCATCCATAATCTTTGATTCCATTTCACCTGTCTGGACTTTCTCTTCCTCAGTCATTTTTTATTCCTCATTTTTTAATAATAAGGAAACCATGTCGGCAATTTTTTCAATAATCGGCTCTGATTTCCTTTTGTTATGTGCAAGCGTATAGAGTTTTAGAGCATCAATGAACTGTTTTTTTTCAGCATACTTGTCACCTGTTCTTGAAAGCCCATCAGAATAGCCTGTTGTGATGTAGATTCTCTCAGCCATCTGAGTTTTTCCTTCGTTGAACAGTGCATTGGCCTTTCGATTGAGGGCAACTTTTTGCTGGTCAGATAATTCCTGAAGAGGAGAGTCAGTAACTTTTATGAATTTGTAACTATCTTCTTTTTCTTCAATCTGTTTTTTTAAATCATTCATTAGATTAAACCTAGCGGGCAGATACAATCCACCTAAAATATATTTTGAGTCCTAAAATCTTATTTGTCAAGTTTAGAACTGCTTTGGAAACTAAAAAATCTTCAGGATTTTTCTGAATCCACTTTATTTTTTTCCCTGTAGAAATTGACAATTGATCTTCCGTATATTCTCTTGTCTGTCTGCACAAGACTTTCAATTTCTTCTCCAAGAGGATCTTCTGCAGGGTAGTGAATCAGAACCTTTCCTTCTGGAGCAAGAAGATTTCTCCTTGAAATGGTTTCAAGAAGTTCTCTCCTGAATTTGTAGGGAAAAGGAGGATCTAGAAATATGAAGTCATACTGTCCTTTGTGACGCTTGAGAAACAGCTCAACTGCCATGAAGTGACAGTTGATTCGGACTCCGACTTCCTCTGCCATTTTTACATTGTCAAAAACTATTTTTGCCTTAGACCTGTCCATTTCACAGAGACTGACGTTCTTTGCACCGTGGGAAACGGCTTCTATTGCTATGGTTCCGGATCCGGAAAACAAATCCAGGAATGACTTGCCTTCAAGTTCCGGGCCTATGATTGCAAATACTGATTCCCTCATTTTGTCCATGGCAGGCCTGATTGCCATCTTGCCGTATGGAGTCTGGGTTACTCGTCCCTTAAGCTTTCCGCCGGTTATTCTCATCAGTCTTTACCATTAAGTGACCAGAACACCTCATCCTTAGGAAGGGTTTTGTTGTTCTTGGCATAGTCATAGGCTGTCTTTCCCTGTGAGTCAGAAAGGGAAACCTTTGCTCCTGAATCCATGAGAAGCTTGATTACTTTTGTTGATGAGCAGTACTGTGCCGCATACATCAAAGGTGTCATTCCGTTCCAGAATCTGTTGAGCTGAACGCCGCTTTCGATGAAAATGCTGATTTTGGCAAGCCTTACGTGTTCTGAAACAGAATTGCCTGTTATTGCAAGAATGAATGCCTTGAAAACTTCATCATCAGAGCTTGACCTTCCATTCATGAGTACCTTAATGATTTCCGGGTTCTGTGAATAGTCAGCTGCCATGAGGAGTGGAGTTGCATTGTATTTGTTTCTTGTTCTTATGTAGGCTCCCTTTTCAATGAGTGCATTTACGATTCCAAGACTGTTCTGGTATCGGCATGCATACATGAGTGCTGTCCATCCGTCCTTATCGCGGAGGTTTACGTCTGCTCCGTTTTCAAGAAGAAGCTGGAGGTCCCAGTCGTTTCCTGTTTTTGCAGCCTGCATCAGGAGTGTAACGCCGTTTTTGTCAGACTGGTTTGGATTTGAAATCTGCTGTTTCCTGGATTCTTTTACCTTGTCTTCTTCCGGAGTTTCCTCAAAGTCAAGGAGGAATGCCTTTGTGTACTGCTTGATTTCGGCTTTTTTTGTTTCATCTGAAATATCTGCAAGAAGCTCAACCTTTGGCTCGTCATCATTGACCTGTTCTTCCTGAACTTGAGCTTCGGTTTCCTCAAGGGCAGGTTCTTTCTGGACAACTTGTTCTTCCTGTGGTTTTTCTTGTGTCAGAGTTTCAGGAGAGGGTTCTTCAATTTTTGTGATTTCACTGTTTTCTTCCGGAGTCATTACAGGAGCTGCCACAATTACAGGAGTTGTTTCTGCCGGTGGAATTTCCTGGTTTTCCGAATTTTCTGCAGGTTCTTCATCCATAACTGCTACAGGTTCTTCCTGGACGATTTCCTGTGATGGATTGGGTGTGACTGGAGTTGCCGGTGCAGGATCAATCGAAGGTTCCTGGAATGGAATTGTGGTTTCCACTGACATTCCCTTTGGATCGTCTGCATATTTATTCAGGGCTTCCCAAATCTTTGGGTTCTTGTTTTTTCTTGCGTAGTCAAATGAATTGTTTGAGTTTGAGTCTTCCTTCAGGATTCTCTTTGCGCGGGCTTTTTTTGTGATTGTGTCTGTCTTGACAATAAGGTCAATGATCCTTTCGTCCTGGGAGAATTCTGACGCATACATGAGAGGAGTCTTATTTTCTGTTGTCTGTGCATCAGGAGAGCATCCGCCATTGATACATTCGCTTACGATTTTGTAGTCACGGGAATTCTTGAGAACCAGCATCAGGAATGTTTCCTTGCTGTCCCCGAATACCTGAGTTGCGAGCGCACTGTTTGTTTTGAATTCCTTTCTGATTTCCTTTACTGTTCCGGTTTCAGACAAGGCATAATAGTCTGCTGCGAAAATGCTTGCAGCAAGAAGTGATATCATAAAAAGTGAGATTATTTTTTTCATAGTATATAGATTATAAACTTGATTATACAAAATGACAAGATTTCATCTCTTTCCCGAAAGTCCTGCTGCGATTTTATGTGCCGATTTTTTTTATGTCTGGATTGTAAAATAATGAATTCATAACGTTTGCATGCATTGATTTCTATTGAAACTCTTAAGGTTTCGCATTAGAATGATTTTTATCCCATAAAAATATTTTATTATTTTTAGCAAATTTCTATCATAGTTGTTTTGTAGGAGTTTTTTTATGAAAAAAATTATTTTGCTCTTGTCAGCAGTTGTATGTGCATCCGTGATGCTTTTGACTTCATGTTCTGACGGATCATCTGGAATCGGAGTAACAAATCAGTGGTGTACGAAGAATATTCAGTACACTGATGCTGAATCTGGTGTCACAAATGAACCACTTACATGTTTCTACATATATTCACCAAACGGGGACTATTCTAACTCAATGCTTAATCCAAATATCCACGTTGGAAAGGGACTCACAATTGTTATCTGCAGCCAGGCTTCAACAGATTTATCTAAATTGGGTACTGTTGACACAAGTTTTGCCTATGCCAAGACATACGGTGAAGGTTCAAATTCGGAAGGTGAGGGAAGCGATAAGGCTAATTTTGTTGTTAACGATTCCTTGTGGGATCTCATTTATGTCAAGAACTTTGCGACATTTAATGAAAATGGAATTTCATCGGCACCTCCATTTCAGCTCAAGAAGAATTCCGGATACACTGTTCTTGAAAGCATGGACAAACTTGACAAGGTTTCACTCAAGAAACTTCTTGCATCATATCTCATTGAATCTCTCTTGCTGTAAACATTGGAAAGGGGACTTTGTGTTTTTTCGTCATAAAGTTCTCTTTGACTTTTGTTTCTGCTCATGTTAAAATTTTTGCAATTTTCAGGGTCTGTAAGATCCTGTGATTTTAAGTTTTGAAGGAAAAAAATATGGCTAAATTCGGACATTATGATGACGTTAACCGTGAGTACGTTATCGAAAATCCAAAGACTCCTTATCCATGGATTAACTACCTTGGAAACGAGAAGTTCTTCTCTCTCATTTCAAACACAGCTGGTGGTTATGCATTCTACACAGACGCACGTCTTCGCCGCTTGACTCGCTATCGCTACAACGATATGCCACTTGACTGTAACGGACGATATTTCTTCATCAAGGACGGATCAACAATCTGGAATCCTGGATGGCAGCCAACACAGACTCCTCTTGACAAGTACGAATGCCGCCATGGTTTCGGCTATACAAAGATTTCTTCTTCAAAGAAGGATATTCAGGCTGATGTTCTTTACATGGTTCCTAACGGAGACAACTGTGAAGTAGAAATGCTCACTCTCAAGAACACAGGAAAGGCTAAGAAGGAGATCTCTCTTGTTTCTTTCGTTGAATGGTGTCTTTACAATGCCTCTGATGACTGCCAGAACTTCCAGAGAAACTTTTCTACCGGCGAAGTTGAAATTGAAGGCAGCACAATTTACCACAAGACAGAATACCGCGAACGCCGCAATCACTATACATTCTATTCATGCAGCGAAAAAATTGACGGATTTGATACAGACAGAGAATCATTCCTCGGCCTTTATAATCCACTTGCAAAGCCTGAAACTGTTGTTAAGGGTGAAAGCAAGAATTCAGTTGCAGACGGATGGTCTCCAATTGCTTCACATCGCTTGAACCTTACTCTCAAGGGTGGAGAAGAAAAGACAATCATTTTCGTTCTCGGTTATGTTGAAAATGATCCAAAAAAGAAGTGGGCTTCAAAGACTCCAAAGACTCTCCTTCGCACAAACACAGCAAGTGGCGTAATCAACAAGGAAAAGGCTGTTGAGCTTCAGAAGAAGTATGCTACAAAGGCTAAGGTTGAAAAGTCATTCAAGGAACTCAAGAAGTTCTGGGATGAAATCATGTCTCACTTTACACTTTCTACAGGTGATGAAAAGCTTGACCGCATGGCAGTTTGGAATCAGTACCAGTGTGTTGTTACATACAATTTTGCCCGCTCTGCTTCATACTTTGAATCAGGAATCGGACGTGGAATGGGATTCCGCGATACTTCTCAGGATATGCTTGGTGCAGCACATCAGCTTCCAAACAAGAGAATCCGTGAGCGTCTTTTTGATGTTGCAGCAACTCAGTTCCCTGATGGATCTGCATATCATCAGTTCCAGCCACTTACAAAGCGCGGAAATGCAGACATTGGTTCTAACTTCAATGATGACCCTCTTTGGCTCGTTCTCGGTGTTGGACGCTATATCTGTGAAACTGGAGACAAGGCATTTCTCAAGGAAATGGTTCCTTTCGACAACTCAGAGACTAACAAGGCAACAATGTATGAGCACTTGAAGCGTTCATACCGCTATATCACAACTCACAAGGGACCACATGGTCTTCCTCTCATCGGACGTGCTGACTGGAACGACTGTCTTAACCTTAACTGTTTCTCAACAGATCCTAACGATTCATTCCAGACATGTACAAACAAGGAAGGAAAGAATGCTGAATCTGTAATGATTGCAGAAATGTTCGTTTATGTTACTCCAGACTATGCAGCTATGTGTCGTCTCATGGGTGATGAAAAGGAAGCTGAATTTGCAGAGAAGGAAGCAAAGAAGATGGAAGCAGCTATCTGTGATAAGGGATGGGATGGAGAATGGTACATCCGTGCTTATGACGATGCTGGAAAGAAGGTCGGATCAAATGAATGCAAGCATGGAAAAATCTTCATTGAGTCTCAGGGATTCGGTACAATGGCTCAGATTGGTAAGGATAAGGGATATCCTGAAAAGTCTTTGGACAGCGTAAAGAAGTACCTGGATTCAAAGTATGGTATCTGCATCAACTGGCCTGCATATCAGGACTATCATGTTGAACTTGGTGAAGTTTCTTCATATCCACCTGGATACAAGGAAAATGGTGGTATTTTCTGCCATAACAACCCATGGGTAATTATTGGTGAAGTTGTCAACGGACGTCCACAGGATGCATTTGAGCACTACAAGAAGATTGCTCCTGCATACATTGAGGATATTTCTGATGTTCACAGAACTGAACCTTATGTTTACAGCCAGATGATTGCTGGTAAGGAAGCTCGCCGTCACGGTGAAGCAAAGAACTCTTGGCTTACAGGTACAGCAGCATGGAACTTTGTTGCTCTCAGCCAGTATCTTTGTGGTATTCGTCCATCTTGGGACGGACTGGTTGTAGAACCACGTCTTCCTGCACACGTAAAGTCTGCAAAGATTACTCGTAAGTTCCGTGGCGTTGAATATGTAATCAATGTTAAGAACAACAAGAATGATGGTGAAGTTGTAGTAACTGTTAAGAACGGCGGAAAGTCAACTGGTACACTTGTTAAGGCTGCTGCTGGTGCAAAGAAAGTTACTGTAAATGTTACTGTTGGCTGATTTTTAATAGGCTAGTTTTTCCCGGTGAGTTTTCACCGGGTTTTTATTTTCTATATGTTTTTTTTGGGATGTAAAGTATTATAATTTTTTTTCAGGTGGAGAATTATCATGAAGAAACAGAAAGGTGCTCTTAAAGCCACATTGCTTCTTTCAATTGCCGGAAAGATTCAGAAAAATAAGTTAGATAAAGCTTCGAAAAACTGCAGGAAAGCAGAGGAAATGACTCTCAGGGGAATTCTTGAATATGCAAAGGATTCAGTTTGGGGAAAAGAACATAATTATGCTGAAATCCTGAAGGCCAAGAATTATGATGATTTGTATGCCAGATGGATTTCTAATGTTCCAAAATGTGATTATGAAATATTGAGACCATATATTGACAGGCATAAGAATGGTGAGGCTGGGGTTTTGTTTCCTGGCAAGCCAATGATGTATGCCACTACAAGCGGTACAACAAAGGAACCTAAGTGGATTCCAATTACTTACGAATATTACAATTCAATTTACAATAAAATGACAAAGCTCTGGCTTTATTCCATGATCATGCACAGACCAAAGGTTTTCTGGGGACAGATTGTTTCTATTGTTGGAAAGTCAATAGAAGGAGCTGCTCCAGATGGAACTGTTTATGGTTCTGTTTCCGGCGTAACACAAAAAAATTGTCCTGAATTTGTTAAGAAACTTTATTCAGCTCCTGCTGCCGTGTTTGCCATTGCGGATTATAAGGCACGCTATTATACAATAATGCGAATGGGAATTGAAAAGAATGTGTCTCTTATTGTTACTGCAAATCCTTCAACAATTGTTGAGATGCAGAATAATGTAAACGAATTCTATGATGATTATATTAATGATATTGAAAATGGTACTCTTAAAGCCGATCTCAATATTCCGGAGAATATTCGTGCTGAAATTGAACCGTACTTAAAGCCAAATCCAGAAAGGGCTAGGGAACTTAGGGCCTTAAAGGAAAAGTACGGTAATGTCCTTCCAAAACATTACTGGCCTGACATGCAGCTGTTGAATACATGGTATTGCGGAAATACTTATGTTTATCTTGAGAAATTCCGTGAGTCATTCCCAAAGGATATGCTTCACATGGAATTTAGTTATTTCTCTTCGGAATGTCGTGCTGGTCTTGTAATGAATGGCAAGGATGACACGGTATTGTTCCCTCACATGCATTTCTTCGAATTCATTTCTGTTGATGATATTGACAATGAAAATCCTAAGTTTTACAGATTGCATGAACTTGAGGTTGGAAAGAGATACTGTATTTATGTTTCAACTTATGCTGGATTGTATCGCTATGACATGAATGACATGATTGAGGTTACTGGAAAATATGGAACAATTCCTACAATCAAGCTTATTCAGAAAACAAACGGCATTGTTTCCATGACAGGTGAGAAAATTCATGAAAGCCAGTTTATTAATGCTGTAAGGGCTGCCGAGAAAAATACTAAGCTGAAAACTAAGTTTTTTGTTGGTTTTGCTGATCTTTCTGACTCAAACTATCATTTCTTCTATGAGTTTGATGATGATGGTGTGGATGATGCTGCATGTCAGATGTTCACCAGGGAAGTTGACAAAATTCTGCATGAATCTAATATTGAGTATGCAGCAAAAAGAGACTCTTTCCGAGTAAAGGATCCTTGTGGACATATTCTGTGCAGGAATTCCTTTGAAACATACAAGGCAAGGTGCATTGATATGGGAGCGCGTGATGGTCAGTTCAAGCTGAATCTTCTTATGCAGGATGACAAACGCTACAAGATGTTCAGGGATTTGATCAGAAACTAATCGATGTTTTTTTAGGCTTGCAGATTATTGCAGGCCTTTTTTATTGCGTGAACGAATCCCACTTGTTTTCTTCGATTCCTGCAAGCTTGCAAATACTTTTATGTGTTTCGTCCCTGAGCTTGTTTAGTGCTTCTTTTCTGCTATTATTTTTTAGGTCTGGGAGTATTGGCTCACCGATTGTCAGTGTTATTAGTGGATGTTTTGTTCCAAGAAGCTTTCTAAAAAATCCCGGCTTTCGGTAGCTGAATGCCATGGGAATTACGGGAACGTTCCATCTTACCGCAAATGTAAATGCTCCGTTTTTGAATGGGCGTATTGGCTGATAAAAGTCCCATCTGCAGCTTTCTGGAAAAACATGGATCCATTTTTTCTGCCTGTTCAATTCATCGAAGGCCTTGTTGAATTTTCTTCCGCCTGCAAGGGTTTCTGAGACTGGAATTCCGCCTATGCCTCGTATTATGAAGGCATCCTTACCTTCCATGTGCTCACGACGTACGGGAACCCAGAGCTTTCTGAATTTAAGTGCGTAAAGGATAGATACAAAATCCCATCTGTATACGTGGTTTGAGCATGTAACGGCTCCGTTTGCAAACAGCTTCCTGTTTTTTCTGATGTTCTCGCGTCCGACTATTTTTACGCCGTATCTTATTTTGTTCAGGGGAAATGCAAACAGAAAGCATATTGTATATACAAGGAAGGACCGAAGTTTTCCGCTGGGTGAATTATCCAGGAATGGGTATGTTTCATCAACAGTAACTTTTCTGATTTGTTCTGCCGGAACAATATATGTGGTTGGTATATCAGGATATTTGATTCCCGTGTCAGGAATATAAACCCCGTCTTTTACTTTGTGATTTCTTTCCATGACAAAAAGAATAACACAAGATTCCAATAATCACCATATTTTAATCAAAAATAATCAGGCAATTATTTAATGATAAATTTATGCTATATAAGTTTTACGTAAAGAAACAGGGACTGATTTGTGCTTGAGTAGTCGCCGGCAGGAGTAATTTCCATCATGCAGTTTATAAAACCCTCCTGGCATTTCCGCTTGTATGATATGTCCAGAAGTATGTTCCCGTTTTCAAAATAATTCTTCAGGTAGGTTATGTTTGTTTTTTGCAGATAGTCTTCAAGATCATCTGGATGAACTTGCCCGGTCTTTGCAAATCCTTCCAGCCATTCTGATATTTTGCTGGAGAATCCCATATCCTCGTTTTTTTCCGTGTTGTCCATGGTAAAAATCTGGAACATATCCTTTGTGAGGTTTATTTTGAGAATTTTTTTGTACATTTTGCACATTACGCTAAATGCTTCTGCCTGGCCACGCCTGTCAATTCCTTTGTTGGAATAATATTCAGCCTTGCTCTTGTACATTCTTTCATCAGCAACTTGAAGTAGTTTTGTGATGCTGTTTGAAGGAATTTCCATCTTATTTGCATATCCGTATGAAATGTGAATTTCAGATATGTTTTTTCCTTTCCATTTTAGCAGAACGTTATCAAAGTCGTCTGTCAGCTCCTGGATTTTCTCCGGATGAACATACAGTATGGCCGCAAATTCATCACCACCGATTCTGTATATTGTTCCATAGCTTCCAAAAGTCTGCTTTATGCATTGGGCGGCTCCAACAATCAGTTCATCACCAGCTTCATGTCCCTGGTCATCATTTGTTTTCTTGAGCTCATTCAAATCCATCAAGAAAACGGTAATGTATTCTTCGCCATTCAAGTCATTTAATTTTGATTTGTCTGATTCAAATGCCCTTCGATTGTATAATCCTGTAAGAGAATCATAAAGGGAGTCAATCTTGGATTTTTCAGCTTTTTCCTTGAGGTTTTTTTCCCTGATGTTGATAATATTGAATGCATATAGTATGAAGGCTGTTATGGCAAATCCTATTGAATACATAGCAACGTTGTAATACAGGAATTGTAGTATTCCAAAAAACAGCGGGACCAGAGAGAAGAGAATGACGTGCTTTATCTTTCTTTTGCTTTGCTTGTCCTTTGAAGCAAGTAGTTCTATTCCGGATAACCCCAGAATAATTGCATAGTATATGAACTGGGCTAAATACATGTATGATCTTAAGTAGCCTGTTTCATAGTTCAGTTTTTCGTTGAAATAGAATCCCTCGTGAGTGAATATGTTTGATCCTATCATCAGAAACTGACACAATATCAGGATAAATCTTGCAATGTTGAGTATTGTCCTTTTCTTTCCACTGATGCCCATGTATGACATCATGTATCCAAACCAGAAGAAGGCACTTAGAGCACAAAGACTATGAAATCCGTAGGTAACTGCGTTGAAAAAAAATTGAGATATGATTGGGGATCTTGAATCGCAGATTCCCCATAATCCGTCAATGAGGCAGTACAGAACATATAAAACAAGGAGCTTGAGAAACGGACGGTCAATCTGGTCCTTGAAATTCTTGTCAAGGGATCTGTTCATGATGAGTAAGATTTGAAATAAGCTGGAAAATGCCATGACGGCATATATTTGACCATTATTCATCTTATAATAAGATTTTATCATGGAATGTGCCGTAGGAAAAGTTTTAGTTTTATTATGATATTAGAAATATCAAAATGTTATATTTTGTGTCTGCTTTATTTTAATTGTCTAGTTTACTGGCAGGACATAAAAAACCGGACCTAAAAGACCCGGTTTCAAGTTAGAATTTTATTATTTATCGTTTCTTTCCTGCATTTGTTCTCTAAGAGATTTTGCCTTAGGTTTGATTACCTGTACACTGGAAGGAACGTTAATTAAGTCTGTGCCTGCATTTTTCAGTGTTATGGTATGAAGCGTATCCTTATTAATTATTCGTGAATAATCAAAACTTAACACTGATTTACCGATTGTAAAATCTGTAAGGTCATAACAACCTGAAAATGCATAATTTTGAATATCTTTTACAGAATCAGGTATTACAACTGATGTTAAGCTTGAACAGTTGTCAAAAGCATTATTTTCAATTTTTTCCAGGGAATTTCCAAAGTCAACTGATGTTAAACTTACGCATAGATAAAATGCATATTCTTTGATTTTTTTTACGGAATCCGGAATTACAATTTTTTCTAGACTCTCGCACCAACTAAATGCATACCCTGAAATAGTTTCCACACTTTTACCAATCTCAACAGATTTAAGCTTAGGGCATGAATTAAAAGCACTGTAGCCGATATAAGTTACAGAATCAGGAATTGTAACAGATACAACATCTTTCTTCAGGAATGCATTTTGTCCAATGGAAACAACAGGAAATCCGTCAAAGTTATCCGGGATTGCAACATTTTCACTGGAACCTTTATATTCCTTGATGGAAATGTTTCCTTCTTCAGATATATAGATCTTCCAGTCATCAATAATATAATCACCGGAAACAACAGATGGTTCATTGCCAAATGCAATGCCAAAGCACAAAAAACACAATAGAGTCAAAATAAATCTTTTCATGGAAATCATTTTATACGCAAAACAATAAGTAATCAACGGTTTTATATTGAAGTTGAGTCGTCAGGTTCGAATCCTTCAAATATCAGATTCTGTTTTTCTGTTTAAAATAAAAAAAAGTTCTTGTTGGAACAAGAACTCATTTATGTATAGTGGGGAGAGAAGGATTCGCCTTTCAGGCCGCTCCCCAAAATTGCTCCCACCTGGTCGCGATTTTGGGGCTTCGAATCCTTCTAATACCAGATTCTGTTTGTCTGTTTAAAATAAAAAAAAGTTCTTGCCTTAACAAGAACTTGTATTAGTATAGTGGGGAGAGAAGGATTCGAACCTTCGAAGGCGGAGCCGTCGGATTTACAGTCCGATGTAATTGACCACTATACGACCTCCCCTGAGAATAGCTGCTTGTAGGACTTGGACCCACGACCCCGAGATTACAAATCACGTGCTCTACCAACTGAGCTAAAGCAGCAAGTCAACGTTTAGTTGATGTCTAGATATTATAGAATTATCATATTTGTGTCAATAGAAAAAATCAAAAAAAATAAAAAAAATATAAAAAAGTTGAGATTATTATTAAATTGTGAATTTGAAAAATCGGTGATATAATCAATTATATATATTGAAAATTTTTAGCTTTTTATAATTTTGCGAGGAAATAAATGGCCATTTCAAAGTATATTAAGGAAACCATGTCTTCCAAGTCAGCTGGAGTCATCAGAAAAATGTTTGAGGAAGGAATGGCATTGAAAGCTGTTCATGGGGCGGACAATGTATTTGATTTTTCTATCGGAAATCCTGATTTGAATCCGCCGAAAGAAGTTCAGGAAACTATGAAAAAACTTGCAGAAAGAGCCGGAGAGACTAACTTCCATGGTTATATGCCTAATGCGGGATTTGCTTTTGCAAGGGATGCCATGGCAAGAAAAACTTCATTGGAGCAGGGTGTTGAAATTTCTGGTGATTGTGTTGTAATGAGTGTAGGTGCTGCGGCGGCCTTGAATTGTGTTTGCAAGGCATTGCTTAATGAAGGAGACAATATTGTTGTTCCTGCACCTTTTTTCCCGGAATACAGGCACTATGCAAAGAATTCGGGTGGAAATCTTATTGAAGTTCCTACTAAGGCTGATTTTTCTCTTGATATTGACGCTATAAGACTTGCACTTACAGATAAGACTGCTGCTGTTTTGATCAATACTCCAAACAATCCTACCGGTAGAATTTATTCGACTGAGGAAATCAAAGCACTGGCAATTGTTCTTGAAGAACACGGAAAAAAATCCGGCAGGAAACCATATCTAATTTGCGATGAACCATATCGTGCAATTTCCTATGATGGAAAGTCTGTTTCTCCAACATTCCCGTTTTATGACTCAGCAATTGTTGTGACTTCCTTTGCAAAAAATTTGAGTCTTCCTGGTGAAAGAATTGGTTATATCTGTGTTAATCCTGCCTGTCCAGACAAGGATGATGTTGTTGCTGCCTGTATTTTCACAACAAGAATCCTTGGTTTTGTTAATGCCCCTGCATTTTTCCAGAGGGTGGTGACAGAAGTTTGGGATGCAAAGGTTGATTATTCTTTGTACGAAAAAAGGCGTAATTCCCTCATGAATATTCTTGACGAGGCTGGTATTGTGCATGTTGTTCCTGAAGGAGCTTTCTATATGTGGTGTAAGGCTCCGGATTGTTTTAATGGTGATGACATGGCTTTCTGTGATTATCTAAAAAAATACTTTATCTTGTGCGCTCCCGGTGGAGGATTTGCGGGAAAGGGATGGGTAAGGCTTGCCTATTGTGTGAGTGAGAAGTGCATTGAGAATTCACGTAAGGCATTTATTCAGGCTATGAAGGATTTGAATAAATAGATTGATATAGTTTTTAACTGGAAAAATAAAGAATACGGAGGATAATATGAAAATTTTGATGGTAAGTTCTGAAGTTGTTCCATTTGCAAAGACAGGTGGACTTGCAGATATGGTTAGTGCTCTTTCAATTCAGCTCGTAAAGATGGGACACGATGTTCGAATTGTAATGCCACGCTATTATAAAATTGATCGAAGCAAACTTAATCATCTTTCAGGACCAATGGCAATTGCTGCGGGTCAGGTTGAAACATGGTCTGCTGTGTATGAGACAAAAATGCCGGGGTGTGACACGCTTCCTGTTTATTTTATTGATCACGAGCAGTGTTACGGACGTGACGGTGTATATGGAGTTCCTGGTGAAACTGATTTTCATGATAATCCATACAGATTTGCAGTTCTTTGTCATGGAGCTTTTCAGTTGTGCCGCAAGCTTGACTGGTATCCTGATATCATCCATTGCCATGACTGGTCATCTTGTCTTGCCCCAGTTTTGCTTAAGCATGTGTGCAGATACTGTGGTTTTGAAAAGACTGCATCTGTTCTGACAATCCATAACCAGGGATATCAGGGGCAGTATTCAAAGGATTCATTCCCTGCACTTGGAATTGACTGGGGACTTTATTATGGTGCTGGATTTGAACACAATGGTGGAATTAACTTCCTGCAGGCGGGTGTTTCATGTGCAGACATGATTACAACTGTTTCACCAACCTATGCACATGAAATTCAGACCCCGGATGGTGGTTTTGGAATGGATGGACTTTTGAGAGTGCGAAGTGATGTTATTTGTGGAATCCTCAATGGTGCTGATGTTAGTCAGTGGAATCCTGAAATTGACAAGAAGATTCCTGCCAACTATAGTTCGAAGGATTTGAAGGGTAAGGCTGTATGTAAGGCTGAACTCCAGAAAAGAATGGGTCTTGAAGTTAATCCTGATATTCCTGTTGTTGGTATTGTCACAAGACTGGTTGATCAGAAGGGTATTGCAGAAATCTTTGCTCCAACCTACGGATCAATTTACCAGATTTGCCAGGATATGAAGGTACAGTTTGCAATTCTTGGAAGCGGTGAGTCTTGGTGTGAAAACGAGATTCGCTCACTTCAGGCTAAGCTTCCTAACTTGAGAGCTTATATCGGATATGATGATGCCTTGAGCCATCTTATTGAAGCCGGCAGTGATTTCTTCCTTATGCCGTCAAAGTATGAGCCATGCGGATTGAATCAGATTTATTCAATGCTTTATGGAACTCTTCCAATTGTTCGTAGAACTGGTGGTCTTGCAGATACTGTTGATAACTACAATCAGGAAACTGGTGATGGAAGTGGATTTGTATTTGATCAGCTTACCCCTCGTGCTATTTATGACACAGTTGGATGGGCAGTTTGGGCATATTACAACAAGAAGGATCATATCAAGAAAATGATGCTCAATGGAATGAAGAAGACTTTCACATGGGATGATGCTGCTCAAAAGTATCTTGATGTATACAAAGAAGCTCTTTATCGCGGGTGTGGAATCTAATACTGTTTAGATAATAAACAGTTAAAAAAAATCCCTGGTTTATTCATTTTATGTGAAAACCAGGGTTTTTTTATGTCTGTAATGTTTTTATGAATTTATATTATTTCTTGAGGTCCATCCACTGTCCGTCTACTGTAAGATACCAGTCAGCGAGAATATTCTGGTCCTTTATCTTATACCAGGTAATGCTTCCGTTTGTGTTCAGGATTGCAACCATCCCATTAAGAATAGCAGCCTTTGATGGCATTGCAGATGATCGCTTGAGAATAACAGCCTTTCTTGAATCAATATCAATGCTTCTGACTTCCTTCTTGCCAATGTTTGTCAGCAGTGTAGGAAGCAGAACTTCGGTGAAAGCATTTGTGTCTTCTTCTGGGTAACGGAGAAGAGGAGCGTAGATTTTTTCCTTTGGGGAATAAGCGAAAACTTCAGTGTTTGTTCCGTTCCCTGAAATAATTGACATACCATAAACCTTTGAATCTGGCTTGTTGTAGTCATAGCTGAGTGAGAATGCAATGGTTCCTTTGAATGGAAGTGGGAGAGTCTCGCGTGTGTTAATGTCGACTGAGATTACAGGAGAGTCTTTGTCTCCAGTCTTTGTTTTTGCAACGTATATTGTTTTATTGTCAATGAGAACGGCATCCTGAATTGAAGTTCCTGTGTATACTTCAGAATTTGTTTTCTTTGTAATATTGTAAACACCAACAGAACTTGATCCCTGTGTGTATACAATTCTGTCATCAAAAACCTTGAGTGTATTCATTGGAGCAGTTGGTGTGAATAGATTCTTTGGAACTGAATCATTCTGTGTTATATCAAGTGAAACTACTGTTTTTCTTGTTCCCTTTGACCAGAGAATTGCGTTGTTCTTTTGAATCTCTATGTTTGTGTATCCTGAAATAACGGCAACCTGTTCTGTGTTTTTCTTCTCATAGTTTGTTCTGAAAATTATTTTGTCTGTGAGGAAGAAGAAATCTGTGTTGTCTTTTGCAATGTCATTGATTTTCTCATACATGTTCTCTGTCATGGCAAAAAGTGAATACATTTCTGATTCAGGAACGTCAGTCATTGTATAGATGTTTCCCTGGGATGTTCCAAGAATAACCTTTCCGATAATCTTTGCTCCAGATGTGAATGTTTCTCCACCTCTTAAGCCAGTGAATTTCTTGATCAATGAAGGCTGAGTGTTTCCAGATTTCTGCACAAGATTTTCCAGTGCAGATTCTCCAATACACATGAGGTTGTAGTTTCTGTTAACGTTTGTAATATAGTAAAGGCCCTGTTTGTTTGGGTCAGATTTGTTCTTGGCAGAAAGAATGAATGTGTCTGTTGCAGGGTATGTTGAAAGAGTAGTTCCGCTGGTTGCATCAATAATGTAAATTGATCCATCTTTAACACCTGCAATGAATCTATTGTTCATTTTTCCGCTTCCAAACAATACTGCCTGGGTAAGGTTTTTTTCTGTTGAAAATCTTGTCTTTCTTTTCTTTCCGATAAGATCGTAGTAATAAATATATCCGTTCTTTGAGTACATGACAGCGCTTTTTTCTGATGCACCAGTCTGGGCAAAAGTTACACCACCGGAAACATCATCCGGTTTAACGTAAATCTTTCCATCCTTTGAGTTGATAATGTAAGTTCCGTTTGCTGTGTTGGATCCTACGAAAAGATATGTTCCCTTTTCTGAGAATGAAATTGATGTCACAGGATCAGGAAACCTGCGGGAAAATATTTTTGCAAAAGTCTTCGAGTTTATTACTGTTACTCTGTGAAGTGAAACTCCGTCTGTTTCATAAAGTGCAACATCACCTGTAGAGGGATTTCGTGAAATGGACTTTATCTTCATTGTGGAAATCTGATAGTGGTCACCCATACCGCTATCGTCCCATTTTATGAGAAAACCATCATCACCGGCAGAATAGAATGAATCATTAAGTTTATCTGAGGTTTCCATAGTGCATAAAGCACTTACCATAGAATCATGAGCCTGTGTTGATGTTGTCTGAGCACATAGGTTCATGGCTGCAAAAACTGAACATGCTAAAAATACTAGTTTTTTCATATTATATCCTCGATAGATTTCTATCTAATAAAGTAAAGTATATCACCAAAAATGGCAAATGCTCCTATTGATATAACAAGTGTAAGTCCAATAAGTTGTATGTAATAGAGAATTTTTGCCTTGATTTTTTTTCTTATGATCCATTCAACCAATGCCACAAGAATCAGTCCTCCATCAAGAACCGGAATCGGCAGAAGGTTTGTAAGGAAAAGTGAAATGCTTATGAGGGAAAGAAATTCCAGCGTGGCAACTATGCCTTCATGCATACCTGTTTTGAATGAAGAGCTTACTGTGTCTCCCAGCATGGATGTAATTCTTGCAGGACCAGACAAAGCCTTTGTCAGCTTGACTCCCTTGAACAGAATTCTGAAGCTTTTGAGAGCAGTCAGTGCCATTTCATTTGATTTAAGAAAGCCTTCTGAAAGAGAACTTGCCAGTGAGTGCTTTGGATATTCTCTTTTGCATCTTGAGCTTGGGTCAGAAACAATTCCCACAAGTCCGGCTCCGGTTTCTTTGTCGAGCATTGTATGTACTGTTATTAGTTTTGTTTCTCCGTTTCTCAATACTTCAAAAACAATGTCCTGGTCAGGCTTTGTTGCTATATATGATGCAATTTCACTGAAATCTGTTACCTTTGTTGAATCAAGACAAACAATTTCATCGTAGTCCTGAATGCCGGCTTCGCGTGCGCAGGAAATTGTGCTTGAAAGGGTGATTCTGGTTCCGGCACTGTAATATGTGTATCCAATAAGTGCTATTACCGTGAATGCAAGAAATGAAAACAGATAGTTTGCAAATGGTCCGGCAAAAGCAATCAATAGTCTCTTTAATGGATGTATTCCATAAAATGAATCCTTTTCTGCAGGAATTGTTTCAAGGTTTTCTTCGATTGCTTTCTGAAAATCCTTTTCACCATTCATTGAACAATAGCCGCCTAGAGGAATCAGTGAGATACGATAGTCCGTGCCTTTAATTGTCTTGTGAAGGAGAACAGGTCCCATCCCTATAGAAAAAGCGTTAACCTTTACTCCAAATATTCTTGCTGCAATAAAATGACCTGTTTCATGAAAGAATACCAGAAATCCAAGACCTATAATACCCCAGAGAATTGACAATCATTTGCCTCCACAGATTATATTTAAGGATTTTTCAGCCTCAATTCTTACAAGTGCATCTGTCTCATAAACCATGTCAATACAATCAGGTGTTTTGCTCCAGTCTTTTTGAAGAGTGTTGCTGACTATTTCTGGAATTTCTGTAAACCTGCATTTTTTATCAATAAATGCCTGTACAGCAATTTCATTTGCTGCGTTAAATGCAATTGTATATGATCCGTTAAGCTGTGAGCATTTGTATGCCAGTGAAAGCATTGGAAAATCATCCATTCTTGGTGCAAAGAATGTCATCTCATGGTCAAAGAGGTCGAATGGATTCAAATAAGTTTCTTTGTATTCAGGCCAGACTAGTGCTCCGTAAATTGGATGTCTCATATCTGGATCAGATATCTGAGCATACATCATTCCATCTTTAGTTCTTACAAGTGAATGAACCAGGCTTTGAGGATGAACTACAACTTTTACCTTGTCCGGTGAAAAGTCAAATAGTCTTGATGCCTCAATTACTTCCAGTCCCTTGTTGGCAAGACTTGCACTGTCAATAGTAATCTTTGGTCCCATGCTCCAGGTAGGGTGATTGAGTGCCTGTTCTACTGTGACATTTTCAAGCTGGTCTTTTGTGAATGTTCGAAATGGACCGCCTGAAGCAGTAATTATAAGTTCACTTAAATTTTCGCTGCCAATTTTCTGGACAAGATTGAATATTGCTGAATGCTCTGAATCAACTGGAATTATGTTTGCATTGTGCTGTCTGGCAAAGTCCTTTACTATAGGCCATGCCATTACGACAGTTTCCTTGTTTGCCAGGGCCAGATTCATTCCGTTTTCAAGAACTATCATTGAGGGTTCAAGTCCACTGGCTCCAGCGATTCCATTTACTGCAATATCTGCATTGGAATTTTCGACAAGTTTTCGAATCCCGTCGATGCCATCTTCTGCAAATACGGTTCCCTCACAATTGAATTCAGCACATAGCTTGGTTACTGCATCCCTGTTTTTTCCGCATGCAACTCCAGCAATCTGAAACTGATCCTTAAGGTTTCTTGCAATGTCAATGGTCTGGCTTCCAATTGATCCAGTACAACCAAGTACCAAAATCCTTTTCATTTAGAATGGTCCATACATAATGCTGATGAGAAGATAGTAGATTGGTGCTGACATAAGGACTGAGTCTATTGAGTCAAGCATTCCGCCTCGGCCAGGAACTACTTTTCCTGAGTCTTTAATTCCTGAGCATCTTTTGAAAACTGATTCAACAAGATCCCCGACTATTGATGACAACGCGATGCTGATTCCAAGTACAACGGCTTTCCATATTTTTCCAGAAAAAATCTCCGGCCAGACATAAGTGGCGCTGACTGCAATGAATGTTGATCCAACAAAGCCTCCGAAAAATCCCATGAGACTTTTGTTAGGACTGGCTTTTAGGATTCCTCTGTTGTTTTTTCCAAAAAGCATTCCAAATAACCATGCTATACTGTCACAGAAAAAAACAAGCAGTGCGAACACACAGAAAAGTGGAGTTGTTATAGACTGTCCATTGAGCCTGAACAGTGTAAGCCTGGATGCAAATGTAAGAAGAAATCCTGAATAAGTAATGATGAATGCACTTGCCGCAAGTTTTGAGTTTGAAGTTTCAAATTCCTTTGCAAAGATTGCTTCATAGGCCATTACAATAAAAAGGGAAATTATGTATGAGAATGTTATGATTTCCTGCCCGTATGGAATTTTTATTTCCAGAACTTCCGGCAATACTGAGTAAACTGCAGCAATGGTTGTTACCAGCACACTGAGACTCACAACAAGTGTTTTTGGTGGAAGCCTGCTGTTTACCTTGAAAATATCATAAAGTTCATTTGATGCAAAAAATGATACGAGTATGAAAAAAAGATGCAGGGGTAGGTGATTAAAATATGGTAGAATCACAATTCCTATTACAATTGGGATTCCTATGAAAAAAACTAATAGTCTTGAAAGAAACTTGTTCATACCGGAACTGCTCCAAATCTTCTGGATCTGCTTTGAAATTCCCTGATGTTTTCATAGAATTCATTTTCCTTGTAGTCCGGCCAAAGAGTATCTGTAAACAAAAACTCTGCATAGGCTGCATGCCACAAAAGAAAATTGCTAAGACGTTTTTCACCGCCTGTTCTAATCAGTAAATCAACATCAGGTAGTTCTTTTATATCAAAATTATCTGAAATCAATTTTTCAGAAATATCTTCGCTTTTAATTTTGCTTTCAATAATTTTCTTTACGCTTCTGACTATTTCATTTCTTCCACCATAGTTGATGGCCAAATTTAATGTAAGCGTGTCAAAATCATTTGTTTCATGTTCAACGCTGTCAATGTCTTTTTGTATTGATTCAGGAAGACCTGATCTGTCTCCCAGCAGTCTTACCCTGATTCCATTTTCCTGGTAAAACTTAAATTCATTTTTTAAATGTGTATGAATTAGATTCATCAGAAACCCCACTTCCTGTTCTGTTCTCTTCCAGTTTTCTGTGGAAAAAACATAAAGGGTCACGAACTTGACTCCAATGTCTCTTGCAGCTTTTGCGATTTCCTTTGCACGCTTCAAGCCTTCATTGTGTCCATTTGTTCTGAGCAGATTTCTTTTCTTTGCCCATCTTCCATTCCCATCCATGATGATTCCAACATGAACAGGAATTTTAGACTTGTCCAGTTCCAATGAATCCACTTTTTCGGCTATTCCATTATTTCTTTTTCTTTTGAATCGTAAACCTTGTTGATTTCATCGATATATTTGTCTGTCAATTTCTGAAGCTTATCTGTTTCAGTCTTGAGCTGATCTTCTGTGATTTCTCCAGCTTTCTGCTGTTTCTTGAGATCATCATTACCATCACGACGAATGTTTCTGATTGTTGTGCGGTAGTTTTCAGCAGTTGTCTTAGCCTGTTTTACCAGTTCTTTTCTTCTGTCTGCTGTTAGTGGTGGAATTGAAATGCGGATAACCTTTCCATCGTTTCCAGGATTAAGACCAAGTTCTGCCTTTTGGATTGCCTTTTCAATATCACCTAAAACTGACTTGTCAAAGGGTGAAATAACAATTGAACGTGCATCAGGAATTGAAATTGTTCCTACCTGGTTGATTGGAGTAGGTGTTCCGTAGTAGTCAACTCGTAGTCTGTCCAAAATTGATGCGTTAGCTCTACCTGTGCGAATTGAATTGTATTCTTCCTTAAGAGCGTTTACTGTCTTTTCCATACGGCTTTCAATATCTGCCATACATTCCCCCTAATAAAATCTAGATAAATTGTATGGGGATGTTCATAAAAACATTTGTGACACCATTTCACAACTTGATTTGGAATCAGACTCAAATCAAGTTTGTTTTGTCAGGATTTCAGAACATCCCCATGGGTATTAGTTTATTTTCCCAAAAGGAAAAGCTTTGTTGTAGCGAATTCTAGATTTGCTCCAACACTCTTTCCAACTTCGTCAAGTTTAGCCTTTACAGACTTCTTGTCATCCTTAACGAACATCTGGTCAACGAAACAGATTTCTGCAAGGTGCTTGTTGATCTTTCCCTGAAGAATTCCGTCAAGAACATTCTGTGGCTTTCCGGACATTTTTGGATCTTCAGCCATCTGCTTAGAGAAAATGTCCTTCTGTTCTGCAATATATTCTGCCGGAACTTCATCAGCCTTGATGTAAGCTGGTGTGAATGCAGCAAGGTGCATACAGCAGTCACGTGCAAATTCCTTTACTTTGTCATCTGTAGATCCCTTAACAACTGTAACTGCAGCTGTCTTGAAATCAGAGTGAACGTAGATTCCTGCTACTGAGTTTTCTGGAACATCAATAACAACAACCTTGCTCAATGACATGTTTTCACGTGTACGTGTAGCAAAGTCAAGGAGAACTGAGTTAAGTTCATCATTCTTGTCTGTGTAGTTCTTTGCAAAAACTTCATCAAGAATCTTTTCACCTGCAGCGATAAATTCCTCGTTCTTTGCAACGAAGTCTGTTTCACATACAAGTTCTACAACTGCAACTTTGTTTCCATTCTGACGGATAAAGATGCGTCCTTCAGAAGTAGCTCTTTCTGCACGCTTTGCAACAGCAGCGAGTCCCTTTTCCTTAAGAAGCTTTACAGCTGCATCAAAGTCTCCGTTCTTTTCAACGAGAGCCTTCTTGCATTCCATCATACCTGCGCCAGTTGTTTCGCGCAATTCTTTTACCATAGCGGCTGTAATGTCTGCCATTTTTTATTCCTTATTTGTTAGAGTAGTTGTCTTCGTCAAGAAGCTCGCTTTCTTTCTTGTCAGCTTCTACATCTTCTTCCTTTGCTTCTGTAGGCTGATAGTTAGAATAGTCAACGATTTCTTCGTCTTCACGGCGTGTTGATGCATCTGTTGTAACTTCTTCGTCACCGAGAGTTTCGATGATCTGGAGTCCCTGTGCGTTGTCTGCTTCAATTACTGCATTGGCAATGATTGATGTGAACAATGTGATAGCGCGAATAGCATCGTCGTTACCAGGAATAGGGTAGTCAATTCCTTCTGGGTTACAGTTTGTATCAACAATAGCGATGATTGGGATACCCATGCGGCGTGCCTCAGCAACAGCAATCTGTTCCTTGTGAGTATCGATAATGAAGATTGCTCCTGGGAGTTCCTTCATGTCCTTCATTCCACCGTAGTTCTTTGTGAGCTTGTCCTTTTCCTTGAGAAGAGCAGCTACTTCTTTCTTTGTGAGATTGTCGAAAGTTCCGTCAACTTCCATTTTTTCGATTTTCTTGAGACGGAGGAGAGACTTCTTGATTGTAGAGAAGTTTGTAAGTGTTCCACCGAGCCAGCGGTTGTTAACGTAGAACATTCCGCAGCGTTCAGCTTCCTTTGCAATAGCCTGCTGTGCCTGCTTCTTTGTTCCTACGAAAAGAACTGACTTGCCTGCAGAGGCTACTTTTCTGATCTGCTCATAGCTATCCTTGATTGCTGTGATAGTCTTCTGCAAATCAATAATGTGGATTCCATTGCGTTCTGCGAAGATATACTTCTTCATACGTGGATCCCAACGCTTAACCTGGTGACCAAAGTGTACACCTGATTCAAGCAAACTCTTCATGGTTACTACTGCCATTTGAGTACTCCTTCACCGGAAAATCTTATGACTTCATTTTGAAGCAGATTTCCCACCTGACCTTATTCTCGTGACTGTATTTTTTACAGCCCGGATGATTTCGTCACACTGATAACAGTGTCCGGCAGGCAATTTTCACACAGAAAATTTATAATCCTGCTCTTTAAGCATATCATAAAGCTCGAACATAGGCAAGCCCATGACAGAACTTTCGGTGCCGTCAATTCTGGAGATGAAGCATGAGGCAAGTCCCTGAATCTTGTATCCTCCGGCGGCATCGTGCCATTCCATTGTTTCAAGATACATTTCTATTTCCTGTTCTGTCATTGGTGCGAATGAAACCTTATTGACACTGCTTCTGGTACATAAATAATGAGTTGAAATGTTGTATAGGGCAACACCGGTAATAACCTTGTGTGTTTTTCCCTGAAAAGTGTTGAGAAATTCGCGGGCTTCCGCAATATTTTTCGGCTTTCCATAGATTTTGTTTTTATATGTGATTGTTGTGTCTGCGCCAAGTATCCATCCTGAATAGGAATCTGAATAAAATTTCCTGTAAATGGCATCGACTTTCTTTGCTGCAAGATATTCACTTGCCTCGTCGGCCTTTATTTCCTTAGGGATAGTCTCGTCAATTTCTGCCGGATTAACTGCAAATGGAATGTTCATTCTTTTTAGAATTTCCTGGCGTCTTGGTGATGATGAAGCAAGAATTATAGTGTCCATGTTTTTGTGTTTTGCTGGGTGAGGATAATAAAAAAAAGGACTGTAATTATACAGTCCTTTTTTTACCTGATTAGAAAATAAATTATTTTCCGCTGTTCTTGTTTGAAGAACCACTCTGAATTGAACGGAGAAGCTGGAGAGCCTTTGTTCTAACAGGTGTTACGTACTTGTAGTTTGTTCCAATCTCAGAAATTGACTGAATCATTGGTCCCTTGTCCTGAACATTTGGGGCAAGCTTTTCGTATGCATTGAGTACTTCAAGTGCAAGTGAGCTTGTTGGATTCAATGCTGCATATTTCTTGTGAACGAACTCAATCATGCGAACAACCTCGTCGTTGTCGTTCATTCCAATGTTTCCAAGTGAACGGATGGCTGCAGTTACAACCATAGGTTCCTTGTCTTCTGCTGCAATTGATACGAGCATGTTCTTTGATTCCTTTGTAGGAACTTCTCCAAGAAGATCGCAGGCCTTTGCACGAACATCAGGGTAGTTGTTCATTACGCGTCCGTTTGTTCTTGCCTGTGTCTTAACTCCTTCACCTGCGAGACGGCTCAATGATGCTACCATGTCTGGGGAAGTGCGTCCGTCTGAAACTGCGTCTTCAAGATATTTCAAGGCAACCATCTTGTTGTCATAGTCGTCTGATGCTGCGAGTTCAGTGATAATTACATCTTCAACACTGCTCAAGTATTCGTCTTCAACTGTTGTTTCTGTTTTAGACTGTGCAAAAACTGCCTGAGAAAGCAAAACGCAGCAGAATCCTGCAATAAGTCTTGAAATCTTCATTTGTTATCTCCTTTTCGGTTATACAAAGTATACTATATACGATTTTACTAAATTAATCAATCAGAAATTTTAGGAAGATTAAGCTTCCATTTTTCCTCAACCTTGTTTGTCAGGTCTCTCTTGAAATTGTAGTATACGGCATCTGTATCCTCTCTTACATCTACAACCTTTACATGGTTTTCTGTAATATAGCGGATTTCGTCTACCTTGTGTCCGACTCTTGAAGGAATGAACACATACTTGAAGTAGTCTTCAAGGCTTGTCAATGTAAGTCCCTTCTTTGGCATTTTGTTTGATGCTTTCTTGAGGTTTGCAGGCTTTGAATAGTAATCGCGGCTTTCCTTGTCAAGATATGTGAGCCAGCCGTTATAATCACGGTTCTTCATAATAACTGAAAGTTCATCAATAATTTTGAGAATCTTTGTCTTGTCTTCTTTGAAAACTTCCTTGGAAACATCAACATTACCGATGGATCGTGAGTATTCGTCCTCTTTTTTTGGTGCAACAGGTTCTGGGGGTGCCATTACTTCTTCCACCACTGGTTCGTCATCGAATTTTGGTTCCTCTGTGACAGTGGATTCTGGTTCCGTCTGAACTGGTGTTGCTACAGGTGTAGATGCACAGCCAACAAATGTAATTATTGAAATTATTGATATGGATGATAATACTAAAAACTTTTTCATGACACTCATTTTAATACGAATCTTTGTGTTGGTCAATTTTTATTGATAAAAAAAAGATTTTTTGGTAGATTTTGGCAATGGCAACAGCTGTTTTCCCGGGATCCTTTGATCCTCCTACTTATGGTCATCTCAATATAATAGAAAGAGCTTGCAGACTTTTTGACAAGGTTGATGTTCTTGTCAGTGTGAATCCCCAGAAGAACTACATGTTTTCTGACCAGGAGCGCAAGGAACTTTTGGAAAAGATAACGTCAGAACTTCCTAATGTTGAGGTTCATATTTGGGATTCCCTTGTTGTTGAGTACTGCAGGAGGATTGGTGCCAGGGTTCTTGTCCGTGGAGTAAGGAATTCATCTGATTTTTCTCATGAGTTTGATTTGTCTTTAATGAACAGGTTTTTGTGTCAGGATGTCGAGACATTGTTTATTCCTACTGATCAGAAGTTCTTTCTTGTCAGTTCTTCTGCAATAAAAGAGGCTTTCAGGTTTGGTGGGAATATCAGCACCATGGTTCCTCCGGAGGTGGAGGCTGCTCTCAGGGAAAAAACATCCTTACAAAAATAGTAAAAATGTCATGTAAAAAATGTTTTTTTGTTGACAATATCTTAAAAATGACTGTATAATCTTGACATGAAATAGGAATCTGTAGTAATATTTGCAACGTTATACAGACTACTAAAAAATCTATAGCGAGGTAATATATTATGGCAGTACCTAGATCGAAAACTTCGAAAGCCGTAACTAAAAGAAGACGTGGCGTTAATATGCGTTTGGAAACACCTCATCTTGTTGCATGTGGTAACTGTGGAAACTTGGTTCTCCAGCATCACATCTGCCAGAAGTGTGGATTCTATAAGGGACGTCAGGTTATTACTCCTGAAGTAAACGGCTAAATTAAGGAGACTTAAATGGACGAATTGTTTGTAAAGATCCAGAAGCTTATTGCTGATAAGCTCGAAATCGATGTTGAAAAGGTAACAATGGACGCTTCATTCCGTGGTGATTTGGGAGCAGACAGCCTTGATACATACGAATTGGTTTATGCTATTGAAGAAGAAATGGGTGTTTCAATCCCTGACGACAAGGCTAACGAATTCGAAACTGTAAAGGATGCATACGACTTCATCAAGTCTGCACAGTAATTAGCAGTTTGATTTTAGAAAAGGGCACTTCGGTGCTCTTTTTTTTTATTTTCTCAGATAAGATCTGCTAGGCTAAATTTCTTTTCTGTTGGTTCAGAGTATCTTGGGGTAACTTCCATGAGTAAATTTTTTCCTATCAAAAAAAACAGCAGTCAAATGAGTCCTGGGCGAAAGAATCTTCTGCTGGAGTTTTCTTCGCTTATGGGTTTGAGGTTTCGGGATCTGGATTTGCTTGATCTTGCTTTTCATCACAGGTCATGTTCTAATGAGGATCCCCGGTTCAAGGGAAGGAACAATGAGCGTCTTGAATTTCTAGGGGACAGTGTTCTTGGGCTTTCCTGTGCTTCATATCTTTTTCTGGAACTTGAAGGCAAGACTGAGGGTGACTTGTCAAAAATCAAGGCTACGGTTGTTAGTGAACCTATCCTGGCAAAAATTGCTGTTGGTAAGCTTTCCATTGAAAAGTATCTTGTGCTTGGAAGGGGGGAGGAATTGTCCGGTGGCAGGAATAAGCCTGCCATCCTTGCCGATGCTGTGGAGGCTGTTATTGGTGCCATATATCTTGATCAGGGATTTGAAACAGCAAGAAAATTTGTTCTTGATTTGATAGTTCCTGAAATTGATAGTGTGTTGAATGACAGTGGATCCAAGGATTACAAGAGTCTTCTCCAGAATTATTATCAGAAGAAGCATAATGAATGTCCTTCCTATGAGCTTGTTCGAATGGAAGGTCCGGACCATGACAGAACTTTCTATGTTACATGTCATTTAGGAAAGGTTTCCTATGGACCTGCTTCCGGGAAAAATAAAAAGCTTGCAGAACAAGCAGCTGCCAGAATGGCTTATATTGCAATTTGTGGTAATTAGTAAAAAAAATTGGTTTGTTTACGGCTTGTTTCCCCGGGCAGCAATGGGTGGCAAGAGTCCTTGTGGTCGGGTTGGATTTAAAACTAAAAAACCCACAGAAATCTGTGGGCTTTAAGCGGCAGAAGGGAATCGAACCCTCGTCTCCAGCTTGGAAGGCTGGGGTAATGAGCCATTATACGACTGCCGCATAACTGATGATATGAATATATATATTATTTTAATTTGTGTCAATAACTTTTATAAAAAAAATTAAAAAAATAATTTATTTTTTGACGGCACTAAATTAGTTTTTCCTGCCAAGGGCAATGATTTTGATATTATTTTTTTTAATCTATTGAGTGTTTTTTTCTTTGTATATATATTAATAGGTGAATTTTAATGGGAAACTGGTGGGGACTTTTTTCTAAATTACTAATTATTTCTTCTTCATTTTTTCATGAAAATTTCTTGACGATATTTTTTTTCGATTTTGATTCCCTGTATGGGTGGCGGAAAATTTACATATTTTTTTGGTGGGTTATGAAATGAATTTCACAGAATTTATGCTTAATGAAAATCTTCAGAAAGGAATTGATGATGCAGGTTATGTTTCATGTACGCCTGTCCAGGAACAGGTTCTGAAGGTTTCCCAGGAAGGTCGTGATCTATATGTTCAGTCACAGACAGGAACTGGAAAGACTGCTGCTTATTTAATCAGCATTGTAAATGAACTCCTTTCACGAGAGGATTCTAAGGGCAAGAAGGCGCTGATTCTTGTTCCGACACGTGAACTGGCTGTTCAGGTTCAGGAAGAAAGTGATAAGTTGTGCAGGCATACAGGGTTGGTTTCTTCTTCATTTTACGGAGGTGTTGGCTATGATAAGCAGGTCGCAGCTCTCAAGGGCGGTGTTGACATTTTGATCGGAACACCTGGACGGGTTATTGATCTTCAGCTTGGTGGACAGATGAAGATGGATGACGTTGCCTTCCTTGTTGTTGATGAAGCCGACAGAATGTTTGACATGGGATTCTATCCTGATTTGAGGACACTCATTAAGGTTCTTCCAGCACCAGAAAAAAGACAGACTATGCTTTTCAGTGCAACTTTGAATTCCTATGTTAAGAATTTGGCCTGGGAATATACGCGAAATCCAGCAGAGGTAACTATTGAGGCAGAGAATATCACTGTTGATGAGATTGATCAGATTTTGTTCCATGTTTCTTCAAGTGACAAAATGAAACTCCTTCTTGGAACAATTGCGAGGGAAAAACCTGAAAGCCTCATTATCTTTGCAAACACAAAGAAAACCTGCGAGATAATTTCAAAGAGACTGAAGCTTAATGGAACTGAAAGTGAGTATATTATTGGTGATCTTCCACAGAAAAAGAGACTGGCAATAATGGACAAATTTAAGGCCGGGACTATCAGATGTCTTGTTGCTACTGATGTTGCAGCCCGCGGAATTGATGTCAATGATCTGGCCATGGTAATCAATTACGATCTTCCTAATGAGGCAGAAAACTACGTTCACCGAATTGGGCGTACAGCACGTGCCGGAAAGTCAGGTAAGGCATATACATTCTGCAGTGAGCAGGATGTTTATTCGTTGCCGGCAATTGAGCGCTACATTGAAAAGTCCATTCCGAGTCAGGTAGCTTCCGAGGAAATGTTTGTCGAAGACAAGAGCAATGGTGTGTACATCAAGCTTGATTCGTATCACGAAAGCTATAATGACAAGAGTGAGTACGGAAAGAAAAAGCAGCGTGAGTATGATGAGCGTAACGGCAAAAAGTCTCGCGGCAAGGGAAGATATTCATCCAAGAATGAAAAGGCTGGAAAGGACTATAAGAGAGACAGAAGAGTATTTACAAAGGATGAAGAAGACAAACTGGCCAACATGACAACTGAAGAGCGAATGAAGATCTACCGTGAAAAGTTTGGCGGGGAATCAAATAACAGGCGGGCTAACTCTGGTTCCCATGATTCTGACAAGAGACGAACGAATGGTAGTCGAAATGGAAGCCGAAAAAACAAGGTTAACAAACGTTCGTTCACAAATCCAAAGCCTGTATCAAATAAGGTTTCTAAGCCAGTTGAAAAGAAGTCTTTGTTTGCACGTGTAAAGGCTTTCTTTGGCGGAAAAAAATAACTGTTTCGTGTGATGCTTTATCCAATATGGTTTGCATTGTTTTAATATCAAGAAATTAAATTAGGGGAAAACAAGTGATTACAGTAAGTGATGTAAGTTTAAAGTTCAGTGAAAAGCCGTTGTTCAAGGATGTTAATCTCAAATTCATGAAGGGCAATTGTTATGGAATCATTGGTGCTAACGGTGCCGGAAAGTCAACATTCCTGAAAATTCTCTCTGGTGAGATTGAGCATGATACTGGAACGATCACAATGACTCCAGGCGAACGCATGTCTGTGCTGAGTCAGGATCACTTTAAGTTTGATGAATATTCAGTCAAGGAAACTGTTAAGATGGGATATCCAAAGCTTTATCAGCTTGAAAAGGATATCGATGCCATCTATGCGAAGGAAGATTTTTCTGATGAGGACGGAATGAAGGCTGCAGAAATGCAGGGGGAATTCGGTGAACTTGGCGGATACGAGGCTGAGAATCAGATTGAGCAGATGCTTTCAGGTCTTGGTCTCGAGGAAGAATTCCATGACAGAATGATGAGTGATCTGGATGAAGGTCAGAAGGTTCGTGTATTGCTTGCACAGTCTCTTTTTGGAAATCCGGATTATCTTATTCTTGATGAACCTACCAACGGTCTTGATCTTGAATCAATCACATGGCTTGAGGACTTTTTGCTTGAATTTGAAAACTGCGTTATTGTTGTTTCCCATGACCGTCACTTCCTCAATGCTGTTTGTACGTATACATGTGACATTGACTACGGTAAGATTACTCAGTTTACCGGAAACTATGACTTCTGGTATCAGATGAGCCAGATTCTCCAGAAACAGGCAAAGGATCAGCAGAAGAAGCGAGAGGATAAGATGGCTGATCTCAAGCAGTTTATCCAGAGGTTCGCCTCAAATGTTTCAAAGGCCGGGCAGGCTTCTTCACGCAAGAAGATGCTGGAAAAGATGGAACTGGAAGAATTGCCTGTCACAAGCAGAAAATTTCCCTATGTTGGATTTCAGCCAGAGAGGGATATTGGAAACTTTGTTCTCACTGCGGAAAAACTCAATTCTCACGATGAGGAAGGAAACGTTCTTCTCAAGGATTTCAGCATAACGATCCATCCAGGTGAAAAGGTAGCATTTGTTGGTATCGAGCACAATTCCATTTCTTCTTTCTTTGATATTATTTCTGAGGTTACAAAGCCGGAAAGCGGAACATACAGCTGGGGTCAGACTACAAAGCATACTTACATGGGGCGGGACAACAGCGCTTACTTTAACAATGAACTGAACATCACAGACTGGCTCAGGCAGTATTCTCCTGACCAGGATGACGCTTATGTGCGCGGATTCCTCGGAAGGATGCTTTTCAGTGGTGATGACGCTCTCAAGAAGGTTAAGGTTCTTTCCGGAGGTGAGAAGGTTCGCTGCATGCTTTCAAAGATGATGCTTTCCGGAGCAAACGTAATTGTTCTTGATGATCCTACAAATCATCTTGACCTTGAGTCAATTGAAAGCCTTAACCAGGGACTTACAAAATTTACTGGTGTAGTTCTCTTTTCAAGCCATGACCATGAGTTTATCCAGACTGTAGCCAACAGAATCATTGAAATTACTCCTAATGGAATCATTGACAGGATGATGAGCTTTGATGATTACCTGAAGGACAAGCAGGTAAAGGAACTTCGCATGGAATATTACAAGGGAATTGACAAGAAGATTAAGTTCTAGCATGGAGGGCTGCCTTTTGTGAGGCGGCCTTTTTTACTGGCGGGACGCATTGTCCATGTAGTCGTGGTATCGCTTCCACCATTCAAGCTCTGAAAGGTTGTTCTGTTCTTCCTCACGCTTGAAGTAGCTGTCAAAGGAGGCGATTTCAGTTCTGGAATCGAGGACTGCTTTTGATATGCATGGCTCAAACTGAATCCCGCTTAAGTCCCTGAATATGTGCATTGCCTGGTCAACTGTCATTGGCTCTTTGTAGAGTCTTCGGCTAAGCAGGGCATCGAGCACGTCAGCTGCTGTCATGATTCTTGCACAGAGCGGAATTTTTGTTCCTGAGATTCCAAAGGGATATCCGCTTCCGTCCCATTTTTCATGGTGATAGAGACACATATCTTCTGCTATGCAGTTGAATTTTCCATCAGAAACAGGAGGCAGGTACTGAAGCAGCTTTTTTCCCTCTTCGGGATGTATTTTCATGATCTGGAATTCTTCTGGAGTGAATTTTCCAGTCTTGTTCAGAATTCCTTCCGGGATGTGAATCTTTCCAATGTCATGGAGAAGGGCTGCAGTTTCGTAGGTTGAAATCTCCTCATTCGTGAGAACATCAGAATAGTGTCCGTTTTCTTTCAGTTTTCTTGCAATTATTCCAACGTAGGTGCGGGTGTGGTTTACGTGGTTTCCAGTGAAAAGGTCATGGCTTCCGAGAATCTTCGAGATGAACTGGATGATTCTTGACTGGGTTTCCTCAAGCACAGAGTTCTTGTCCGTGAGCAGGAGATTCATCTGGTTGGTCTCGTCAATCAATGAGAAAAGTGCCTTAATGTTGTTTTCACCGCGGGTTGTCATGGCCATGGCTATAAGATGGGTGAAAATGATTTCGATGGTGAATCCTGGGGTGAAAGTCCAGAAATACTCCATGGGCGTGTAAATCTGTCCGGTTATGGGGTTGCACTGAAGTACCTGGTGTGTCCTGTAAAGCATTGATAAAACTATGCTTATGAATGAGATGATTGATGCAATCCTTGTGAATTTCTTGCTGTAGTAAAGTGCTGCCATGAACGGGAAGAATCCGTATGAAATGTAGATTCCCACGTAGCCGTTTGCCGAAACAATACCTATGAGCATGCAGGAACTGATTATGGCCAGATATTTCCCGAAATTATGCAATTTAAGGACTTTTGAACTGAAAATATTTACTGCATAGGTGAGTATTGCTATGGTCTGCAGGAACAAAAGATAGTCGAGTGGAATAGACCATAATTTCCCTATAATGCCCCCAAACAGGGCAAGTGGAACAAACAAAAACCAGAAGAGAATTTTATGAATAAAGGAATTTACCTGAATTACATTTTTCAGGAGAAATTCATTTTTGCTTTCACTCACCCGATTATCATATTATAAAATGCCCCGATTCTCAAGTAAAAATTGTGATTTTTGAGATTTTGCAGATATTTTTGATTTATTTGATAAATTTCCGTAAAAACGTAATCCTAGATATCCATTTCCACGGAAATTTCGTTGCCTTCGGATAATATTCTTGAGTTTGCACCGATTACAAGTGGCATGGCAGGGTCAATATGGCCTATGTCAGCATCCATAATTACCGGCACTCCCAGTTTGCCAATAATATCAGTTACTGCATTGTACTGGTTTACACCCATCATTTCCTTTCCCATGGAAGTAAGTGGACGTCCCACAAGAAAGCCCGAAGCTTTTTCGAACCAGCCGCTGTTTTTCAGCTGCCATACCTGTCTTCTGATTTCCATGGGGTTTGCGTCGCAGCTTTCCAGTACCCAGATGACACTGTCAGCCTTGCTGTTGAAAGCCTTCATGTTGTCTAGGTTTGTGCCGCAGAGGGTTGACAGAACGTCAAGGCATCCTCCCAAAAGCATTCCTTCCATTTTGCAGCTGTCACTGCAGTTGAAGTAGTGGAGTATCTTTTTTTCTGTCAGGTTATGGCATTGGGATGCCGGATTTTCCGGGCATGAAATGTCGTTTTCCGGCTTCTGGAACATGGGGAATCCCTTGACTTTTTTTGTTGTTCCCTCAAGGATTCTGAAGGCATCAGTTTCTCCCTGTTCCCATTTTTTCCCGAATCCGCTTATGCATGGACCATAGACTGATGCTATGCCGCTTATTGTTGCCAGGGGGAATATAAAGTTTGTGTTGTCACTGTATCCCATAAACCATTTTGGCGTTGCATCCTTGAGAGCCTCAAAGTTGATGTATGCTGCAGTTTCACACATTGCTTCTCCGCCACCTGCAGATATTATGGCTTGCGTGTCGTCACTTGTGTAGAATTCCATGAGTTCCAGGGCGGCTGTTTTTGGATCAGTGCTGATTCCCTTTCCGTCGTCCATGAACACAGTTTTTCCTGTCTTGATCTTGTATCCTCTTTCTTCAATCTGCCTGCATGCACTTTTGAAATATGAGCTGTAGGGCTGGGTTGTGCATCCGAATGACGGAGCTGTGATTCCTATTGTGCTGTTTTTTACAAGAAAAGAAGGTGTTTTCATGGTGTAAAGAATAGACATTTTAGAGTAATTTTGCAATAATATATTGATATATCAAATATAAATATTATGGAAGAATTGAGCATTTTTTTGTGCTTGTCTTTCGTAAAAAAAAGTTTGGTTTTAAGAGAGTTTATTATGTCAAAAAAGTCGGATGAGTTTACCGTCAAGGTTCCCCTTGGTGTAAAACTGGCAGCCATCATAGGGATTATTATTCTTGTTTCCCTTGGATGTGTAACAGTTTTGAACAGTTATTTCATTGGCCAGGATGTTCAGGTTACTGCAGAAAACAATAACCTTTCCACAAACACACGTGCAGCTTCTACTGTCAATGACAAAATTTCCTCCATACGCTCCAATGTTTTTCAGCTTCTGGATTTGACCGGTGTCGTTTCGGGTGGAAGATCATCGCCTCTTGCACGCCAGGCTGAGGCTTTCTTCTTTGAGAGAAATCAGGATATAGCTTTTGTTTATATTCTTTCCCATGATTCCCTTGAGAAAGCCAACGGTGTTGATGTCAGGATTGTTAACAATCAGTTCTTCTCATCGAATGAGACTGAGTATTCTGTTATTTCTGAATTTCTTTCTGCCAATTCCGAGGCATTGAAAAGATCCTGCGCGGGAGAGACCATTGCCTTGAATGCATCTCCTTTTTTCAAGCTTTCCACAATGGCACTCATGATTCCTTACAAGGAAAACGGATATGACCAGAGCCTGATCATCTGTTTCTCCATTGAATCCATTTCGGATATTCTTGGAACCAATTCAATCAACACAACATTCCTGATCAATGATACAGATGATCTTTTGTGCCACCCTGAAACTGACAGAATCCTGGTTGGTGAGAGCATGAGAAACTATCCTCTTGTCATGGAGATGAGAAAGAACAATCAGAACAACGTTGATTCAAGACAGATTCCTTTTGTAGAGACTCGTGCTGACGGAACAAAAATGAAAATGTACGGGGCTTATGAAAAGCTTTCCATGGGTGACATTGTTGTCATTACAACTGTTCCCCTTGATAATGTTCTTGAGGCAGTGTATCGCACAAGAAAAAACAATATATACCTTACGCTTGCAGTCTTCTTCATTTCCGTAATGGTAATTCTTTTCTTCACAAGATTCGCAATTTCACGACACCTGAGAAGATTGACTGGGGCTGCCGTTGAAATCCAGAAGGGTAATTTCGATACTGAGATTATCAACTCTCTTATCGTAAACCGAAATGATGAAATTGGTCTGTTGAACCGTTCGACTAAGGCTGAGCTTGGGTTCCTGAATACCTTTGCAAAATTCACCAACAAGGGAGTTGCCAAGGCCATTGCCCGAAACGAGATTGACTTTGAGCCTCACTTGAAGGATATTACCATCTTCTTCTCTGATATCCGCGGGTTTACTGCAATTTCTGATGGTTTCAAGAATAAGTTTGGAAATGACTCTCCTAGGGAAATCATCGGATTCCTTAATGACTACATGGGTCGTATGGTTGACTGCATTACTTTGTCTGGAGGTAATGTTGACAAATTTGAGGGTGATGCAATCATGGCCGTCTGGGGAATTCTTCGTGATGACAATATTGAATACGAGAAGCTTCCTGAAAATGACCCGAGAAGAATTGAGCAGGAAAAGATTCACATGAATCATGTTAAGGAAGACGCTGTCAATGCCTGTAAGGGTTCTATTGCAATGCGCTATTCCCTCATGAAATATAACAAGGATGCACAGGCTTTTACGGAAGCTCACAAGAATGAACCACGAGCTCAGTATAAGCCTCACATTAAGATTGGACGCGGTTTGAATACCGGTCGAGCAACTGCAGGTATTATGGGTTCCAAGGACAAGATGGAATATACTGCAATTGGTGATGCCGTAAACTTCGCTTCCAGAACTGAGGCATCCAATAAGCCTTGTGGTACTGATATGCTTATTACCCAGGACACTTATGACCTTCTTAAGCTGGACTATATACGATGTCCTGAAAACAACTATACCATTTCCCCAGAAAATGAAGCTAATGAAATCGTTGTTGAAATGATTCCGGTTGAATTTGAAGTTAAGGGAAAGGGAGCTCAGCACTTTTATGGTGTTGTAAACATGCCAAAATTTGACATTGAGGCATTTTTCAGGCAGGGGGATCCGAATTTTGCTGCTGATCCTGATTGTATCAAGGCAGTTGGACCAAATGGACCAAAGACATTGAATGAAGTTCGTTTGATGCTTGGTATTGATATTCCAGAGTTTGACAAGGTAAATCTTAATGAAGAAGAAAACAAAATCCAGGTCAAGCAATAATTTTACCCTTGCTTTCTGGCTTACAATACTATGTTGTCTCTTGGGATGTGGTGTTAACACAGCATTGTTCTACAATAGTTTCTTCGAAGCCTTTACTAAACTTAATGAGGAACCTATAGCGACTATTACATTCAAATATAAGACAGCCCAGCGAAAATTCATGGACCGGCTGGTCTGGGACCGCTTGAGACAGGAATCTCCTGTATATAATGGAGATACAATCCATACTGCTGCTCTTTCCGAGGCAATTATCTGGTTTAAAGATGGAAATGTCATGGAACTGTCTCAGAATACAATGGCACAGGTTTTCATTTCAGAATCAGATACACTTACTGCTGACCTTCAGTCCGGAGACATTTATCTTGATTCATCGCAGGCTGACTCTGGAATTACCCTTTCTTCAAGTGGAGTGGAGGTTACCCTTGAAAAAGGTTCGTCTTTGAATGCAAGCCAGGGCAGTGATGCAGGTCTGTCACTTCAGGTGGTTAAGGGTATTGCTTCTGTGGGCGGGGAAAAATCAATTTCTGAGGGTGAGACTGTCAGTGTTGATGGCCATGAGGCTAAAGAAGCATCCATTTCAGTAATGTTTCCTAGAAAAAATTCAAAGATTCTGTATCACACTGATGGTGAGGAAAAAGTTCTTTTTAACTGGTCTGTTTCCAATCAGCAGGATGGAGACAGTTTGATTCTTGAAATTGCACAGGATAAAGATTTTCTGGAAGTCATTAAACATGTTTCTGTAAATGACATAAGCTCATTGAATGTTTCACTCAAGGCTGGTACCTACTACTGGCGAATATTCGTGAAAGATGGTTCTGCTGCTACAGGAAGGTTTCAGATTCTTCAGTCTTTGCCTCCAACCCTTATAGCACCTGTTCAGGACTATGAGTATTCATACAGGTCCAAAAATCCTGCAGTTAGACTGATCTGGAGTGAAAGTGCCTATGCAACTGCCTATAATCTTCAGATTGCTGACAATCCTGATTTTAAGAATCCTGTTGTTGAGCAAAGATCTGCCTCAACTTCATCAATCATTTCATCTCTTTCAAAAGGTAAATGGTACTGGAGAGTTACTCCATATTATACAATCAACAAGATTGGTTTCCGTTCTCCATCACAGACCGGATCTTTTACTGTTGAAAAAAAGAATTCCCTTGGTCGTCCAGTTGTGTTTGTCCCGGGAAAGAATGCATATGTGAATTCCGGTGTTGAGGGGGATTCTTCTGAAATTGCCTTCTCATGGAAACTTGAACATGAGGCATCTTCATATAACATCAGGATTTCTTCTTCTGAAAGCCTTTCTTCTCCCATTGTTGACAGGACTGTTGGTGAAAACTATTTCAGAATCAATGCTTTGGATAATGGTCTCAGGGAAGGCAAGTATTTCTGGGGTGTTACTCAGACTGACTCTGAAGGTAATGTTTCGCAGGTTTCTGAAATACGTCCTTTCTTTATGATTAAGGGAAATCTTGAGCAGCATACAATTGAACCTAACAATGGCTTTAGAATTTCTCAGGCTCTTCTTCCAGATACAAGATTCACATGGAAAAAGAATTTGACAGAAGAATTCGAGACGGAATTTCAGGTTTCAAGTGATGAAGGGTTCAATTCAATTCTCAGGACTGAATCTACACAGAATCTCAATGCAAGAATTTCAAATCTTCCAGTGGGCACATACTACTGGCGAATAAAATCATTCAATGCAAATTCCGGAATGGAAATGGTTACTGCACCAAAGCAGTTTTTCATTGTTCCAAACCTTCCTAAGGCCAGACTTATTGCTCCTGTGGACAGGGCCGTTGCAAGAGAAACAGTGCCTTATGAGTTTAAGTGGAATCCAGTTGAAGGTGCAGATTTTTATAAGCTTTCAATATTCAGTGCTTCTGATGGACAGCTCATCCATGAAGATAATATTTATGGAAACAGCTGCAAGATTGACATGTTTAATCCTGCAAAGTTTGTTGACAGAAATTTCTACAGATATGAAATACAGGCAAAGTCAATGGCAATTCCTGGAATTCAGACTCGTCTTTCCGGAGAAACATCTGATAATACATTCATGCTGGTAAAGCTAAGACCTGTTGAAATCCATGCTCCTGTCAGGAATGCAGTTGTTACTGGCCTTGATGCCATTTTGAATCCTATTCATGCAAAATGGTCCAGTGTTGATGCAGTTTCAAGGGCTCAGGTTGTTCTGTACAAGGTAGTTCCAAACCGGGAGGATGAAATTGTACTGAAAATTCCAGATGACTTAGAGTTTGCCCAGGGAAACAGGGTTGCCAGAAATGATGTTCTTCTTGATACAGAGGAAGGACTGAGAGCTGGTGACTACAAGCTTGTTGTATATGCGCAAACATATGACGGATTTGACATTTCAAATACTGATCCAAAGTACCAGGGAAGATTTACTGTTCTTCCAGTTGAACCTCTTGATCCTGTTAAGAATCTGGTTGTAACTCCAGAAGTATTTGATGCCAGTTATCTCAGAAATGAAAAGAACCCGAGGGAAATAAAGGTTTCTTGGAGTAAGGTTCCCAATGCAACAAACTACAGAGTCACTATTATCCGTAAGTCCGCTTTGGACAAGAAAATCATGGCAAGTCTTGTTAACGGAACTTCATATAATATTGATATTTCAAAAATGCCTGATGCTGAAAAGCGCAGTTTCATAAAGGGTAAATTTGAGGTTATAGTTGAAGGTGTAAGGAGAATTGATACTGATAAGGACGGAAAACTGGATAAGGTTTTGCAGGATGGAACTCCTGTAAAAAAGGCTTTTGAAACAAATGTTCCAATGCCAAAAACAAGCAAATCGAAGGGAGTGGACAGACCTTATGGCTATACTAAATAAGTTATGTTCACTTTTACTGATGCTTTTGCTTTTGTGCGGTGCAGCATTTGCAAAGGAAAAGAAAAGTGACGTTATCGTAAGTGTAATTGAAGATGCAGTTGAGGATGAGAATGGTATCATTCCTGCTGAAGAGACTTGGCAGTTTCTTGAATGGATTGATGATTATCCTCAGTATGTCCTGCGCTATGAAGTTGTCATTGAGCAATTTGATAAAAAGACAAAAAGTTACAAAGAAGCTTTGACTCTGGAAACTGAATCCAATGAAACAAGAATTAGAATTGTCCCAAATCTTAAACCAGGAAACTATAGATTTAAGGTTTGTGCCTATAACCTTATTGGACTTAAGGAAGAATACAGCGAATGGTGTGATTTTTCGATATATATTGCCTACAAGCCAAGGGTTTCAAGTGTAAGTGTAAACGTTAACCATTCAAATACCTTTTATTTTGAAGAGCTTAACGATGGAATTTTCACGGTCAAGGGTAACAACCTTTTTGAACTTCAGTCTGATCCAGATGAGATTACTTTCTCGTCTTATGCTCTTGTCAGTCAGTCTGGCGGGCGAAGATATGTTCCTGAGATTGTTTCCCATGATGATAACAACAAGGAAATTGTTTTCAGGATTGATTTGGATTTAGTCGAAGTAGGAAAGTACAATCTTATTTCCACCGCTTCCTGTGGTCTTCAGAATGATGCAGATTCTGACAGTCTTCTTGTGCTGCGGTATAAAAAGCCTATAGATTTTGATGTGTCTGGTGGATATACATTTCCGATTGTTATGTTTGATGACACCATTGAAACTTATTTCAACTCTAAGATGTTCCCGCTTAGTGTCATGGGAAAAATGACTTTTATTCCGCTCAAGAAGAGAATCGGATATTTTGGTATTGGACTTGAAGCTTACTATACAAGAATGAGCGGTGAGGAAAGAACATATTCAATTGACGGAAACCTTGTATCAGGATATTTGAATTTTGTTTATCAGTTTCCAATCAGACTTAAGCCAAATGAGAAGGGAGTCCGTAAGCATATTATGACTCTTGAGATTCACGGCGGTGCTGGTGTTGAATACTTTATGAACTACATGTTCCACTTTAGTCATGACATTGACTCGGAGCCTTTGAACAGCATGAACCTTTCCTTTGATGCTGGAGGAGCTGTAAGTGTGTTCCTTACAAACCGATTGTATATTGAAGCCAATGTGGATTTCTGTATAACACTCATTAGTGATATGTCCATGGGTGTCTTGAGGCCTAGTGTGCTTGTTGGATGGCAGTTCTAGAATAAAAAAATGCTTCAGCAAATACAACTGTTCTGGAAGTAGTTGCTGAAGCAATGTTTTCTTTTTAGCGTATTATTTTGTTCCTCTCATGATTGCATTGAGAAGTTCCGGTTCATACCATGTGTTGTTTGATCTGTTGAAGAATCCATATTTTTCGTTGTAATCACTGCCTGTTACATTGTACTGGTTGTTATCCCAGAGACATGTTTTGATTCCGTTTTCTTTTGCCTTCTTCACGTAATATTCAAACCATGCAGCCCTGTCCTGAGGATTGTTCTTGTTTGTTGCTCCGTATTCACCAATGATAATAGGATAGCTTCCATATTTTTTCTTGAGTGATGTGAACAGGTAGTCCAGATCTTTTTTATGATTGTCAGTGAAAGTGCTTTCTCCAGGGCTTTCCATGGCAAAAGAGTAAGGTGAATATGCATGAACTGACAAACCAACGTTGCTTGCAGAATCTGTTGGGAGTGAAAATTTTGCTTCATAAGCAACTGCAGTACTTGCTGACATAAATGGGAAAATAACAAGCCTTAATGCATTATTCTTGCCTGATGCACGGATTGTGTTGAGTGCAAGCTGGTTCAGGTGTTGGATTTCCCCAACTATTTCATTGCACTTATTGCAAGTACTCTGGTAATTCCATTCATGTTCATCTCCAACAACTCGTGGTTCATTCAATGCCTCAAAGATCAGGTGAGCGTCGTAGTTTTCATTGAAATTCCTGCAAATCTGTTCCCAAACATTCTTTACGAATTTTTCAGAGTGAGCTCTGTCTGCACTTGTAGGATTGTAGTACTTGTAGTTGTAGCTTGTGAAAGTTCCCCCATACTTCGACTCATCAAAAACATCATGGTGTACGTTGAGTATTACAAACATGTTGCATTCAATTGCCCATCCGACAACTTCCTGAACTCGTTTTATCCATGCAGGGTCAATTACTCCTGTTGTGTCATCCATGTGATTTGACCAGCTTACTGGAATTCGGATTAAGTTGATTCCGCTTGCAGCAAGTGCCTGGATGTTTTCTTTTGTTGTTTTTGGACACCCCCAGCTTGTTTCAGAATTAACTCCTGTTCCGTCTGTTGCGTCCAAAGTATTACCCAGATTCCATCCTGCATTAATCTTTTCAGAAATCTTCATTCCGTTGTATTCATTCAATGGAACAGAAGATGGGGACCAGTTTGAGGCTGGTTCGGAAGAAGAATCTGATCCGCAAGACAAAAATATTACGGAAAGGGCAATGGCTAATAAAGAAGTAATCTTTTTCATGTAGTTCCTCCAATATATATAATATGATTAATTTTATAATACTAACGTTCGTTTGCCTTAATTCCAGTGACTCTGAAAGCAAACTAACGTTAGTTATTATATTTATGATAAAACCTGTCGTTGGGTTTATATTCTTCAACTGAAAACCTTTTTCAGGTCATCAAAACTGATGTTCCCTTCCAGGTTCCTTATTTGAATTTCTCCTGACAAAATTTTGAAGAAAAACGAACTTATGTTTTCAAGTGTAAGTTCATCTGATTTTTCTCCGTTTTGTTTCTGGAGAGTATAGTTTTTCAGAATCTGGCTTCCGAGACTGGCTGCAGTAATCAGGAAGTGATTTTCCATTTTTTCAAAGTCAACCATATCTGCAACCAGAACCCTGTCTGCAACAGAATAACTGTTGATTAATATTGTACTTCCATCATTGTCCAGAAGTACAGTTCTTTGGGTATCACTTGAGATATCAATTCTGATTTTTCCCATGTTTTCCTTTTCTGTTTCATTCTTGAAAAGTGATCCCAGATCTGCAAGTGCTATGCTGTAAAGCTCTGAACCAGGAATTACATTCAATGGTTCAACTGAAAAAGCTGTAGGGTAAAGAAGGTTGTTGATTCCTCCCACATCTACCTGAGGGGCGTGGAAAGTTCCAGCGATACAGTTATTCATTGATAGGCTTTTTGATGCAAATACACCTCCCAGTACAACTGTGTTTTCCAGGTGGATTTCAGTTCCAAAAATGCTGCCTGCAACAAAGCAGTTCTTGAGCTTTACATTTGGAGAACTAATATCAGCACCAAAAATTGCGCGGCCTGTCATTAAGAGACAAATTATGCTGTCTGCACTTCCTACAGCCTTTCTGAATATTATGGATTCTTTTGCGTCATTTTTCATGTGCAATTCAGTTGATGCAAATACAGCACCCTTGAATTCAACAGGACCGTTGTCAATTTCAATTTTCTTTGCGTATACTGCACCTTCTGTTACAACGTTTTCCTGAAAATTTATTTCCCTGTCCAATTCTTTTGAGTTTTTAGGGAGAATGCTTGTTTTTACCAGATTATCCTTCAGGGCAATAAAATCATTGCCGAATCTTACTTCATTAAGTTCATTCATTTTCTGTTCCTTTATTTAGTTTCCCATAAATTCATAAGAGTTTTGTAAACCCTTAGTTTTTCTTCGTTTGCTGCATCGTCTCCTATGAAGGCTTCAGCATTTGAAAGAAAATATTTTTTTATCATATCTTCTTCTTCTTGTGTTGGCTTTTCATAGAGGCTTTCCTTTTCATCTGCAGACATTCTGGAAATTTCTTCCCTGGCAATTTTTCCTTTTTCATTGTCAGTAAAATACATTTCCTGTCCCTCAGTTGTTGATACTGAAATGAAAGGCATGTAGAAAGTTTCTTTGTCATGAACCTGTGAAAAGGAAAAGTTTTCAACTTCACGCTCGTATGCAAGTTCATTCATAGAAGATTTTAAGAATCCGTCAATAACATTTTTTGTCATTTTTCTGATTCTTGCAAAAGTCATTTTCAAATGGGTTGCAGCATCCTCTGTCATGTTGGCATATGCAAGTGCGCTAGAATTCATGTATGGATCAACAATAACTTTCTTGTTGATATCTTGAGAAAGCTTGAAAACACTTTTGTCCAGTTCGTAAATTCTTTTTTGGCACTCATTGTCCAATTCTGTAAAGATCTTTGTATACCTGGACTTGATCATATTGAAATCCTTGTTCATTCTGCCGTGAATGTTTTCAATTGATCTGGATTGTTCAAGCATTAGGGCCATGTTTGCATTGATCTTGTTCAGGTTTTCATTGATTTGCTGGGACAACTCACTGCCTATGAGAGTATAGAAGCCGTCAATTGCTGCCTTTGAAATAAGCTTTCCGGATTCCTCAATAGCCTTGCACTGTTTTTGTTTCATTCCGGTAACACCAGTTGCAACTGAAGCAAGTGAAAGAGCTGTCATGTTAACGCTTGAGTCAAATCTATCAGTATCAACACTCACATTGATTTGAATTGGAATTGATCCGGAGTAGTATTCAGTTGTTGTACCGCCGTGCTCACTTGCTGGATAGGATACTCTTACATATCCTTCATAATGAGCTTGCCCTTGAAATGATCTGGTGTAGCTCATTTTTCAGCCTCCGCAAAAAGATTCATCATTACCTGTTTTGTTCTGTCATCAAGTGTAGACTGAGAAACCAGAGATGCGTATTGATTCTTGATTTCATTTTTTTCATTCTCAAGAGCTGGTGAGTCTGGAATTGGATTTGACGAGACTGCTGTTTCCAAAGTCTTTCTGGTGTTTTCCTGCAGCGTTTCAGGAAAGTAAATTTCTTTAATTGAATTTTCTTTTATGGCAAGAGATTCTTCTTCGGAAGTTATCACAGGAATATAAAGTTCTTCCTTATCCTGTGGATTTTTTTCCTCAAGAACATTGTCAACTTTCCTTGTGTATATGAGTGTGTTGAAAATGTTGTTTGATATGGAGCTTAATGCACGCTTTGTTTTTGATTTCAAACGTGCTCCAATCTGAATCTGCTTTGTGCTTTGTGTTTCCATTTCGCAGATGAGAGCTTTTGAAGTGTCAGAAAGATATTTTCCTGTAATGACATTTTTCCTGATTTCTGCCATTTTCATTGCCTTCTCATCAATTTCATGAATTCTGATTTCAAGTTCCTTGTCCAGAGAGTTGAACAGTTTTGTGTATCTTTTCTTGATCATCAGAAAATCATGGTGCATCTGAGTTTTCATGCTTTCTATGCTTTTTGCAATCTGACTCATAAGCATGAGTTTTGATGAAACTGTGCTGTAGTGAAGGGCAAGCTTCTGACTAATCTGGGAATTCATGAGTGTGTAGAATCCGCTTGAAAGGTTGTTGCAGATGTTTCTGCAGGTTTCTTCCTGGGTCTTTATGACTGCGGCTTCCATTGCTGTGACTGCAGCTCCCACTCCAATGACTTCAGCATTTACTGCATTGATCTTGTGAGCCATTGGGTCTGTGTCAACAATAAAATCAAACTGTGCCATCAGTATTGTCTCCCTCTTGGTTTACATGATCGTTATTGGATTCCTGTGAAATGCTTTTTGATGATTCACTGATTTCAGAATTGTTGTCTGCATATTGTGGCTGGTCTGTCTGTGCACTTGATTCAACAGGATTGCTTGAAGTTGTTCCTTGTGTCTGTGCATTGAGTTCTGCAAGGCATGAAGCAACGTGCTGTTCAAGGTCAATTGAAAAATCTTCCATGAGTTCATTTGTTGTCTGTGGTGCAGGAGGAAGATTTGCATTGTTTGCATAGTAGGAGCTTACCTGTGAAAGTCTTTGTCTTCGAGGGTCAAGTTCAGATACAACTGACTGTGACATTGCAACTTCCTTTGATTCACTGTCTCGAAGTGATGCCTCGTAGTATTCAATGTGACCGAAACGTGTTGCACTTTCCTCGATGTCATCCTTAATCCTGTCCATGAAGTCTGAGAATTCTTCCTGTTTCTGGTTGCATTGTGCAGCCTGGGCCTGGAATGCAGTCATTGTTTCTGCGGCATTGTCATTTTCCTTTGTGATGGCAGATGCACTGTTTCCCTGAGTCATTGTGTTCTGGGTGTCTTTAAGTGCCTTGTAAGTATTGTAGGCCATTGAATACTCGGCAAAGGTGTCATGCATGTGCTGAATGAGAGTTTCTGCATCTGACCTGTTGCGTCCGTAGAAATCTTCAACATCTCTGTGCCACTGGTTGAGATAGTCTATTTTCTGGTCTTTGATTTTGTTGTAAACATCAAGTCTTGCAAGTCTGTTTTCTTCCATGAGGTTCTTGATGATTGGCTTGAAAATTTCCTCATCAATCTGATTGATTCCGAAAGGCATTGCAGTTCTTGATCCATCTTCTGCAATCCATGATCCGCTCATGAGATCATACTTTACTCTTGAACTTGACTTCAGGTTAAATGGTTCCCAATCCTTTGCCTCATCCTGATAATCAAATGTTGCTGATCTGATTCTTTCGATTTCTTCTGCCTCAAGCTGTGGTGAATACTGGTTGAATGAAGCCTTCAGTACTGTTGAGAAAATCTTGTTTGTGTAGTTTGTGAGTTTTGTTGTGCTTGATACTTTCATCTTTGAAACAGTCTGTACTGATGATGCAAGTTTTGTCATAAGCTTCTTGAAGTATTCTGTTGTTTCAGCATTTTCCTGAAGATCAATCTGATTTTTCATTTTGCTCAGGTTCTGGAATTTCTCAAGCTTTGTGTCAAATCCATCAGTTGAGAATACATTTACAACAGGTTTTCCTTCAGGTGTTGTAGTTGTGTATTCATCGAGAAACTGTTTCTCTTTGCTGCCTGGTTCAATTACAGGAAGCTGAACTGAAATACTCTGGGAATCAGACAAAAGATAGCTTACGTTTCTTACGTCCCTGTCAATTTGACCTGCATAATCATGGAGCATTATGTTCTGAATTGAAGTAGAGTAGTTTGATGTGTCAATTTCTTCTGCGTTTTCATTGCCCTCAACAAATGGAATTTCTGTAATTTCTTTCTGAAGGTCTTCCACTGCATCTGCAAATTCCTTTGGCTGGTTAAGGATTGAAAGCTCAAAGTTAGTGTCCTGTGAAGAACCTGTGTGATCCACAATAAAGCTTTTCTGCTCAAATGGAATTCTTGTTGCAACTGGAATGTAGGCAACACCAATTTTTTTTACCTTGTAGTCTCTTCGGATGTCTTTGTGAGCTTCCTGGTAAGCCTGGATGTTCTGGCTGAAGGACTCAATGTTTTTTTTGGAAACATTATATTTGTAGAAATTGATTCCGGCAAATCCCAATGCTCCAATTGCAAGAATAACTGCAAAAATCAGTGATCCGCATAGGAGCCAGAGAATAAGGAACAAAGGTATTGCGGAACTTGCCCCGACAATTGAAAGAATCTTGTTCATTTTTTTATTTGATTCATTTAATTCTATTTCCTTCTGGCATGAATCAATTTTTGCCTCAAGATCCTTTTCTTCTGCAACAATTTTTTCTGCAGCTTTTTTGTAGTAATCAAACAATATTTTTGCCTGATCCTGGTAAATATTTGCCGAGTCTGTAAATACTCTTCCTGTCATTTTTTTTGATTCCTTTAATTTAAACAAAATCCTTCAGAATTTCGTTTACTGTTTTGTTTTTTTTAGACCAGTCTTTGAAAGTCTCAAAAACTGCTGTTTATAATATGCAATTTAGTTCAATATTGTTTTTCTCATATCTACAATCTGCTCAAGTCCTGCAATCTGCTTTGAGAGTGCATCAGGACTTGTGAATGATGAGAATGCAATTTCTGTGAGCATGTCTTTTATCTGTTTTTCAAGTCTTGCTGCATTTTCGTTGTTGTCAACTGGCGAGATGTAAAGAATCTTGTCGGAAAGTTTTTCGTAATGATTCTTGCATTCATTGAAATCGTCTCCAAGGGTGTTCATCTTTACGCTGAGCATCTTTACCTGTTCCTTGATATCCTTGATTGATGAAAGGAGATTTTTTTCTTTTGCCTGAACACTGTCAATATGACTTCCTGTCAAAGCTGAAAGATAGATTGATGCGAGGAATGAAAGGCATGATACCAGGAAGAGTATAACGGCAATTTTCATTCCGTATGTTTCAACACAGAATGAGATGACAACTGAAACGACAACTCCACCAATAAAGAACAATGCGTTTAGAGACAAAAGTCCATATCCAATGAATGCACCGCCAGTGTCCTCTGAAAATTTCGGAGGAAAATAAAGCGGCAGGAAGAGAACAAGGTATGATATTACGATTGAAATCCAGAGGAATTTGTGCTGATCACTGAGATTTTCTGTTGACCCCTCAAAGAGATAGAATGCAGCAGCAATAATTGCAAGACCGCCAAGCAATAGGATTGTTCTGAAAATAATGTTTGTATTCTTATTCATTATGATTTACCTCACATTTTGTTTCCGCAGTTAGGGCAGAATTTTATTCCTGGTGTTACTGGAGTATTGCATCTTGGACAATTATTTCCTCCCTGCATTCCGTTTGACATCATGTCCAATCCGGCACCACATGCAACACATCTCTTTGCATTCGGTGCATTGTCAGCTCCACATACAGGACAGGCGTTGTATGGATCACCGCAGAAAGGACAGAATTTTGAAGTTGCAGGGAATTTCTTTGCACAGTTTGAGCAGAACACTTCTTTCTTTGCATTCATTGGTGCGCTTTGACCCATCTGGTTCATTCCCATGCCCATGCCCATGCCCATGTTTCCCTGTGGCTGCTGCATTATTGCCTGCCCCATGCCGTTGTTTCCGCCAAAGCCGCCTGTCATCATCACGGCACCCATCATGCCCATGTCTCCGCCTTTTGAAAGTGCGTTGTTTGCCGTGTTGAATGCCTGTTTCTGCTGCCATGTGTATCCTGCAATGCTCTGTGCCGAACGGTCTGCAAGTGCATCTGAAATTTTCTTTCCGTCTGGGGTAGATGTGTCAAGGTCAACTGAAGTAATGTAGAATCCTGTAAGTTCAAATCCGTAGTCTTCCCAGAATTCCTTCATGGGCTGACCAATAAACTGTGAAAGCTGGTCAAGATAAGCTGCAATCTGCGTGATACCAACTTTGTTAGCTGTCATGTATGAAATAATAGAGCTGTTTGTTTTTGCAACCAATGGTCCCATAAAGTGGTCGGTAAGCTGCATTGAATTAAATGTCTGGAGTGTTCCAACAAGTTTTAGAAGGAATCTTTCGGCATCCTTAACCTTGAGACCGTATCTTCCCTTTGCAACAAGAGGAATCATCTGGCCGTAATCAGGATCCATGAATCTCATTGACTCTGTTTTCCAGTCAATTGTGAGAGGAGCTGTCTTGTTTACGAACCATACTTCTGATTCAAATGGATTTTTTCCACCGAATGGAATTCCAAAGAGATTTCGGAGTAACGGAAGGTTTTCTGTTGAAAGTGTATGTTTCCCTGGACCGAATTTTCCAATAATTTGTCCCTTGCTGAAAAGAACAGCTTCCTGTGATTCATGAACAACAAGCTGTGTGAATGTGCTCAGGTTTGTTTCTGGAAATTTCCATGCAAAGATATCATTTGATTGCGGATTCCAGTCCACCATGTCAATAAATGCCATAAAAAACTCCTGCCTATTTATGAAGATTAATTTTGTTTATTTTATTTCATTATATTCCGATTCAGGATTTTTTTAAAGAATTCATTGTTTATTATGATGGTTGCCTGGTATAATTGATATGTAAACCTGTTTTGAGGTGTATCAAGGTTATGTCGGAAAATAGTGAAGTTGTTGAGTTGAAAAATACATTCAGGAAGGAGTGCAGGAAACTTCTTGTTACATTGGATCCCATTACCAAGGCTTTTGAAAGCTGCGGAAAGTGCGTTTCCTTCATTCAGTCCCGGGTGTTTTGCGAGTCTGATATTTTCTTTGGATTCATGCCGACAAAAAATGAAATGGATATTCTTCCCGTTTTAAGAAATGCCCTGGAGCAGGGAAAAAAAGTCCTGGTTCCACGGGTTGTTCCAGGTTCCAGGGACATGGAATTCTTCTATATAGAAAAAGATTTGAACAAGGAGACTGAATTGGGGTCCTTTGGCATCTATGAACCGGTGAAAGGTCTTGTCAAGGCTGATTTGCAGGAAATTTCAGAAAAATACGGAAAGAAAATCTGTGTTCTTGTTCCTGGCCTTGCTTTTGGGAAAGATCATTCACGGCTGGGCCATGGTGCCGGGTTTTATGATAAATTTCTTGGAAACCTGAAGAAAATGACAGGTGGAAGGGCAGTGTTTGTGGGTGTTTCCTATGGCGCCCTGGTTTTTGATTCTGTTCCCCATGAAAGTCATGATGTTTCAATGGATATGCTGATAGGTGATTTCCATGCCATTTTTTGAAGATTTTCGAGTTTTGCTACACCGTGAATAATTTGGAAATTCCTATTGTTTGAAATGTTTTTTTACTGTATTCTTTTGACACAACTAACAAAAAGCTGACGTTGACAGCTGTTGGAAAATATCCCGAGTTAAGGATGAGGATAAAACCTCATTTCAGTAATGGAGAAAGTCGATGCTTGAAAATAAGGGCACCAATCAGTATTTCATTACCAGACAGGAATCCACAGAATCTAATGCCCGCAGTTATCCACGCAAATTTCCGTTTGCATTGGCAAAAGCCAGTGGATCATGGGTTGAAGACGTTGAAGGAAACAGGTATCTGGATTTTTTGTGCGGAGCAGGTACTCTTGCACTTGGTCACAACGACCCTGAAGTAAATCAGGCCATGGTGGAGCTTATTACAAGCGGTGCGCCACTACATACACTTGATTTAACCACACCTACAAAGGACGCATTCGTTCACACCTTGCTTTCTAATCTTCCAAAAGAACTTTCAGAAAACGCTAAGATTCAGTTCTGCTCACCAAGTGGAACCGATGCGACAGATGCCGCACTTAAACTTTGCAAGACAGCCACAGGACGAACAAGCATCATAGCATTCCAGGGCGCATATCATGGCATGGGTCATGGAGCAATGGCTTGTACCGGAAATCTTGGGGCAAAATCAAAGATAAACGGTCTTATGCCTGAAGTTCATTTTTTCCCGGCTCCAAATTCCTACCGATGTCCTTTTGGCCTTGGCGGAGAAGCTGGAACTGATGCCTGCTGCAATTTCTTTGAACGCACCCTCAAGGATCCTGAAAGCGGCATTCCAAAACCTGCAGCTGTAATCATTGAACCTATCCAGGGAGAAGGCGGAGTAATCCCTATGCCTGAAAAATTCATGCAGACAATCCGTCGCGTTACAAAGGAACTTGACATTCCAATGATCGTCGATGAGATCCAGTGTGGAATGGGACGTTCGGGAAAACTCTTTGCATTTGAATATTCTGACATTGTTCCTGATGTGATTCTTGTTTCAAAGGCCATAGGCGGAACTCAGCCACTTGCTGTTGTAGTCTACAATAAGGAACTTGACAAATGGCAGCCTGGAGCCCATGCGGGAACTTTCCGCGGAAACCAGCTTGCAATGAAGGCAGGTACAGTTGTTTTGAACAGGGTTTCAAAGCCTGAATTCCTTGCTGATGTTGTACGTAAAGGAGAAATCTACAGAAGCCGTGTGAATGCCCTCAAGGAAAAGGTAAGCATCATCGGTGACGTTCGCGGAAGAGGTCTTATGTGCGGAATTGAATTTGTTGATCCACGCGGACAAAAGGATTCAATGGGTTCATATCCTTTCAGCGGAGAGATTGCCGCAAAGGTTCAGCACATGTGCTTTGAAAACAAGCTTATAATGGAAAAGGGCGGAAGATTCGGAAGTGTCATGAGATGTCTCTGCGCCCTCAACATTTCAGACGAAGACCTCAACCATGGACTTGATATTTTTGAAAAAGTAGTTCTGCAGGTCAATGGGGAAGTCACAGGAAAATAATCATACTGCTGTTGCCTTGTAGCAATGCAGACATTATTGTTTCCCGCAGAAAACGCGGATTCGTACAGAGTTTTTTTTCTTTGTCCGGTTTGCCATATCTGCGGGATTTTTTTAATATTCGAAGAAAAATTATTATGGAAAATTTATTTTTGACAGAATCAGAAAGTGATAAAAAGTATTATTCACAGATCATGGAAAAAACAAATTCTGCAATTCTTGAATCCTTTGACAATCCCAAGGCATATACAGGACCGGAACCATTGGACCTCAAGAAAATCATCCGCATGGAATCGATTCTTCCGGAAAAGGGAATGGGCTTTGACGGGATGTTGTCTCTTGTAAAGGAGAAGATTCTTCCAAACATGCTTCGTCCTTCAAGCACGGACTACATGCCTCATCTTCATTCTCCGGCACTGGTTGAAAGCCTTGCCGCGGAACAGATAATCAGCGCATACAACCAGAGCATGGACAGTTGGGACCAGGCTCCTGCGGCTACGGAAATTGAAGTTGATGTCACAAATCATCTTTGCAGTCTTTATGGTTACGGAGAAAAAGCTGACGGCGTTTTTACAAGCGGTGGAAGCCAGTCTAACCAGACTGCAATAATTCTTGCACGGGACTGGTTCTGCAATGAGATTCTTAAACATGATGTAAAAAAATACGGGCTTCCAGAAAACTACAGAAAGCTCAGGATGTATACAAGTGAAATCAGCCATTTTTCAATGGAAAAATCAGCCCACATTCTTGGACTTGGATATGAAAGCGTAGTCAAGGTTCCGGTGGACTCAAAAAAGAAGATTGATTATTCAGCCTTCAAGTCGCTTGTGGAAAAGGATGTGGCAGAAGGAAACATTCCGTTTCTTGCGGTAGCCACAGTCGGAACAACGGATTTCGGTTCAATAGATCCTGTTAAAGAAATGTCTGAACTATGTTCTAAATACAACATGTGGCTTCATGCCGATGCAGCTTACGGAAGCGGTGTTGTCTTGAGCAATGAATATAAAAGCAGGGTAAAGGATCTTAAGCTTTGTGATTCCATCACCGTTGACTTCCATAAGATGTTCATGCTCAATATAAGTGCCAGCGCGGTTCTTGTAAAAGATGGAAAAGATTTTGATGCACTTACGATCCACGCGGACTATCTCAACCGTGAAGAAGATGAGGAAGACGGATACACAAATCTTGTAGACAAGTCCCTCCAGACAACAAGAAGATTCGATGCCCTCAAGGTCTGGATGAGCTTTTTGATGCGCGGAAAAGACGGATGGGATTCTCTCATATCAAAAAGCATGAAGAACGCTCTGTATTTCTATTCAATCCTGAAACAAGATGATTTTTTTACCGTTGTTACTGAGCCTGAAATTTCTTCTGTCGTCTTCAGGACTGTGAACAAAAATCTATCCGCAGAAGACAATGATGAAGTGAACAAGAAGATCCGCCGTACACTTCTTCATAAGCACGGAATTGTAGTGGGACAGACTGTGAGCGATGGCCGCGTGTGCCTTAAATTCACTTTGTTGAATCCTATGGTGACAAAGGAAAAGCTTGACTCACTTGTAAAGCTTATAAAGGAAACCGCAGCTCAGATCAGTCTATGATATAATCGTACCAGTCGTCGTTTTCGTCCAGGCATCTTTCGTTGATTCCGTTTTCAATGAGGATGCCTGATTTTTTTAAGGAATCTTCTGTTCCCGAGACAAGGGGATGCCATTCAGGAAGGGGTTTTCCTTCGTGTATAAGTCTGTAGGCGCATGTTTCGGGAAGCCATTTGAACTTTCTTATTTTATTTTTGTCAAGTTTTATGCATTCCTTCTGCCTTTCGAATCTGTGCTCGTAGTCCGTGCATCTGCAGGTATCACAGTCCAGAAGGTCACAGGCGATTCTTGTGTTCAGTATTCTTTTGTTCCACAGGTGGCCTTCAAGAATCTTTCGGTAGCAGCATTTTCCGCATCCGTCGCACAGAGCTTCCCATTCTCTGGTATCCATTTGAGATAAGGTTTTAGTTTCCCAAAATTTTATGCTGTTCATTCTGTCTTTAGATTGTCATGAAGGTCTTAGCCATGAAGGCAATGTAGAAAGCCAGCAATAGGAATCCTCCCCATCTTTTGATTGTGTGTCCTGGAAGATAGCAGAGAAGTGCAAGTAAGAGTGCGCTAATTAATGCTTCAATTGAATCAAGGAAGAAGCCTTTGAATGAAATTGAAACGAAGCATGCAGATACTCCTGCAACACAAAGAATGTTGAAAATGTTGCTTCCGATTATGTTTCCAATGGCAATGTCAGTTTTTCCTTTTCTTGCAGCCGTAACAGAGGTTACCAGTTCAGGAAGTGATGTCCCCAATGCAATCATAGTAAGGCCAATGATTCTGTCTGAAACTCCGCAGTATTTTGCGATGTTTGTTGCAGACTTGACTACGAGATCACTTCCGTAAATAATGCAAACAAGTCCTGTCAGCACCAGCAGTATGAGAAACCAGGCTTTGTCAGATATGGTTTTTATAAAACCTCTGATCCCGGTTAAGGAATCCTTTGAATCAGTTTCTTCACTATCTTCTGAAAAAAGATTTGTTTTCTGCTTTATTGATATGATTACAAGTATGGCAATATAAACAATCAGCAGCCCCACGAGAATTATGCCGTCAATCTGAGAGAACTGGTTTCCAATGCATCCGAGAATAATGAACAGCACAGTTGCCATAAGCATGTATGGAATGTCCAGAATAAGAGAATTCCTCTGGCAGGGAATCTTGCAAAGAACAGAGGTTAATCCAAGAATCAGTACGATATTCATTATGTTGCTTCCAACAACGTTACCAATTGTTATTCCGTTGGATGCAGTCTTTAGGGCAGATGTCAAGGAAACTGAAAGTTCTGGCGCAGATGTTCCAAATGCTACCAGGGTTAGTCCTATTACAAGCTCCGGAATGTGTATTTTTTTTGCTAGACTGGCAGCACTGTCAACAAACCAGTCCGCTCCTTTGACCAGCATTATGAATCCTGCAATAAGCAATAATGTGTTTGTAAAAAATTCCATGCCTTTATTATATTGCAAATAATGTGTTTTGAATATAACTAAGTTTTATAAATGTCTTGTTACAGCGTGCCCAGTGCATTCAGAGTTGGAATTACGATTTTTATGACAACCAAAAGAATGACTATTCCAGTTACAAATGTTACTGCAGGTTCCGTTGCTTTGAGGATTTTTTCTGTTTTCCTGTTTATTTTCTCCTGGAAATAAATCCTGAGTTTTTCAAAGGTTTTTCCCTGATCGGCAGAATTTTCTCCGATTGAAAGCCATAGTTCCATTTCTTTTGGAAATATTTTTTGAGACTCAAAGCTTTGTTTCAGACCGGTTCCCTTAATGATCTGTTCTCTTGTTTTTTCGATTATGTTAATCAGAAAATGATTGTTCATGATTTTTTCGCTTTCTTTCAGTGCTTCTCCTATTGAGTATGTTCTGTTCCCCTTGCAGATGGTTTCCATGGAAAAACAAAGTTTCATTGTTTCATTTTCTAGAATAAAATTACCAAGAAATGGTATTCCCAGCAAAAACTTATCAATCAATAATCTGTATTCTCCGGATGCTTTTCTTTCAATAATAAAAACTAGTGCGGAAAGTGTGAGCAATGCCAATGTAACTGAAAGAAAAAATCTGGAAAAGTTTTTCATTGCAGTGATGTTGCTTGTTAATTCATCGGATCCGGTGGTTGAAAGAATCAGAAACATGTCCTGCATTTTGGGAAGAATATAGAATCCGCATATTAATATGAAAGATATGAGTGATACAAAAACTATTGAGGGATAAATAAATGCACCAATAATTTTTTCTCTGGTTTTCTTTCTGGTTTCCATGAAAATCCGCAGATTTAAAATAAGCTCGTAAATTGATGTGCTTTTTTCTCCCAGTGAGAGCATTCCTGAAACCATTGGGTCAAAGTATTCTGACATCTGGATAATTGATTGTGAAAAAGAATTTCCTTTTTTTATGCTTGATTCAATTTTTGATGCCATGATTTGAAGGTTGTTTTTCCCTGTTGATGACAAGACACCAATGGACTCTTCTATGTTTAATCCTGACCTTAGAAGTTCTTCCAGTGTCTGCACGAACAAAATCTGAGTTGACATACCGGGATTTCGTTTCCTTTTCTGGGAAATCCTTATTGGAATCAGGTTCTTTTCTTCGCATTGAACAGATGCATTTTTTCTGTCAGTTGCTGCTATCTGCTTTCTTACTATTTTCCCGTTTTCATCAATGCACTTGCACGTGTATAAGGTTTTCTGCTCCATAAAAATATTATCCTAATTCTTTTCTTGCTTCAGAAACTGTTATTATTTTATTTACGATTTTGTCCATTGCATCCTGTTTCATTGTTTTTTTTCGTTTTGAAAAGATTTCCTTTTCGAGCATGTCTTCTGTTGCTTTTTCTTCAATCAGTTTCCTGATTTTTTGTGTCATGGAAAAACATTCGCTTACTATAATTCTTCCGCCTGTCTTTTTCTTTATAAGCCTTTGGGCAATTACCCCCCGAAGAACCGATGATACTATGTATCCTTCTATTTCCAGATCCATGAGTCTTTTTATGGCACTAATGCTGTCATTTGTGTGAAGTGTAGATATAACCAGATGTCCTGTCATTGCCGATCTGGCAGAAAGTCTTGCAGTCTCCTTATCTCTTATTTCGCCAACTACTATAATGTTGGGATCCTGGCGCAAAACTCTTTTTAAAATTGATCCGAATGTCAATCCGGCATTTTCGTTTACCTGAATCTGGCAGGCACCTTCAAGAGTGCATTCAATGGGATCTTCAATCGTAATTATCTTAGTGTCGTTGACCAGAAGTTTTCTTGTCATTGCATTTACTGTTGTTGTTTTTCCCGAACCCGTTGGACCTGTAACAAGAATTAATCCGTGTGGAGTTTCAAGCATCTTTTCAATTTCTGAAAGACATTCATCAGTGAATCCCAGGTCTTCCAGGTTTAATCTCTTTTCTTTTTTTCCAAGTATTCTAAGAACAATAGATTCTCCATATTTTATGGGAACAATTGAAACACGCAGGTCTGTCTTTTCATTTCCAAGTGTTACGCTGATTCTTCCGTCCTGTGGCATTCTTTTTTCCAGTATGTTGAGATTTGACATTATTTTTATTCGTGAGCTTATTGAATCGAACCTGTCTTTTTCAACAGTCATTCTTTCTTCCAGTGATCCGTCGATCCTGTACCGTATTCTCACATTGTCTTTCATGGCTTCTATGTGAATGTCACTTGCTGATTCTCTGATGGCCTCAAATATCAGGGAGTTTACCAGGTTTATTGTAGGTGCCTTCTCAGAAATTTTATCTACACATATTTCATCATTTTCTGTGACTGATACTGATTCCTTTTCTGATCTTGCATTTTCTTTTGCAAGCCAGGAAGTTATTTCATCCTGCTTTAGAAGAACAAATTCAGCTTTTCCCTCATGCATGAATGAAAGCATGCTTTTGGTTTCTTCTGTTGTGTTTTTACATAACCCAACGATGAGTTTATTTTCTTTATTTTCCAGTATAATTGCTTTTGAGTTTTCTATGAAGTGAGAAGGGTACTGGTTTGTGCCTGTCGGAATTTTTTTGTATTTTAGTATTGATTGTGTTTTCATTCTTCTGATCCTTGTTTTTCTTCTTTCAGCAGCTTCGTAAGACATTCAGATGTGAGGTTTTCTATTTTTTTCTCTGGTGTCTTTTCAATCTGCGGAACAATATAAATTGCAATTTCGGTCTTATCTCTTGAGCCTGATTTTTGTTCAAAGAGTTTTCCTATGAGTGGAATTTTTGAAAGAATTGGGAATCTGTTTTTTGAACTTGATTCCTCTTCCTTGATTAGTCCCGAAATGATAATGCTTTCTCCGTTTTTTCCCCTGACTTGAGTCTGTATGACTCGTTCGCTGGTTGTTGGCAAGTTTCCGGTTTTGGTTGATGACTCCCCGTTTTGTTTTGATATGGTTGCATTTATGCTCATGGTTATCATGTTGTCGCTGGATACCCATCCGGTTAAGCTTACAATCAGGCCTGATGTAATCTGCTGGGTGGAAGTGCTTGTTGTTGAAAGATTAGTTTTATCATATTCGTATTCCTGATACCTGTATGTGTCTGTATTCTGGAATTTAATTTCTTCTCCTGAAATTGCTGTCAGTGTTGTGTCCGTAAAAACGCGAGCCTTGTTTTCTGCTATTTGTGCGCACAGGCTTTGGGCAAACTCATATCCAAGTCTTGTTACTATGTCGAAATTAAGCTGCATTATCTGGTCAAAGCTTCCCTGAAATTTTTTTGAAATTCCTTCAGTAGATTTTGTTATTCCCATGGTCGGGTTAAATGACTTGGAATTGTTTTTCGTGTACTGAATAATTAATATCTGGTATTTGAGCTGGGGTTTTGGCCTGTCAATCAAATCTATTTCTTTCATAATCTGCTTTTTCAGTTGTTCGCTTCCCTTAAAAAAGACTGTCCCCGGATATCCTGAATCAATAAGGGAATCTTTTTCTGCACTCGGTGGCGGATTTTTCAACAGATCCCCATTCTTTATGTACTTAAGGTTTATTGCATGTATTCCTGAATTTTCCGAGTCAATTTTTTCAATAAACTGAGCTGCAGTTTCAGTCATTTCTTTTCTTCCATATATAACAATTGATTTTGTTCCGCCTATGGCAAATGCCAGAACCGGTATTTTTGCCTGCGTCAATAGTGATACGGCTTCCTTGCATTCTATGTGGATCGGATTTACTACTGTGAAACTTTGGTTTTGCAGAGATTTTTCAATCATATCAATTGTTTCTGATATTGCCTGAATTTCTTCTTCCGTGCCGATTACAAGAATTGAATTTGATGTTTTACTGATATGTATTAACTGCATTAGTTCCTGTGGAATGAACTGGTTTAACTCCTGACAGTTTATTTTGTTCAGTGCCAGTATTTTGCTTTTCTTGTGACGCATTTCCATTGTCTTTCGGGTGGAACTGAATATGCAGTATATTCCCTCGCGTTCAACAAATCCGCATGAGGCTTTTTCCAGTATGAGTGTCAGCATGGTCTCGAAATCCTTTGATGAAAAATTCATGCTGCTGATTTCAATCTTTGGATCTGCAAAAAGCTGGTATTCTTTTTTTGCCGTTGAAAACAATTTTTTCAGTATGGAGTCCAGGGTTGTTTTTTGTGTGCATATTGAATACATGTTGTTTTCATTACTTGTGACTTCATCAAATATAGCCGGTGTTTTCTTTTTGTCTTCCTTGCCGTTAATAAGTTTCTTTTCAGCCCTTCGAATTATGAAACCGCCTGTTTGTTTCGAAGGATGCTTTTCAAGTCCCTGTGATTCAAGAAACAGTTCCAGTGCCTGATCCGTTTCCATTGATTCAAAATGGAATGAGCATTCTCCGTCGACTTCAGAATCTGCAATTATGCTTATGCCCAGTTCTTTTGCAAATACCATCAGAACGTCCCTGATTTTTTTGTTCTTGAAATCCATGGATTTTTTCTGACAGAAGGATTGTGCACAAATCATTGTCAGAATGAATCCGGTTAGTATTATCTTTTTCATTTTCAAATAAATTTATATCCGGTGGAATTCAAAAACTGCAATGTTTTTTGATTTTTTATCCTTATTTCTGACTTTGTTGATTTTTTGGAGACAGCCTTGTATAATTTTATTCATGCTTAGTCTATTAACACTTTTGCTTGTTTTGTGTGAGCTGGGTTTCCCAACACTCATGCTTTGTATTGTGTATCCCTTTAGTCATAAGGCTGCATTGTTTTGGTCAGATTATATTACGCAGCGTTCTGCCAGGATGCTTTTTTCAATTCTTGGAAAGTACAGGAAGTTTGATCTCATTGGAGACGAGGAGAGCAAGAAGAATCTGCCTTCCCAGTTCATAGTCATTTCAAATCATCAGAGCCTTCTTGATATTGTCGTTTATCTTGTTTACTTTGCTGACAGGGTTAGATTTGTTGCCAAGGATTCCCTCAATTCTGTTCCAATGGTTGGAAAGATGCTTAGAACCCAGGGCCATTGTATGATTCCTCGTCGTGGAAGTCCTTCTGTAGCCATGAAGTCAATCGATAAATTCGGTAAAAGAATGCTTGACTATGGAAAGTGTCCTGTTATTTTCCCGGAAGGAACTAGAAGCCGTGATGGTAATCTGGGAACTTTTTATGCAGCGGGATTCAGACGATTGTGCGAGGCCACTAAGCTTCCTGTTGTCTTGTGTGCACTTGATGGCGGCTGGAAAATTTCAAGCCTTGATTCAATTTTCACGAACCTTTATCGCGGAGCATACAGGGTGAAAGTTCTCAAGGTATATGATTCACCAGACGGAAAAGAAGAGCAGCTTAAGATTCTTCAGGAGGCTCCAAAGCTTATTGAAAAGCAGCTTGAAATATGGCGCAAAAACGAGAAATAGGGCTGTTTATAAAGAGTTTTTGTGGGCATTTTGCTCTTTTTACTATTGACACTTTTACGCATAATTGTGTAAAATCAGTAACACGATTAGATTTTTATATGGAGGAAGACAATGGCCGGAGCCAGTAAGAACTCTCGTACAACAGTTGCAACACAGAAGTTTATGTGCCCAGATTGTGGCGGTGAAATTGAAATGAAGACGTTTTTTGAAAACGGAAAGCTCAAGAACCAGGCTGTATGCAGTAAGTGCAAGCGCACAGAACGCAGACCTAAGGACTTCAAATAATTAATATTAAACTGACAAAAAAATAAGTGGGGGTAATTCCTTTGGCAACTAAACAGACATCTGCAGAAAAAAGACACGCACAGAGCGAAGTTCGCCGTTTGCGCAATAAGGCAGTAAAATCAAGAGTACATACAAGTGCTAGAAAGTATTTGGATGCAGTACAGAAGAAGGACAAGGATCTTGCTTTGGCAACATTGAAGGATCTTCAGTCTGAACTTGACAACGCATACAGAAAGGGTGTTATCAAGTTGAATGCTGCTTCACGCAAGAAGAGCCGTATGTATAATCTTTACAATAAGACTTTTGTAGCAGCTGCTGCTAACTAAGTTTTCACAAAAGGTACCGTTGGGTTATTGACGGTGCCTTTGTTTTTTTTATTGTAATCAGAAATTCAGCTAATCTATTTTATAAATAATCAAAAAAATCATCTAATTTTTATAAATCATAAATAAAATCTAGTACATGTTTATATTTGGCTTTGTTATTGAAGCTGGTGGGAAATAGTATGGCAAACAAGGAAAATGAAAACCTTACCGTATTTGGATCAGAAACTGAATTCGACGGCGTTCTTGAATTTACAGATAGTGTTGTGATTACAGGAAAATTTCACGGAACCATCAATGCTTCCGGCAATCTGGAAATTGAAAAGAATGCAATTTGCAATGTTGACAATATGAAGGCTCAGTCTGTTGTAATTTCAGGTCAGGTAACTGGAAATGTTGAGGGCAAGGAAAGAATTGAGCTTTGTTCTGGCAGCAAGGTTAAGGGAGACTTGACCTCTGCAAGGCTTAGAATTGCTGACAATGTAGAATTTGATGGAAAAGTTTCCATGATTGACGAGATTCCTTCAACTGATATTTTTGCTGTTGGGTCTCAGGAATTCAAGAATTCCCTTGTTATGCGAACTAATGAGGCAAATTAGCCTGTCATATTGTTTGTTTGTTTTTATGCAGTTTTTTACTAAACTGTAATTTTAATTCTTTTCATGTTAGATTTTGAATAGTATTTTTTGGGAGAATATATGGCCATTTTAAGAAAAAATGACAAGTCAGAAGAAAATCAGTCAGAAGAACAGGTTGCTGCTGCACAGTCTGCAGAATTGGCAGAGGGGGATGCAGAAGCTCCAAAGGTTAGAAAAAGAAGAGTTGTAAAGAAGGCTGTGGCAGAATCTGCAGAAAGTTTAGAAAATTCATCGGAAGAAAAGGAACCGGCCGCGCAGGATTCATCTGTGGCAGAAGATTTTGCAGAAAATCAGTCCTCATCAGAAGATAATTCTGTAGCATCAGGTGATGGAGAATATCATAAGGGATTCCAGAGACATCAGAACTACGGGAACAATTATGGCAGAAACAACAAGCGTTTCAATGGAAACAATCGCCGTAACTACAACAATAACAGTAATTATGAAAAGAATCTTCAGGCTCGTCTTGAGGCAGTAAAGAAAGCCCAGGAGATTGAAAATCCAGAAGAATATGAATCAAAGCCTCGTCTTATTATCAATGACTTGACTAGAAAAAGCATGATAGAACTTCGCGAGCTTGGTGTTCAGTATGGAATCACTGCTGATGCAATGGCTCCTATGAAAAAGCAGGATCTGATTTTCACTCTGCTTAGGGCTCATACCGAACATGGTGGAATTATCTTTGCTGAGGGTGCCCTTGAAATTCTTCCTGATGGATATGGTTTCCTCCGTTCTCCACAGAACAGTTATCTTCCAGGACCTGATGACATTTACATTTCACCAAGTCAGATCAGGCTTTTTAACCTTAAGACCGGTGATACAGTTTATGGTCAGATTAGAAGTCCTAAAGAAGGCGAAAAATTCTTTGCTCTTCTTAGAATTGAAACAGTGAATTATGAGGATCCTTATGTTGCTCAGACACGTGTTCCATTTGAGAACCTCACTCCATTGTATCCAAATGAAAAATTCAAGCTTGAGACAGTTTCCACTGAATTGAGTACTCGTATTGTTGATCTTTTTGCACCAATTGGAAAAGGTCAGCGTCTTCTTATTGTTGCTCCTCCAAAAGCCGGTAAGACTACACTCATGCAGAAAGTTGCCAACGCCATCAAGGCAAATAATCCTGAGGTTTATCTTATTGTACTTCTGATTGATGAGCGTCCTGAGGAAGTTACAGAAATGGAACGTTCAATCAATGCGGAGGTTATTTCTTCTACATTTGATGAGCAGGCAACACGTCATGTTCAGGTTGCTGAAATGGTTCTTGAAAAGGCTAAGCGTCTTGTTGAACATAAGCGTGATGTTGTTATTTTTCTTGATTCCATTACAAGACTGGCTCGTGCTTATAACCAGACTGTTCCAACATCAGGAAAGGTTCTTTCCGGTGGTGTTGATTCAAATGCTCTCCACAAGCCTAAGAGATTTTTTGGTGCTGCCCGTAATATTGAGGAAGGGGGATCACTTACAATTATTTCTACATCTCTTGTTGAGACTGGAAGCCGAATGGATGAAGTTATCTTTGAGGAATTCAAGGGAACTGGAAACAGTGAAATTGATCTTGACAGAAAACTTGCTGAGCGACGTCTTTTCCCTGCAATCAATATCAAGAAGTCCGGAACTCGACGTGAGGAGCTTTTGCTTAGTGAAGGAGAGCTCCAGCGAATGTGGATTCTCAGAAAGGTTCTTAATGATATGGAGGATGCAGATATGCTTTCTCTCATTATGGACAAAATGAAGAAGTCAAAGGACAATGATGCTTTCCTTGCTTCAATGAATGTTGGTTCTGCAGCTATTGACTAAGTTGCTTGTATTTTATAAAATATTCTATCTATTTTAGTTATATTTATTGTCTTGTGATATTAACTTGATTGATAACGGTGAGGGGAAGAAACGACGAAAGCTAACCGGTCTTTCTTTAATGTCGGGCAAGATCAGGAGTAATTATGAAAAAGGATACACATCCAAAGTACACACTTACAAAGATTACATGCGTTTGTGGTAATGTAATCGAAACACGCTCAACAGTAGAAGACATTCATGTTGAAATCTGTTCTGCATGTCACCCATTCTATACTGGAAAGCAGAAGCTGGTTGATACTGCAGGTCGTATTGATAGGTTCAACAAACGCTACGGTGTTAAATCTGAGGCTAAATAAGTGTTATAGAGAACCGGCTCAAAAGGCCGGTTTTTTTATTGGAGTAGCAAAATGAAATATAAAAAAATAATTCTTTCATTTTTATGTTTATCTGTTCTGTTTTCTTCATTTACCTATGCAGAAAATGCTGTGGAAGAGAAAAGTGATGAGTTTTTCTTCCATTCTTTGAGTGATGAGAATGACACGGAAAAGCACTATCTTGTTGGAATTTCCGGAATGCTGGTGGCCAATGGTGTTATTCATGCGTGGGACAGATTTGGTTCCCGAAGCGGCTGGGCTCAGGTTTATTGGGACGATATTAAGGATCCTCTTGGTCGGGAAATCAGGTATGATACTGACTGGTATTGGACTAACTTTATTCTTCATCCATATCAGGGTGGTTTGTATTACATGGCTGCAAGAAATGCCAATCTTAATTTCGCAGAATCTCTTGCGGTAACAGCTTGTGGTTCCCTGGTCTGGGAGTTTTTGTGTGAAACTAATGATCCTTCCATTAATGATATGTGGTATTCTGGATTTGCCGGTGCTATTTTTGGAGAAATGTTTCATCGTCTTGGACTTGAGGCCCAGGGAAGAAACCATAAGGTTTTGTCAATTGTTGCTAATCCAATGAGAATTTATTCTGACCCGATTCTCGGACATGCACCAAATGGACCAACAGGACTTTTGAAGGAAATGTCTTTCAAGGCAGGTATTGGAACTGCTGCTTCAAAAACATGGATTGGTGATCCTGATTATAATGACATGACGGAATTTTTCCCTGGTTTTGCCGTGGCTGAATTCTATTTCATGTACAATGATCCTTATACCCATGATTCCAACATTCCTTACAGCCAGTTTGAGGTTGAGGCAGGCGGAGCCTTTGGACTTGGTTCAGGAGAAGGTCGTACTTCAATGGATGAAAAGACCTGCTATGACGTTCATTTATTTTCTGACGGAATGCTTTTTGCAAGAAGCGGTGACTTTGGTGATAATGTTGATACAAGTCTTGGCCTTGTAATGAACTTTGACTTTGTCTGGAATACATTCATGGAATTCTCAACGGTTGCCCCTGGTGTTGCAATCAAGCAGAGATTCAATAATGACTGGGGAACTTTTGCCTGGCAGAGCCATTTGTGCGGTATAATTATGGGTACAAGTGATTACTTCTACTTTAGGCGTGGACTGGAAGTACCATTTGGAAAGCATGGAATTAGTACAACAAGAGACTATGGATATAATTTTGGATGTGAAGCTGTTGAAAAATTCAATTGGAAGCTGAACAATGGAATCATATTTGACTGGAAAATTCATGGATATGCAGTGTACAAATGTGCCTATCAGGAACAGTACAATGATGATTATGGCTGGGAACTTTTTGCATTGTCTGATTTGAGTGCTGAGTATAAGGTTGGAAAAAATGTCAGCCTGGGCCTTGCAGATGAGCTTTACATGAAGACAACAAGTTATCGCTCAAAAGAAGACATCGTTTCCCTGTACAATAATATTAGCTTCTACACAAGAATCAATCTTTTGTAATTTAGTGGATAATTATGAAATCAAGCTTGTAGTGACTTAAAAAATCATTACAGGCATTTTATTTATTCAGTCCTTACAATTTTCCAGACCCGGTGTATTTTCTGGTTTCTATAGTCTTCTGGAATTGTTTTCTGCGATATGTCCGTACATGAGAATCCTGCAGGTAATTTTTCCTCTTCAAACTTCAATTCACGGCTGTTTGTGCTGAAATAGAGTGTTCCCTTTGGATTAAGAATTGATGCGCATAGTTCAACAAGTTTTGGCCAGTCCCTGTTAATGTTCAGTGTGTTTCGTGTTTTCTTTGAGTTTGAAAAGGTGGGTGGATCCAGAACTATCAGATCATATTTTTCCACGTTGTTTTCATTTGTTGATTTTGACTTTATCTCAAGAAATTCAAACACGTCATTTGTTGTGTATTTATATTTGTCCTTGGAGTCAAATCCGTTTCTTGACATGTTTGTCCTGGCCCATTCAATGTATGTATTTGATAAATCAACGCTTTCAACAAATGAAGCATTTCCTTCTGCAGCATAAACAGAAAAACTTCCTGTGTAGCAAAATAAGTTAAGAACTCGTTTGCCTGCACTTTCCTCACGAACAAGTTTTCTCAATGGCCTGTGATCAAAAAAAAGCCCAGTGTCAATGTAGTCGCTCAGATTGACAATAAAGAACTGTCCCTGTTCCTGGACAAGCCCCCTGATTGTTTTTTCAGAAGCAATTTTTTCATACTGAGATCTTTTTTCTCCATCAGTCTGCTTTCTTCTGTGTTTGATTATGACTCTTTCTTCATCAATGCCCGTAACTTTGGCAATAGTTTTTTTCATTTCCAAAAGCCACTGGTCTTCTTCCTCAGCGTTTTTTTCATATGGTCTTTCGTAGAGATACATATGAATGTAAGTCCTCTTTTTTTCCTGCTCTATGAATTCAAGTCCTTCTTTTGAATTGGCACTAACTGCATCATTAACCATGCCTATGAACCTTGCAAGGGATAACTTGTCATCAATATGGTCCGGGAGAAATGAGTAAATATCAATAGCCAGCGGAATTTCCGGAATATCCTTGTCATAGATTCTGTAGCACGTTATTCTGTTTTTTCTTGCCCATTTTCTGAGATTTTTTAGGTTTTTAGCAATTCTGTTTTCAAGGAGTTCCTTTTGAAACTGTATCTTGTTCTGCGTCATATTATTCCTGGTCATCATCGGCAGCATTCTCAAATTTTGTATAGTTTGAGAAGAATCTGACCTTAACATCGCCAATTGGACCGTTTCGCTGTTTTGCAACGATTAATGTTCTGTCCTGGACTGGATTGTATCCTTCATTTGTTTCCTTGTTTTTGCTTCTGTCTCCATGAATGAACATTACCATGTCTGCATCCTGTTCAATGGAACCTGATCCTCGAAGTTCTGCAAGTCCCGGTTCGTTTCCTTCTGCTGAACGCGCAACCTGGCATAGAACAACGATAGGAATTTCAAGTTCACGTGCAAGGCTTTTCAACGACTTTGAAATCATTGACTGCTGCTCATGCAATGGAGCCTCGGTATTTTCTGGTGTTATGAGACCAATATAGTCGATGAATATTATTTCGACTTTCTGGTTTACTCTCATGCGCCTTGCCATTGCTCGAAGATCAAGAAGTTTCATGTTGGGCGTATCAACAATGTAGAGTGGGGCGTTAAAGCATTCTCCTGCTGCATCCTGAAGTTTCTTGAAATCCTCAAATTTCAGGAGGCCGCTCTTGAGTTTTGTACCCTGAATTCTTGCAACCTGTGAAAGGAGACGCTGACCAATTTGATCAGCAGACATTTCAAGGCTGAAGAATCCACAAGGAATTTTCTTGTTGATGGCGATATTTTCCATCATGCTCATTGCCAGGGCTGTTTTTCCCATTGAAGGTCTTGCTCCAACAATAATCATTTCACTTTTCTGGAAACCACTTGTCATGCTGTCCAGCTTTGTTATGCCAGATGCTATTCCTGAAAATGCGTTTTTGTTTTTGAATCTGGCATCGATTATGTTGATAGTCTTTGGGATGATTTCATCCATTCCCATGACTTTTGTTGTCTGGTTTGTGTCTGTCAGCTTGAAAACTTTCTGTTCAACTTCTTCAAGTATTGAACGGCTTTCTTTTGTCTCGTCATAACTGTCAGCTTTTATTTCAGAAGATATTTTGATCAGGTTTCGTCTGGTTGACTGATCGAGAACTATTTTTGCGTAGTAGTCAACATTTGCACTGGTTGGAACGGAATCGGTTAGGGAAGTGATGTATGCTGTTCCGCCTGCCTTTTCAAGATTTCCGCTTTTTGTAAGGTCATCTATGAGTGTAAGCAGGTCTCCGCGTGTTCCTTTTGAAAAAAGATTGAGAAGTGATTCATAGATAAGCTGATTCTGCTGACTGTAAAAATTATCTTTGCGAAGGTACTGAACAACTTCGTTTATGGAGGTCCAGTCAAGAAGTAAAGCTCCTAAAGTTGCCTTTTCTGCATCCAGATTGTGTGGTGGTATCTTATCCTTTAAATCCATTGCTTACCTCGCATAAAAAAGGCCACAAGATTGCTCTTATGGCCTTTCAAGTAGTTTGAATAAAAAAATCAGGAATTATTCAGCCTTTTCAGCTGGAGCTTCTTCCTTATTTGATTCTTTCTTTGCTGCCTTGTCGTCTGTTTCCTGTGCCTTTACAGTAATCTTAACTTCAGCAACTGTTGATTCGTAGAGGTGAACCTTAGCATTGTAGCTTCCTGTGTTCTTGATTGTGAGACCAGGAATTTCAATCTTCTTGCGTTCAATTTCGAATCCGTTAGCAGCATAGTATTCTGCAACTGTAAGGTTTGTTACAGCACCATAAAGCTTTCCGTTTGATCCAGCTGGCATTGTGAGAACAACTTCGAGACCTTCCAGCTTGTCCTTGAGACTTGCGCTGTCCTTTCTCTTCTGTACCTTGCGTGCTTCGATTTCTTCTTTCTTTGTTTCGAAGTATGCTTCAGCTTCTGGTGTGCATGGTACTGCCAATCCGCGAGGGAAGAGGTAGTTGCGTGCATATCCGTTAGCTACATTCTTTACATCACCCATTTCTCCGAGGTGCTTAACATCATCATTAAGAATTACTTTCATTTTTCAAGCTCCTAAATAAATTTCAGGCAGTTTCCAGGAGTTGGATCTGCTCTAATTTTTTTCTTAAGTTTACTCTGTAACGTATGGAAGCAAACAGATTGCACGTGCTCTCTTGATAGCTACTGCAAGTTCCTTCTGGTGCTTAGCACATGTACCAGTAATGCGGCGTGGAAGAATCTTACCGCGTTCTGTTGTAAAGCGCTTGAGTCCATCTGAATCCTTATAATCAATCTTTGCCTTGTTTGCACAGAAACGACATACCTTCTTGTGGAAGAATGCCTTTCCCTTTCCACGACCACGAGATTCGTCTTCGCGGCCTGAATCCTGCAACATTTCCTGAGAAGCTGCATTCATATTTTCTTCTTTCATTTCTACGTTTTCGTCTGCCATAGTTAGCTCCTATGCTTTTAGATTTTTTTTCGTTCTAAAGTTTAGAACGGAATACCGTCAGGGAATCCTGATGAGTCGCCACCAAATGTGTCTGGTGAACTTTCAAATCCGCTGGACTGAGGTGTGAACGAAGGTTTCTGCTGATACCCCCCGAATGAACCAGATTCTTCACCTGAGTATGAGCTTGATCCGCTTGAGGATGCCCCGCCCAAAAGTTCAACTGAATCAGCCTGGATTGATACCTTGCTGAATTTCTGTCCGTCTTTTTCCCAGCGGCTCTGTCTTAGTGAGCCCTGAACTGCAATTTGTTTTCCCTTGAGAAGATATTTGCTTACAGCTTCTGCTCCCTTTCCGAAGTATGTAACATCGAAGAAGTTTGCTTCGCTGATCCACTGGTCACCTTCTTTTTTAGAGCGGTTTACAGCGATGGACAAATTTACCACAGCACTGCCTGATCCCAAATACTTGAGTTCTGCATCGCGTGTGAGGCGTCCTACCAGTGCAACCATGTTCAAATCTGATGATGCCATTTTTTCTCCTTAGGATTTTTAGGATTGCGTTCCTTATGCGTTTTTCTCGTCAACAAGAACGAAGAGGTACTTCAAAAGGTTTGTGTTGAATTTGAACTGTGCGTCCATTTCAGCAATCTTTGATGGGTTTGCCTTGATTGTAAGAAGCACGAAACGGCCTCTCTTCTGGCGGTTGATTTCATAAGTAAGGTCACGTTCTCCGTAAGACTCTTCCTTTTCAATTTCTGCGCCGAATTTTGCGAGGTCTGCCTTAAGCATGTCCAGACCTGCTTTTGCTTTATCATCTGCGAGAGGATAAATGCTCATAAGTTCATACTTTCTCATTTGTATGTTCTCCTTATGGTCTAAAATGGGAGCCGCATACGCAACTCCAAGGGGTACTAAATAATATCAAAATTGACATATATAGTCAATTGTTTGAGTTGCTTGAAGGGTGACAAATGAAATAAAAAATCCCTGAATTAACAGGGATTAAAAAAATCTCCATAAAACTGGAGTTGAAATATCGCAGGATTATTTCTTGTTTACTGCGTCCTTGAGACCCTTTCCAGGCTTAAACTTAGGTGTTTTTGATGCTGGGATCTTGATTGTTTCACCTGTAGCTGGATTTCTTCCTTCACGAGCTGCACGCTTTCCTGTTGTGAATGTTCCAAATCCGATAAGCTGAACATCGTTTCCCTTAGCCATTTCTTTTGATACAACTTCGATGAACTTCTTAATAACGTTTTCTGTGTCCTTTTTTGAAAGACCAGTTTCTTTGGCAATCTTTTCTACCAATTCTGCTTTGTTCATTTTAATCTCCAATAATTTTTTTTGACCGACTTTTAGTCTGGTGCATATTGACAGACATTCTAACCTAATAATATTAAAATTTCTAGTTGTTTTTTGGATAATTTGCCAGAAATCTTAGAAGAGAGGTGTTAAAACTGGAAATAATGGTTTTTAGATTAATTTAATGTTCAAGTTTAATACATAGTGATTTTTTTAATCACATGATTATTCAAAAGATTAACTTCAAATATAAAATTATAATATGACTAAATCTTTTGATTTAAGACATCTGGTTGGATCAAATATTCACAGGATACGCTCTGAAAAGAAAATAACTCAGGAACGGCTGGCAGAGAAAATTGGTATTTCGAATGTGTCCCTTTCGAAAATTGAGAACGGCAAGTCATTTCCTGATTGTGATAATCTTGAGAAAATAATTTGTGCTCTTGAAATAAAGCCTTATGAGCTTTTTGTATCTTTCAGTGAAGATGTGGCTGAATATGGTGAAATGATTTTAAAAACGTTAAAAAAAGCAGTTTCACCTGAGAATCTTTTGAATAATACAAGCTATAGGGTTTCTCACGAAAAAGGAAGAAAAAAATAGAAAAAATAGGCCGATTTTATTTAAAATAATTCTTTTTTTTTTATTTTTTTTAGAATTTAATATTGACATTTTTTTTTAGATTATATACTATTAGGACACTTACTTGAGGGCGGTTAGCTCAGCTGGTACGAGCGTCTGGTTTACACCCAGAATGTCGGGAGTTCGATCCTCTCACCGCCCAAGTTTTTCGGGACGTAGCGCAGCTGGTAGCGCATCTGGTTTGGGACCAGAGGGTCGCAGGTTCAAATCCTGTCATCCCGACTATTGACAGTATTCAGAGAAATCGGGTATAGTCAAGAACATGCCGGCGTAGCTCAGATGGTAGAGCGGAGGACTGAAAATCCTTATGTCATCAGTTCGATTCTGATCGCTGGCAACTAAGCCTTCACTTTTTGTGAAGGTTTTTTTCTTAGGGCTCGTGAGCCCGTGAAAATACGAAGCGAAGCTGAGTGTTTTCACAATAAACCACCTGCTATGCGGGTGGTGGGCCAATGCTTATAGCAAAAAAAAGCTTTCCCCGAAGGTGTACAATAAGATTGTTCAAG
>JAEDCT010000058.1 GCA_016294035.1 Treponema sp. | reverse complement strand
GAAAGTAGGAAGCTGCCGGCTTTTTTATTTTAAACCGGGTACTCTGCCCTGGTGGGTGCTGCCTGAATCCATTTTATTTACGATTTTTTTACTTTTTGATTAGTTTTTCCCTCTGTTGAACGATAAGAAGAAATGTTTGTGTGTCTGCAAAAAAACTCCTGAAATCACAAATGATTTCAGGAGAATAAAATCAATGGAAACAAGTTTTATTTTGCAGGGAAAAGCTTTCTGAAGTCTACGAGAACTTCCTGTGAGTCGCGGGCAGAGTCAATGTCTGTCATCTTGTTCAAGTTTCTGTAGAAATCAATGAGAGGTTCAGTTTCCTTTCGGTATACTTCAAGACGGTGTGTGATTGATTCGAGTTTGTCATCTTCGCGAGTGAAGAGCTCTCCTCCACATTTGTCACAAACGCCTTCAACCTTTGGTGGCATGAACTTAACATTATAGTTCTGCTTGCAGTTCTTGCAAACACGGCGGTTTGAGAGACGGGCAATGATAAGATCATTGTTTACTTCGAAGTTTACGACCTTAACCTCGATGCCAAGCTTTTCAAATGCTTCAGCCTGTGGAATAGTTCTTGGGAATCCGTCGAGAATAAATCCGTTCTTGCAGTCATCTTTCTTGAGTCTGTCTTCTACGATTTCGAGAACAACATCATCTCCAACAAGTCCTCCGGCATCCATGATAGCCTTTACTTTTTTTCCAAGTTCCGTCTCATTTTTGATGTTCTCACGGAAAATATCACCTGTGGAAATCTGAGGAATTTTGTATTCTTCTGCAACCTGTGCTGCGAGAGTTCCTTTTCCTGCTCCTGGTGGTCCTAAAAAAATGAAATTCATAATTTCTCCTGATTAAAGTATTTCCTGATATTCAGTAATAACTATTTTACTTCAAATATTGGGGTTTAACAAGTTGATTTTATTTTCATTTATATTTTGTGGAGAGTTCAGTTAATTACTATGATCTTCAATTGAATTTCTTGGTCAAAAACTATATAATTATAATTAATGCCGGATCTCATGATTTTTTCATCGGTCGGCTTAATTTATAACTAAACTCGAGGTAAAACTATGGTCTACACAGCAGAAGTAGAACACATGTGTCCTTTGGCTAAGGGTGCATATCATGGTCCTGCTCCAATTCCTGAAGAAGGAAAATGGGTTCAGGTTAAAAAGATTGAAGACGTTTCTGGTTTCACACACGGTATCGGTTGGTGTGCTCCACAGCAGGGTGCATGTAAGCTTTCTTTGAACGTTAAGGATGGTATCATTGAGGAAGCTCTCGTAGAAACAATCGGTTGTTCTGGTATGACACACTCAGCAGCTATGGCTTCTGAAATTCTTATCGGAAAGACTCTTCTTGAAGCATTGAATACTGATCTTGTATGTGATGCAATTAACACAGCAATGCGTGAGCTTTTCATGCAGATTGTTTATGGACGCACACAGTCAGCATATTCAGAAGGTGGACTTAAGGTTGGTGCATCTCTTGAAGATCTTGGAAAGAATCTCCGCTCACAGGTTGGTACAATGTTTGCAACACGCAAGACAGGACCTCGCTATCTGGAAATGACAGAAGGTTATGTTGAGACATGTGCAATCGATAAGGACAATCAGATCATCGGTTACAATTGTATTAACTTTGGTAAGTTGATGGATGCTCTCAAGGCTGGAAAACCTGCTAACGAAGCAATTGAAGGTGCTCGCACACACTATGGTCGCGTTACAGCTGAACAGGGTATGGTAAAACTTATCGACCCACGCAAGGAGTAAGAAGATGGCATTATTTGAAGATTTCGCAGGCCGCATTCCACAGGTAAACAAGGCTCTTAAAGAATATGGTTTCTCTGAAGGAGAAGCAGGACTCCAGGAAGCACGCAAGCTTTGCCAGGACAAGGGTTTCGATCCATATGAAATTTGTGAATCAACACAGCAGATTTGTTTCGAAGATGCAAAGTGGGCATACGTTCTTGGTTCAGCAATTGCTCTCAAGAAAGCAAAGGATAAGACTGGATCAGAAGCTGCTGCTAACATTGGTATCGGACTTCAGGCATTCTGTCTTCCAGGTTCAGTTGCTGATGACCGCAAGGTAGGTCTCGGACACGGAAACCTTGGTGCACGTCTTCTTTCTGAAGAAACACAGTGTTTCGCATTCCTGGCAGGACACGAATCATTCGCTGCTGCTGAAGGTGCTATCAAGATTGCAGAAAAAGCAAACAAGGTTCGCAAGAACCCACTTCGCGTTATTCTTAATGGTCTTGGAAAGGATGCTGCAAAGATTATCAGCCGTATCAACGGATTCACATACGTTCAGACAAAGTTTGACTATTTTAACGGTCAGGGTACAGACAAGGCTCTTACAGTTGTAGAAGAAATTCCTTATTCTGACGGACCACGTGCAAAGGTTAAGTGCTATGGTGCTGATGATGTTCGTGAAGGTGTAGCAATTATGTGGCACGAAGGTGTTGATGTTTCTATTACAGGAAACTCTACAAACCCAACACGTTTCCAGCACCCGGTAGCTGGTACATATAAGAAGGAAAGACTTCTTGCTAACGAAAAGTACTTCTCTGTAGCTTCAGGTGGTGGTACAGGACGCACACTTCATCCGGATAACATGGCTGCAGGTCCAGCATCTTATGGATTCACAGATACACTCGGACGCATGCACTCAGATGCACAGTTCGCAGGTTCTTCATCAGTTCCAGCACACGTAGAAATGATGGGATTCATGGGAATGGGAAACAACCCAATGGTAGGCTGTACAGTAGCATGTGCAGTTGAAGTTGCTTCAGCTCTTAACAAATAACTTAAAAGAGTTACAGCCGTGCGAGTTTTCATCAGAAAACTCGGTATCAGCCGCAAGGCTGATTCCTGTACAGTAGCATGTGCGGTTGAAGTTGCTTCAACTCTTAACAAGTAATTAAGTTTAGGCTTGAAAAAACCGGTTCGAGAGAACCGGTTTTTTATTAGGGCTCGTGAGCCCGTGAAAATACGAAGCGAAGCTGAGTGTTTTCACAATA
>JAEDCT010000032.1 GCA_016294035.1 Treponema sp. | reverse complement strand
AGAAGTAAATGTTTTTATGAAAAAATGCCTCTCGTTCCATACCTACTTTTTCAAGGAATTATTCTCAATAATTTTTATTTCAAATCAAAATCCGTACGAATATTCATAACAACATCTACAGTGTGCAATATTTCAACTAAACGTTTATCCAGATCCGGATTATTATCTTTATAATCAATTTCGTCTAATTCAGGTCGAACTGTAAAGGCAAGAATTTCTTTTTCCGTGCTGAACTGTGCATTAACTGTTGCTTTATTTCCACGAGCATCAAGTCGAATCCATTTATCAAGAACTCTGATATAAACTGTATTTAATGCATGAATAATATAGCCGTCACTGGCATCATCGGCACGTGTGAGTTTCTGATAACTGATTCCAGATGGAATTCCATTTCCCCGCAGAAGAGCGGCAAGCAAACAGGATTTTGTCCAGCAAATTCCAGTTTTATTTATTAAAACTTCACTTGCATTTTTTGAAACGAGATTTGTTTTTACATCCCAGGAATGAGAAATTTTATCCCTCACAAATTCATAGGCATTTTTAATGTAATCTATGTTTGAGGTAGATTTTTCTTTAAGCAGATTAACTTGTTTTGTAATAATAGGATTACTGTAATCAATACTTTCTGTTTCTTGTAAAAAAATATTCATGTCTGACATTCTTGTTTCTTCTACTGTCATTTTGCAATTCCCTTCTACAAAAGCTGCTCGAGTTTTTCCTTAATAAAATCACTCTTACTCTTGAGATCAATTGACTGGGTCTGGAGAATTATCTCATTTGGTTTCTTTGGATCAAGCCTTATTGTCTTCGGATTGTTCTTTATGAGTCTCAGAATCTTGTCAATGTTTAGCTTTGCAACTTGTGAGAATTCAATTCTGCACTGCCCCATTTTTTCACGCAGAGAGCTTATGGAAAGCCTGTTGCAGATAATCCTGATTTTTGCCAGACTCAACAAACTTGCGGCTTCATCAGGAACAGGTCCAAATCTGTCATTGAATTCCTCCCAGATGGCATCAAGCTGCTGCTGATCCTGAACAGATGCGATTTTCTTGTAGAATTCCATCTTGATCTGAGCATCATCAATATATGAATCCGGGATGTAACCAGAATACTCAAGTTCAAGGAGAACCTCATTCTGAGACTGCCAGTTGCTTGAAGAAAGCCTTTCAATTGCCGAGTTAAGAAGATTAAGATACATTTCAAAACCAACTGCATACACTTCACCACTCTGATCCTTTCCAAGAAGATTTCCAGCACCTCGGATTTCCATATCCTTCATTGCAATCTTGAATCCTGATCCAAGGTCAGTAAAATCACTTATTACCTGAAGTCTTTTCATGGCAACTTCACTCAAAACCTTGTTCTCGGGATAGAATAGATATGCATAGGCCTTTCTGTCACTTCGCCCTACACGGCCACGAAGCTGGTAAAGCTGACTTACACCATACATGTCTGCCCGATCAATGATAATTGTATTAACGTTTGGAATGTCAATTCCGTTTTCAATGATTGTCGTGGCAACAAGAATATGGAATCCTCCCATCTTGAAGCGCCTGAAAATATCATCAAGCTCATCACTTGTCATCTGACCATGGGCAACATCAACCATCATTTCAGGCAGCAGATTCTGAAGCTTGATTCGAGTCTCCTCCAAAGTCTCAACCCTGTTATGAAGATAGAACACCTGGCCCCCTCTTGAAACTTCATTCCTGATTGCACGTGCAACTTTTTCCTCATCAAACTCCTCAATAACCGTCTCAATCGGCTGCCTGTTTTGGGGTGCAGTTGTAAGCAGTGACATATCCCTGATTTTAAGGAGGCTCATGTGCAGTGTTCGGGGAATTGGAGTTGCACTCATGGCAAGACAGTCAACATTTGTCTTCATGACCTTGAGTTTTTCCTTGTCCTTTACGCCGAATCTCTGTTCCTCGTCAATAATAATTAGTCCCAGATCCTTAAACTTAACGTCTTTCTGGAGAATCCTGTGGGTACCAACAAGAAGATCAATTTTTCCCTCGGAAACTTTTTCAAGAATTTTTTTCTGCTGTGACGGACTGACAAACCTTGAAAGCTGTGCCATCTGAACGGGAAAATTCTTGAACCGCTCAATGCAATTTTCAAAATGCTGTTCTGCAAGAATTGTTGTGGGCGCAAGAAATGCAACCTGCTTTCCTCCCATGACAGCCTTGAATGCAGCTCTCATGGCAATTTCAGTCTTTCCATATCCAACATCACCGCAGACAAGTCTGTCCATTGGTACGAGACTTTCCATGTCTTCCTTGATTTCACGGGTTGCAGTTGCCTGGTCTGGAGTATCCTCATAAGGAAATGCAGCTTCAAATGCCGCAGCCCATTCTCCATCCTTTGGAAACGGAAAGCCCTTGGAAGCCTTTCGCTTTGAATAAAGATCAATGAGCTTTTCAGCAATTTCCTCAACTTTCTTCTGTACCTTTTCCTTTCTCTGGCTCCATGATTTTGAACCTATTGTATCAATTCTAGGCTTTTCATCATTAGATCCAATATATCTGGAAACAAGATTTACCTGCTCGATGGGAACAAAGACAAAATCTTCTCCGGCATATTCAAGCTTTATGTAATCCCTTTCAGTCCCAAGAGCCTTTATTCTCTCAATTCCCTTGAAAAGACCGATTCCATAGTTGGCATGAACAATGTAGTCTCCAGGAGTAAGTTCAACAAATGAAGTCAAAGCCTGAGACCTTGCCTTTCTGATTGACTTAGGAGTATTCTTCCTTCGGCCAAAAATTTCATTTTCCTGAATTACTAGTATTTTTTCATCAGCAATGGAAAAACCAGATGTAATGGCCTGAGGATATACTTCCACAAGCTTCTTGTCCATGTTGTTCTCATTCTTCTCGCAGTATTCTTTTAATATTTCCCTGATTCTCAGGCTCTGGTTCGGATTGTCGGCAAAAATAAACACGTTCCAGTTTTCATTCTGCATGGAAGAAAGCTGTTCCTTGAAATAATTTATGTTACCGAAATATGACTGCCCCTGTTCAGAATGGATTGTTACCGTGTTCTTGAATTCCAGATCCATCTGGCACCTTGTATCTGTATCCTCCATGTTGCTCAAAGTCTCAAGACTTCTGAATGCCACAAGAACACTGCACTTTTTTGCAAGGGAAACTGTATCCATAAGAATAGACTTAGGCCTTAATACAGGCAAAGTCTGCCTTGCCTGTCTGTATGATACAGAATATTCATTCTCAATAAGTTTCTGGCCATTCACAAGCCTGTCATAATCCATTAGAAAAACCGGTGTGTCGTCAGAAAAATAATCAAGCAGGGAATTATTTTCATCCCACAAAAGATTGTAGAACAATTCCTCGCCCTCACTTTCTCCGGAAACAGAAAGTTCAGTAAGGATTCTTTCTTTCTGCCTGAGAGCCTCATCAGTAAAACTCAGGTGAACTTCGTCCTGCATCACCGCATCCGCAGAAGAGACTCCATCATCATAAACATATTTTTTCTCAGAATCAGAATCAAACGACTGTTCGTTAGCATGCCTTTTCTGATCATAGGCGGCAAAATCATTCCTAACACCGTTACTGTTTTCCCTGCTAAAAGCCTTTTCAAGCCGTTCAACAAGCTCATCGTTCCAGATTACTTCCTTCATGGGAGAAATCACAAGCCTTTCCTGTGAATCCTTCGAAACCTGGGTCTCTATGTCAAAAGTCTTTATTGCACAGATAGTATCAAAATCAAAAGTTATGCGGTGAGCACTTTCCTCGCCACACAAAAAAATGTCCAGCACTTCTCCGCGAACTGCAAATTCTCCTTTCATTCCTACGCGGGGAACCCTGAGATAGCCCAGAGCAGACAGCCTGGAAACCAGACTTTCAACATCAATTTCCTGTCCCTTTCTCAGGACAATAGAAAGTTCCCTAATGTATGACACGGGAGATACTGCAGAAAGAAGTGACCTTTGGGTAACAATGAATATTCTTGGAAGCTCGTCAACAGGATTCTTCACAGCCATTTTAGACAGAACCCATGCCCTTTCACCAAAAACAACCGATCCTTTTGCACATGGTCTGTATGGAATCATTCCCCACCAGGGAAACTTTATTGTCTGCACCTTTCCCTGGCACAAGGACAGAATGTCTGACTCAACCTCATCAGCTTCCTTTTGTCCCTGAACAACAACAACATAGTCCTGCTGAAACTGGCGGATCTTATTGTTGTACTGCCTGTCATGAACAGCATTAATTATGGTCTGCTCAATAAACTGTGCAATAAAAAATGAAGGAAGACTTCCCCTAAGGCCAGAAACCTGACATGGAAATGCAGATTCAGCTCTAGTGCAGGAAAGAACCCCTGAGTGAAATTCAGCAGAGGAATTTAAAAGAGAAAACAATGATAATGATGATTTTGTTGATAATGAATTCTTCATAATATGCCGATAATAAATTTATAGAAGTATTTCAGGAGTGTATTGTGAACCTAAAAAAAACTATACTTGCAACTATATCAGTTTTGACATTGTTTGCCCATACTGTGCATGCCCAAACTGAAATGAATTTCAAGGACAACGCAAAAGTTTCAATCAAATACCATGACAGAACAGTTTATTACCCGGGAGACAAGGATTCTAACCCAATCTATATCTACATCACGGTGTCAAACACAAGTTCAAAGACATTAAGATTCAAGGTTGCAGACGACAAGATGTTTTCCGTTGATTTCATTGGATTCAACGCGCTCAAGTCACAGCTTCCTTCAACACAGTCTCTAATCCGCAAGAGAACTACAAACCAGACAGTTTATTTCAGGGAAATCTCACTTGAACCTGGAGAAGAATACTCATTCCGAGAGAATCTCAAGGATTATCTTGAAATCACTACTCCATCAACATATTACGTTGAACTTAGGTTCTTCCCTGAACTCTACAGAAACAAGGAAGTGAACGCAAGCTCAAACAGACTCAGCCTTGAAGTTAGACCTTCACCATCTGCTGCATCTTCTTCAGTTCTTCCAGTGGAATCAAAGACACAGGTCATGCTTCAGCCTGAAGAAATAAGCCCGGACAAGGTTATTGAGCAGACAATCATTGCACGCCAGAAGAGTCTCTGGGATCAGTTCTTCCTATACATGGACCTTGAGGAAATGCTCAAGAGAGACCCGTCAAGAAACAGAAAGTACAATTCAGTAAGCGCTGACGACCGCCAGGAAATGCTTCTTGCATTCAAGGCCGACCTTATGCTCCAGAGAATCGACCGGGACATAGTTGCAATTCCAGCAAAGTTTGAAATTGAGACAACAACATACACTCAGACTGAAGGAACTGTAAAAGTAAAGGAATGGTTCAGAAACGTAAACTTCATGGAAAAAAAGAGATACACATACTATGTTCGCCAGCGAGATGGTATCTGGCAGATTTATGACTACACAGTTGACAATCTGGGAACAGAGTAATGGCTGAAAAGAAGAAGGCCAAATATTTTTGCGAGGGTTGTGGCAGTGAAGTTGCAGCCAACGCAAAGATGTGCCCAAAGTGCGGAAAATTCTTTGCTGCAGTTCGATGTCCAAAATGCGGTCATTTGGGAACCGTAAGGAATTTCATGCACGGGTGCCCTACATGCCACTATGCCATGTCAAAAGAAGAAATCTTCGGAACAACAAGCGAAGGTACCCTTGACGGAAGAAAGCACAAGCTGTCAAGGAAATCAAAGAAGTCAATAAGAAAAGCATTCAAAAAACATGAAAGCGCCTATGATTTAACGGAAGACGCACCTGCATGGCTCTACATAACAAGCATAGTTGTTTTGATTCTGGTATTTATTCTCCTGATTTTCAGATGCAGGAACTAGATAATCCTGAATAACCTAGCTTTTAAGATAAACTCTTTCAACTCTTTTTGTGATGATTGAAGTAATTTCGTATGAAATTGTTCCGATGCTATTTGCCACGTCATCAGCCGTAATTGATGCACCGTATCTTGGATCTCCGAAAATAACTGCAGTATCCCATCTTGAAACATTGCTGTCATTTCCAATATCAATCATGCACTGATCCATGCAAATTCTACCGCGAACCGGATATTGTTTTCCCTTTATTGAAACCTTGATACCAGCTGCCGAAAATGACCTGAGCATTCCATCTGCATAGCCAATTGGAAGGACAGCAATCCTTGTATTTTTACAGGCTTTCCAGGTTCTTCCGTAGCCCACAGACTGATCAGCACAAAAACTCTTGATGCATGAAACCTTAGTTTCAAGTGTCATTACAGGCCTGAGATCGATTGACACACCCTTTTCCTCAAAATATTTTCTGGTCAAATCCCCGGGATAATATCCATAGCATACTATTCCAGGACGAACCATATCCATGTGGAAATCATCAAGATTAAGGGCAGCAGCACTGTTTGAGCAATGGCAGATTCCAGGATCAATTCCCCGGGATCTTACATTTTCAATTGCAGCCAGAAAAATTTCCTTCTGCTTTTTTGTAAACTGAATGCTCTCAGGAGAAACCTCATCGCTAACACAAAGATGAGTGCACATTCCCTGAAGAAAAAGATTCTTGCTGGACTTTATGCATTGTGCAACATCACCTGCCTCATGTGCATAGCATCCAATCCGTCCCATGCCTGAATCAACTGCAAGATGAACTGCAAAATCAGTAACGCCAAACTTAGAACAGGACAAGTCAAAAAGATTTATGTACTCACTGTCAAAAACCAGGGGTGTTATTCGATTTTTTACAGCATCGTCAATTTCAAGGGGATCACAAAGACTGAGCATGAGCAAGGGAGCAGTAATTCCATTCTCACGAAGCTCAATACCCTCTTCAACTGTGGCAACGGCAAGAAAGTCTGCCCCAAAAGCCACTGCAGCCCTGGCACATTCAACAGCTCCATGACCATAGGCATTGGCCTTTACTGCAACACACATCTTTTTATCTGAAGAAAATTTTCTGATTTCTTTTAGGTTGTGAATAAAATTGTCTAAATGAATTAAGGCTCGTGTAGCACGCATAGTATTTTATGCCCGGAAGGGGACTTGAACCCCTATGAAGTTTCCCTCACTAGGACCTGAACCTAGCGCGTCTGCCAATTCCGCCACCCGGGCTAAACCTACATTGAATGGTAACAAGAGTATATAAAAATACAGCCTCATTGTCAATTAAGGAAGAAAGCAAATCAGCTGCCAGAAATACGAGTGATAAAAGTCTTTGCCTCAGAAACAAGGTAAAAGGATCCCGTTACCAAAAGTCCCTCCCCTGACTTAAGGGCCTTGTCAAGAGCAATGAGGCAGGCCTTCCTGTAATCCTCAAAGAAGTCAAAGGAAATTGAACTTGCATTGAAAGCATTAAGAAGTCTTTTTATGTCAGGCTTCTTGTCAGATCCGGGAACAGTCAATGTGACAGACGAAAATTCATTCTTGAAAAGTGATGAAATTTCCTCGACGTTTTTGTCAAATGCACAGGCAAACAGAAGATTGAAAGGTTTCTTGCCAAATACTTTTCTAAGGGTATCCATGGTAAAACTGATGCTGTTTACAGTGTGAGCCCCATCAAACACAACAGGTATTCTGACTCCATCACGCTGGAAATCAGCAATCTCAAATCTTCCATCAAGATGGGCCTTTGAAAGTCCCTTTTCAATTGTTTCCTCATCAATAGAAGAATCAAAACATTTTGCACACAATGCAGCACAAAGGGCGTTTTCAATCTGAAAGTCCCCGGGCATGGAAAGACTTACGCTAATGTCCCTTTTAAAAAATCTTGAGGATGCAACAAAGGAATTAGCCCTGAAGGAACCATCATCGTTGAATTCAATTTTTTTTGAAACTATTCTTACATCATCCTGTACAAAAAAAATTTCTGATCCCTTCTCTCTGGCAACCTTTTCAAAAACAGCCTTTGCTTCATCATATACCTGAACACCCACAACAACTGGAACACCATTCTTGATTATGCCGGCCTTTTCCATGGCAATCTTTTCAATTGTGTCTCCAAGAAATTCCGTATGCTCAAGTTCAATCTGAGTAATGGCAGTTACTTTGGGAGAAACAACATTGGTGGAATCAAGCCTTCCTCCAAGACCAGTTTCATAAACACTAGCATTGCACCCGGAGTTTCTATAGCAGAGCATGGACAACACTGTGACAAGCTCAAACCAGGTAACAGGTCTCTCCCCCGGATATTCAGATTCAGGAATTGACTTTAACAGGGATATTAGTTCCTCAACGCTTTTTTCATACACAGATTCAGGAAAATACTTGCCGCATTCAGTAATTCGTTCCTCAAAATCAACAATGTGCGGAGAAGAAAACAAACCGGTCTTCAATCCGGATTCCCTAAAAATGGAGGCAACCATAATAGAGACCGAGCCCTTGCCCTTTGACCCTGCAACGTGAACTGACGGACAATAAAGCTGGGGATCATTAAGCCTGGAACAAAGAAATTTCATTGTTTCAAGCCAGAAAATATTTTTCTTTGGAGTCCTTTCAAAATTCAGGTAGGAATCAGCAAATTCAAGAAATTTACCGAGTGATTTACTTTTTGTATTCATGGATTATTTTTCTTCCCGCTCAAAAAAATTTTTGTATGTCAACTGACTTATGGAATATCGGTATGAAAGTGACTTAACGGCATCACTGTCATCCTCAGAAAAAGAAATACCGCCCGTGAACATGGGAATGACAATATAGGAGCCGTCTTTTTCGTAGAAGGAAAAAATTCCCTTTGCAGTGTTGTCAAAATTCTTCTCAAAAACCTTAAGGGGTTTGATTGATGGTGATGGCTTCACGTAGGCAAGCTTTCCATGTCTAAGGAATGAAGAACTTTCCTGGTCAGACAATCCGGTCACACACTGAGGAAAAATGTACGGGTCAACCCAAAAATCTGCATCAGTTGAAAGAAAATCTTCAATATGAGATTCAATTTCCCACACATCGTTTGAGCTGAATGTTCTGTAGCAGATTTTCTTTGTCACTGCATTTTTGTCGCCAAAAAACAAAGAAGAATAAATTTCACCTGATCGGCCACAAAAATTCACCTCAAGGCAATTTCCCTTTTCAAGAGAAAAATTCTCATGGGATTCAGAATTTCTGGCCTTGTTTACCATGTGTATTTTTCTTGAAGCCTCAGCAATAAATGACTCGGGAAGATTCTTCCTGCAGGGCCACTTGAGAATATTGTTTGAGTTGGAGTCAGTTCCGATCCACATGGAACCTTCTCTTGAAATGACAACTGATTTTTCTGTCTTGTGATTTCTAAGCTCAATCTTCACTACGCTGCCAGCATTGGCAGGATCCAGCATGGATTCATCCTTAGATTCAAGAGTGCTTCTTGATGAGCATGAAAATGGTATTGAAAACAAGGCAATTGCAATCACAAGAACAATGTCAAATGCGTAGAAAAAAATCAAAGTCTGCTTTCTGTTTAGTCTTCTCATTTGTTGAATGCCTTCCTCTTTTTGAAAAAATATATACTTACAAAAAGTATTATAACAGCCGGAACAATGCACGTGAAAACAATTGAAATAATCTCATAGCATCGCATATCATTCGCTGACAGTTTGTAGAATGCAGAATTTTCAGAATAGGACTTGTTCTTGAGGCTTACGAATTTTTCCTGCCCGTTCAGGACAAGAAGACTGTCACACACAAAATCCAGAGTCCTTGAATCAACGCTCTGACGTTCCCTGTCAGTCATCAATCCGGAGCAAAGGGAATACTGGTCTCCCATTACGATAATAGAAGGAATCCCCCCATCAAATTCATTGTCCATGTATGAGGCACAGGCAACAACACTCCTGGTAAAACGTTCCGGATCAGCTCGCATCTTTTCCAATTCAAAAGGATTAGTCTCGTACCTGCCATTTGATTTTTCCAGCTGCCACGAAGAATCACTTGTGAGCAGAAGGGGCTTTGTTTTCATTCCAACCATCTGTGCTATGTCATCATCAAGATCCATTGCACACGGCCAGTACAAGGTCATACCGCGGGGAGCATTTTCCTGGTTTTCAAGAACTGGAATCAACGGATAGTCAATATACTCTGATTTTCTTGAGGCATCCTTTTCCTGAGAATCCATCCTGATATTAAGATTTGACTTGTCACAGGTAATGGAATGCTTGAAGTAAATTCCAAATGTAAAAAGAGTTCGCTCAAAAAACGACGTGTCATCCTCAATAACAGACCACTGGTTTGCAAAATCAATTGTGTATGGCTGAGATGCAACAAATGCCCTTGATCCGTCAAGAACAAATTTTTCCAGGGCCTGACAGTCTTCCTCAGTAAGAAATTCATATCCCAGCATGAGAAGCGGAAACTTCGGAAGCTGATCGAAGGTAACAAGATTGTTTTCGTCAGACTTTTGGGACGGCAAATATGACTGAGTAACAACAAATCCATTTGCCTCAAGATACGGAACAATGTATGAATAGTCGTTATCCAGAGACATTGGAGAGGCTATGGCAATCTGCACAAACCTTGACTCCCCGTTAAGCAGTGAAAAGATCCTGCTTGTAACATCAAATTCAAGCGTAGTGGTTCCTATGACAAAAGGAATGATTTTTGTCTGGCCAAGATACTCAACTCCCACGGCAGAATAAACGGAAGTAATGGTAGTTGAATTTTCAGTCCGAAGGGGTTGACCGTAGATTCCCTGATCATTGAGAATCTTTTCAATACCCTTTCTGGCAGGATTTTCCTTCACGTAGTAAATGTTTCGTGACAAGAGAGAATATTTTTCAAGCAGATCTGAAATATCCCTTACCTGAGGATACAAGGATTCAAGTTCCCGGCTCACATAGAAAGTGATTGTCAAAGGTTCATTAACGTCCCTGCAGATTATTTCAGTTTGCTTTGTAAGACTGAATTTCTTTGAGGATGAAAAATCAATCCTTGCATTTATGACATTCATCAGCACAAAAAGCAGGAGTGATGAAAAGACAAAGATCCTCTTGAGACTCTTAAAATATCCGGTTGAAAGCCCGCGCCCAGTTTCCAGCGAAATGACAGTCAGAAAACAGAAATACAATCCGCACAAGATGAAAAACAATGTGTCAGAAAAAGAAACAATTCCCTTTGAAAAAGAATCAAAATGCCATGCAAAAGAAAAGACCCTCAGAATCCACTGGAACAGTTTTCCCATTTCGAAATACAGTGGAATCTCGTGAATCATGTTAAAAGCAAAAAGAATGAATGCACAAAAAAGAAAGGCCGGACCAGACTTCCTGAATCTGGAAAAAACATAGACACCAAAAGGCATGGCTCCAAAGAAATACAAAAAAATTCCCAGAATACCGGTAAAATAACAGGACCACTCAACCTTTCCGAAAAGAGAGACACACAGAGGAACTGCCATTGTGAAAATCATCACGCAGACACAAACCATAAGCAGAATCAAATTCCTTGCAACGGTAAGAATCAATCCGTCAACAGGAACATATTCCTCACCCGTAAACCGGCACATGGAAACCATGGCAGGAACAAACAGAATCGAAAGATACGGAAACACATCAAAAAACCTGTGAAGCTCAGCCTTGCCCAGTACATAGAATTTCTGCATGTAGAAAAAATCAATTGAGGCAAAAACAACAAAAGCACACAAGAGAACGTAGAAAAGAGGATTTATCCTTAGCTGATAAAAATAACGTCCAATTAGTTTCCTGATCATTGTTTCAGTTTCCCGTTAGCCTTATGAAAGCTTCCTCAAGATTCCTGCACCCTGAAAAAGACACAACTTCATCAATTGTTCCATTACAAGCAACCATGCCCTTTGTCATGATGTATACTTTATTGCACAGATTTTGGGCTTCTTCTATGTGATGGGTGGAAAGAATGATGGTTTTGGTCTTTGCAAGCTCCACAATCTGCCTGCGAATGAGTGCATTCTGAACAGGATCAAGTCCCGAAGAAAACTCATCCATCACAATGACTTTTGTTTTTCTGCAAATAGACTTTGCAAGGCTGACTCTCTGCAGGAATCCCCGTGACAATTTTGACACCCTTTCAAGAAAGACTTCATTGAGAGCACAAATTTCAACAGCCCTGTCAACAATCCCGCGGCAGGACTGGCTTCCTTCATTTCCAGATAGAGAGGCCTCAAGAAAAAGCAGTTCCTTTACAGTAAGACTTCTGTCCAGGACTGGAATCTCAGGCACAAAGGCAACATTTTTTCTTATGTCAGGAAGATCCGTGCAACCGCAGACACTTATGGTTCCCTCAGTTGCATAATGAAAACCTGCTATGGCTTTCAGAAGCGTGGACTTACCCGCTCCGTTCTGTCCCAGAAGCCCTGTAATGGAATTTGAACCTGCAAAGAAATTCACATTCTCACAGGCATATTCCTTTTTCTTTGGGTCGTATTTCTTGTAAAAATTTTCAACTACTACAGGATCAGTCCACATATGGAATCTCTATGTGCATTCTGTCTCTTGTTAGCTCTGTTTCCGGATAAACTTCCCGAGCCTGCCTGAGCAGAATATCAAGGTCCTTGTCATTGTATCTCGGGCTGTAGTGGATTATTGCCATTCTCCTGGAAGCAGAATCCCTGGCAATGGTTGCAGCCTGCCTTGAAGTCATGTGCTTTTTTTCCCTGGCCTGATCCTCACAATCATCCGCAAACATTCCCTCGCAGATAAGAAGATCACTGTCCTTTACCTCAGCTGATATGGACGGAAGGTACTGGGTATCGGTAACAAAGCTGAATTTGCGTCCCTTTCTGCTCTTTCCCACAACCTGCTCAGGCCTTACTTCTTGACCATCTGAATTGATTACCGGTTCACCGTGCTGAAGCTTTCCCCAAAGGGGACCTCGCTCCACATTTAGCTTCATGGCCTCATCCGGATTAAACTCACCGGGTCTGTCTTCTTCTTCAAGAGTATATCCGACACAAACCTTTGTGTGATCCAGAGGAAATGCCCTTACCTTAAATCCTTCACCCTCATAAACAACACACGGAGCAGCAATTTCCTTCACTACGATTGGATAGTTAATGTACATGTCCAGAACTTTTCTGCTTGATTCAATATACTCTGCAATTTTAGGAGGACCGAATATATACAACGGCTCACTTCTGTCTACTTGAGCAGAAAGCATGAGAATTCCAGGAAGACCAGTCACATGATCTGCATGAGTATGAGAGACAAAAATGGCATTTATTTTCTTCCACTTAAGATTAAGCCGTCTCAATGAAACCTGGGTTCCTTCTCCGCCGTCAAACAAAAAAAGATCTCCGTCCCTTCTCAAGAGAACCGAAGTCAGATGGCGGTATGGCAATGGCATCATTCCCCCACAGCCCAATACAAATGCTTCCATGTTCATAATGCCCTGATTTTATACGATATTTGACATTTATTCAACGCAAGCTCATTTTTGCCCAGGATTCTCACTAATTCGTAAGGGATTTTGTGCCTTAGCACAATATTTTCCGGTTTACCCTATATGGTTCTGTGGGCTGGCATTAAAGAATAAGCTGCGCAGACCCGCGGGGATGACCAATAAGTTTACTTCCTAGTGTCATTCCGAACTTGATTCAGAATCTATAGACCTTGATATAGTGTAGATGCTGAATCAAGTTCAGCATGACGATACTTTTTGGACATCCCCTTTGCCTCTACGAGGCCGTTCCCTATCTCCCGACTCTGACAGCCAGAAAACTGGTTGATTAACTTTACGGGAGGTTCGTGCAATGAATTTTGACAGATTTATTGCTGTTGTTGCATGCGTAGTAACAGTAATCTGCACAATTATTGCCGTTCTTTCCTACCTTTATAAGTAGAAGAGAAAAAAAAATGACCGCCCAGTCTGACCCACTGTAGCGGTCTTGCGTCCTTTTAGGACAAAAAGAAACTTGTGGAGATGACCAAATGTTCGGGCACTTCCTTCCTTTTAATATACCACCAACCAAATTTTTCGTCAAATTAATAAAAAGTCAATATAGCACAAAATAAAAAACCGGGCTTAATTTTTCCTGAGTTTTTAACGAAGCGTTAAAAAAACTCATGGCTCGTGCAAACTAAACGTTAATTGATATTCCAGTTTTCAGCACGAGCTAGGGCAGAGCTTACGCGTCACCTGTAAAATTTGTTGTTACCTGAAATATTCTTAAAGTCATCTGGTATACATCCTTAAAAACAGGCAGGTCATAATACAAAGCCATAAATTTTTCCGATATAATTTCCGGCTGAGCCGGAAATTATAAAATTGTTAAATAGCTAAATCCGTGCCGCTACGCGCCACTAATTAAAAGCCCGAACACTACAAACATAACCGTTACCGCTCTTGTGCAGTTCGCTTGAACAGCCTTCTTTGCCGGTCCAAGGGTTTATATCGAAAATATATAAATACGCGTAATGTTTTTGCTTTTCGGAACTGTGCTGAATACAAGACCAGTACCCGCTTGTGCCAAATGTGCTTCCGCCTGCTTTTGCAAGGCTTTCATCTACTGCAGTTTTGTTCTTGCAGATTGTTGCCAGTTCTTCCAAAGTTGGGAAGTACCAGCCTGTTGCAAGGTCTCCTGTAAGACCGTTTGTTTCAGCATAAGTTAAGCTATAGTTCCATGCAGGGTAATTTTCAGGATTGCTCTCTGCATCAGGACAGGCTGCTTTTAGTTTTTCCCAGCCGTCCCTTCCGTCCTTGTAGGTGGAGTGCAAAGAAGTTATGTCTGTGCTGTAACCTGCGGCACTTTCTGTGCACCATGCAAGACGGCTTGTGCTATGAACAATTCCTACGCCAAGGGCTGGCTTGCCGTCTGCTGCAGCACGAACAATTACGGCGGCAACTGTATCGCTTTCTGGAGTCTTATCTTTAGACAATACTGTTCCGTCTTTTAAGACAAAGTCTCCTACTACACATTTGCTGTAGTCAACTCCACTGTTACCTGCTCCAGACGAATTTCCACTTTCTCCTAATGAACCAGTAGCAAATTCATTTCCAGATGAACCATCTGAACATCCTGCAACTGCAAGTGCCATTACCATTACCGCAAGTGCGGCAAACCATCTGTGTTTTTTCATAAATACCTCTCTTAGTAAAAATTATTTAAAGAAACAAAAAAAGGCACAGCTTCCTGCCAGTAAAAGCAGAAATCTGTGCCTTTTAAAATTTTCTATTATTTCTATTGTATATTTGTTGTCTGTATATTCTTCGCCTAGAGAACTGAGAACTGAGAA
>JAEDCT010000002.1 GCA_016294035.1 Treponema sp. | reverse complement strand
AAATAAATTTTTTAAAAGAAACATACCCACATATATTCGGAGAAACGAAATATGTGGGAACAGTTTATGGATTCCCATTCGAAGCTTCATTAGTTGCACTCGATTATGGAGGACGAAAGCTTTTTGTAACGTATGAAGACCTTATGAAATTTGATAACACAGAAGATTTCGATAAAATCATTCTTACAACTGAATATTGACCAGGAGACACAAACTAAAGAATACTATCAGATCCTTGGCGTTAAACCAGGTGCCTTGATTGGTGAAATTAAAAAGGCTTTTAGAAAAAAGGCCATAAAGTTTCATCCAGACAGAAGTGGGAATGAAACATCAGCCAAAGATTTCATAAGATTCCTGATGAATTGGCTATAGACTGTTGGGAAAGAGGTCTAGAGTTAGGTTTTCCTGAGAAAGATAATCAATATTTTTATGAAAAAATAGTAGCTGCTTATCAAAGAAATAAGAGAGTTTATAAGGCTGCATAAGTGGAAATTGGACTCTCTCTAATCACAAATTTCTATATTCATTTAAAGTAAATCACCATATTCTCAGGGATGTAATAACTTTCTGAGAAATTTGACGTTTACACTATTTATTATTATATTCAATAACCCGTATTAAATGGTTTGGGGACAGATCTTTGACATTCCTAAGGATGGTTTTCAGGTTTACCGAAAGGTATTTATTCCCTGTGCATTTTATTGCGAGGAAGAAAATGACAAGAATCAACAGTTATTATTTAAGTGAAATTGATAAGATTCCACTTTTAACTCTGGAAGAAGAAAAGGCTTTGGCTACTAAAGCATTTAGTGGCGACAAATCAACTCAGAAAAAGCTTACATCCAAAAGGCTATCCGCGAAACTTCAACAGGTATCAGATTTCCTGCAAATAAGTTTGCTGAAATGAAAAAATCTAAATGGAACATTGCAAGCCCGGATGAGTGGGCGAGAAGGAAGGTGAAACATGTTAGGAAACGCACTTATGAAAGTTTGTAATTGTACAGAAAATGATGCATTATCTTTGGCATTCTATCTTTATCAGCTGTGTGCAGATATCAATGATTTTGAATCACATGAAGAATGCCAGATTTTGTACAATGCTTTAGTTAATAGATTAAACCTGGTAAATCATGCAGATGCAGTATTAAATGCAATGCTTTATAAACTTGAAAAAATTAAACAGCTTACTCCAGTTGAGGTAAGTGAAAGATATATACATCCTTTTGCTATGAGAGGGAAACTTAAAACAAACTATAGGGAAGATGAAAGTATTTTTGAAAACTGCGGTAACTGGGAATCTAATACACACAGAGATGTTAATTTAATTCGAGCCTTGTTCTGTTCAAATAAGAATAACTTCGCAAGAATTGTTGCTCTTACATTCTTTACAAAACCTGGCTGCTATGATGATAAAACTGTAGCCTTACCAAACAGAGTTCCTGTTCCAGCAAAAATTAAGAAAGCGCTAGATGATGTAAGTTCTGTACAGTTTGCAGTAGATACTCTTAAACTCTCTGAAGACGAAGCAAAGGTTTTACAGGTCGCATTCCGTATGCAAAGCATTAAGGAATTGTATGCTGTATGTAATGATTTCTTCCGTAATGATGATTTTACTCGTTTTGATATGTATTCAAAATGTTCTGGAAAGAGTCAGAAAGAAATCCGTATGTTGCTAAAAAATGACCAGAAACTTAAGGCTTACGGTTTGATTGATAGTGACGGCGACATGGATGAAGACGCTATGGATGCCATTTACGAAAAAGATATGCGTTTGTACTTCACAGATATCGTCAAGAATGAGAAGTCGGTAAAAGCCTATGAAACAAATTCATTCAGTGTTTCTGAAGAACAGACAGATGTTGCCGTGCAGCTTCTTAAAAGCAAAAATGCCTGCAATATTCTTCTTTATGGTGCTCCTGGAGCTGGTAAATCAGAGTATGCAAAAGCTTTAATCAAACAAGCTGGACTTAAGATGACAACCTACAAAAATGAACTTGAAGTTAGTGACAAAGATGATGCGGATGCAAAAGCTCTAAGCCGTCTCAACTGTTATCTTTCTCTTAAAAAAGAAGATTCAGTTCTTGTAGTTGATGAAGCTGAAAATGTACTTCAGACAAGAGAATTTAGTTTCTTTGGGATGTCATTAAGTTCTTCACAGAAGGGAACTGTAAATAAGATGCTTGAAACTTCTGAGAATAAATGTATTTTCATAGTTAATTACACTACGGAAATGGATGAAAGTACACTCCGCAGATTTACTTACAGCATTAAATTTCAGGCAATGCCAAAGGAAACCCTACGCTCCATTGCCGCAGAAAAACTTAAGCCAGTAAACATGCCTGCAGTTCTTAAGAATGATATTCTTGATATGTGTGGCAAATATAAAATTACAGGTGCCTCTGTTGATAATGTAGTAAAAGCCATCAGTTCTTTGGATTATCAGAAGGGGAAAGAAGATAAAGTTCGTAAGGACATAAAATCGGTACTTGAAGCTAATTCGTCTCTTTTGTATGGCAAGACGAAGATGCGTGATGCTGTAAAAAAATCTTATGATTTGTCGGTTCTGAATACTTCTGTTTCGGCTGCTGAAATTATTGAAATGCTTAAGACTGCCGAATTGTATAAGAAAGAAAATCAGAATGAAGAAAATTCTGAAGGCGTTCGCATGCTTTTCTATGGACTTAGTGGGACTGGTAAAACAGAACTTGCACGCTATATTTCTACAGTTTTGGGTAAACCTCTTTTGTTGAAGCGATGCTCTGATTTGCTTGGTCCTTATGTAGGTCAGACAGAACGATTAATAGCAGAAGCTTTTGAAGAAGCAGAGACAACAGATTCTATTTTGCTTTTTGATGAAGCTGATTCTTTCTTTGCTGACCGTGCCGGAGCAAAACAGAGTTGGGAAAGAACTCAGGTGAATGAATTTCTTACTCAGATGGAAGAATTTAGTGGAATCTGTATTTGTACTACAAACTTGCGTAAGATTATGGATCCTGCAATGCAGCGTCGTTTCCATATTATCACTGAATTTAAGGCGTTAAATGAAGACGGTATTACCACTTTGCTTAAGAGTTTCTTTGGCAAATACAAGTTTAATGATGGTCAGATTCAAGAACTTGCAAAATTCAATACAGTAACTCCTGGAGATTTTGGTTCATTAAAAAACAAGATGCGCTTTATTCCACAGGAAAAATTGAATTCGGAATATGTAGTTAATGAATTACTTAAGATTCAGGACGAAAAGCGAATGAACGGTGGTGGTGCTAAGATAGGATTTGCATCTTAGCTGATAATTTTAAGCAGGCGTTGCGGGCGGCGTTTGAGCCCGCAGAGAGGGGAGCGACAGACTCTAGACTGGCGCGAGGGGGGGAGACTTCCCCCTCCTAATTATATATTTATTAAGTATCTCAGGCATTCTCTGAATTAATAGAGGATGCCTTATATAGGATTTTGAATATGATATCACATGAAGAAGTCGAAGAATTATTGCCCTGTCCTGTAAAAATCGAAATATGCTGTGATCCTGATGATTTCAAAAATTCAGTTCAAGATTCATTCAAAGATTTGCTCATAAAACATAACAAAAATTATGATACAAAGATTGAACATATTGTAAGACATTATAATCAAGAAGATGAAGACGAAGAATTTCCCATATTAGAGTATAATGAGTGTCGTATTTTTGTAGGAAAAGAAATTGTACAATGTATTAAGTGTCCAGATATAAAAACATCTGAATTATCATTATCAATACCACAAAGTATTACAGATTATTATAAGTCTATTGTTCCAATCACAGAACAGATATTGAATATCTGGCATGATAGAATAATAGAAATACAAGAAGAAAATAATATAAACCTAGAAAAATATATGCTTGATGAATATGACGAAATTCTTTATGCATATTATTGTATTCGTTCTGATTCCAGAGCATTTATGTATTTGAAAAAACTGGCGACCCGATATCCTAACTCAAGATACAAGAACATATTACGACGAATATATAAAAATGGATTGTATGGGCACAAAAAAAATATAGCTTTAGCTAATAAAATCAGCAAAAGACAGTGTCATGAAAGAAGGGAAAATTTCTAAGGATAAATTAGTGAAGAATTCTCCTCCTTAAATATTAATTACTATATTCATTTCATCCAAAAAACTGGATTTCATCTGTACAAATATATCTCACTATTAGGAGGGAACATGAAAAAAGAAACAGTTCTTAATGTTGAAGGATTTGTAATTCCAATCAGACAGGGCTTTTATAAACAGCCGGTTCTTTACCTGAATATTGAAACAAGAACCCTTCATGGCGAATATCCCCTGACTTCTACGGAAGAAGATATGGAAGCATTTTGCAGAAGTCAAATTCAATCAATCTCCAGATATTTAGAGTACACAAAACTATGGACTTTCAATAATCCATTCAAGTTTGAAAACGGAGAAGTGGAATATATACTGGGTAATTATTATCAGTTGAACATCAATGTAGATTCCACATCCAGACAGAAAATAGAAATGGATGAAGAAAACAAAAAGATAAATCTTACAATCCGATGCAAAGAGAATGTTTCTAAATATCTGGATAAATACTTTCGTTGTCTTCTGAAAGATTATATTCAGGAAATAATCCTAGAACTTGAAGATGTATTGGGTGTTAAATCATCAGGTTTTAAGATTCGTAAATTGAAAGATGCTTATGGTTGCTGTAATAAAGATGGCTTTTTGAAATTTGATCCAATTCTATATCGCAAATCAAAGGAAGCCGTAAAAACAGTTGTTCTGCATGAGCTCTGTCATATCAAGGAATTCAATCATAAAGAAAAATTTTTTGAACTGATGGAAAAGGTAATTCCAAATTGGAAGAAATGGGATTCAAAACTTAGGTTAGCTTTTCCGGAGATTGTAATTAAATGAAGTCAGAAAAAAATCAAAAACAAAAGAACTGCTGCAGAATACACAGAATTGGCTTCATAAATGATTTTGGCAAAATAATTACTCAAATAAAAAAATCGAGAGACTAGAGTATGTAGCTTAATTTCTTATACTTAGTTCAACCAATTGAATATAAACCAGGAGGCAACATGACAACAATTGATTCAAAGGAACTATACGAAGTATTGGCAGAAACACCTGCAGAACAGAATATTATGCTTTCAGGAAAACATGGTATCGGCAAATCACAGATTCTTACAAAATATTTTGAAGATCAGGGAATGAAAGTTGTTCCTCTTTTTCTTGGACAGATGAGTGATCCGGGAGACCTTATCGGTTTACCTGACCGTGACAGTAAAGCAGGGAAAACACAGTTTCTCCCGCCATTCTGGTTTCCTCTGGATGATACTCCTGTTGTGCTTTTCCTAGATGAATTGAACCGCGCCCGCCCTGAAATTTTGCAGTCTGTAATGGACCTTGCCCTTAACAAAACAATCGCAGGTAGAAAATTACCGGAAGGAAGCCGCATTATTTCTGCAGTAAATAGTGGCGATGAATACCAGCTTACAGATTTAGACCCGGCATTGATTTCAAGATTCAATATTTATGAGTTCAAACCAAGTGTTGCAGAATGGATTATGTGGGCTAACAAAAATGGTATTGATTACAGAGTCATCGGATTCATTCAGGAAAATGCAGGTGAACTTGACGGACAAGGTTATTCTATCGGTGAAACTGGCAGCCTTGAGAAAACTCCAGACAGACGCGGATGGGAAAAAGTCAGCAATATAATCAAAAACCGCGAAAATCTTTCAAAGACAACTTTCAAAACAATTTGCGGCATTATTGGGGCAGGAGCAGCAACAAAATTCAATCACTACCTTCAGGAAACTCATCTGCTTGGAGCAAAAGATGTGTTTGCAGGATTTGAAAAAATTAAGCCGGTTCTCGAGAAATACAACATGCCTCAGATTGCACTAGTAAATGACAGCCTTTATCAGTTCTTTGAAGGAACGACAGCAAATAAAATTCCGAGAAATACTGCAGAAAACTTCCTTGCTTATGCACAGTGGTTAAGGACTTCAAAGCGAAATGAAGGCTTGGCACATCTTGCAAATAACTTCACAGATCCCCACTACGACAAAGCAAAATTGTTCATTATGAATAATTGTCCAGAGTTGTATGAACTGTTCGTGGATTTCATTTCGGAGATGTAGTTATTGTTTAAGAAAATTGTTAACAGGATGAATAAATGACTCAACAACCAATAACAGTCAAGGATGCAATGAATCTAAAAGTGATGCATCTAAATCTGTGTATTCGAACTTATAATTGCCTGCGTAAGATGAGAATTAAAACTCTATCTGAACTCACAAAGTTGGATGAGAATTCTTTGATAGAATGCAGGGGAATTGGAAAAAGATCTGTTGCAGAGATTGAAACCAGTCTTAAGCTTTTGGGATTAAAATTCAAAATGTCACAACATGATTGGGAGATCTGGACAAAACAACACAAGGCACTGATTAAAAAACTTTTGCTTGATGAAAAAATATTCATGCTAAACAATTTAAGATACACAGTATTGTTTATTGAAAATAATTCTAATGAAATAATAGCGATTAATGAATATATGGATGTTAGTGAATATATGGATATCCCTTCAGATTTCACTAAGGCCTGGATAGAGCCTGTTTTAGCTCGAATAAAAATTCCAATTGTAAAAGATGAAAAACTCTGGGAGGTATTACATGAAGGTTTTCCAACTTATCCACTACCAGATGAAGTTGCTTCTAAAGTAACTTCTAAACTAAAGGAATTTTTCATCACTTCTTATGGTGAAAATTACGAAGGGAAAATGAAAAAACTAATGGAATTTAGAAGTCAGATTATTGACATATATATTAATAAGGAGAAGGAAGAAAACAAATGAAAACACACATTCCTTTAATCAAACAGTTGTAGGAGAATTATGACAAAGGAAGAAGTTTTAGACATAAAAACAACGCTGGAAAAAATCGTAGAAAATCTTTTTTTATGTGAGCCGCTTATGTTCGCTACATACTGCACTCATGTTCTTACGATAAATCCAAAAATCACAGTGCCATTCCGATCCGGAAAAATGAGAATTGAATACAATCCAAATATCCTTGAAAAAATGAATTTTGAAGAAATAAAAAAATGCTTCGAGACAGAAATTATCAGAGTAATTCTGAAGCATCCATATTCAAGAAAACCAGATCCATTCAATCCTTGTATAGCAATCATGGCAAGCGAGGTAACAATTCATCAGGAATTAGCAGAAAAATTGGAGCTGCCTCCAAGCTTGAGCTATGAGCAGTATTATTCTTTGATGAGACCAGAAGAAATTATCCGGAAGGAAGCTGAAACAAAAAAGAAATTTGAGGAGAACCATGACTCTTCCGGCAATAACAAAGAAGAAAATGGAAAATCTTCAGTTCCGTCATTTGCAGATGATAAAAAGTTGCAAAATCTTTTGGCTCAAGCCTACGATGCAGAATACGGAGCCACAGGCCTTTGGGAAGAAAATGATATTGTAATGGAAGAACTTAACAGTTTAATAAAAGATTATGCAGCAAGAGGAGAAAAAAGCTGGGGAAGTTTAGAAAGACATCTCAAAGACCAGATTCTAGCATCATTAAATGCAAAAATTGATTACAGAAAAGTTCTTAAAAATTTCAGGGCTTCAATTCTCTCTGAAAAAAAACATTTGACTAGGTTCAAGCCAAGCCGTCGTTTTGGATTTGAATACATGGGATCTAAAAGAGAGTTTACAACAAAACTTCTTCTAGCAATCGACACAAGCGGTTCAATCACAAATCAGAATTTAAAAAACTTTTATGGTGTCATAAACAAGTTCTTTAAATATGGCATTGAATCCATTGATGTTCTAAATTTTGATTGTGAATTGCAAGGTGAACCTGTAAGTTTTAAGAAGCGACAGACAGCATTTACCATATCAGGTCGAGGAGGTACTGATTTCCAGACAGTATTCGATTATGCAAAAGACCACCCAGAATATGACGGTGTAATTATTCTTACCGACGGTTATGCCAATCACCCCCAAAAAAAACCTGGAACTAAAGCAAAATTTGTATGGGTTTTAACATCCGAAGCTGAGTATAATGAACATAAGGACTGGATGAATGAATCTGGAAAAAGCTGCTTTTTGACGGTAGGAAAGGTTAACAAAAAAACTTAATCCTTAAATCACAGCTTTACACAAAAATCTCTTAACATCATTTATAATAAAAGAATGAATAAACTCGAACTCCATGAATCAATTCTGAATAATTCTCAAATCACCCTTGCAAGACTGGAAAACAGAATTGTTCAGGCGCTGGTAGTTCCCAAAAAAAGAAAATCTGCAAGGGCGATAAACCATTATATTCTTCTCAAATAAACCGAGAACTATGGTAAAATTATTCTACGGATTTTTTATAAAAATGAAAATGGTAAAGGATGACAAGTTGAAAACATCTGCACTATCTAACGGTGAGCAGATGTTCTCCAATAATATCATGCCCAAGAGTTTTGACGATACATTGCAGAAATCATATTTTGAAAATATGGAAGCTTACGAATCCTGGCTGAAGGATAAAGAAAAATATGAGTTCATGCGTAAGATGATGGCTGAGGCTTTGTATAAGGCTTTCTTGAAAGATTAGAAGTTTATTATTGACATGTTATTTTCTCATATTAGGCGGGACAATCTATGAATATTCCGAAAATAAAAATTTCAATTAGTGTTCAGATTTCAATTTTTCTTGTTCTTGTTGCATTCATTCCAGTTCTTGTTATGATGGCCTTGAATACTTATGAAAAGCAGCTGCTTGAAATGTTTGAAAGCTCCAATGTTCAGCAGGGGAGAATAATTGCGGCAAGTTTGAAAGCTGCAGGAAACACCCGGGAGTCAGCCCGTTTGATTCTTGAGAATATGAACGGTGAGTTTATAAGCCGAATCAGAATTCTGAACGTAAGGGGTGAACTTATTTGTGATTCAGCACGAGTTAAATTTGAAAAGGAAAAAGCAGAGTCTGTCTTAAATCCTGAAAGAAAAAAAACGAGTGCAGAAAATTCAACAGCCGCTGAAAAATCTCTTGTTTACAGATTTTTTTCCATGCCCATTCGAATTTACCGAAAACTTATGAGGCGCCCGGCTTTGTCCATGTATGACACTGCGGATTTTTACAATAACAAAACTTTTTTTGATGGTGAGGAAATTAAAGATGCACTTTCAGGGCGCTACGGTGCAAAGACGAGAATTTCATCTGGTGATCAGGTAAGTGTAACCTTGTATTCAGCAATTCCGGTTTTTTCTGAAGATGAAAAAGTTGATGGAGTTGTTCTTGTCAGCAGATCAACCTATCGTATTTTGAGAAACCTTTATGAACTGCGTCGAGACATGGCAGTGGTGTTTTTGAAATCACTTATTGCAGTTATTTTGATTGCAGTTTTTTTTGCCTTTAGAATTACAATTCCATTGAAAAAGCTTTCTTCTGAGGCAACAGATTGTGCAGACAAGAAGGGAAGAATAATTTTTACTAATTTTACCGGATCAAAAAGAATGGATGAAATTGGAGAACTTTCAAAAAGTTTTTCATGTTTAATTGAAAGGTTGAACAAGAGAATCCAGTTCAGTCAGGCTTTTTCGTCGGACATTTCCCATGAGTTTAAAAATCCTCTTGCTGCAATCAGGTCGGCTGCGGAAGTCCTGGAAGACAGTAATATTGAAAGTGAAGACAGAATTCAGCTGAGTGAAGCAATTGTTGATGAAGTAAATCATCTTCAGGTTCTTTTGAGTGGAGTCAGAAATATTTCGCGCATTGATGCTGGTGAAGATCTTGCTTATGAACCCATAGAAGTTTTTTCTTTTCTTAAAAATGTTGTTTCGCGTATCGAAAAAAAATATGAAGGCAAGGAATTTATTGTTGAAAATAAGCTTGCAAAAAATTTCAGGCTGAAGGTTCCAGAAGATTATTTGTCACGACTCATGGAAAATCTTGTTGATAATGCGGGAAGTTTTGGTTCAAAGGTTGTAACGACTCTTTCAGTTGATGGAAATAATTTCAGGCTTTGTGTTGAGGATAACGGCAAGGGAGTTCCAGCAGGATCAGAAGAAAAAATATTTTCAAGGTTTTATTCCGAGAGAAATGAAGAAGAAAGGCACGGGCATTCAGGTCTCGGATTGTCAACGGTAAAAGCCATAGTTGATGCACTTGAAGGTACAATAGTTGTGGAACAAAGTCAGTCCCTGGGCGGTGCAAAATTCCTTGTTTGCATACCGGTTAAATAACATAATTTAGACATAATTCTGACACAATTTCCAAATAGAATCTCCATATCAAAACTAGGGAAACTTATTTGTTTTTCAAGATCAGACAGGAGAATTTATATTATGAAAAAATCATTGGCGATTGGCGGAAAATTACTTTTCACTGGAATTATTGTGTTTGTTCTTTTGATTGCAAATCTTTTTATTGGATTGAAATTAAAGGATCGTGAAGATGCAAAAAATACTGCGGTTTCAAACATAGGTATTGCAGGTGGCGGAAACTTTTACCTTTCGGATGTGTGCATTGTGGTTCCTTATGTTCAGCACAAAAAAATAAATGGAAAATATCAGGTATACAAGAAAGGTCAGTCAACAATTCATGCAAAAGTTCTTGATTATTCGGCAGACATAAAAACTGAAGACAGAAAACTTGGAATCTATTCAGCAAAAATATTTACGGGTGAAATTAAAATCAGCGGAGAATTTCTGTGCAACCTTAGAAATAATTCCGAGTATACTTATGATTTTGCAGGATCGAAATTTTTTGTTGGTCTAAAAGACAGGTCAATTATTGAAGCACCGGAATTTATTGTTAATGACATAAAATACAAAACATCCATGAACGTTACTGGTGGAGCAGATCAGAATTTTACAGACAAGCATAATGGAATTATTTCTGACATGAAGTATAGGGAAGGTGTTAATTCATTTAGCACAGTTCTTAAAATCCGTGGCGCTGAACAGTTCAGTGTGCTGGTAAATAGTGATCAGGCAAAACTTTCCGTTGCTTCTGATTGTACAACTCCTGGATTTTCCGACTTTGAATATCTTCCAAAAACAAGAAAAATTACAGACGAAGGATTTACTGCGGAGTGGTTTGTTCCATTTGGTTCAGCAGAATTAAAGAGTGTTCTTGGATTTAAAATCCATCAGGGAATTGATGTTTATAAAATGGTTTATCGTGCCGTGATTTATGGATTCCTTTTCATAATCGTTCCATTTATTGTTCTGTTTTTGTTTGAAATTTTTTTGAAAGTAAATTTGCATCCGGTAAACTATCTGCTTTGTGGAGCTGCAAGTATTGTGTTTTTTCTTCTGCTATTAAGTTTTTCTGAACATATTCCATTTTTTGCAGCTTATCTGGTTTCGGCAGCTGCAAGCGGGGTGGTGACATCATTTTATGTCGGGTCAATTACAAGAATGCCAAAGACTGGATTTGAAATGATGGGAGTGTTTTTGGTCATGTATGGATATTTGTATTGCTCTTTGAAATCAGAAGATTATGCACTGCTTATTGGTTCAATTTTTGCATTTATTCTTATTGCAGTGCTGATGATATTCACCAGAAAAGTTGACTGGAATAATTTGCGCGATTCAGTAGAGAATGAAAAAAAGTTAACTTGAAAAGCATAAGGCAAACTGAGTAAAATCAAATCATGATTGCACTTGTTGATGATGAAAAAAACGTACGCCTTGGAATAAAAACTGCATTGAAGCACGAAGGGTTTGAAACCTGCGAATTTTGCAATGGAAAGGAAGCCTATGATGCAGTTAAAGGCGGACTTAATGCGGAACTTTTCGTCATGGATATAATGATGCCGGTAATGGATGGCATTCAGACCTTGAGAAAGTTCCGTGAAGAGGGAATAAAAACTCCCGTTATGTTTCTTACAAGCCGCGATGAGGAATTTGACAAGGTTCTTGGACTGGAACTTGGGGCGGATGATTATTTGTGCAAGCCTTTTTCTATGAGAGAATTGATTGCCCGAATTCATGTCATACTCCGCCGCTTTTCTGGTGGCAGGGAAAAATCGGCTGGTGAAGAAAATATTCTTTGCCATGAAAATCTAAAACTAAATCTGCGTTCGTATATGGCCTTTGTCGGTCAGGAGAATCTGGAACTAACAGTAACTGAGTTCCGGCTTCTGGAAGCATTCATAAAAAATCAGGATGTGGTTCTTTCACGGGAACAGCTTATTTCTATCTGTTATCCGGAAGACACATATCTGAACGACAGGGCAATAGACTGTCACATAAAGCGACTGAGAAAAAAACTTTCGGTGGATGAAAAATTGCCGGAAAAAATTCAGACTGTATATGGTGCAGGCTACAGATGGACGGGATTGCTTTCTTAGGAAGAAGCATGTCTTGCGTAATCAATTATTTGAAGAAGTTGTATTCAGGTGACACAACTTTTTGTCTGACAATATTGTCAGCTTTTTTTGTTTTTTTGACATTGGTCCGTGTAATCATTTCCGGCCATGCTCTTTATCTGTTTCTTGTGAAGAATCTGATTCTTGCAATTATTCCATGGTTTGTTTCTACAATCATTTATTTCGGGGAAAACAAAAAGGGTTTCAGATTACATGTATTGGTTTTCCTATGGATTATTTTTTTTCCGAATTCATTCTATCTTATGACGGACATAATTCATTTGGGAAAGGGAATAAGAACAGCACCAGTCTGGTTTGATGCAATCAGTTTGCTCAGCTATGGAATCTGCGGTCTGCTTTTTGGAATTGTCAGCCTTAAAATGATGGAAGAAAAAGCCAGTGAACTTATCGGCAGAAAAAGGTCCGCTGTTTTTCGTGTTGTGTTTATTTATGTGTCCTGTTTTGGAATTTTTCTTGGCAGGTTTTTGCGATGGAACACCTGGGATTTGTTTATGAACTTTTTTAATCTGGCAAGTGATGTGGCCGGGTTGTTTTTCTGCTTACCAAAGTTTTTGTTTGTCTGCAAGTTTACGTTTGTTGCCGGAACTTTTCTGAATCTGGTTTACATTGTGCTGGTTCACTTTAATGTAAAGAATCTTGAAGAAAAAAGACAGGCATGAAATAATTGTTCTATGACTTTTGTCTGCGTGTGCTGGATTAAAGTTCATCAGAAAAAATATGGAGAAAAAAAATGGAATACAAATTGTCATACGACATAACAAAAGAGGATTATCTGGAATACAACGATGTTCATGCGCGAAAAACCATGTCATCATATTTTATGCTGATCGCATTGAAGACATTTGTTGTTTTGTGTTCTGCAATCATGATTTATTTTCAGGTCAGATCACATCAGTTTACTTATTCACTGATTATCCCGATTTTGATTATGGGCTATGCTTTTTTTGGAAGAAAATTACTCCGCAACAAATATCTGGGCAAAATCTATGATTCAAATAAAAACATTCACCAGCAAAATGAAGTTACAATTGATGAAAACAACATAAGCGAAAAAAACTCCGTATCATCAATGAATCTTACAAAGGATCAGATTACTGAAATTGTAGCCTGCAAGAATGGAATTTACATTTATTTTTCAAAGGTCCAGAGCATCCTGATTCCTTCTCATGCCTTTGAAAATGATCAGGCCTTCGAGACTTTTGTTGAATTCGTCAGGACAAATTATTCCAGTGACTCAGTTAAATTCTGCAGATTCACAAAAAACAAGTTGTCTCATGTGTTCCTGGGAATTCTTACGGGAATTGTATTTTTTTCTGTATTTATTTATTTTTCCATGCATTAGGGCGTATTAAAAAGATGGTTTTTTCCCTGCTATTGCCTTATGATATTATCAATAGATTTTTTTTCTGGAGAATAATATGCGCAAGATTATGATTATGATGTCAGTTCTTATGGGCTTCACCATGAGTCTTTGCCTTTCTCTTCTGGGAACAGGAATGAGCGGGCATTTTACTGTACCTGCATGGCTTTTTTCTTTTGGTGTTTCTTTTGTTATCTCGCTGATCATTGGTTTTATTGTTCCAATGAAAAAAGTAAGTGATGCAGCCTGCAATAAGGCTGGAATCATTCCTGAATCTTTCAAGGGCAATTTGCTTTCAAGTCTTATTTCCAATGTCATTTACACACCGGTTATTACAATTGCAATGGTTGTGCTTATGGTTGGCGGTGCAGCAAGGCAGATGAGAGAAGCCGGAGCACCTGAGTCTGCTATTCCTTCAATTCAGCAGGCCCTTGTTCCTTCCCTTGTGGTAAGTTTTATTGTTGGTTACATAATTATTTTTATTGTTCAGCCTTTGTATATCAGAATGCTTTTGAAAAAAATGCTTCCACCAGGAAAGCCGGCAGAAAATCAGTAATCGTATTGAAATCAAGTCATCCCAGGTTTCATAAAAGTGACACGGAGTCTTCTAAAAAATCCATGTCGGAGAAACTTGGGATGAAATGCCTGTTGTTTATTGCTGCTTGTTAAGTGTTGATCTTCTTGTTCCAAAAATTGTGTATGTTCTGTCACCCTTTGAGGCATCAGATGATTCCTCAGTTTCTTTTGGTTCACGGAAGTTCACGTAGTTATCGCTTCTGGATTTGTTGTTGATCTGATATTCAATCATGCAGAAATAATTCTTTCCATTGCTTGAAACAATGTATGCAACCTGCTGTGGTTCGCCGCCATTGGCTTCTGAAAAATTTGACCAGACAGATCCAGCCACAAAAACATAGTCTGTGCCGTTGTAAGTGATTCCACCTGGAGTTACTGTCAGGTTATATGCACCTGTTGTGTTCTTGAAGTGTCCTTCTAGATAATAAATTCCACTATCAGCCGGTTTGTCCTTCAGGGCCAGGAAGAAATCGTATTCAGTGAGACCTGGTGTTGAACTGTCACTCAGCTTTACGGCATAGCTGTCTACCTGGGAATAGAAACCATTGTTTGAATACCACCAGTAATCCTTCAGTTTTCCCTCTGGAATTGTCGGATGGATATTTGCAGCCTCAAGAATCTGCTTCCATGTTTTTGTCGTCGGCAAGTCAAGTTGTTCCGAATATGTTCCGATTTTTTCTCCGCGCTCTGTCTTGTACCATCCGTCAACAAGTTTAGGAATGCCGTAATAGAAATTGTATTTGTATGTCAGTTTTGTTGTGGCAGGACCTGTGAATGTGTCTGTCATGTCCATTTCTGCATTGAGTGCTTCGTAAGGAGATTCGTACCAGGTTGAGGACCAGCTGATGTTCCACTTCGATCCAGGGGCCTGGGATAGTACAAGGTGCGACCAGAAAAGTCCCTGTCTGGAAATAAACGGCTCGCATCCTGTGATGCCAGGGTCAATTGATCCGGATCCATTGTTTGACGAGGAATGTGCCAGAAGCAAGTCGTATGCACCGTCCTCGCGAACAATTGAGTTAAGCACGTTGGCATTCCAGTATCTGATAGCACTTTGACTGATTCCAAGTTTTGCTCCGACATAAAGTTCATAATGACTTTTGTTCAATGTGTACTTCCCGGAGAAGTTGGAAAGATATTCGGCTTTTAGTGGCGGTACTTTGTCTGGATCAAATCGGCTTGCTGGAATTCCCTCGTAGGATGTCATGTTTGAGAACTTGAAAAAATCACAGTTGACACTGATTTTGTTGTTCAGTTTTGTGATTGTTGTTTTTGAAGTCTTTCCGATTTCACGAACATTATTTGACCACTCCACCTTTGCCGTGAAAGTTCCATTTGCATTTTCCTTGAGGGATATCCACTTTTCCGTGTTGAGTGTGTCCGGCATGTAGTTGATGAAGAGAGTCTCGTTTTCGTATGGAAAGCAGATTTCAGCATTTCCGTAAAACCAGACTGTTTCCTTGAGTTCCTGCATTGAAACTGGAACTCCCGATTCGAGTGGGTCTGGTGAACCGGCAGGCAAAACTGGTTCATCGACACCGTCAGAGCATGACATTATCAGGCTAATGAATGATGCCATCAGTAAGAGAATTTTTTTCATGTTTCCTCCGGGTGCAGAGCATGTACACCCAAGCAAGTATTTGTGTCGGCAACAGCAGACAACCACAGGGCATTCGGACTTTTTCACTGGACGTGCGAAAACACCGTTTCATTTCAAGCTCAGGAGTCTCACCTGATTCCCCCTGTGGATTTTTTTTCATTCTACAAAATAATAACCTATTTGAACAGTATGTAATATAAATTTTTATCGGGAATGTCGTGCGTCATACCGAAGAAATTTCATGAGTTAATTCTCCTTTACTTTCCAAATTTTCAATGTTATACTATGCGCAATAATCAGCAAAATTATGTTGAATTATATGAAATCCGCGTTTTTTGATGAGTCGTCAATCGGAATGGAGGAATTATTCTATGGAGAATTTTAGAATCGTTCGTACTGGAGCTCTTGAAACAAGAAAAGTTAAATGGGGAAAGCCAGAGGATGTTATCACAGTTGAAAATGATGTTGTAAAATTTCTGTATGCTCCAAAAAGCATTATCAGCATGTTTTTCCGCAATATCTTTAAGAAATATGCAGCAAAGCATCCTGTAAGGGTTTATGAGTTTTGTCTGAATATCAAGGATGTTCTTTATTCAGAACTTATTGTGAAAAAATTCTTCTGTTTCGGGGATGGTGAAACATCTATTTCCGTAAAGTTGAAAGGATTTGATAAGGTTCAGATTAATGAATTTGCAAAATATGTGGATGAAAATAAATCTGATGAATTTGCTGAAGCAGAATGTTATAGAAAGCGTGGAATCCGCATGTGGTGGAATAATCTTGTCTACAAGCAGAGGGATGTTATCTATATTGCAGAGAAGAGAGCTTTTGCAAAACAGTATTATTTTTCACTTCTTCCAATTTTTGCCAAGGGAGCAATCTATGCTTCTGCCGTAACTTATGCAGATGCAGTATTCAATGATTTGCAGGGTGGATTCTTCGGAAAGAAGGGCGTTTACTTTGGTTACCGAACATCGATTTTTTTCAATAAACTTCCAGGTTCTGAAGCCAAGAAGATTCATGCATTTATCAAGGAAAGAGCCGTAAAGCTTAAGGGTGACGGAAAGAGATATAAAGTATGGACTCTTAAATTCTGGACAAAAGAACAGGTTCAGGTAAATGAAGATTCAGTAATTTACATGTACAAAAGATTCTATAACACACAGACATCATACGTTTCATACAAGGATTTGGACATGATTTACATTTCGAAGTCTGGATTCCTGAAACGCCAGCTTTTTGCATCAGGTGAAGTTTCATTCCAGATGAAAGGCAGTTTCTGGTGGTTCCAGATGAAACCAATCAGAACAAAGCTTAAGAGTGTTCTTGGTGAAAAAATGGATGAAAGCGGCCAGATGTTCCGTCCAAGTATTTTTACCGGAAAGCGCGGAAAGTATTCTTTGTTTGTGGCTGATAATATTATCATCGGACAAATTAACAGCGGAAGGGATAAGGGCGTAAAAATTTTCAAGAACTGTGATTGCTTTGCAGTTCGTCCGCTCTGGTCATTGTTCAACCGCGAATTGATGTTCACTGGTGATGTTCCTGTGGATTTGCGTGCAAAAGGTCAGATGGATATGTCAAAAGGCCTTGAAGCATTGGAGAAGAATGTTGAAGTATCAGACAGAAATGTAAATCTTGTTGCTGAAAATTCATTCTGGATGCCTGGAATCTGGTTCTTCTGGCACCGTCTGTATAATGCCCTCTCAGGTGCCGGAGGAGTCAAAAAAAGCATGAGGCTCAAGTATTGGAAAAATGCATTGTTTGATGATATGTAATGTTTGGATTGCAGGTTCCTTGAGAATCAGGTGTTTCCTGTAACTAGTGAAAGAAAAATTGAAATAAACCGAAAAGGGACTGTTCCTTAAGTCAATTAGTTTTGCACAGGGAGTGGTCCTTTTTTTATGATCACCAATAACTCGCAGATGAATAATTATTTTTATGAAATGTTGACATATAATGATAATTTAATTAAATTTTTTATATAAACCAAATTTTTTAAGGAAGGTTAGTAGAATGGGTAAGTACGCAGGAACACAGACAGAAAAAAATTTGCAGGCAGCATTTGCAGGTGAAAGCCAGGCTAGAAACAAGTACACATATTTTGCTTCTGTTGCAAAGAAAGAAGGTTACGAGCAGATTGCTGAAATTTTCCTTCATACAGCAGACAATGAAAAAGAACATGCAAAAATGTGGTTCAAGGAACTTGAAGGAATTGGTGATACACAGGTAAATCTCAAGGCAGCAGCTGATGGCGAAAACTATGAGTGGACAGATATGTATGAAGGTTTTGCAAAGACAGCTGAAGAAGAAGGTTTCACTGCTCTTGCTGCAAAATTCCGTGCAGTAGCTCTCATTGAAAAACGTCATGAAGAACGCTACCGCAAGCTTTTGGATAATGTGGAAACAGCAAAGGTTTTCGAAAAGTCAGAAGTAAAGGTTTGGGAATGCCGCAATTGTGGACATATTGTTGTTGGAACTAAGGCTCCAGAAGCATGTCCAGTTTGTGCACATCCAAAGTCATACTTCCAGGTTACAGATGTAAGCTTTGAATAATTTTTTTTATTCTTAAAATGAAACAGGACTGTCCAAAACAGGGCAGTCCATTTTTTTTCATTTAACGAAAAAGTATTTCATGCTGCTGTTTTTCTCTTGAAATATTGTTTTAAAACTGATATTAACTAAATTGCATAATTGATAAATTTTTAGATGCCAGAAGAGGGGGAGCGGAAAATGCTTACCTATGATTTTTCAAGAAGTGATGGACCAATTTATAAGGAACTCTATCAAAAAATCAGGCAGGATATACTTTCAGGCCTCATAAAATCAGGTGAGAAGCTGCCGTCAAAAAGAAATCTTGCACAGAATCTGGGCGTTAGTACAATTACGATTGAAAATGCATACGATCAGCTTATATGTGAAGGATATATTTATACAGAGGAAAAAAAAGGCTATTTCGTTTCAGATATCAAGAAACTTTCAAAACCAAAGGCAATAAGCAAACCAAAGGTTTATATCGAGAAAGCACGTACAAATCAGTTTGTCTTTGACTTTTCTTCAAACAACATGGAAACCCGAAATTTTCCTTTTTCAATTTGGGCAAAGCTCAATCGTGAAGTTCTGTCAGAGATGCAGGAAAAAGTTCTGAATGTTTCCCCAAGTTCTGGAGTTGAAGAATTAAGGTGTGCAATTACAAAGCATTTGCTGTCATTTCGTGGAATGGAAGTTGATCCAGATCAGATTATTATTGGCGCCGGAACTGAAAATTTATATGAGATACTGATCAAGCTCATGGGAAATGAAAAGACTTATTGCATTGAAAATCCCGGATACACAAAAATCAGAAAGGTCTATGAAATCAACAGTGTAAATTATGTATGCGCATCAATCGATGATAAAGGAATGAACATAAAGGAACTTATTGAATCCAATGCACAGATTGCACATATAAGTCCGAATCATCATTTTCCCACAGGAATAACAATGCCGGCTTCCCGACGATACGAAATACTCGGATGGGCAAATGAAAAAAATGACCGCTATGTAATTGAAGATGACTATGACAGTGAATTCCGGCAGAACGGAAATCCTATCCCCACACTCCAGAGCATTGATGCCTTTGGAAAAGTGATTTATATGAATACATTTTCAAAATCCATTGCATCAACAATCCGAATCAGCTACATGGTCCTTCCTGAGAAACTTGCAAACCGATACTACAAGAGTCTCGATTTTTACTCATGTCCTGTTCCAACATTGGAGCAGTATACTCTTGCAAAATTCATTGATGAAGGATATTTCGAAAAACATATCAACAGAATGCGATTGTATTACAGACGAAAGCGGGAAAAGGTTCTCGAAATCCTTAGAAAAAATATTTCGGAGAGTGAATGCTCTATCCTGGAAAGTGATTCCGGGCTTCACATGATACTAAAATTGAACAGCAGGGTATCAGATAAAAAACTTAAGTCTCATTTGCTTTCTGAGGGAATTAACATAGACATGCTGTCCCAGTATTACAGCAAGAACGCTGAAAGACTTCAGCACATGTATATTCTGAATTACTCGAATATTAACCTGGAAAAATTTTCTGATGCCATCAAGGTTCTGAAAAAATATCTGGCATGAATTAAATTTTCAGGACTTATATTGATTTCATGCTGTTAAGTATCCCCATTACCTTTGTGCAGCAAAAGGGATACATACCAGTTAAGTTTCCGGATTTTTTATGCAGCTTTGATTTCAATGCGCTTTAGAATTGACCTGTACTTAATGTAGTTTATTCCACATCGCACCAGTTCGTCTGTAATTACAGCTGCGTATACACCTGCAATTCCCCACTTCAGTATTTTTACAAAAACAAATGCACATCCTGAAATGAAGATGGTTCCAAAAATCTGTGTGCAGAGCATCCATCTTGTGTTTCCGCTTCCACGAATTGCATTTCCAAGAATAATGTTTCCAGATTTTCCGTAAAGATTACAGCACATGAGAATCAGGTAGAGTCCGCATACTGCTATTATTTCTGTTTCTTTTGTGAAGATTGAAATAATCTGTTTTGGGAAAACAAGACAGAAACCAAGAGTAAGAATTGAAATTGAAAAGCAGATGATATAAGCACAAAGTGCAGTTGATTTGTACTTCTTGATGTTGCATGCACCGACAGCTTCACTGCATAATGTGAGTGTTCCGCTTCCAACACCTGCAATACATGAAACTGCTATGAGTTCAATTGAAAGAATTGCACCGTAAATTCCTGCCGCAACCATGCTGATGTCATTCAGAAATTTAATCAGGACAATGTTTCCAAGATTCCATGCAAAATCCTCTAATGCAGTTGGCAATCCAAGCTTTGAAGATTTCAGATAAGGTCTGAGTGATGCCTTCAGGACTGACCCCAGTGGTGGACGAGTTGGCATGTGTCTGCTTGAAATAAAAATCAGCATTGAGAATGCAACTCCGGCAAATTCTGCGATTGTTGTTGCAATGGCAGCACCTTTTATTCCCATTGGCTGGAATCCGAATTTTCCGAAGATGAGAACATAGTCCAGAATTACATTCAGGCCTGCACGAATGATTCCGAAGAACAGCATTGGCTTTGTGTGATTTGAGGTCTGCATGATGACCATTGTGGAAGCTTCAAGTCCAATGAGGAGTATAATCGGTTTGAAGTATTTCAGGTAATCCATACAGAAATCAAGAACAATTCCTTTTGTTCCCAATGCAATGAAAATCTGCTGTCCAAAGAAATGCCAGACAAAAAATAGAAAAATCGGAAAAACATTAGACCAAAGCAAAAGGGATGATGCGTATTTTTCAACATCCTTTGTGTCCTTTGCTCCTACTTTCTGACTGATGATAATTGATGCTCCAGTAACAATAGAAAAGCAAACTGACATTGAAGCCCACATTGGCGTGGAAACATTTCCCAGTGAACTGAGATACAATTCATTTACTTGTCCAAGGAATGCCTTGTCGATGAGCATCTGAATCTGGTTGATTACGTTTCCAATCATAATTGGAACTGCAATCTTAAAGATTGATTTGAAGTTCATTTTGTGCCTCTTAAAATTTTTAAATTATTTTTAATTTCTGCCGGAGAAAACTACACATTCTGCCGCCAGCCTTGCTGTTCTTCTTTACAGAAAGGACTTCACAGTCTCGCATGCAAAGAAAATCAGCATTTCTATTTGTTACTATTACAACATAGAAAATTAAATTTCAATAGGGATTGTTGATTTGTGAAAACTATAAAAAAAATTAGTCCCATGCAGATTCCGTGCATTTTATCAGTTTGTGTAAAAGATCACATACGGGAGTCTGAATTCCAAGTTCTTTTCCCAGCTTGACAATTGTCCCGCAGAAATAGTCGTTTTCTGTCCTGCGTTTTGCTTCAACATCCTGGAACATGGAGGTTTTCCCTTCATCATTCAGTGAAGATGTCATTCTGATGTTTTCTTCAATCATTTCATCAGTCAGGGCAATTCCCATTTTCCTGGCAACGGCTACAACTTCTCTGGCACATTGTCTGACCACATCCTGAGTTATTTCATTTCTGAATCCTTTGTAAGTCTGGCGGCATAGTGCAGAAATTGTATTGCATGAAACATTGAGAAGAAATTTTTTCCACTGACTCAAGTGAATGTCTTCCGGAACAACTGAATTAACTTTTGCATTGTCAAAAAGTTTTTTTATTTCAGAAACACGCGGTGTGATTTCATTTGAATCTTCTCCAAAATAAATTGTTCCTTCGTGGCCACAGGTAATGTTTCCGTTTTCGTTTGTTGAGCTAAGGTTTACAATGTATCCGTAAAGAACTTTTTCTTTTCCGAATTTTTCAGACAATTCCTGCTCACTTTGAATTCCGTTGAGCAGGGAAAGAATTGTTGTTTCAGGCCCAATTGCTTTTTCTATTTGAACAAGAACATCCTTAAGCTGAAGATTTTTTGTTGCAATAATCACAAGGTCAGATTTTACGGCATTCTCTGGAGTCACGAAATGGAAATTGATTCTTTCTCCGTTAATCGAGATTCCATTTTTTTCATATCTGGTTTTTCTCTGGCTGTCTGCAATGCATTCCATGTTTTCAAATCCAAGAAATTCTCCGAGTCTTTTTCCGACAACTGCACCAACTGCACCCATTCCAATCATTGTTATTTTCATTTTTATCTCCATATTGATATGAACAGACTATTTGCTTTTAATATTTGAATTTTCCCATTCTTCTTTTGAAAGTGGAATATTTTCATCATATTTCGTTTTTTCCTGATCAATAAATTCTTTTGCCCAGAATTTGCCTTGATTCATGCCGGGACAATTTTTTGCGCAGTCATCCCAGGATTCTTTGTCTGCAACTATCCAGCTCCAGAAAGGCCACGTGCGGCACTGAACAGGTCTTGCTTCGTAAGCCGAGCATCCATTGTTCCATAAAACGCAGTCATGATTTTTTTCTTCAAACAGGGCAAGAACTTCTATTCCGCCGTAATACATGACCCATCTGCAATACCTGGAAATAAATTCAGCTTCACTTGTTTTGTGGAATTCTGCAAGCAGTGAAAGATCCTGTCTTGAAAGATAGACAACGCCCGGAGTTTTTCCGCAGCAGGCAGAACATCTTTTGCATGAGAATTCCAATCCATTTTCATAAAAGCAACCCATAGATGTATTCTAGTGCTACAAATCTTTTTTGTGAATTGATACCTGGTTATTTTATTGTGATTCTTAAATTGAAATTTGTTGGCTTCGTCATTATATTTTTTATGAATGTTTTTTTTCAAAATAATTTCTGGAGGTTTCCATGGAACAGTTTGATATTGCAATTATAGGAACAGGTCCTGCCGGGATTAGTGCTGCAATAACTGCAAAGCTCAGGAATAAATCAGTGGTTTTGTTTGGTTCTGAAAAGACTAGTTCAAAGATTGAAAAGTCCATGTGCATTGAAAATTACCCTGGATTACCAGAAATATCTGGCAGTGATTTTTCAAAAAGACTTTCAGGTCATCTGGAAAAAATGCAGGTCAATCAATTGAATGACAGAATCAATGCGGTCTATGCCATGGGAAAATATTTTTCACTTCAGGGAAGCGGTAATTCTTCATACGAGGCAAAATCTGTGATTCTTGCAACAGGCGTGAATTTTGGAAATCCGGTTGATGGTGAGGAAAAATTTCTTGGAAGGGGAGTAAGCTATTGTGCTACCTGCGATGGTAATTTCTACAAGGGAAAAACAGTTGCAGTTCTTGCCTACGACAGAGAAGCTGAATCTGATGCAAAATATTTGAGTGAGCTTTGTCAGAAAGTTGTATATGTTAAACTTTATGCCGGTGACTGGAATCCGCAGATTGATTCAATAGAAACTGTTGTTGATGCTCCGGTTAAAATTGAAGGCACCATGAAGGTTGAGTCCCTGCAGCTTAGAAAAAAAACTTACGATGTTGATGGTGTTTTTATTATCCGAAAGGCATTAAGGCCTAATCAGCTTGTGCCAGGTCTTGTTCTTGATGAAAGTCATGTTATGGTTGACAGGCAAATGCGTACAAACATTCCAGGGCTTTTTGCTTGTGGTGATATAACTGGACTTCCATATCAGTATGTTAAGGCTGCTGGTGAGGGAAATGTTGCTGCCTTAAGTGCCGTTGCATTTCTTGATGCTGAAAAATGATGATTGCTCCAAAACGGTTTTCTGATTCTGAACTTAAGGAAATTTTTTCTCAGGAGTATGATTCTTCCACGCTTTGTGCAAGAGCCTTTGATGTAAGAACAAGAGTCTATTCAAATGATGTGTATTTGAGGGGGCTCATTGAATTTACAAATTTTTGCAGGAACAATTGTTTCTATTGTGGCCTGCGAAAAGAAAATGATTCACTTTCAAGGTACAGACTTTCGAAGGAACAGATTCTGGATTGCTGTAAAAAAGGCTACGATTTGGGATACAGAACTTTTGTACTTCAGGGCGGAGAAGATTTGTTTTACGATGATGAAAAAATTGTTGATCTGGTTTCGTCAATAAAAAAAGATTTTCCAGATTGTGCCGTGACTCTTTCAATCGGAGAAAAATCCAGGGAAAGCTATGCAAAATATTTTGATGCAGGATGTGACAGGTTTTTGCTTCGTCATGAAACTGCTGATTTCATGCACTATATAAAACTTCATCCAAAAAATCAGACTTTTGAAAACAGAAAAAAATGCCTTTATGACCTCAAAGAAATTGGTTATCAGGTTGGAAGCGGATTTATGGTTGGCAGCCCTTTTCAGACCCTTGATTCAATTATTGCTGATATTCATTTTCTGGAAGACCTTGAGCCTCAGATGATTGGAATTGGTCCTTTTATTCCACATTCAAAAACTCCTTTTGGAAATTTTCCTGCAGGGAATCTTGAGTTGACTGTAAAATTGATTTCAGTGTTAAGACTTGAGTTTCCCCACGCATTGATTCCTGCTACTACAGCTGTTGCAACATTATCCAAAGATGGTCGTATTCGTGCACTAAAAGCTGGGGCCAATGTTGTCATGCCAAATCTTTCACCAGTAGAAACCAGAAAGGATTATTCACTGTATGACAAAAAAGCCTCCACAGGAAGTGAATCCAGTGAAGGCCATAAACTGCTGGAAAAAATTATTGAAGACTGCGGATTGAAAATTTCAGTTTGCCGTGGTGATCCAAAGTAGCTTTTATTTTTTTGACGGGCTTCGTTTTACAAAATCTTCAAACTGATCAATTTTGTTCGTAAGAAAAAGTGATGATGAATGAATTGAAAGTTTTCCTGATTTTAGTTTTCCCTGAAGTTTTTGAAAGTCCACTGCAGATTTTCGGTCAATTTCCATTGCCTTTTTTCTGATAACAGTTCCAAGATGAACTGCAAATCCAAAATCAATGCTGAACAATCCGAAGATTATTCCAACGATGAAAGAAAACCATGGATGCTCTGTAAACCAGAAAACAAGAATCTTGAATTTTGGGAAAATAAAAAAATAGTAGACGGCGCTTAGAAGTCCCCAGAAAAAAGTAAACTTTGGACAGATAATTCCCTGAAAGTTGCCCCATTCCTTTGAGTAGTCCCAAAGCTTGATGTGCATTCCCTGGATAAATATTTTGCCTGCAATGTATTCTACCAGAGTCATAAAAACAGCCATGATGAGGAACATTATTCCATAGTGAATGATTCCAAATGTTCTTGTGTTGAAAAAGGATTCTTCAAGAACACTGATTGTAAAAAGTACAATTGCACCAAATCCGTAGACAGGCAGCCATGGACCTGTCAAAAATCCTGGATTGTACCATATTTTTTCCGGATTCTTTTTTGTGTTTAATCTTCTGAAAAACAGTTCAATAAACCATCCGAGAATTCCGCCAAAGAAAAAGAGAAAAGAAATTACAATAAATAATCTGTATGCTTCGATCATAATTTATGTATTATAACATGAAAAAAAAATTGTTACAAAATTATGTCCTGTGAAAATCAGATTAAAGTCATGGAAATTGGTTTTGATTTTTTTTATTTCGGGTGATAATCTGTAATCACATGTTCACCAATAAAAAAATTTGTGAAAAGCGAGTGATTTTTTTTGCTGTCTTGTGCTTTCTTATGTCTGCACTTGAGACTGCAATTCCAAAACCACTTCCGTTTTTCCGAATAGGACTTGCAAATCTTCCTCTTGTTCTTGCACTGCCTGTCATGAGACGCCGGGAATATTTTTTTCTTGCGCTGCTTAAGGTTTTGAGCCAGGGCCTGGTTTCTGGAACAATTTTTTCCTATGTGTTTATATTTTCTGTTTCCGGAACTTTTGCCTCAAGTTTTGTAATGTATTTCCTGCATTCAGTTTGTTCACGTAAAATTATTTCATTTGTAGGAATCAGTTTGATGGGCGCTCTTTTTAACAATGGTGCACAGATTATTCTTGCCTGGTTCCTGCTTTTTGGAAGTGGAATCAGATATGCAATTCCCTTCATGCTTCTTGTTACCCTGGTTTGTTCTGCAGCTCTGGGAATTTTTGCCTGCGTGTTTGAAAAAAAATCCTTGTGGTACAAAGAAATTCTTGAAAGCACTGATTATGGAAAAATTAATTACTCTATCACTAAAAAAAACAATTCTGTCTGGCAGTATGTGATTGCTGCCATTTTTGTCTGCGGGTTTGTGCTTATCTGTTTTACTGATAGTTTGATTTTTGTTTATTCACTGGGAGCAGTTTTTCTTTTTGCATCATTATTGTTAAGAAAAAAAATCAGAATTTTGCCTTCCTTTATTTTGATATTCACAATGACACTGATTTCATTGTTCTCGCCTTACGGAAAGGTTTTGTGGAATTTTGGAAAGTTTTCCGTTACTCAGGGCGCACTTTTTTCAGGACTCATGAAAAGTGGAAGGTTATGTGCCATGGTTTTTGCAAGTCAATGCATGTGTTCTGTCAGAATAAATTTCCCGGGTGCAGCCGGGCGCTATGCAGCAGGAATGTCCCACTATCTTCCACTGCTTCTTGAAAAAAAAGAAATAATCACCAGGAAAAATTTTATTTCAATGATTGATTCCACCCTCGTTGATGCATGGCGCTCGTAATCTTGTTGTGATTTCAATATCCGGATTTTTTGTCCACGAAACCATGTTTCCTTTTTCAACGAATATAAAATCAATTTTTGTGTTGAATTCTTTTTGAAACACATCCTGCAGTTCAAGGGTTTTGTCTTTGCCAAGAACAAATGCCGTTGTTGAAAGAACGTCAGCAATAATGCTTTTTCTTGAAATGACTGTAACCTGTGTCAGATTTTTGTCTGCAGGGTAACCTGTCTCCGGGTCAAATATGTGATGGTACCTGATTGAGTCTTTAACAAAGTATCGCTCGTATGTTCCGCTGGAAACAACACTTGTCTCGAAGGTTTTTATTAGTATCAGCGGATCCCCATCCGGTTCTTCGGGATTTTTTGCACCAACGGTCCATTTTAAGTTGCTGCTTTTTTTTCCATATACATAAATGTTTCCGCCTAAGTCGATGACGGATTTCTTTACTCCATTGGCTTTCAGTATTTTAACAATTTCATCTGCCGCAAAACCTTTTGCAATTCCACCGAGATTAATTTTAACTGAATCAGAATCAACTTTCACAGTGTTTCCATTTATGTGAATTGTTTTCCAGTCGCTGCATGAAAGTGCTTTTTGTATCATGCTGTGTTCCGGAACTTTTGGGCTGGCTGAATTAATGTTCCAGAGTGAAATCAATTCTTCCAGAGCCGGGTTAAATGCACCCTGGGAAATTTCCGCTGTTTTTAATGCAACCCCAAGAACGTATGCAACATCATCTGAAACCACCAGAGATTGTGATTTTGTAAGATTGTTGATTTTTGAGATGTCTGAAGATGGATTTGAAATACTGAATTTGCTGTCGATTTGTTCCAGCCGTTTTTCAATTTGTGAATACAGTTTTTTTGATCCGTCATGGTATGCGTTTACAGTGCAGATTGTGTCCATGCATGAAATTTGCAGCGGAGAAACAGATTTTGTACATGAAGCAAACAATGCCATAAAAAACGCCGGCACCAGAAAATAAATCTTCATGACAAAAGCATAGCAGAAAAAAAGATGATTTGAAAATACTTTGTCAGTATGATAAATTTGAACCGATGAAAATCAAGGTTTTGGATGTTGTCTTTGGACTAATCTTTGCTTCCATTGTAGTTTTTTCATTTTTCTATTTTCTTGGAAACCGCACTTCAGGCAGATTAATGCTGGTAGTTACAACTCCTCAAGATGAATTTATCTATCCCCTGGACAAGGATTCAGAACTGAAATTTGAAGGACTTGAAGGAATCACAAAAGTCATAATCAGGGAAGGAAAAGCCTGTGTGGTTGAGTCTCCATGTGCAAACAAGAATTGCATTAATATGGGTTTTCTTTCTGGTCCCGGCGACTGGGCTGCTTGTTTGCCAAATGATGTGATCCTGCGAGTTGAATCAAATACTAAAAACAAGGAATTTGATGTTATTGCACGCTAGATTTTTTGTTTTTAATGTATTCTTCCAGGCTAATTTCTTGTGTTGCAAAAATTATTTTTGACTTGTCGCCGGAATAACTGAAGTTCCACTGGCTGTATGTAATGTCATCACCGCCATGAAGTTCCTGAGTTGATTTGTAGTACAGTGTGTAAACGTTGCTTGTCTTGAGGCTTTCCATTATTTTGTTGATGTCAGAATCCTTTGCAAATTTTTCCTGGTCTTCTTCAACAACAAATCTTTTTGCATACATAAGGCGTGTCGGCTGGTAGAGGCTCCCGTTCATATATGTGTTGATGTCTTCGTTCAATCCGTTGTTTCTGTAAAGATGCATGAGCTGTGTCTTTACGTCAAGAATGCCGATGCAAGTGTATTGCCTGCACAGGTTTGCAACAACATCAATATCTGTCTTGTTGTGATTAGTGTTCAGCATTACATTGTTTGCATAGTAATAATATTTTGCAGACCGCATATTGTCTTCTGCACTTGAAAGGGCTTCCAGAATGTTTTTCCCGTTGAGGCACCATGCTTTTCCTGCGCTGAATAATTTTTCCATTTTGTTTTGTGCCACAAGAAGTGATGCTTTGCTCTGGAATTCATCATAGTCAATTTCTTCCATTATGATTGCAAATGTTCCGCCATTAATTCTGTAGATGGATGAGTTTTCGTCTTTGAAGAAATTATTGAGAATTGAATGAACTTTTATGATCTTGTTGTCTCCGGCTGAAAATCCTTCATGCCGGTTAATATAGTCAAGGGAATTTACTCCGACATAAATTACTCCGTATGAGGCAGTTGACTCAGAAATTTTTTTCAGTTCTCCAAGGAATGAAAATCTGTTGAGGCATCCCGTGAGGGAGTCAGAAAAGGTTTTTGTATTAATGAGATTTTCATTTGATTTTCTTGATTCATCAAGCTGTTTCTGTAATTCAAATAATTCACCTTTTTTCAAGATTAATTCGGATTTTGTCAATCGATATGATCTGAAGAGAAATCCAATTAACAGAAAGAGTAAAGCAATGAAAATTATCTGAAAAATAACCATGTCTCGTCCTTTTCATATTAAGCATTAAGCTAATATTTTTGTTCGGGCAAATTACTGCATGGAGCTCTTTATGAATTCAAGGAGATTTTCTTTTGGCTGAAATCCAACGGTGTTTGCAGCTGGTTTTCCATCTTTTAGGATAATCAATGCCGGAATGTTCATGATGCCAAATTTCTGTGCAAGATCCGGATTCTGGTCTACATCACAATTAAAAAAATCAACTTGTCCCTTTAGTTCTTCTGAAACTTCTTCAAGAACGGGTTCAAGCATTCTGCAGGGACCGCACCAGGTTGCCGAAAAGTCTATCAGTGCAATCTTGCTCTTTTCTGCTTTTTCCAGATTATTTCCACGAATTTTTTCTACCATAATGATCCTCCCCAAAAAAAAGTATCTATAAATAAATATAATTCAATCTGTTCATTAATTCCACAATTTTTTTCATGGATATTTTTATTCGCAGTTGACTGGTAGTATTTTTATAGTCAATTAATTATCCGTCCGTGAGGGGATATTCCTGTTCAAAATTGAATTTTTCTCTGTTTATTTCTATAATGGATTTTATGTACGAATATTTAGTTGAAGGCGGATTTCCTATTCGCGGAACAATAAAAGCAAGCGGAAACAAAAATGCTGCTTTGCCTTGTATTGCTGCAACTTTGCTTACGGATCAGACTGTTACTTTGCGTAATGTTCCAGAAATTGAAGACACTGGAGTAATGTTTCAGATTCTGGAAGCTTTTGGTGCAGAAGTTAAGAAAATCGAAAATAACACATGGCAGATTAAAGCTGAAAAAATTGTAAAGAATGAAATTCCTGCAGATTTGAGCAAGAAAATCAGGGCATCAATTCTGTTTGCCGGACCCCTTCTTGCAAGAACCGGAAAGGCTGTCATGCTTCCTCCTGGAGGTGACGTAATTGGCAGACGCAGACTTGATACACATTTCCTTGCACTTGAAGAATTGGGTGCCAGGGTTTCAATTGACAGTAAATTTGAGTTTACTGCAAATAAACTTGTTGGTGCTGACCTGTTTCTTGATGAGACTTCGGTAACTGGAACTGAAAATGCAGTCATGGCTGCAGTTCTTGCCGCAGGTCACACAGAAATTACAAATGCAGCAAGTGAGCCTCATGTTCAGGATTTGTGTGACATGTTAAATGCCATGGGTGCAAAAATCACAGGTGTTGGTTCCAATATTCTTCAGATTGAGGGTGTTGAAAGTCTTCAGGGATGTGATTTTACCATTGGTCCTGACTTCATGGAAATCGGTTCATTTATTGGTCTTGCTGCGGCAACTCATGGATCAATTAAGATTACCGGAGTAAACAAGAATGACATGCGCCCACTTAAGATTTCATACAACAAGCTTGGAATCAGATGGGATATTGAAGGTGATGTTCTTACTGTTTCTGCAGATCAGGAAATGAAGGTGAACACAGATCTTGGCGGAATGATTCCAAAAATTGATGATTCTCCGTGGCCTGGATTCCCGCCTGATTTGACTTCCATCATGACAGTAATTGCAACTCAGGTTGAAGGGACTGTCCTGATTTTTGAAAAAATGTTCGAAAGCCGAATGTTCTTTGTTGATAAACTTATCAGCATGGGTGCAAGAATTACCTTGTGTGATCCTCATCGTGCCGTAGTTACCGGACCAAGTTCCCTCCACGGTCAGCATCTTGTGTCTCCGGATGTAAGAGCTGGAATGGCCATGGTGATTGCTGCAATGGCAGCCCGTGGTGAAAGTCGTATCAGCAACATTTATCAGATTGAACGCGGATATGAACATCTCGTGGAAAAGCTTCAGTCACTTGGAGCTCACATTAAGCGTGTTGAAGTAAAATAAGCTTTATAAAAAATCCTGGAATGATCCAGGATTTTTTTTCCTGTCACCAGATAAAAGGAAAAACTAGTTTTCAAGAATGTAGTTTCTAAGACAGTCTGCAACTGCCTCTTTTTTTTGCTGTGATGTGAATGCACTGTCTCCAAGTGGAGTTGTTGGAACTTGTGATGCAGCAATCCAGAATCTTACATCATCACTGTATATATCCGGAACGTGACATCTTGCATGCATTGGAGCAAGTCCTGTAAGGTTTGAAATTCTTTCCTGTGCATTTTCCCTTGTAAGATGTGAAACAAAGAAAGAGACGTTTCTGTTTTTTGTCATTGGAACTGCACAGATAACCGGCGAAACAATGCTGCGTGTATTCAGCGGTCTGTTGGACGGAATAAATGTGAGCTGTTCATCAGAACTAATTGGAATTGTTGTGAATTTTCTTGAAGCCTCATCAGAAAAATTTCTATGCTCAGAAAGCGGAATTATGAAAGAGGCCATGTGGTGGTGTTCTGCAAGTGAAATAACGGCTGATTTTGAAAGACGTAAAACTTCCGGAGAAATAATTCCATCGTTGATCCATTTCTTGAGTCTTCTGCAAGTTTCGTGCAATGGTCCCTGGCTTGAAACAAGTTTTTTTACCAGAGCATTGTAGTCATCATCTGTGTAGTCAAGAATCATTTCCTGAGCCTTAAGACAGTCTTCCATTCCACCAAAAGATTCCGTTAGAACTGTGATTACTGCCAGGAATGTATCTGCGTCTTTTCCGGCAAATACAAGTGGCATTCTGTACGATTCCCGGGCCTTCTGTGCATAAGCTTCAAATTCGTTCCATCCGTTGATAGACTGAGTGTTTGTTTTGCGAAGGCTTTCTGTTGAAAGAAGCAGCTCGTATCCGTCAAACAGCAATGGAACCTGGACAATTTTGTTTGAATCAACTCTGGCTTTTTTTGCAGCTGAAATTGATGATCCTGCAAGAACCTTGCTGTTCAAGTAGGTTTTTCTTCTTTTTTTTGCCGGGATTGATTCGGACATTTTATCTGCCGTGGCTCCCATGTTTGTGAAAATCAGGTCAACATCAGTTTTTGCAAATGGGGATTCAGAGTCAATGGTCGTGAATTTGTATGAGATTTTTCTTTCTGTGAATTTTTTTGATTCCTGTTTGATTGCTTCTATTTGATTTTCTGACAGGTTATAGAACGCAATTTTAACGGAATCTGGTGCCAGTGCATTTTTTATTGTGGCAAACAGAATTGTTCCCAGAACAGCACCCATGGCACAGGATATGATAAAGTTTTTCTTGCTTATCTTGATTTTCATGCAATAATTCTATCATACATGACTGATTTTGTAAGCGAATTCTGTCTGCTAAAACCGAAAATTTCCATATATTGAAAGAACTAATAAAAAAGAATATTATTGTTTTCTAATACAGCTTTAAGTCATACAGTATATGCTATAGGAGAATTAAGATGGCAGTTGATGAAAAATTACAGACAGTAAGACATTCATGTGCACACGTAATGGCACAGGCAATAAAAAGAATTTTCCCTGGAACCAAGATTGCAATTGGTCCAGCAATTGATAATGGATTTTACTATGACTTTGATTTTCCGGAAGGGAAGAAGATAACTGAATCTGATTTTGCTGCAGTTGAAAAAGAAATGCGCAAGATTCTTGCCGGCAATTTTGATTTTGTACGCAGGGAAGTAAGCAAGGAAGAAGCACTCAAGATTTTTGCAGATGAACCATACAAGGTTGAGCTCATCAACGATCTTGAAGACGGAGCTACAATCACAACATATCAGCAGGATGACTACATTGATCTTTGCCGCGGGCCACATGTTGCAAACACAAAGGAAATCAACGGCCAGGCATTCAAGCTCATGAGTGTTGCAGGTGCTTACTGGAGAGGTGATGTTTCCCGCCCAATGCTTACACGCGTTTATGCAGTATGCTTTTACAAGCCAAATGATCTTAAGGATTACCTTACAATGCTTGAGGAAGCAGAAAAGCGTGATCACAGAAAGATTGGTACAGCACTTGATCTTTTCCATCTTGAACCTGAAGATCCGGGTCAGATTTTCTGGCATCCAAACGGATGGAGCATGTACGTAACACTTCAGGATTACATGCGCGAAAAGATTATAAAAGACGGATATCTTGAAGTTAATACACCTGCTGTAATGCCAAAGGTTCTCTGGGAAAAATCCGGACACTGGAGCCACTACCAGAAGAACATGTTCACAACTGAATCAGAAAAGAAGCAGTTTGCAATCAAGCCTATGAACTGTCCTGGTCATCTTGAAATTTTCAACAGCCGCCCACGTTCATACAAGGATCTTCCAATGCGTCTTGCAGAATTCGGTCATTGTGTTCGCAACGAACCAAGCGGAACATTGCACGGAATCATGCGTGTCCGAGGATTTGTTCAGGATGATGCACACATTGTTTGTACAGAAGAACAGATTGAAAGTGAAGTTACAAAGTTCTGTAAGCTTCTTCTTGATGTATATAAGGACTTTGGATTTGACAAGAACCTTCTTGTTAAGCTTTCTACAATGCCGGAAGACCACGTTGGTACAATCGAAACATGGCAGCAGGCAGAAGCAAAACTTGCAGCTGCATGTAAGGCATCTGGAATGGACTACGAAATTCAGGAAGGAGAAGGTGCATTCTACGGACCAAAGCTTGAGTTCACTTTGATTGATGCCCTCGGTCGCCAGTGGCAGTGTGGTACAATTCAGCTTGACTATCAGCTTCCATCTGCAGAAAGACTTAATGCTCAGTACATTGGTGCCGACAACCAGAAACATCATCCTGTAATGCTCCACCGTGCAGTTCTTGGATCTCTTGAACGCTTCATGGGCATTCTTATTGAAAACTATGCTGGTGTGTTCCCAACATGGCTTTGTTTTGAACAGGTTGCAGTTGTTCCGGTAAGTCCAGACTTCAACGATTACGCTCAGAAAGTTGCAGATGAACTTCTTGAAGCCGGAATCAAGGTAAATGCTTATCTTGAAGATGACAACATGAAGAATAAAATCAAGGATATTTCTACTGCTCACCGAACACCATATATTCTTGTTGTTGGAGAAAAGGAAAAGTCAGAAAACTCAGTGTGCTGCCGTTTCCGCTTCAGCTCAAAGATTCCGCAGAGAACATTTGCTCTTGGGGAATTCAAAGAGTATGTACTTGATAAGATCAATACACACTTTAACGGAATATAATCTGAAAAGAAAAAAATATATTTGACTGTAATCAAGACGGGATGTCTAAAAAAACAGGTTGTGATGCTTGAGATTATCAAAGCTGCAATATTTATTGGGCATCCCCTTTTTTTTGTCCGGAGAAAAAGATGGAAGATTTAATATCTAACCTTGAACAGCTTGGATTTTCTAAAATAGAGGCACAGGTGTATTCTTGCCTTGTTCAGCATGATATTATGAGCGGATATTCCATTGCAAAAAATCTTAATAAAACCAGGCCTTCTGTATATAACGCACTTGATAATTTGCTTGAGAAAGGTTTTGTGAATATTGTTCATGGTGAAACAGTAAGTGAATATGTGGCAGTTGATCCAGAACTTCTTCTTAATGATATTTCTATTCGTGTGTCAGTTGCCGCAAAAAAAGCCAGGGAAAAACTGGTTAAACTCAAAGCTAAGTCTAAGATTCCAAGGTTTGAAAATATTGAAGGGAAATCAAATCTTGTTTCTGCAGTGAATCGACTTATAGCAAATTCAAAAAAAGAAATTGTAATGAATTCATCAATGCCTCTTGCGTATTTTAAGGATTCTCTTATTGCTGCGGCAAAAAGAAAGGTGCGCATTATTCTGTTTACATGGCAAAATCTTGATACACTTGGAATACCAATGGAATTCTATAGTGGATTTGATGGTACAGATTATTGTACGGAGGAACGCATTTTTCTTGTTTCGGATTTAACTAATTGTGTGATAGGAAGTAATGATTCCAGCGGTTATTTCCCACATAAGAAAGTTGGAGAGAAAAGACCGAATGGTGAAACTGATTTTATGGGAATGACAAGCAGCAACCGGCTTATAGTTAATATGGTAACAGAACATATTCATTTTGATATTTATCTGAATAAAATGAAAAAAAAGTCCAGAAAAAATCTGTTTACTCCTGATATTCTTCTTGGATCACTAATGGAAACCGGTTTGTAATCAGAATATTTCATAAAGTAAAAAAAAATAGTAGTACAAATTGACATACTAAAAAATAATATGTCAATTTTTAGTTATGAATAAATCAATTTTCTTGCAAATGATATCAATTGCTTTACCCGTTTCTCTTCAGGCATTGATTTGTAATTCATTAACAATGATAGATCAGATGATGATAGGTCAGCTTGGAGAACAAAGTGTTGCTTCCGTTGCTTTGGGAGGAAAGCTTTTCTTTGTCTTGACTTTTGCTTTGGGTGGACTTACAGCTGTAGCTTCTATCTATGCAAGTCAGGCAGAGGGTGCAAGGGAAAGAAGCCGGCATTCTTCAGTAATGAAAATAACTTTGCTTTATAGTCTTGTCTGCGTAATCCCTTTCTTTCTGGTTAGTTTTTTTGCGTCTGATTTTGTATTGACTCTTTTTACTATTGATAAAGCTGTCAGGTGCATGGGGGCTTCATATCTTAAAATAGTCTGTGTAGGATATTTCCCCACCATTGCAGTTATGTCTGCTTCAACAATGCTTCGTTCTACGGGGCATGCAACAATTCCTCTTGTGGCTGGAATAATTTCTGTCATATTAAATACAGCCTTGAATGCAGTATTTATTTTTGGATTTTTTGGTGTATCCCCAATGGGGATTGAAGGTGCTGCCTATGCCACAATAATTTCCAGAACAATTGAGGCAATGATTCTCCTGATCTTTTTGGAGATTTCAGGGCATCCAGCTTGTCTTAGTCGTTCTCTGACTACGGCAATAGAAAACAAACTTGCGTGGCAGTTTCTTGTAACATCTCTTCCTGCAATTGGAAATGAAATGCTTTGGGCTGTAGGCAATACTCTTTATTCTATGATTTATGGACATCTGGGGACTTCAGAACTTGCTGCCATGACTCTTACTGAACCTGTGCAGGCTTTGTCCGTAGGTTTATTTTCCGGACTTTCTGCCAGTGCAGGAATTATCGTAGGAAATAAACTGGGGGCTGAAGAATACGATGATGCGTATGAATCAAGCTGGAAATTTCTAAAATATTGTGTTTTCGGATGTCTGGTTGTTGCAGTAATTCTAGCAGTGTCTTCTTTCTTTTATGTAGATATCTATAAAGTAACTCCGGAAGTAAAGAAAATTACAGTTAATCTGCTTCATATTTTCTGTTTATATTTTGTAGTAAAGGTATGCAACATGGTTTGTGGAAGTGGAATTATCAGGAGCGGTGGTGAAACAAAATATACTTTGTTTCTGGATGTTGTTGGCACCTATGGAATTGGAATCCCTTTGGGAATAACTGCAGCTTTTGTTTTGAAGATGCCAATTCAGTGGGTTTATTTTATTATCAGCATTGAAGAAATTGTACGCCTGGTTTTTGGAGTTAGAAGAATTAAAAGCCGAAAGTGGATAAGAAAAATTCATTAACAAGACAAAAGCGAAAAAACTGACATTTGTCCGGTTAATGATTTTCTATGCTTTCTTTTTCCTAGCTGTGAAAATTTCCTGGATGAGAATGCAGGAAAGAATTATGGCGCCTCCAGCCATGCACATGGGACCAGGAATCTCATGGGCAAAAATCATTACCCAGACTGGATTCATGAGTGGCTCTATCATTGTGATGATTCCAGCGCTCAGTGCAGAGACTTTTCCAATTCCACGTGAGTAGCAGAGTGTTGCAAATGCCATCTGGAAAATGCCCATGAGACATACAAAAATCCAGGACATTGCATCAGCTGGAGTTCCATTGCCAATAAAAACAAATGGCAGTCCAAAGAGAGAAGTCATTAAGTGTGCCAGCATGAAAGAGTTTGCAGAACCTTCGCTTTTCTGTGCTCGCATGAAAATTGTGCAGAACCCGAAAGTTACTCCGGAAAGTGCGGCAAGAATGTTACCCAAAAGTTTTCCGCCGTCAACTCCATCGGCAAAGAACATCACGACACCAATCATTACTCCGGCAAAAGTCAAGTAATCATATTTACTGTTTTTTTCCTTGAGAATTAATGGACTGAAAACAATGATGTACAGCGGGTTTGTGTATTGAAGAAGAATTGTGTTGGCTGCCGTTGTGAGTTTGTTTGCAACGCAATAGAGAATCATTGTTGCCGCATAGAAAAATCCTGCCAGCCATAGATATAGAGTTTTTTTCCTGTCTGTGGTTCCTTCAGTTGTCTTGATGCAGAAAACCGGAAGTTTTTTCAAGACTATCATGAAGATTACAAGTGCTATGGAGCTTCTTATACCGGCAATTGCAAGAGATGATGCCTGGATAAATTTTATGAACACTCCGCCTGTGCTCCATAAGAATGAACACAGGACAATTGCCGTTACGCCATCAATACGGAACATTAGTTTTTAAAATCCTGAACAACAGTAATCTTTGGCTTAACCTGAAAATCAGGGGCAAGTTTAACTGCCAGACTGGAAGCCCGTTCAACTATGGCATTTGAGTCAGCAATACCGTTGAGAGTGATTACCTTGCAGCTGTCGTCAACATCAGCATGAAGCATATTTATGTTAAGTTTGTATTCAAACAAAAGCTGGTTTACGAGTCCCTGTGCCTTGAGAAGGATTTTTATGCGTTCAGTGCCTTTTTCTTCCTGTTCCGGGGTGATGAAGTTTCTTGCCAGATCCTTGATTTGACTCACGGCCTTTTCGAGAGATATCATTCCCGTATTGAGTGTAAGAAGATAGTTTGAAGCATCCTCGTTGTCTACATTGAAAAAGCTCTTGTGGAATCCTTGCCTGTTTGCGGCACTTTCTTCGAGTCTGGTTTGGGCCTGCTTTTCATTCCAGTTGAATTCTTTCATGAGTCGTTCAATTCTAATGTTGTCAGGTGAAACGAATCTGAGTGGAATGTGGTTTGGAATGTCTTCAAGAATAACAAATGCACCTCGTCCAATCAGTATGCAATTGTTTTCCAATGCTGATTCAAGTACTGCATACTGAAGATAGTTAAGGTATTCATCGCGGCTTTTTGAAAGACTGGCAAAAAATCCAGGTTTCTTTTCATCGAATTTTGTCATGTGTTTTACATCGAATCCAAGCTCAACAATACGTTTTTCGATTTGCTTTCTTGTAATGAATGAGTATCCCAGTTCTTTGGCTGCAGCTGCTGCGATTTCATCTCCCAAAGCAGCTACTTGTCGTGAAATAGTAATGATTGCCATAGGTTTGCCTCCTAAATTCGATTTGTATGCATCTATTATACAACTAATTGTAAAAAAAAACAAAAATCTGGCTGTTTTATAAAATTCTTTGAAAAAAACACATCTGGGGGATATTATTTAAATATGAATAAAGAAAATCTTGAATGGAAACTGATTGAGCGTAAGGAAGTCTTCAAGACTGTGGTTTTTACTGTTACTGAAAGACTCAGTGAGGCGCCGGATGGAAGTCGAGGAACGTATATTGTCAATGAAGCAAGAGACTGGGTTATAGTTATTGCTGAGCATGGGGAAAAATTCCTTATGGTAAAGCAATGGCGTCATGGTCAAATGGGCCTAAGCATTGAATTTCCTGGTGGAGTAATTGATAGTGGCGAGGATCCGGAAACTGCAGCCAGAAGGGAGCTTTTGGAAGAAACTGGTTGTATTGCAGGAAAATTGCAGTGTCTGGGGTCAATGAATCCAAATCCGGCATTGTTTTCAAATAGGGTTCACGTTTATCTTGCAACAGATTTGACTTTTACCGGAAAGCAGCATCTTGACAGGGATGAATTTGTAAATTATATGGAAATTGACAGAAAAGAAGTTCTGAAAAAAATAGGCTGCAACGAATACCCTCATGCACTGATGGCATCCGCAGCAGCCCTTTATCTTACAAAAGACTATTGATTAGCGCTTTTTGTATGGTTCGTAGTCTTTGTCTGCGCTGTAAACTCCGTCTCTGTATTCACCTGTGATTGATGGGATTTCCATCTTCATTCCAGGAAGAATGAGGTTAGGATTTTCTGGCTTAGGCAAAGCATTCTTGTTCTTTTCGTAGAGATTTTCCCAAAGGAACGGATTGTTGTAAACGTATGGACGGCCGGAAATATTCCAGAAACAGTCCTTGTTTGTTGCCCATGGCTTTACAACATAGTACTTTGGAAGTGGTGTGATTTCATATACTTCTGCAAGGGCATCAATAACCTGTTTAGCGTATGCATCAGCTGATTCGTAATCTTCCTTTGCAAGAGCAGATTCTGCCTGAGCGAGAGCCTTTTCTGCGGCATTTACTGCTGTAGGGAAGTTTTCTGCACCATGGATGCTCTTTACGTATTCAAGACGATTCTTTGCCTTTGCAATGTTATTTTCTGCATTTTCCTTGATCATCATCTTGCTGATGAATGCATCAGAAAGGTCAGCATTTTCCTTTGCCTTTGCTGCATATTCTTCTGCAAGGGCGTATTCACCTGCATCGAGTGCCTTTTCTGCCTTGATTGTATATTCTTTTGCAAGCTTCTGGTATGTGTTGTTCTTGTAGCTGGCAGCAAAAATTGCACTGCAAGAAACAAGGGCGAGTGCTGTAAATGCAATAATCTTTTTCATTAGTGTGCCTCCTCAGTTTCTTCAACAGTTTCGCTGATTTCAATTTCAGCAGATGCCTGTGAGCTAAAGTCATCATCTTCAAGAAGCTTTGCGTCTTCTGATTCAATTCCTTCTACAGGTTCGTCACCAAGAGGTTTTGTAACATCAGCTTCTGCAGCATTGGATTCACTCTGTGAAACACGTTTCTTGGCTTCATCGATTGCTGCCTGAGCCTTAGCACGTTTTTCAGCAATTTCTGTGTACAGCTTTTCAAATCCTGCACGAGCCTTTTCATAGTTTTCAAGAGCTCCCTCAGGGTTCTTTGTTATGTAGTTCTGGTCTCCGTTTCTGAAGTTATCTACGTATGCTGTATATTCTTCCTTGCGTGAAACTGCTGACTTAACGCTGTCTGCCTTCTTCTTTGCTTCAAATGCTTCGTTGCGCTTTGCCTGTGCAAGAGACTTGAATGCTGCTGTTAGAACTGCATCCATCTTTGCATTTGCAGTCTGTGCTTTCTTGTACCAGTTGTCACCGAATGTGATGTTTGATTCAGGTTTTGCAAGTTCGTTGATTAATGCAACGCCTTCGTCATAAGCATCCTTCTTGTATGAAGCATAGTTGTTTTCATCAATTCTCTGCTTCTTTGCCTTTGCCTGAGCATATTCCTTGAGGGCAAGGTAGCGGGCGTTAAGGTCTTTCAATGCACTTGTGAGTTCCTTGCTTGAAGGGTTCTGCATTGCAAGCTTTTCTGTTGCATATTCTGCTTCTGCTGCTGTGAAGGCAATCTTGTTTGCTTCTTCTGCTCCAGCGTCAATAGCATCTTTGCGTGCGCTTTCGATTGATGCCCAGAGAGCCTTGTTCTGCTCTTCGATTTTCATGGCATCCTGTTCGTTATTCGAAGTCTGATCATCAGTTTTTTCTTCGGCGATTGGTTCTTCAACTGGATTTTCATCTGTTACAGGGGCATCCTGTGCTGCAGGTGTTGAGCCACAGCCAATAAAGACAAGTGAAAGTGCAATAGTTGAAGCAATAATAAGTCTGTGCTTAATCATGTTTCCTCCACAAAACATTTTGCTTTTTTAATGCTTGATTCATCTTACAATACAAGATTTCTTTTCGCAATAAAATGGCTTTGTATTATAGTAAAAATTCGGAATAATAAGCAGAAATTTTTAGCACAGATTTCGAAAATTAGACATTTTAGAGTTTAATTCAACTGATTGTTTGCATTTTTGGAAGATTGATTTTATACTTTAAAGTAACTTTTAGGGCATATTGTTTTTTATTTTCTAAAAGGCATGGAGGTTGATATGGCTGAATTTTCACCACCGGATATTCAAAAAGAAATCGGAAAAATTTCCACTGCCATATCAGGGTGGTCACTTGAGTTGAACTTTGTTGCATGGGGATCTTATGCTCCCAAGTATGATATCCGCACATGGAGTGCAGATCATCAGAAAATGGGAAAGGGTGTAACATTCACAAAGGAAGAGCTTGTATCCTTGAAAAATTTATTGAATTCGATGGAAGAGTTGAATTAAAAATGGGAATATCCCCTTACGGACAGTAGTCAAGTGTTTTATAAAAATACGGGAAGGAAGGCAGAGACTGACGAAAACACTCGCAGGACGGAAAGATAGTTTCCTTGCCGGACTGCGTGTGTAGCGACGCTAGCTAGCGGTTTTGGCAGTCTATGACTGACTGGTAGTATTTTTATATGTAATTTTTCATTCTGTCCGTGAATGTATATTCTCGATTAAAAAAAACGGAGAAAAAAATGAAAAAATCAGTATTCATTAAGATTGCTTCAATTGTTCTTGCTGCAGTAATTGTTTCACCAATGGCTTTTGCAAAGTCTAAGGCACTGAAAGAAAGAATCCACATGGAAAGAGTTGGACGATTCGGTGATCCGGAAATGTCAAGTGGAACATTCCGCATGGAAAAAACATTCAGCAGGGCATTGGATGACTATGATTTTCAGACTGTCTTGAGATCAAAGAACGGATGTGCCGGTTTCTGTTATAAGGCAGTAGGAATCAAGACCCGACTTTTGTTTGATGAAGAAGGTCGTGCAGCATTTGTTTCGGCATACAAGCAGTATCTTCAGGATTATGACAACAAAAAGCTCAACAGAAAGTCAAAGAAGTTCCAGTACGCTTATGGACACTGCAGGGCTTATGTTGAATGGGGACCTTTCCAGTATTCACAGAATGCTTATCCGGAAGTTAAGTTTGGATATGCTTTTGTAAACGGCTCACCTTATTTTGTAATGAGAGTTTGTGAAGCTGAAGTATCAGAAAAGAAGTCTTCAAATGAAGGCGTAAAGTTCATCTCAACAAATCATTATTTCATGAGAAAGCAGGCAAAGATTGTTGCAGATTCTTTTGAAGAATCAAATATTACAAAGATTATTCAGGAACAGACTGCAGCATTGACTGAAGCAGCAGCAATACCGGGTGATGAATATGACGACGCTGATTATGAAGAAGCTGATTCATCTCCAGTTGACAGCGCAAAAAACAAGAAGAGCAGCAAGAAACAGATCGAAGAAGATGTTAATGCTGACTACAAAGAGGAATAAAGCGTGAAAGAGAGCAGGTTTGAATTCAATCACTACAAAAAATTTCTGAAATTCTATATTGCGGCATTTTACGTGATTTTTGCATGTGTTTCAGTTCAAACTTATGCTGCTCCCCGTGTATCAGAAAGAAGACAGAAACTTATAACCTATGCACTCACACTGCGGGGCACAAAGTATGTTTTCGGCGGCCAGACTCCGGAACAGGGATTTGATTGCAGTGGATTTGTTGATTATGCCGTAAACCATGGAATTGGAATCCAGCTTCCAAGAAAGGCTGACAATATATATAAAAAAGTCAGGCATATTGAACCAAAACAGCGTGAACCCGGCGACCTGATATTTTTTAAGAATGATCTTAAATCGGATCGGGTTACTCACGTTGGAATTTACTGCGGGGTTTATCATGGAAAGGATTCAAAACTCAACGGAAAGCGTGTGTTCATATCTGCTGTAAGTGACGGTCCTAAAACTGGTGTAATACTTTCTGCAATAGACGAAAAATTCTGGAAAAATCATTTCTTCGCATACGGACGAATTCTCCCGCCGTCACAAGAAGACCTGGAAAAAGAGGCCGACTGAAATTAAAAAATCCTAAGGATAATGAAAATTATTGCCGAAAAAAGAAAAGACGAACTGACGTTTTTGTTTAACTTGAAGTATCTTTCATAACTATTTTGGTGAGGCATTATCATGAAATCAATTGGAATCAAGCTTGCCGACGGTACATTCTATCCGTTGCTTGAAGAGGGAAATCCCGAAAAACGCACACTTGACCTGACAACTGTAATGGACAATCAGACAAAGGTACAGGTCGAGGTTTACCGGACAGAAACAGGCACAATGGAAGGTGCTGAATATGTTGATACCCTTGAAATCAAAAATCTAAAGCCACACCAGAATGGGGAACCAACACTCATGCTTTCAATTGATGTTGATGAGGACAACAAGCTTTCTGCAGAAATCCTTGATCCTGAAACAGGAAAGTCATCTGATTTGAGTGTTACTCTTGTTTCAAAAACTCTTGCCGGCCTTCCGGATGAAACAAATGAAAACGAAAGTGAATTAAAACCAAAGGAAGAAGAATTTGCATTTGATGATGTAAATGAAGCTTTCAGTGATCAGGTTGAAGAACCGGAAAATAATCCTGTTGACGAAGAAATTTCTCCTGATGAAAATACTTCGTTTAACGATGATTTTGATTTTGATGCTAATGATTCAGTTGATGAAACACAGACAGAAGATTCTCCGGCAACAGATGACCTGAATCTTGATTTGCCTGATTTTGATGATGACACTGATGACATTATTGATACATTTGGATCAGACAAGACAGATTCAACAGCAGAAGAAACTACAGATGAAAAATCCATGGAAACTGCTGATGCAACTGAAACAACAGATGACAGCATGAATTTTGATCTTCCTGATTTTGATGACAAAGCTTCCGATGATTCTTTGAGTCCTGATTTACCGGATTTCAACGACAGTATTTTTGATTCCAGTGAGTCTGTTGAGGATACAAATTCATTTGCCAATGACAGTGACATGAATTTTGATTTGCCTGATTTTGACAATGAAGGTGTTGAAGAAAAATCAAATTCAGAAGATGATATGTTTATGAATAATCACAATAAAGATGATTCTCTGGATTCCCTTGATGATCTTGATTTGCCTGATTTGGATGATAACACTAGCTCAACATCAAAGGATCCTACATTTGAACCTAGCACAAGCATGTTCTCGAATTTGTATGATGATAATGATTCTTACGAAGAACAGTCTGATTCCGGCAAGACAAAAGTACCGATGATTGTCTGCATTGTCTGCGCAGTTATTTGTGTTGTTGCCGTTATTCTCATGCTCTTTGTTATTCCTTCAAGATTCAATGTTCTTTCTTCAGGTCAGACTGAAGAAGTTGTAGAGAAAGTTGAGGAGCCAGAAGAAGCTGAGGAACTGACAGAAAATAAAGCAGAACCTGATGTAACTGCAATTCCAGAACCGGAAAAAATTCCTGTTCCTGCAGAAAACAAACCTGCTGCCGAAACTCCGGTAGTTCAGGCGGCACCAGTTGAACAGACTCCAGCTCCAGCAGCAAAGGAAAATGAGATCGTTATTGCATCGGCTCCAGAAGCAGTTGTTCCAAAGGCTCCTGCACCAAAGAAGACTGCTCCTAAGACAATCAAGTACAAGATTAAGTGGGGAGACACCCTCTGGGATATTTCTGATGCATATTACAAGAATCCATGGAAGTACAAGAAACTTGCCCGCTATAATAAGATTAAGAATCCGGACAAGATTATTTCTGGAAAGACAATCCTTATTCCAGAGGAATGATTTTTAGTTTGGCCATACATGAACAATAATTTTCGCACAGTTTGTTTTCTCTTTATTCTGGCAGTTGCTTTCACAGGAAACGGCTGTGCAAAAAATGATGAGCTTCAAAAAAAATACGGAAACGATTCAGCTTATTATCAGGCATTGGTCTGCCTGAAAAACAATGACGAGGAAACTGCCATCAGGCTCTTAAGGGATGCCTCAAGAAAAGCTTCTCCCCTTGTTTCCAGAAGATCTCTTGAAAAACTTTCCACAATTGGTTCGGTTCAGGATAGAATCGAAAGCTGCAATAAGCTTCATTCAACATTCAACGATTCTAAGTCTCTGGTTGTGCTTTGCCGTGAACTTTTTCATGACCGCGAATATGCCAGGATTATTCTGGTAACAGAGAAAATCAATCTTTCAACAGAAGATAATGAAATAGTTTTCTACAGGCTTGTTTCACTTCTTAAAAAAAATGATTCGAAGTTTCTGGAAGAATTTTTTAAGTGGACAATAACAAGAGACTATTCATCTTATCATCAGAAACTTTTTGGTATTTGTGTTCCTCCTGAAAATTCTGTCAAATGGAAACTGATTGAATTCAGAACAAATGTTTATTTGAAGAATTATAATGTGGCATTGAAGTCTGCAAAGGAATTTATTGAAAACAAGGAATATCAGAACACATATATATTGAGCGATTTTGGAAAGTGCAGTCTTTACAGTTCATCTCAAGCTGCCGGAAAGGCTTCATATCTGGATGAACTTGAGAAAAAAATGTACTCAGACAAATGCAAGTTTTACACATCATTTTATGCCGGAAGACTTTACGACAAACACACTTCAACTCAGAATCTGGCATGTGCAAGGTTTTTGTCTGCATTAAAGTATGCGGATGAGGACAAGAAATTTGATAATGTTCTGTGGTATTACTTTAACTGCCTCTTGAAATCATCTATACCACAGACACTTGAAGCCATAAGAATTTATTCAGATTACTGGCATTCCAGAGAATATTACAATGATTTTTTTGATACCCTTTCTGAACGTCTTCTTTCAGCAAAGATGTACGATGATTACTATAATCTGGCAAATCTTCTCAGGCACAAGGCTAGTGAAGATACCGTTGCAAAATATTCCTATGTTTCTGCCAGATTAATCCAGAAAAAACTTGTGAATGATATTTCTCGCAGCAGGGCAAAACAGGAACGTGAAAGACTTCTTGATATTGCATTGAATTGCGGTACTGATTTGTATTACAAGATAATGGCTGCATCAAGGCTCAAGGTGGATGAAAAAACTCTTGAAGAAAAACTCTATGCCATAACTCCAGTTCAGGAAAGAACACTCAATGTGGAATCAGAAAAATTTCTTGAAGGGTATGCGGATTACGGGCTTCCAGAATTTATTTATGATGAGTACGTTGAGTTCAAGAATGAAGTTGGAATGGATTGCGTTTCAAAAATTTCAGGATTTCTGTTCAACTGTGCAAAGAATGGCGGAGAAGATGAAAAAAAATACATTGTCCAAAGCATAAGAATCGCATCCCGAAGACTGTTTGCTCCAGAAGGAAATGTTTCCCGCCAGTTGTATGAACTTTCCTTTCCGCAAAATTATAGTACGGTAGTTTCTCAGATATGTAACGAGACAAATCAGGATGAGTATCTTTTGTATGCTCTTGTAAGGTCTGAAAGTTTCTTTGACGAGAAAATAGTTTCCCATGCCGGTGCTGTTGGCCTTTCCCAGCTCATGGAATCAACTGCGGCGGATATTGCAAGAAAGCTTAGGATCCCTGACTATGATTTGACTGATGCCCGCACGAATCTTATGTTTGGTTCATTCTATCTTGAGGAACTTAAGACACGGATGGATGAGTCTGCAATCATGGCAATTATTTCATATAACGGTGGAATCGGCAGAGTACGTTCCTGGAAAAAATCTGTTGGCAGTGATTTTACCACAAAAAAATTCGAAAGTGATTTGTTCCTTGAGACACTGCCATTTTCTGAAACCCGTGAATACGGACGAAAGGTTGTGTCTGCTGCTGCAATCTATTCATGGCTGTATTACAACAAAGTCCCATCCCTGACAGCTGAAGAGCTTATGGCAGTTCCAGAAAATTAGTGCGGTAACTAAGCTTGTCTTTTGAAAGGTTCTCAGCGGATTCTTGTATGTCTCCTTGTTTCCCAAAGATTTTCTTTTGTGTATAATGGCTTCACCTGCCTGTTCCGGCGGGTCATCAGATTAACGTATGGAGTTATTTAAGATGGAAGATCCGTTTGCACAGCTTTTGCCTGCAATGTTGCATTTTACTCAGCTTCATGGAGCTCAGTTTGTTCTGCTTATGGGTATCATCATGACATTTGGTGCCATAGGTGGTCGTCTGTTTCAGAAACTGAGGATTCCCCAGGTTGTCGGATACATTGTAATTGGAATCATCATCGGGTCATCCGGGTTCCAGGTTCTCAGGCTTGCCACAATTGTTGCCCTTAATCCTGTCAATACAATTGCACTTTCCCTCATTGGATTTCTCATTGGTGCAGAGTTAAAAATTGATGTAATCAAAAAATATGGAAAGCAGTTTGTTGGAATCCTTATTGGTGAGTCCATTGTCCCATTCTTTGTTGTTGGTGTCTTGATTACAATTGTTGCCTATCTTTTCATGCATAACTTTACGGTTGCCCTTTCCTATGGACTTGTTCTTGGTGCAATTTGTTCTGCCACAGCCCCGGCAGCAACTACTGATGTCCTGAAGGAATACAGAACACGAGGACCTCTTACAACTACAATCCTTGGAATCGTAGCAATGGATGATGCTGTTGCCCTTGTTCTGTATGCAGTTGCATCAACTCTGGTAAAGCCTCTTTTGGGCGGGGAATCCATTTCATTTGGACTCCAGATGGTTGGAATCCTTAAGGAAATTTTCGGGTCAATTCTTGTTGGTAGTATCGTAGGTTTGTTTGTCTCAAAAATCATTAGAAACGTAATGCAGGATGAAGGACGCGTTCTTTCTTTTGCCCTGGGCGGACTTTTCATTTCAACCGGAATCTGCAATGTTCTTGGGCTTGATAATATTCTTGCTGCCATGTCCATTGGATTTTTCATGGCAAATTTTGCACCTGCCAAGACAAGACCGGTGTTTTCGTTTGTAGAAAAATTTACGCCTCCTGTCTACGTTCTGTTCTTTGTTCTTGTAGGAGCAAAGCTTAACATCTGGATTGTAACGCCTGTTCTTGGAGTTCTGGCCATTGTTTATGTTGGTGGAAGAACCTTGGGAAAATCAATTGGTGCAAGGATTGGTGCACGTTTGACAAAGGCCCCTGAAACTGTAAGAAAATATTTGCCGTGGTGTCTGTTGAGTCAGGCAGGTGTTGCCATTGGCTTGAGCATTGCTGCAAGTTCAGATTTTGCAGATTCCATTGGTCCTCAGATAATTCTTGTTATTACTGCAACTACATTTATTGTTCAGCTCCTTGGGCCAATCTGTGTTAAGCGCGGAGTTACTCTTGCCGGAGAAGTTGGACTTGCAGTTTCCGAGGAAGACATAATAAAGAAATCTAAGGTCAGTGATGTTACCTGGGGAAAGGAATTGATTTGTTCCAGGGAAAGTAATTCAATCATTTTGGATACGGACAAGGTTGATATGATTCTCGAAAAGTTTGGTACGCAGCATAATCAGTCTTTTGCCGTTGTTTCATCAGAAAACAAGAATCTTCTGGGAATAATTTCAATTGATACATTGAAGGAAACTCTTGTTATTGGAGAAATGGCCTATTCATTCCTTGCCATGGACATCATGGAAAAAGCTCCATGCAGTTGTTTGCCGGAAGATACACTGCCTGATGTGTACAAGAAATTCAGTGATTACGATGTGGCTTCAATTCCAATTGTTTCTTCCCAGGGAGAACCTATGGGTGTGATTGAAAAGTTTGCAGCAGATCATTTCATACACAAAAGCATTCTTGACCTGAACAAGAAGCTTGAATCCATGGACAAATAACAGCCACATTTTATCGTGTTTTCATAAAAAGACGGATAGTATTTTTTTTAGTTTAATCAACACTTTGTCCGTGAGAGGGGTATTCTCGTTTTGTTTGTTGTGTGAGAGATTATTCTATTTCTGCTTCTGATTTGTTGAGAAGCTTTGTAAAATCATCTTTTGGGATAGGTTTGCTGAAGTAAAATCCCTGGGCAAGGAAACATCCGCTTTCTTTCAGCAGCTTAATGTCTTCCCTGGACTCAACGCCTTCAACAATTGGTTCAAGTCCAATGAGGTTTGCCATAGAAATAATTGCCTTGAACATTTTCTGCTCGCGGCTGCCAGTTTTCTGGGCAACACGCAGAAGATGCTTGTCAATTTTGATAACATCCCATGGCAATTCCTGAATGAGAGAAAGTGAAGAGTATCCCGTACCAAAGTCATCAACTGCAGTTCCAATTCCCTGCATATTTAATCCTTCTACAAGAGGTCTTAGCTCTTCATTGCTTGCATCCTTTGCAGATTCAGTAAGTTCAATCTGAATCAGCTGCCGTGGAATTTCATAGGTGTTGATTGTGTTTGAGATAAATCCTGCAAGGTCTGGAATCCCTAAAGATGCACGTGAAAGATTGATGGAAATCTGAGGAACTTCTTTTCCCTGCCTGAGCCATTCCTTGATGTCCTTGCAAACATGGTTGAGCATGTAGATGTCAAGATACTTAATCTGCTGGTTCTGCTCAAGAATTGGAATGAAGTCATCAGGGAAAATCATTGTTCCCTCATGACGCCACCTTACGAGTGCTTCTGCTCCTCTCAGGCGATAATCCCGAAGATCAACTTTTGGCTGGTAATAAACCATGAATTCTTCGTTTGTGAGCGCTTCCTTATAGATTTTTTCAATGAAAATCTTCTGCTCGTTGGACTTCTTGAATTTTGAGTCATAGAAAATAATTGATGAAGAGTTGTTTCTTTTTGAAAGAGTGAGTGTTGCATTAACAGTACCGATGATGGAATGTGCTGTCATCTCAGATGTAAGCTTGCTGTTCATTCCGGCGTGTGAAGAAAGAAATATAGATTCAGTCTCTCCATTATGATTGATGGAAATTTCTGTCTTGTCAAAGAATCTCATGATTTCAGTTTCCAGTTCTTTCTTGTACAGGACAATTCCGTTGTCTCCTCCCAGGGCACACACAACACCCTTGCTTTCTTCCGGAGATTTTCCTTCCACCAGATTATTTAGCCACTGGAAGTAGTTCTTGAGTACTTCATTTCCAGCCGTTTCGCCAAATACGCGGTTAACACGATTAAAGTTGTGGATGTTGAAGAATGCAATGCCATATTCTGAAATCTTATTGTTTTCAATCAGCTCATTCATTCTGTCAATTAGGAAATTGTGGTTGTGAATCAGAGGGAACCTGTGGTCATGGGTTGCACCGTATTCAATGAATTTATTAAGATAGAAAACTTTTGAATACAGGTACATTATGTTTGAAATCATGTTCAGGTGATTTTTTGTTTCGTCATTCCAGTCATCGTCACCTGGAATCTGGAAGTAACTGTATGTCACCTTAATAATGTTTTTTTCTTCGATAACAACTTCAAATTTTCTGTTGATGTCTATGCTTGAAAGCCTGAAATATGTTTGGTTAAAGGTTTCCTGCTTACCACATTCTATTGCATATTCAACACGGCAAACATCAATTCTTGAGATTCCAAGAACCATAGAAAGATCCTTGAGCATTTCCTGAGTGTTTTCACCTTCAATGAACAATTCGCCTTTGCTTTGCAAAATAAATTTATCTATTGCTGCCGTAAATTTTTCTGGTGTATAGTTACTCATGTTTTACCTCAGTTATCCTGGATTGCTGAAAGCTGTGGAATCTTGATTTCCATTTCAACAGTTTTGTCTGTGCTCTTTATGATGATATTTCCGTTTAGCCTGTGAACCAGCTTGAAGGCAGCCATGAAGTTCTGTTCAAATACATCAAGCTTCTCAGAGGAAAGGTTTGTCTGCTTTGAAATTAGCATGAGCCTTCTGATTTCTTCATTTCCAATCATGGGGTTGAACATGGCAATTTTTGTTGAAAGCATAGTACAGAATTGATTTTGTTCGCTTGAGAATGTTATGGTTTTGTCTGCTTCCGGCCATTTTTCTTCAATGGTTGAAGTTGTTTTTATGATGGCTTTTGCGATTGATGACGGGTCTCCAAAAAGCTTGACAGGAATCTTTGATGATGCAGCAAATGAAATAGAAGCACTGATTTCATTGTGGATTTTTTCCTGAATAGAATTGATAATCTCTGATGTTTCATAGTCTGATTCAATAATATTCGAGTTGTAGTCAGTAAGCTTTGCATATTTGCTTGTTACGGCAATGTTTGAGAAGTTTTTCTTGATGTCTGAGAAAATTTTCCCGATATCCTGACTGTTATTTTGTGACGGATCATTTTCCTTTGTTTCAAGCCATTCAGAAATATCTTTTTTCAGGTTTTCAGTTGACTTAACAAGGGATTCAAGGTTGTACTGTTCGTTCTTTTTCCAGCCTTCATAACGGATTTCTTTTTCGATGCTGTTTTCAATGAGTCGTGAGATAAGCTCAGAAACTGATTCGCCGATACATTCAATTTCAATGTCAGAAAGGGTGCAGTTTTCTTTTGGTGAAATTTCGCATGTGCCAAATATTTTCTTGTTTATGATAATGTTGAATCTTCTTGGATTCAGTGCTTCAGGCTGTGGATTTCCAAGAATCGGATTCATTTTTTTATCGTAGATACATAGAATCAGGTTTAAGGTTTTGGAAAAGTTTTCCTGGATTTTCATGAAGCTGGAGAATCTGATCTGTGTTGAAATATCAGAAGCTGATTCGGTTGTCAGCGGGTTAAGGACAAAATTCATTCGGTTAATGAGATTCTGTGTTGCCTCGGAAATTGTCCTGATTTCATCTAAAGGATAATCCCTGTTTATTTCTGATGAAAAATCTCCAACTGATGCACTGTGGATTCTGTCTGCCATTTTCATGATTGGATTTGAGATTCCATTTGAAACCTTCCTGAGCTTTTTGTAAGACAGGAAAAGAACCAGCAGGGAAGTTAATCCAAAGGCAAGAATGAAGTAAAAGAGCATTGTGAGCTGCGGTGTAAATGGGGAAGTGATTACGAGAATCCAGTCCGGTGTGTTTTCAATCGGGTATGATGTGTACAGGTAGATCATGCCGTCATTATAGACAACCTGAGATGTTGGTTTGCCCTTGAGCATCTTTTTTTCTGCTTTTGCAATGTTGTCAAATTTCTTGTTTGTGGCAGCAATGTGAATGTGATTTGTCATGTCGTAAACAAGGCTAGAGTCTTCTGATGCAATAATTGTTCCCGTTTTGTTGATGATGTATGCCTGACCCTTGTTTGTCAGCGATCCATGCTTTCTCATAATGTTATTCAGAGTTTCCGGGTCAACACCAATATAGAGTATTGAGTCGATTGTTCCGTGGTAAATTCCACCCTTCCAGATTGGTGCCCCGAATATAAGCTGGAGCATGCCTGATGTTCTTGAATGAAGCGGATCATTTACTGAAGAAACTCCGCTGAGTGCTTTCTTAAAGTAGTACCTGTCTCCGCGGTAGCGGTTGTCGTAGTCTGACCATCCGTCCTTGCGAATGATTCCGCCGAAGTCAAAATTAAATTCCTTTGCCTTGTTGGCAATGAGAATCTGCTTAAGTTTTGGTGGAATGTTTGTCATTGAAAGTTCTGGAATGCATCCTATGGCTTCTGCAGTATTTTTGTAGGACTGGATAAACCAGGTAATCTCATCTGCAATGGTAGACGCAATCTTGGATGTTGTTCTTGTTTTTGTTTCATATATTGATGCGATTAAAAAAATAAATGCCGAAATAAAATATAGAATGATTGCGAAAATAATGCGCGATAAAGTCGATCCTATGATAATGCTTGATATATTTGTTTGTGTGAAAAATTTTTTGAACAGCATAACAAAATAATTATAAGGCTAGTTTTATTAATTAACAAGATATTCATAATTATTGGAAAAAATATCCAAAAACTCTAATCACTGACGATTTAATACTGTCACCTGGTCACAAATTAAAAAACCCCGGAACTGAAGTCTTCAATCCCGGGGTTCTTGATTTCATTAGTATTTTTATTTAATTCTCTGCTGAATATAGTCGTAGAGGAAGTCTGCGGTTCCCTCAATTCCAAGCCTTGTAGAGTTTATGCACAGGTCGTAGTTCTTTGCATTTCCCCACTTTCCGCCTTTAACGAAGAAGTCGTGGTAAGCAGCACGTTTTTTGTCATGCTGGACAATCTTTCTTTTTGCTTCAAGCTGATTGATTCCCGGATGGCGGTCAATTACGCGCTTAAGTCGTGCATCCATATCAGCGTTTATGAAGATGGAAATAAAGTTGTCCATTCCGCGGAACAGGTCATCTGCACAGCGCCCAACAATGATGAAGGAGTCACCATCAGCTGCCTTTGACTTGAGAAGGGCAAACTGAAGTTCTGCAACATTCTGTTCAGGTGAATTTGAGTATCCTCGAACAGTTCTTGAGAAGAATCTGAGCCTTGGCTTTTCGTCGTACATTCTAAGGTTGTTTGTGTCGACTTTCTTTACGCCTGCAATTTCATCAAGAAGGTTCCTGTCAAATACTTCAATTCCCAGTTTTTCTGCAAGAATCTTTGCAACAACATGACCTGCGCTTCCGTATTCACGTCCGATTGAAATAATAATTTGCTTATCCATGGCTGACCCCCTAGGCTATAAGTACTTTATAAATATATATACGGTAGAAATAACCATAACTATTATAGTAGCAGGTACGGCTTTTTTGCAGTATGTTCCCCAGCTTACCGGATGTCCGGCCTTGGCAACAACTGATGTTCCGACAACGTTTGCACTTGCCCCGATTGGAGTTGCGCTGCCACCAATATCAGTTCCCATGGAAAGGGCCCATGTCATTGTCTTGAGGTCAACACCAGTTGAACCGCTCAATGTCTGGATAACCGGAATCATGGTTGCGGCAAATGGAATGTTGTCTACGAAAGCAGATGCCATTGCACTTACCCAGATGATGATTGCAATCATGATGTATGTGTTTCCGCCTGAAATGCTCTGGATGAATCCTGCAATGAGCTTGAGAATTTCAGTCTGTTCAAGTCCGCCTACGACAACGAAGAGTCCCAGGAAGAAGAGAACTGTCTTATAGTCAACCTTGCTCATGATTTCCCTTATGTGCCTTGGGGCTGTCAGGAGAGTAATGATTGAAATGAAAAGACCGATTGTTGCAACGCTGAGATGTGTCTGAGCGTGAGTAACAAGCATGAGAACTGCAATTGCGAAGATAACGGAAGAAACAACGAATCCCTTCTTGTCTGTGATTGCACTTTCTGGAGTAGGGAATGCAGATGTATCAACTGTCTCAGAGGTTGAAAGTTCCTTTCTGTAGCTGAAGAAGAAGAACACAAGAATGAATATCAATGAAATGCCGGCAATTACACCTGTGTTGCATACAAAGTCAGCAAATGAGTAACCGAATGAAGTTCCGATGATGATATTTGGAGGGTCACCACACATTGTTGCGGATCCACCCAGGTTTGCACAGAATACTTCTGCAAGAACCATTGGAACCGGGTTGAATTTTAGAAGCTGGCTGAGTTCAACAGTGACTGCTGCAAGGAACAGGATAACTGTGATTGAGTCGATGAACATAGCAAGAATTCCAGACATAAGCATGAAAGTTACAAAGATAGGAATTACCTTGTACTTAACAGCCTTAGCAAGAAGCATGCACAGCCATCTGAAGAATCCGACACGTGCCATTCCTTCAACCATGATCATCATTCCGGTGATGAAGATGATTGTAGCCCAGTTGATTCCGCTGGATTCTCCCTCTCCGCCTTCTGCTGCATACCAGAACCCAAGCGTAAAAATGTTTTCAACGTTGAGTGTTTTGAGAGCTGCCTCTGCTGAGTGCATGCCCAGACCAAATACCAGGATCAGTGTTAGAGCCCCGCATACCAGAGTTGTCCACTGTCGTTCAAATATTTCCAGGATGATGAGAATGAACATCACCACAAAGATGGAAACAGATAAAATTTGTGCTAACAACATGCCGAAGATTTTAGCGTTTAGGAAGAATAATTTCAATTAAGGTGTTTTTGGTTGCTGGTTTTCACTGGCCTTAAAATGTTTAAATTCTCCAAAATTCTAGACAAATGAGTAAAATTTCCGATAAAATATTGATGTATATATATGAAATAAACTGTGCTTTTTGTGCGCATTTTTTCAAAGTAGAGAGTTTATTAAAAAGTGAAAAAGTTATTTTCTGGATTTCTGAAATTTTTATTCTCTGGAATAGGAATGTCCGTTCTTGCATCCTGTGCAATGCTTGAGGATTCCTTTAACGAACCCGTAAGATCTTTTTTTGAGCTTTACACTGATACTGCCGCCATCGAAAAGTATGAGGTCAAGGGATATGAGGGAATTTTTTCCGCCGGAACATATTATGTCGGTTGCGGAGAAGACTTTACCGTCTCCTTTTACCTGCGAAACCCGAAGGAGTACGCCTTCACTGACAATGTGAACATCAGAATGTCTCATCCTGAGTTTAAGGCTTTGGATGCCCAGTCGGAATGGCCGCATCTTTGGGGAGCCCCTCTTAATCCAATGGCATTCTATACTCTCATTCAGAATCCTAATGACAAGTCTGAGATTATTCTTACGGTCAAGAAAGATTTCCTGCGTGCCTGCGAGGGTGGTTTTAATATATCTCCTAAATTTGATTTGACTCATCCGCTTTCCGGAGTTCCTTTTGAAAGCTATTCTGATCTTAAGGTTGTGTGTAATTCACTTCCTCTTGAGCCATACGGCGGAGTTGTTATGATTTATGACTCAAACAAATATGTCGTTTGTTTCAATATGGGGTCAGAGGGAAATTTTTCATCAACTGGAATTCACAAGGACATAAAGTCAATTAAGATTACTTCAAGTAATGGACAGTCAGACACTTATGACTTTAACATTGCGGCTGACGGAACTCTCAGTGTTCAGAACGGCGGCACAAAAATGATAAGGACTGCCCCTGCCGATCTTGATGTTAATACCGAGGCTGCAGGTCTTTCTTTCATTGAGGATGCAAACAGCTTCTACTACCTTACAGGAACAACTCAGTCTACGGATAATATTATTTACACACTTACCGTAACAGATAAGGGTGGCCTTTCTTCCATGGCGGAAACATCGGTAAAGGCAGAAATGCTTGGCCCTGCACTGATTACTACCTCAAGAAACGGAACAAATTTATCTGTTCCAACTCAGGCACTTTCAGATCCCTTTGATGCTGACACTAATGTGCGCATTGACCAGGATTCATCAACAGGTATGGGGTCAATAAGAATTGCTCCTCCGACCATGACACAAAATCCGAACAACGTCAATCATCCTGTTTCAGGTGTAACCGTTTACTACGAGCTTTACTCCAGTGTGGATGGAATCAACTACGAGTCGACACCCTATGATTCTGGAAAGCTGACTTCTGCCAAGACTATTCCGGTTGTGCCGGGTTACACAAAGATCAAGGTGTCGTCACGAAAGCGAACCTATATAGACAGCGAAACTGTTGTTGGATATGTTAAGCCGGTTGTAAAGACAGTATATGTTTCTGCAGGTGCGTCATCCGGACTTGGAACAAAGGCTTCTCCGGTTAATTCAATTGCAACTGCAATCAGCTTCTTTGAAGATAATCCAGCGGAAACCCAAAACAGAGTAATCCTTCTTTCTGACATCACGGAAAATTTGGCTGTTAATGATCAAGACAGGCCTGTAACAGTTGTCGGATCAAATTCTTCAGGTGCAGCAACAGTCCGAAAGATTAAGCCTGCAACAGCGGGATCAAAATTTGCTGTCTCTGGGGGAGAATGTACATTTACAGACATTACTTTTGATTCAGGCATAAATTACACAAGTTCTGAAAATCTTAAGCTCAGGAACTGTACTGTTAACGGTGATGTTAATCTTAATGGAACAGGAAATTTCATCCTTTCCGGAACATCATCAGTAACCCATACTGAAGCAAATCCATATAAGATTTCGCTTAACGGTAAGTATGTCTACACGGACAATACTCTTACAAAGACTCCTGCTGCATGGATTGAACCAAGTGACTACAGCCAGCATTCCGGACTAAATTATGTTATGGTTAAGCCTGTTTCTGGAGTTACTCTTACAGAAAAGGTTGCAGACAACTTCATGGTAATTCCTCATGATAATGTAAAGTATTACTGTGTTCTTGGACCTTCAAATTCCGGAGTTCTCACAAAGAATCTGTCTGCAAATGTTCAGATAAGCAACAATCCTGGAAAGATTAAGTTTAAGCTTATGTGTGACATCAAAAAAGCTTTCATTTGTTCTCTTGAGGATGAAAATGGAAATCCTGTCGTAGCTTCCAGCCTCTTCATGGGTGTCATGATTCGAGATGACATATTATCGAACCATCAGGTTAATAAATCAAATTCAAGTTATTGTGTAATGTCAAGCTGTCCAGTTCCTCCTCCAGGAACGGAATATACAATTTACATGTCATGTACTTATAACGGAATGACATACAGCAGTAAAACCACCAATTACCCGATTAGTGATACCCTAAACATCAGTTCTGTTGCAACATTTAAGGCTGCTGCTGAATATTTGAATTCTATTTCGATGGATACTGGTTTCCCTCATAATATTAATTTGACCCAAGATATTACTCTTGATGAAAGCTGTCCTGTCATTGGTGCAGAGAACAATAAATACTATGGAACATTTAATGGACATGGACACACAGTAACCTTGAAGAAGGAATCTGAAACGTCCAAGGGAGGCGCCATAATTGATTGGCTTGCTGATGGTGGTGTAGTAAAGAATCTGGTTGTAAAGGGATCATATATTAATAATGGTTCAATTAATTATTGCAAGCTTAGTGCAGCTGTCGGGAATAACTTTGGTTCAGTTTATAACGTTGTAAACTACGCTGCTGTATCGGGAAAAGATTTCGGTAATATTGGTGGAATTGTCCGGGAAAACATGGAATCGGGAAAAATTTTCAATTGTGCCAACTATGGTGATATTTCAAATAATGACGTAGAGATTTGGAAAGGTACTGTATATTGTAATGCCGGTGGAATTGCGGGAACTAATAGGGGAAATATAAAAAATTGTTTCAACTACGGCAGAATATATACAAAGTCAACTTTTGAAACTTCGGAACATCATGAAGGACATCCGGGAGCAATTGCCGGATATCTTGGTACTGGAGGATTTGTTGGATATTCTGTTTATCGTTCCGGCTGTGAATATCGTGGAACTGTTTCAAACTCAAATGGAGTTGGAAGAAATGAAAGCGGTCAATCACCTGAAAATCTTTATGAAATTGATGCAGCTAATGCAGTTGAAAAGCTTTCTACACTAAATGATCGTAGTGGATATCCATCAAACATTTCTGTAGACCAGTTGTGGACATGGAGCATTATAAGTGATCCGGATTCTCCTTATTACGGATGGCCTGAATTGAATGTGGTCCAGACAAATCCATAGGAAGAAAAAGCAGGTAGACAGTATGAAAAAAATAATCAGATCAGTTTGTTCCCTTGTTCTTCTCATGGCATGTTTGACTTCATGTTCAGTTTCTCTTGATGAAAGTCAGCCATATTCCGGGGTGCCTTCAGGTTCTTCTGCTCAGCCGCAGCTTCAGATGCTGAAAGTATGTGCAACTGTCAGTGATGACTCAAGAACTGCAGTTCCATCCGGCTGGGTCAGTGGCTTCTATTATCTGCTTAAATCTACAACAGATTCTACTTTTGCAACTGGAGTTGTTGAAAGTAACGGCGGGGTAAAGCAGAAGACACTTATATTTGATATTCCAAAGATTTCAAGTGGCCTGGTATATTTCAAGATTGAAGTATATTCCAGCATTGATGCTCCAGGTCCATTCATGTCAAAAACCGTTTCAAAAAATCTAGGAAACAACATGGTTGTAGAACTGAGTTTTGACCTTGAGTTTGCCTCTGGAACCGCTGGCATAGAACTTCCTGTGCAGAATGGGACCACTTACGGCATAACTCATTTCAGCATTGACAAAAAAAATGGTACAAATCTCGTCCCTTTGACTCCAATAACTTCCGGAAAGCTTGTTTATTCTGGAATCCCACAGGGCGGATATGATGTGGTTTTCAAGTTCTATTCTGCACAACAGGCAGGTCTGGCTACTCCTATTCCATCCTTATTGTACAGGGAGGCCCTGCTGATTTATCCAAATACAGTAACTGATGTATGGGCTGATGCAGATGGAGAGGCCTCTACAGCCCTGGATCTTGCAGGCATCCACTACACAAGTTATTACGTGGTTGGCGAGGGTGTAAGCGACTGGTCGGGAGAGAGTCCCAGCGACGGCAACAGCGGATCATCACAATTTCCACTGCTTACATTAAAAGCGGCACTGGCAAGATGCTGTGCTCAGGGCAACGACTATGCTCTGAGCGTAACTGGATCCTTTAGTGATAATGTCTCATATACGGTTCCATCATCTTCAACGGTCAATATGAGTCCCTTGGGATCGGGATCGGCAAATATTACCGGAAAACTCACTGTATCCGGAACGGGTCTCAAGACTGGAACAAATGTTTTATGTTCTTACATAGAGCTTGCATCATCATCCGACTATGTTGAGTACCTGCATAGCGGTTCCAGCACTAAGTTCGGGATTTCCGGCGTTGATGACTATGAATCCTACGTTGGAACAAAAATCCTGAAGCTGGCCTCAGACACGGATGTGAGCGGGTATGCCATCTGCAACTCAAGGGGTACTGTGCTGCCACTGTATGGAATTGAAAAGGTTAACGAGAGCGGCCAGTACTGGGGAAAGATTGTTGTCCGTGGTGCCTCAGCAAGTTTCGAGTATGAAAATCAACTTTATTTCCTCAGCCTTTCAAGGACGACTGGACCCGCCGGAACTGCATTCAGCACGTCTCTTGAAATTAAGGATAAGGACAATATTGAACTGACAAGTGGATACACAAGTGAGATGGTTCTCTGGCAGGATGGACTGGATTTGTCACAAACCATGGCAACTTTGAAATCGACAAATAATACACTTTCTCTGCCTTCATGGTTTTCGGCCGGATCATACCAGGTTTACGTAAAGGTAATCATGGAAGCCACAGGATTTGCTCACGAGGCATGGCTTGATTTGACCATTAACTAGCCAAGTCCCTCAATACAGGAGCTTGCCGGACTGGAAATATACTAGGCAGCAAAGGACTGGAGGACTCTATACAAACTATTCATTAGGTTCTGATGGTAAGATTTTTGCGACAAATTAATTTTGAAAGGATTTATATTTTTGTGGTTTGGAGAATAATATGGGAATAGAATACAAGAAAGAATATATGGATATTGCAGTAAAAATGGCTCATGAAGGTATCGACGGCGGGTGTGGTGGTCCTTTTGGCTGCGTAATAGTTCAGGGACACAGGATTGTTGCAAGGACCCACAATACAGTTGTCCGTGACAATGATCCAACTGCTCATGGCGAGGTCAATGCAATCCGCCTGGCCGGAAAAACTCTTGGAAAATTTGACTTGAGTGATTGTGTTCTTTATACCACAAGTGAGCCTTGTCCCATGTGTCTGGCTGCAATTATGTGGGCAAGAATTCCTGTCGTGTACAGCGCCATGAACATCAATGATGCCAGGGAAATTGGTTTTGATGACAAGCCTTTCTATGATGCAATCAATGAAAAAGTAATGGGAAAGTCAAATGAATTTGTCAGGGAAGAGTTCCATAGAGAAGAATCCGCCGTGGAACTTTTCAAAAAATACTCATCCATGGAAAAGACAAGCTATTAGGCGATTTGAATTAAAATACAATCAGAATTCCCTGCAATATGGTGCTGACCGGTGTTGGTTAAAATTCCGGCCAATATTTTTTATCTGATTTGTGCCAGGAGATTGTTCTTTGAATTAACGTTGTAAAGAGCAAGAACTTCCTGTGCAAAGTTTTCTTCGAGCATGTTCCTGTAGCTTTGGATTTCAGAAATGTAGTTCAAGGTAGTCTGAGGTGTGTTGTTTCTCTTGACCTTGTTTGAACCTGCGTTGTACATTGCCAGGGCTGCAATTTCGTTTCCGGCAGTGTTGAGGCAATATTTCAGGTGAGACAATCCATAGTATGCAGAAACTTTTGGGTCGTAGAAATCTTCTTCAGTAAGTTTTGGAAAGCTTTGGCTGTTCAACTGGAAAAGTCCCCGGTCAATAGATCCGTTGGTGTTTCTGTGAATTGCAGTAATCTTGTAGCGGCTTTCTGTGTGAGCCAGTGCAAATGCCAGTGAAAGAGGTACGTTGTATTTTGCTGCGTTTTCAAGAATTGCCTGGGAAATGTCGCGGTTGTTGGTAACCTTTGAGTAGTACCATTCAACAGCTGCACGGCTTTCAGGCTGCTTGTAAAGGACAAGACCAGTGTCTTCCTTCTTCTTGGCTTCAATTACGAATGTATCAGTTTCTGGTGCAAAAAAAAGTGATTCAAGGTTTTCTTCCTGAGCCATTTCTGATGCTGTTTCTTTCTGGAAAATAAGTTCTGTGTCGTTTGTAATTTCTGTTTCTGGAACAAAGAAAATAGTGCAAAGGCAAAGCGTAATAAGCAAAACGGAAAAAGCCAAAGTGCCGGAAACAAGCTTAACAAGGTTTTCGCGTGGAAAAAGCATAAATAATTCTCCGAAATGTAAATTTTACTCTCTTCAGAGATTATTTTGACAAATTTACTGTTTTTGTTCAACAAATTTTAATGAAATTTATTTGAAAAATGATGAAAATTTTGCAAATAGTGTAATTTTATGACAAATTATGATTAGGGCCCTAAATAAATTAAGGCTTTCTAGTATCGGACTAAATTACTGCAATTGCATAAAACATCTTCATTGTTTTCAAAGAAAATGTAGTGTTTGTGCTTGGCAGAAACTTCTTCAGTAAAAAAATCGGCATTTAAATCTGGACGTGCAAATCCAACAACGCTTTCGCAGTCTTTAATTCTTCTGGCACAGTGTTTCATGCTGAAAGTAAAATCATCCTTGTGCCTGTCCTTATCTGTTCCACATGGAATGATGAATGCGAATACATTTTTTTCTTCCAGAGCCTTTAAGTCATCGCGAAGTCTTGCCAGAAAATCCTCGTTGTATGAATCTTCATCCTCTCCTACTTCTGAATATGAAACCCTGATTCCGTAGAGAGTATCTGGGTTTGTGCATTTTTCTGAGATTTCACAGGCTGTTACTTCAATATGTTTTGTAGCGTCAAGTTCCTTACCGTCAAGGAAATACAGCCTGTTGTTTTCGGCATAAAATTTTGCTTCGAGTTTCATCGTTATCTCCTGCTTTTTTTCTTGTGCTTTAATTTCTTTTCTTTATACAAAATTGAATCTGCCATAGCCAGAATCTTGTCCATGTCATAACCAGTTTCCGGGCCAAATGGAGCGCATCCTATACTGATGGAAAGCTTGAATGGTGCACCGGAAGTCTTGTTGTAGTTATCACAAAGAGCTTCAAGAGTTTCGCGGTGTGATTTGAATTTTGCCTCATTCATTCCCTGGCAGAGAATGGCAAATTCATCACCGCCCAGTCGTCCAATAATATCATTGCTCCTGAATGTGGATTTTAAAATACTGGATTCTGCAATAATTGCCTTGTCTCCTGCGGCGTGTCCGTAGGTATCGTTTATTGTCTTAAGGCCGTCAATGTCGCCGAAAAGAATCAGCCCGGACTGCTTTAGTGCCATGGCATTTTCGAGTGTTTTCTTCCCAAGTGAAATAAAACCTCGCCTGTTCAAAAGTTTTGTAAGTTCGTCTGTAACTGAAACTTCACAAACTGTGTCGTATTCTTTTAGCAGTTTCTGATGCTTGATTGTGTTTTCGTTGTATACAAAGGAATGAGCAAGTGCTGTAGAAATAAGCTTGACTGCAACAGTGTAGATAGTCGGATCGTATGCACCAGGCCTGATAACAAGGTAACCAAACAAGTAAGAGTTTCTGTAAAGGGTGTATACAATGGAGTTGTTCATTGTTGAAAAGACTTTTTTCGGAATCAGGTTTTCATGAGGATCAAAAACAAGTGGCTTTGAATTCGGGTCAGTTCTGAATCCGCTTTCATCATCATAAGCAGAATACAAAGTTATTTTTGAAGGCAGCGGAAAATAGTCAAAAGGCTGAGTCTGAATTGGTTTTTCAAAGAGGCATACTGCAGCTGCCGGAATGTCAAATCGCCTTAAGTCAAAGCTGATTCTGCCCCTTAATTCCTGGAGAGAAAGATTGATCTTGAGATTGGAAAAGACTTGAACAGCCTGAAAATACATGTTTCGGTTTCCCAGCCATCGGTTCATTTCTTCTGATTCACTGGATGTTGATGTATTTGTCTGGATACCCCTGGAGTTAAGTGAAATCCATGGTTTGTCTTTTGCAGAAACACATCCACACGACTGCCTGAACAATGCTGTGGATGTGGTAGTCTTCTTCATAGGATAAGGCTGCTTGTTGAAGATGCAGTGAAGAATTTTTGCCGCCTCGTATGACTGTTTTTCAATGTTCTGGTTGATTGTTGTTAGGGATGGTGAAATGCAAACTGAATGAAGTTCGTCATCAAATCCTGTGACAATAATATCCTGTGGGATTTTTATTCCGTGGCTGTGAAGAATGTCCATGCAGGCGTAGGCCATTTCATCGTTAAGGCATACAAGTGCATCAAAATCAAATTTTTTGTTTCGGCCATAGTAGGATTTCATGGCAACAGATGCACTGTCATAGGTAAAGTCACCCTGCAAAAGTTTTTTCTCGTCAAATTTGATTCCGTGATTTTTTAGAGTGTTTCTGAAAACTGTTTCCCTTACTTTTGCTTCTGTAGAGTTTCCTGCAAGGCTCATGAGTGCAAATTTTTTTTTCTTGTGCTTGAGAATAAGGTGCTCAACGAGTTTTTCCATTGATTTTTCGCAGGAATGGATAACACATGGCATGTCATCAAATTCGCATCCAATGGTAACAACCGGAATGCCGGTAAATGACTTAAGGTATAAATGAAGGTACTCGCGGGTAATAGTGTGCATCATTCCACCAGTCATGAAAATGATGCCGTCAATATTTTTTTTTGTGATATGAGAAGCAATGGACAGGTTCTGGTATTCGTGGCTGTAGCTCTTAGAATTGATAATTCCGATTGGGAATACAACCAGCTCCATGTCGTTCTTGCTGGTGAACTTTAATGCTCCCTTGATAAGTCGTTGTGAATACTCGGTTTCCGCATAATCAACAACAAGTGCAACTCTCTTTCTTCTCATTTTATTGCTCGTTCACATTGATTCTTTCAATAAACCGCCAAAGTTTTTTATGTAATCAATAAATGATGAGTATGCAAGAATAACACAGACTCCGGCAAATCCCCATCCAACATATTTGAATATATCCATGTTTAGGGCGAGGGTAGTGTTTAGTCCGGTACGGATAATTAGTTCCTGAATAAGAACAACAAAGCAGGTTGCAACGTAAAATACTGTCTTGACCTTTCCACCTTTTCTGGCTGCAATTGCTGTTCCGCTTTTTGCTGCAACCATTCTGAGAAAGTTCTGGCTGAATTCCCTGTAGAAGATAAGAACATAGCAGACAACCGGCATGTATCCATCAAAAACAAAACAGGTGAACATGGAAAGGTGAAGGAAAACATCTGCAAAGGGGTCAAACATTTTTCCAAAATCTGAAACTTCATTGTGCTTGCGTGCATAGTGTCCGTCAAAATAATCAGTCAGCTCAGCAAAGGCAAGAATTGGAATTGCTGCACAAATGGCAATAACAGATGGAAGTGAAGTTGATTCCCAATTCATCCATTTTGGAAGATTATATATGATGAAAATAACAGGAGCCAAAATAATTCTAGTCAAAGAAAATTTATTCGAAAGTCTCATATATCAATTATAAATGTTATTTTCAAAAAATGCAATTTTAAGGATATTTTCGGATAAATGTAATTTTCTTTCGTGCTTTTTACATTTTTGATTTTCCGCGGATATATATAGTAATGAGGTTGAGACGGTAACTTGATGAAGGAAGAGAAAATAAGTACCATTTTGTAAGTATGGCAATGAAAAGAAAAAACTCAGTTGTATATAAATGTTCTTCTTGTTCTTATACTCAGCCTGCCTGGTTGGGGAGATGTCCCGAATGCGGCGGCTGGAATACTTTTGAAGAATGCCTTGTTGATCCAAATGTGGCTTCAGTTAAGATAGCTTCCAACGGAACCAGTGTAAAAATGAAGCCTGTTCCCATGTCAAAAATTACTGTTCAGGATGAGAACAGAATATCAACTTCAATTGAAGAATTTGATCGTGTTCTGGGTGGAGGAGCAACCAAGAGAAGTGCAATCCTGATCGGTGGTGAACCTGGCATAGGAAAATCAACATTGCTTATTCAGACTGCGGCTGCAATGCTTGGAAAGGGTAGAATTCTCTATGTTTCCGGGGAAGAGTCTGCCTCACAAATAAAGGGTCGTGCCGTGAGACTGGGTCTTAATGTTGATCAGATGGAAATATTATGTACCACTCGTCTTGAAGATATTCTGGATGCCCTTGATGCATTGAATCCTCTTGCTGTCATAATTGATTCGATCCAGACCGTTTACTCGGTGGAAGCCGGCATTGTTCCTGGAACTGTAAATCAGCTTAAGTATTGCTCCAATGAATTGATTGGATGGGTAAAAGAACGAGATTCGGTTTTGTTTATGACAGCACATGTTACCAAGGATGGATCAATTTCCGGCCCAAAAAGTCTTGAGCACATGGTTGATACTGTTCTTTCATTTGAACGTTCAAGTGATGAAGTCAGGTTTCTTCGAGCACAGAAGAATCGATTCGGAAGCATAGATGAACTGGGCCTGTTTGAAATGGATTCAACGGGGCTAAAGTGTGTTGCTGATCCAAGTTCATTGTTCATAACACGAAGGTCAGGAAACATTCCGGCTGGAGTTGCATGTGTCTGCGTGTTTGAAGGAAGCCGTGCATTTGTTGTAGAAATTCAGGCATTGACGGTTCCTGCGAAGGCAAGTTTGAACAGAGTTTATTCTGAAAAAATTGACAGCGCAAGAGTAAGCAGGGTTGCTGCAGTTCTTGAAAAAAGAGCCGGAATCAGATTCAGCGATCAGGATTTGTACATAAATGTTGCAGGTGGAGTAAGACTTACAGAAAGTGCAATTGACTCTGCCCTTGCTGCAGCGTTGTATTCTGCCCGAACGGATATACCGGTTCCAGAAAAAAGCGTGATCATCGGTGAACTCAGTCTTGCAGGAGAAATTCGTCCCGTTACAAAACAGAAACATAGAATAAAGGCTTCCAGGGAACTGGGTTTTGAACGATGCTTTGTGCCGGAAAAAGAATCGGGTGCAGTGGCAATTGAGTCCATTTCAGGATTGATAAAAGAAGTTTTTGCAAAATGAAAATAGTTCTTGCAGGAGCCGTGTCTCTGTTTGGTCATGAAGAAATCATGCGGCAGGCTCTTTTATCCGGCTTTGAGATAAAATTTTACGATGCTCCATTCATGAAAAAATACTGGCATTCAGATTTTCCAGTAGTTTTTGCTGATGCCGTTGATGAAAATGACGGTGTTGTTGTTCCCCTCACTGAATACTGGATTTCCTGGTGCATTGAAAACCAGGAAAGGTGCAGGATTAGCAGAAAGGCCCTTGAAGCAAGCAGGTCAAAGTCAAAGCTGTATTCATTTCTGGGAAAATTCCGGGTACCAGGGTTATTTGCGTCAGTTGAAGAAGCCAGGTCCTATGTCCATAATGGTGGAAGTGTAGTCATAAAACCTGAAGGCCTTTTGTCCAGCTACGGCGTTGAAATTGTTGATCAGAAAAATATTTCCATGATGGAAGAATTTATTCGTCAGACTCAAAGCATCAGAAACAAGGTTGTGAGGATAATGAACATTCCTGCCTGCCCTGCCATTATCACGGAAAAAAATCATGGTGTTGAATACAGTGCTGATTGTTTTGTGAATGCAGGAAATTTTTTTGTTGTCCGTGTATGCCGAAAAAAAACCGTGATTATAAACAATAAGCCTTGTGCCCTAGTTGTTCAGGTTGTTCCGGCGTCAAAAAAAATATGCATGTGTCTTGAAAACTGGTGCAATGAACTTTTTGAAAAGGATGACATTTCATTTGCTCAATTTGATTTTATTCAGGATTCATCAGAAAAGGATTTTGTTCCAATTGATTTTGCATCCAGGATTGGCGGCGGAATGAAAGAATTGTTTTCTGAATTTGAAAACGTCTATGCAAATGCTTTTAGCCATAAAGAAATTATTTCTCCTGATTCCAAAAATTTTCCTGCCATGGTAAACTACCTGCCTGTTGTAAACGGCTATGTAATGAATGATAATTATAATCTGCTTGAAGGTAAGCAATTTGTTTTCAAGAACAAGGGAGACTTTGTAAACAAGAATCCAGGAAGTGTCATGAGCCGAGTTGCGTGTGTTATCTGCAGGCATCCAGAAGAATTTACAGATGAAGAAATGGAATCATTCCTGATAGGGAAAGAATTTATTGCAGAAAAATAAGATTGGGGCTGTTTCTATATTTCTTCAAGATCCAGGGTTGGAACTTCTGTGTCCTCTTCACTTGCAGGAAGACTGTCCATATCAACAATCATTTTCTTTCCGATCTTGTCTGAATATTCAGTTTCATCTGGTTTTCCTGCAGCAATCTGTCCGTCAACTTTATTTTCAAGTACTCTGAACACATAGTTTCGGATTGTTTTTCGTGTTTCAGGCAAAGTGTCTTTTCCAAGAATTGTAATGAGTGAATATTCTCCGTTTCGCTCGAAATGTTTCAATACAACGAGGCTTATCTTAAGGGTTTCCCCGTAAAGGTAAAGGCTTACGTTTGAAAGAAGAGTATTGTCCGGGAAGTTTTCAATCTGTTTTTCCGGAATGCGGCATGCAATACCAACGGAACTAAAGTCAACCAGTGGAAGTGCTACTTCTGAACCATTGAAGTTAAATTTAATGTACATTGATCCTGAAACATCACAGGATGCTCGGATGAATTTTCTTCGGCCCATGGCACCATTAATATCCAGGATTGCAGTAAGAGTTTCTGTAAGATCGTCTTTGTTTGGAGAAACCGGAACATAACCTGCTGGAAGCTGTGTGTTGAAAAAGAAAAGATTCATTTGTCTCGGAGAAGTGTTGCTGGACATGACTCCAAAGTAGGTTGAAGAAACTTTTTCATCTTTTTCGCATGAAAGAATGAAGTTAAGATACTGAATTACAGTAAGAGAATCTTTATTCACGTGGTCAAGGTTAATCAGGCAAATTGAGCCGGGATTTGCTGCAAGTACGGTTTTTGCATCTCTCCAGTTTTCAATAAAGTAGGCTTCGTATTCACGTTCACGGATACGATTTTTAACTACTTCCTTAATAAGGAATGACGCGTTTATGAAAAAAATTTTTCGCCCGAATACTGGATTTTCTCTAGATTGTACTTCTTCTGCCATGTATAACTCTCAAATTCAAAAAAAAACCTAACAGTGTATATTGTAACATGATATATACTGTTAGGCAATTATTCAGCTTAATGTAAATCTAGAATTTTGCTTTTCGCAATCTAACACGTTCAACGTCTTCGCAGAACAATTCACGCAAGTCGTTCAAGCCAAGTGCCATGAGAGCCATACGGTCAATTCCGATACCCCATGCAAGAACTGGAACATCAATTCCCATGGCCTTTGTAACTTCTGGTCGGAAAATACCCGATCCACCGAGCTCAAACCATCCGAGTTTAGGATGCTTAATATGAACTTCAATTGAAGGCTCAGTAAATGGGAAGTAACCAGGAACGTACTTAACTTCTGTTGCACCAGCAATTTCAACTGCAAACATTTCAAGCATGCCAAGAAGGTTTCTCAGGTTAACGTCGTCACCAAGAATGATTCCTTCTGTCTGGTAGAAGTCTGAAAGGTGTGTGGCATCAACCTTGTCATAACGGAAACAGCGTGCAATACCAAAGTATTTTCCAGGGATTTCTGCCTTTGCAAGCTGATGTGCTGAAAGAACTGTTCCCTGGCTTCTCATGATAAGGCGGCGAGTGAATTCGTTGTCAAAATCGTAGTTCCATCCGCGGCTTCCAGTGTTTCCACCGTTTCTATGAACTGCAGCTACATTGCTCAAGAAAGGTTCTTCAATTGACTTGGCATGGGTAGGATTCTTCAGGCGGTATACGTCATGAATATCACGTGCAGCATGGAACTGAGGCATGAACAGGGCGTCTCCGTTCCAGAATTCTGTTTCTACAAGTGGACCGTCAAATTCCTGGAAACCGAGGGAGCAAAGCTTGTCCTTAACGCTTTCAAGGAACTGAACGTATGGATTTGTACGTCCAGGAATAATTCGTGCTGGAGGAACTGCAATATTGTATCCACGGAATGTACCTTTCTTCCATTCTCCGGAAGCAAGCATCTGAGGTGTGATTTCACCGATTTCCTTTCCGGTAATTCCGGCTTCCTTGAGGGCCTGAGCAATTTCCTTGAACTTTTCACAAAGCTTGTATCCTACTGTTTCGCGTTCAATTGTCTTGAATGGAGTTTCAGAAATACCGCGCTTCTTTGTGAGGCCGGCCATTGCTTCGTTCTGTTCTTTTGAAAGATTGGATGCGTCAAGCTGATTGTTTTCAGCCTTTGAAGCCATTGCCATGAGTTCCCTTGCAACAGCAAAACGTGCAGGAATAGCAGCACCTGTGTATTCTGCTTTCTTTTCAGCGTTCATTGCAAGAACTCCATCCTTGCTCAATCCACCGAAAGCAGATCCAACGTCCTTGTTTTCAAGACCAGTTCCAGATGCAATTTCCGGCAATGTCTTAGGTCCGTTGTCTTTGAGGTAATTTATGATTTTTTCCTCGGCAAATCCTTCTGCAAGAATTTTACGTCCGAAGTCAGTGAGTTCATAATAAGTGTGTGGTGTACGGCGAACTTCCTTGAGGAGCTCTTTTCCACTAAGCCAGCTGAATGCCTGGTTTGCGTGACCTTCCTTATAATCAAGTTCTTTCTGGAGCCTTTCTGATGTAAGCTCGTCCTTTTCTGTGTATTTCAGAAGAACTTTAATTTCAAGGGGATGAAGGTTTTTGATGAATGATTTTAAGTCTGCCATTTTTAATTTCCGTTAAGAATGAATTAGGGGAATGCCCAAAAAAAATAATGAACCACAAGACACTCTAAGAAACTGTTTTGCTTTCAGAATGTTTTGTGGTCTGGAAGGCAATTTTCAGGAATCAAGGCACCTGATAATCACCAGATAAAAGAGGAACTTATCTTGTAAAGCGAACGCGTGATGTGTATCTCATCATCTTGATACCACGTTCATCTTTGTAAGGATGCGACTTGTCCTTCTTTGTGTAAACATAGTGCTTGTACTTGTTTTCCAGTGCGAAGTCTTCGAAAACTGCCATAGCTGTGTTCATTGCTTCACCCTGATCATAGCTTGACTGCATGCATACGTAGTAGAAGATAACGTCGCCGGTAAGTGGAGTGTATTCCATCTGCAGGTCTACAGTCTTTGCCTTAACATGCTGGTCTGCGTATTTATCCTCAACCTTGATAATGCGAGTCTTTGTGTCTGCATAGCTGTCTGTTCCCTGTGCTGTTGGGTCTGCTGATGTTTGTGCGAAAGACATGCCTGCGATAAAAAGTGCTGTCATTAAAGCTAAAATTTTCTTCATAAAAATTTGTCCTCCTGTGTACTATTTTCAGTAAATAGAATACGAAACTATTCTATCAGTTTCCAAGAAAAAATCAAGGTCAACAAAATATTGGCCGTCCCTAATATAAATTCTGGGATTGCGTATAAGTAACAATCTTCCAGATATTTCCTTTGGTTTGTTCTTGATCAGTGTTCTCCAGTATTCACGTACTGCAGATTTTGCCGCATTACTGCAGGCTTCCCTGATTCCTTCAAATCCGTCTTCCAGCTTGCCGCTGCCCTTGCCTTTTACTCTTGGATGAACGATTGATGTCCATGCCTCGAACTTCCGGATCTGTGCGGCGGTTCTGTTGCAGTAAACCCAGCTTATGAGTTTTCCGTCTTCAACAATTGGATTCTTGTATTCCAGTTTGTTGATTTTCTGGTTCAGTTTTTCAATGGCACTAAAGGTCCAGAATTCATCCACCCTGCGTTTTTTGTCGTAGGGTGTGTACTCAAAGTTGAATCCTTCAAGCATTCCTGCCATTAGGTATGGTGCAATTTTCTTGGAATTTTCAATTGCATAGCCATAAATCTTGTGGAATTCATCATCAGCCGCCGGATTTTTTTCAGTTTCCTTTGAGTTGTCAAAACTTCCGGGATAAGGGTCCAGGTCAGACCAAATTTGAAGTCTAATCTGTTCCTTTTGCTCTGGTTCCTGTGCAGTGGTTTGCCAGCAGAAGCATAGTCCTAAGAAAATCAGCAGGCATGCAATCTTTTTCATCGTCTGTATGCGTCTCTCCAAACCTTAAGGGGATGAATCCCCATTCTTACGACAAGGTAAATCCATGCAAAAAACAATCCCAAAAGATGTGAGATATGACCAATTCCTGTCTTAAAGCCAAATATCTGGCTTCCTAATTCTATAACAGCATAAATGACAATAAGTAACGGAGCCTGCACAGGAATTATTGCCCAGATATAAATTTTGTTTTTCGGGAATATGACTGCATATGCAAAAAGAATTGCATAGATAGCACCGCTGGCACCTATGAGGAAAACCGGTTGCCGCAGGATGTAGTAGATTGCCATGGATCCTATGGTTTCAAGAATGCCGCAGACAAAATAGAACAGAAGAAATTCCCGGGAACCCATTGCGCGTTCAACGACGGTTCCAAAGCAGAATAGGGTTAGCATGTTTACCAGTATGTGAGGCATGTTGCCGTGAACAAATAGACTTGTGACAAATTGCCAGTACCAGTGCAGGTAGATTCCGTCAAAGGAAAGCCCCAGGATGACTTTCACAAATGGAAGAAAAAATGTCAGTGCGTAGACTAATGCATTGATAATAACAAGTTTGAGCGTGGCGTTAAAATAAGTGTAGCTGAAAGGTTTTCTAAGAAAGTTCAATTTTACTTTTCTTCCGGATTGCTTACAGTGATTCTGTTTCGTCCGTTTTCTTTTGAAACGTAAAGAGCCTTGTCTGCCTGGTCAACAAGAGCTTTTGCCGACAGAACAGGATTTTTTTCTGAGTCAAATGTTGCAATTCCACCGGAAATTGTTACGTGAAGATGCTGGTCTTCATAGAAGAAATCAGTTTCTTCGATGCTCTTGCGTATTCTTTCTGCAACAAGCAGAGCCTCCTGTTCGTTTGTGTCACAGAGCATGATTGTGAATTCTTCTCCACCGTATCGGGAAGCCATGTCTTCTTCACGAATATTGCTCTTAATGATTTTTGCAACTGATTTTAGAACGTAGTCACCGCAGGCATGTCCGTAGGTATCGTTGAATTTTTTGAAGAAGTCTATGTCGAACATGGCAACGGCGATATTCTGACCCTGTGAGCATGCGGCATCAAGCTTGTCTTCAAGCATGTTGAAGAAATAGTACTTGAGCTTAAGGTGGGTCATCATGTCTGTGGATGACTGCTCAATAAGTGATGCGTTATGGACTGCAACCGAAGCAAGTGAGGCAATGGTTGAAATTTCGTTTCGTTCATAGTCGTTGTATTCAGAAGAGAATCCTTCAATGAAAATGCGCTCACCCATGAAAAGAATGCCGTTAATTCTGTTCTTGAGGTGAAGTGGAACAATAAGGGATGGGTTGAGGGATTCCAGCATGTCAATGTCCTTGCATTCTGGAAGGTTTTCTCTAAGTTCTTCGATTGTGTATACTTTTTTTGATGCACTTAAAAAATCAGTTAATGGAGATGTCTTGCTGATTTTGTATTCAATATTCTGGTCGATTTCAAGTCCTGAGTAATAGTCAGAAAGGTAGTAGTCATCTGAATCAATGCTGGGAATAACAAAGAGACCTGCACCGGTAACACGCATCTGTGCCATGGCAATGTAAAGAATTGATTCAATGAGTGATTTTAATTCCAGAGTTGAACAAAAAGATCGGGAAATTTCAAGCATCTGCTCCAGGTCGTAGAGATGCTTTTCAAACTGAGCAATTGTTTCGTTTTCTTTTTTTTCAAGATCAACGAGGACTTCAGGTTGTTTAAATATTTCCTGTTTTTCCCCGTCTGCTCTTTTTTCGCTTTTGCGGTTTCCGCGAGTTTTTTTCATTTAGGATTTTTCTCTATATTACCAATTATAACATAATTCTTCATTATTTCAAGGAATATTTTCCATTGCTGGTTTGTGTTTTCCATGAACTCTGAATTCTCTCTGTTTCTTGACGAAATCATGAGTACCTTAAGGTTTGTGATGATTTCTGAGCTTGGTTTCTTTGTTTCAACGAGGATGTCATTGATTGTCTTGTAAAGCTGGAATATGTTTGTTGTTTCTGTCTGAATCAGTTCTTTTGCTGTCCTGTTGATTTTGTCTACAGTGTCTTTAAGAGTCTGCTCAAAGGCCGGATCTTTGTGGCTGTCACGGATGAGAGAAATGATGTTGGCTTCATCAAATGGTGCGTTTCTTGCAAATTTCTTTTCAAATGCCGTAATTCTTTCGATGGATTCGTTGCATGCAAATACCATTGCAGAGAATTCAGATTTGTATGCGGCATTGTTGAAGAAACCTTCGATGACAATATCGTTGAGAAGAGGCTTTACGTGATTTTCGTAGAAAATCTGAACGAAGTTCTTGAGAATCTGCATAGGAAGTGTCCATGTGAAGGAACATGCCGTGCTCTGCTTGAGCTGATTGTCCAGGTCCTTGCTGTATCCTACAACGCTCACCAGCTGGATCTGTCCAAAAATCTGATTGATTTCAGAATTTATGGCTTCATCCTGAATTTCTGACTTGAGGCGGTTTTCATCAACCCGGAACCTGCTTTCAAGATAGTCAGCGTATTTTTGCCTTGAGTTGCCTTTGTATGTTGCTTTGTCTGGAACAAATTCTGCATTTTTCTTTGCAATTCTGAGCATGAGCATGAGTGTTTCTTTTGTGAAGATATGCTTTACGATGCTCTGTATTTTCTTGCAGCTTTTCTTTAGTTCTTCTGCCTTTTCATCTGTTACAAATCCTGCATTCTGAAGCTTGTACAGAGCCAGAAGTGCATTGAATGTTGAGTTTGTAATGTCCATGTCAACAATGACGTAATAGAGGTCAAGAAGTGAATTTTCCATGAGGTCAATAGGGACTCCCTGGAATACAGGCTCATAGTTCAGGTTTGTTGAGAATGCCGGATCAAAGAGCTTGAGTGCAGTCATGTAGTTGAATCTGCAGATATCATAGAGCTGGTGCAGTTTGTCGAATGTAAGGTCAATCTTTATGAATTCAATGCTGTTTAGCTGCTTGACGACTTTTTCAAGTTTTCTGTGTTCTGCTTCAAAAAATCGTGAAAGTGTCTGGGCCTGCATGGCTTCTTTTTTTCTGTCGGGAGATGCAAAGCTTTCCAGTACTTCATGGGCTTCTTTGTCAAATCCTGTGAGAAGGAGCTGTTCCTCGTAGCGTCTTTGTGTGTCCAGGTTTGTGGAGCAGAATGAATCTGCAAGTATATCTGAAATGACTTTTGTGTTGTCAAAAAGAACTCTGAGAGTTTCGGCAAAATTTACCTGAATGAGTCCGTTTTTGTAGAGATTTGGTGCAATATTTCTTAGTTCAGCCTCAATTTTTTTTACAACTTGACGTTGCTGTGATTCAGGTGATGATGACTGGAACAGTGACTGAATCAAATTGATGAGTTTCTGTAAAAAAGACATAGTTCTTCCATTTTATTGACATTAATGGAAATAATCAATTGCATTCAAAATATTGCCCTAAATGTACTGCTCGAAAATGCTTCTGTATTCTTCCTGTGTCTTTGCTTCTACGATTCTGGCTCTGAGTCTGGCACCTCCCTGGAGCCCGGAACTGTATGCACAGAATTTTTTTCTCATCTGAAGACATGCGCCTAATTCACCCTGTTCCTCAATGTTGATTGCCAGTTCACGGAATCCGGCGGCTATTCTTTCTTTTGGAGTTTCGGTTTCGTAGGATCCTTTTGTCAGGTACTGGATTGTTCTTGAAAAAAGGAAAGGGTCTCCCATGGCACCGCGGGCAAACATTACGGCATCGCAACGGGTTTCTTCAAGCATCCTTTTTGCATCTTCCGGGGTGAATGCATCTCCTGAACCAAATACAGGAATTCTTCCGGCTACAAAGTCAACCATTTCTGCCTGAAGATTCCAGTCTGCTTTTCCGGAGTAACCCTGAGCCCTGGTTCTTGCGTGGATTGTAATGGCATCTGCTCTGGCTTCAAGTGCTGCCTGAGTGCATTCTTTCCACATTATTGAAGATGAATCCCATCCGCTCCTGATTTTTACCGTAACCGGAACAATTTTTCGCTGCGGGTGTTCACTGCAGTATTCTTCAACTGATTTTTTTACCGAGCTTACGATTGCAAGAAGTCTGTCCGGTTCCTTTGAGAGCATGCTTCCGGCTCCGGTTTTGACGATTTTTGGAACCGGGCAACCTCCGTTTATGTCGATGCATTCACAGTCAGTTTTTTCGAGGACTATTCTGGCTGCCTGAGCCATGGTTTCTGCCTTTCCTCCAAAGATTTGTACTGCATAAGCTTTTTCGTTTGGAGAGCGTTTCATGAGTGAATCGGTTTTCTGGTTTTTTCTTACAAGGGCTTCTGCAGATACCATTTCAGTTGTGCAGAAAGAAGCCCCGCATTCAACGCAAAGGGAACGAAATGCCCTGTCACTGTATCCTGCAATTGGCGCAAGAAACAGGTTTCCGTCCAGGTGAAGGGGGCCTATGTCTACGGGGTGGAATAGTTCCATTTGTTATTCTTCCGGCAGTCCGAACACCTTGCAGCTGTTTGTCCAGAGCTGGGCTGCAATTTTTTCAACGTCAGATTCAAGCATGTCGGCAAGGAATTTTGCTGTTGACGGCAGGTATTCTGGCATTGTGCGTTTTTTGTCGCGGTATTCAGCAGGAATCATGAAAGGACTTTCTGTTTCAATGAGAACCCTGTCCAGAGGAATGTTCATCACAGTTTCGTGGAGGTTTCTTGCGTTCCTGTATGTGAGGTTTCCGGCAAAGGAGAAGTACACGTTCATGTTTGCATCAAGGCACTGTTTTGCGTAGGCTGCATCTTCACTGTAGCAGTGGAAAATGGCTCCCTTTTCTGGAAGGCGGTCCTTGAGAATCTCAAAAATATCCTGTCCTGCATTTCTGTTATGGATGATTACAGGAAGTGAATGCTTTTGTGCAAGTTCAAGCTGCTGAATGAAAAGCTCAATCTGCTGTCTCTTGTCCCCGTACTGCTTGAAGTAGTCAAGTCCAGTTTCTCCGATGGCAACAACATTTGGAAGCTTCACGCTGTCTTCGATTGTTTTGATCCAGTCCGGTCCAGGATTAGTTACTTCAGACGGGCCGACACCAACTGCGTGGAAAATTCCCTTCTGTGACTTGAGGATCGGATATTCCTTCTTGAAGTCATGGAGACTGTTGTTGATGCTGATTATTCTTGTTACGCCAGCCTGCTTTGCTTTCTGAATAACGCGTAACTGTTCGATAGGATTGTCATAAATCAACCCTATGTGGGCATGAGTATCAAAAAATTGCATGGTATTTTTCCTTTTGGGTGGTTATTTTTCTTGTAAAATTCCGTCTGGAAAGGCCAGAGGAAACTAAAAAAATCTCGGGTTTATGCCGATAATATAATTCAAGAATAACATATTAGTTTTTTCAAGTCAAATTATTTTGGAAAAATAGGAATTATACCGGGCAGGTTTCTGTTCAGTGTGTTTTATTCCTATATAAGTGGACTAATTTGACAGAAGATATTGTCTTTGTTATACTTAACGTCCTGGAATCATGTTCAGTTTTGGAATTTCGTGGTTGCAGGAAATTTGATGAGGAAAAATGAGAACTCGTAAGTACAAGCGTCTTGAAAAGAACATAGTCTCTCGTTTGGTGCACAGGGTGAGTGCAGGAATGCATTCTGTGGCAGGTGCCTTGGGCGGCGTATTCAAGTTCTTTGACGGAAAGCTTACTCTCATGATTGTTCCACATTCTCAGGGCAAGGTTTACAGTTTCCAGACAAATGTATTTGCCATTGCACTTACATTCCTCATTGTTGTTGGTGTTGGCTGTTCTTTTGTTTATTTCAATCATCAGACAATGGCAGCCGGAGCAGAAGTTTCAAGACTCTATGAAGAAAACAAGGAAACACTTGCCAGCCTTGATGAACTTCGTGATGAAAACAACAATCTTCTTCAGGCAGCAAAAAGGTTTCAGTCATCATTGAGCCAGTCACTTTCAATTCTTGGTATCAGCCAGAGTTCTTCCACTTCAAAGAAAACCGGACACAATTCGGATCTTTCTTCACTTTTCAGCACACAGGATGTTACTTCTGGTTCTCTCAAGGAAACTTCAGATATCAAGCAGCTTACTGCATATCTTGAGAATTCAATTCACCCGGTTGAGCAGATTGGAAAAATGCTTGAAAACCAGGGGACTCTTTTCTCTGATATTCCGAATGTATGGCCTATCAAAAATGGTATTGGTCACATATCAATGGAATTCGGACAGAATGAACATCCTCTCACACATCAATGGTATATTCACAAGGGACTTGACTTTAGTACATGGAGAACAGGAGATCCTGTAATTGCCACTGCAAACGGTCAGGTTGTTACCGTTGAATACAGCGAAGACTTTGGTAACTATGTAATCATCAAGCACAAGCATGGTATCTATACCCGCTATGCTCATCTTAATACAGTTACTGTTGAAAAGGGTGACACTGTTACCCAGAGACAGATTATTGGTACTATCGGAAACACTGGTATTTCAACTGGTCCTCACCTTCATTACGAAGTTCACGTTGGATCCGATGTAGTAGACCCTGCAAAATTCATTAACGTAAAATAAATGGCTATAGTAAACGACGATATTTCCATAAACAGCATTCTTGGTGCTGAATCAGTTGTCAAGGGTGATATTAAGATTGCTGGATTTGCCAGAATTGATGGCGATCTGGACGGGAATCTTGAGACAACGGGAAATCTCATTGTCGGAAAAAATGCCAGAATCAATGGTAATGTTACGGCAAAATCTGTAACAGTTGGTGGAATCATAAAAGGCAACATTACGGCTCCTGAATATGTTCATCTTCTTTCCACAAGTGCTGTAATCGGCGACATTCAGACAAAAAAACTCCAGGCAGACGAGAATGTTCTTCTTCACGGTCATTGTATTTCTCTTTCTGATGATGAAAAGTACGAGAATTCAATTGATGAATGGGAAAACATTAAGGCCATTTCTTCAAAGTCATTCAGGATCTAGTTATGGGTGTTGAAGGTCTAAATTCAAACCTATATTTTGCCCAGGCCCAGACACTTGCAGTTCAGAATGCTCAAGCCCAAAGCAAGGAAAAAACAGAAAAGGCAGACAAGTCAAAGAAGAAGATGTTTGCCAATGCCTTTGAAAAATCCAGGCGTGAAATGGAACTTGTGAGGGAAGGGTTTCCGGCTGAGATTGCAGAAATGGATGTTGAAGAAGCTGCAATCTATCTTCGGGACGCTGCTGATATAGCTGCTGATGTTTTGAGAGAGCATCAGACTCCTGCCGAATATGCTGATTACAGAAAGAAAATCACGCAGTTCATGAAGTTTGTGGTGAAGAATTCCTATGACATCAGGAAAAAGGATGGCATTGGAAGAAGACGCGGTGATCCGAAAGTCAAGATTGTTGTGATCAATGAAAAGCTTGATGAAATGGCCAGATATATCATGAGTCCCATGAATGAAAGCCATAGAAAAGCTCTCAGGCTCCTTGCGGACATAGATGAAATCAGGGGATTGTTGGTAGACTTGATGGCAACTTAATTGATAGAATGAGGATAATATGTCAGACATTTTTGAAAAAGATATAGATACAGAATCAGAAGACCTTTCTTCTCTCGAAGATAACTATGAAAGTGACAGCGAGGAAAGCAAGAGTTTTGTTTTCCCTTCCAATTTGTATAAGGTAAAGCTGGTTTATTCATTTGAAGGAATTTATGTTACTCCACCTGAAGGAAAGAAACTTAATGCCGGTGAAAGTGTTATTGTTCCAACCCGCTATGGACTTGATCTTGCACTTGTTATGGGCGAGTCAAAGGTTCCGGTTGGAATCAAGCCTTCGGATGTTGTTCAGATTGAAAGAGTTGCAACTGAAGACGATCTTGAAAAAGCAGAGAAATACAAGCAGACTGAAAAGGATGCATTCAATACATTCCGCGAAAAAGTGTCACAGCATCATCTGGATATGAAGCTTGTTGCCGTTCATTTTCTTGTTGGTGAACCAAAAGCTCTTTTCTTCTTCTCAAGTGACAATAGAGTTGATTTCCGCGAACTGGTTAAGGATCTTGTTTCGATTTTCAAGATGAGAATTGAGTTGCGCCAGATTGGTGTGAGGGACGAGAGCCGGATAACTGGCGGTCTTGGTGTTTGTGGCCGTCCATATTGCTGTAACTGTGTAAGTGACAAGCTTAGGCCCGTAAGCATTCGTATGGCTAAGGATCAGAATTTGAGTCTTAATTCCATGAAGATCAGCGGCCAGTGCGGAAGGCTTTTGTGCTGCCTCAGCTACGAATATGACTGGTATGCCGAAGCAAGAAAAAAGCTGCCAAATGAAGGAATCAAGCTGTTCTATGACGGAACAAATTTCAGGGTTTCTGAGGTTAATCTGATTACATCCATGGTAAAGATGATGGGGGAAGACGGACGCTTCCTTGAAGTGAATGCATCCCGCTTTGTTAAGGATGGAAATCGCTGGAAGATCAACTAGCTTCCTACTGGATTATAGCCGTAAATTTTGCTTCTTTTCCCAAGAAAGGGCTCTTTGAAAATCCTGCAAAGAGCTCTGTTTTTTTATATCCGGCTTCACGGGCAATTTCTACCAGTTCACCTGGTCTCATCTTGTAGATGGGATAATTATCGACAATTGTTGAAATTTTTCCAGATCCATTTTCCAGTTTCATTGTGAATTCCTGCTCGTCCCGTGAGTTTGTGATTTCACTGTAAAGTTTTGCCCTTACACTTTCTCTTACAGGAAACTGTATGAAGCTGATTCCCTCGAATGCGTCAAAATTTACATGCTCTACAATGATTTTTCCACCTGGTGCCAGGAGAATTCTGCAGGATTTCAGGAAGTTCAGAATTTCATCGCGGGTTTGAAAGTCAAAAAGTCGGCTGTTGAGAATTGATATTACGTTGTAGAATCCTTTTCCCAGATATTTTGAGGCATCCGAGTAGTTCATCTGGAAAAATCTGATGGCCATGAGCTGATTGCGCTTTCTTAAATTTGCCGAGTTCAGGAAATCATTGTATATGTCTACACCTGTAACGTCGTGGCCCAGTTTTGAAAGGTATGATTCAAAAGTTCCAGTTCCGCATCCAAATCTGAGAAATTTTACGGGCTTATTGTAGTCTTTTGTCAGTTCTTCATAAAATACTTTTTGCTGTTCCGATATTGGAAACAGTTCTTCATAATACTCAACTAATTTTTTAACTGAAATCATATTATAAGATTATAAAATTGAAATTGAAAAAACGCAAACTAATAAATCAGTAATTTATCTGGAAAACATGCCTTTAACTTGTCATTTTCTTAAACCCGATACGAAAGATCTGTTATGGAAATTGCCGGACCAGGACCTGCAAAGACACAGATGTTCATACTCGAAAACGATCGAAACATATTCAATAATGAAGGGTGATTTTTTGAAGAAAAAGCAGTATAATTAATATATGACAAGAACTTTTGACAGCTGGTATGAATATGATACCTGGCTTACTTCGCCGTCTTCTGATGTGGAGAAGGCTCCTGGAAACTATAATGTCTTTACCATAACTAAGATTGAAGAAGTTGATGGGAAGATTGTGGTGGAAATGGAAGAAAAGAAATCATAGTAAAATGGAGGTTTCGTAATATGCGCGGAAACGTGATTCTTGGAATCTTGACAGCTATTATTGGTCTTTTGGTTGCAGTGAATCCAGAGGCCAGCCTTGAAGTAATCGTTGTGCTTCTTGGTGTTAGTGCTATTGTGAACAGTTTTTATTCGCTTAAGTCAGTAAGAATCCTTTCGGATGACAGTGCTTTCAGAAAGACTGTGATTGTCAGAAGCCTGGTTGGACTTATAGCGGGACTTGTTGCTGTGATTTTCCCCTTTGCCATGGCAGATATTATTCAGCGGGTGGTAAAGCTTCTGCTCGTTGTTCTTGGATGCTATCTTGTTGTTTCAGCAATCCTGGGATTTGTTATGCTTTCAAGATTGTCCGGGGCACCTGAAAGCAAGAAGAATCTTCTTGTTGAAATCATGTGTTCTATTTTGATTGCCGTATTCCTTTTTATTCTTCCAGCGGATTTTGGAGTTCGGATTATAAGAATCCTTGGTATTGTTCTTGCTGTGTTTGGTGCTTTGTATACCCTCTATGCATTCAGAAAGAAGAAGGTGGTTAAACTGAACACAGATGATGTTACGGTTAATGATGCAGAATAATAACTTGTGAAAAAAAAAAGAGATTCACGTGCTTGCCACATGAATCTCTTTTTTTTGGGTATATGGAAATGAAGGATTTTACTTTGACTTTTTTGCAGCTATGGCTTTCTTTACGCCTTCGGCAAAAAGCTGGTTCTGGTCAGTCCTTACATCTACGGAGAACAATGGAGCCCCGTCTTTTTCACTGATTCTGTAAATATCCTTTGGATCACTCAGGTAGGCTGGGCTTGTAGGATTGTTGATCCACCAGTCAAGAACGGAAATAATACAGAGTGTGTACTTGATGAGGTTTGCGTTTGTTGCTGCAGAAACGGAAATGTCTCTGTTTGCTCCAAGAAGTACGTCAATTCTTTTGGATACTGTGTTTGAAAGGTCAAACTTGTATTTTTCCCATGGGTTAAGCACTCCAAGAACAGTTCCCTTTGTTGTTGAGTTTTCGTCAATTCGCTTTACGAGAGTCGAGAATACTGTTCGGATATAGTCTGTGCGGCCGAACAAAGGCTTTATTTTTGAATCATTGATGGGCTTGAGAAGAACAGGTGCAGAAAATTTGTAGTGTGGAAGGAAGTAATACTTTGCACGCCAATAGATATTGTTCAGTGTTTCCCTTCCGTTCTTTGTATTTTCAAAATCTTTCTGCGAGTAAATTGAGTTTACGTAAGTCTTGAGATAGTCACCGAATTTTCTCTCGAAGAGATCTTCAAGGTATGAAACCCATTCATTGAGTGCATCATTGAGTTTGTCCTGGATGGCTGCAAGGTTTTCATCAGCTTCAATATTGAACTTAACGTTTCTGAGACCCTTTATGAGATCTTCAACAATGCGAACAAGAACCATTGTTACCTGGAGAGGGTTGTGGGGGTGGAGCATGTTGAATCCATCCGGGAAGTTGTAGAGAGGCTGGAAATAGGGGTAAAGATCCGGGTATCGTTCAAGGTGAGAGAATCCGGCCATTGGGAACAGCTGTTCAAGAATCTTGATTCCCATTGAAACAACTTCATCCTTGGCTCCTGCAATCTTGTGCTCGACTTTCTTTTCATTTTTCTTTTCATCAGCCTTTTTTTCTTCTTTCTTTTTCTTTTCAGGGAGAAGAAGATCAAACTTTGAAAGGTTCAGGAATTTGAGGATTTCTGCAATGTGTGACTTGAAGAATGATGGGAATTCATCATATTCAGGTGAGCACATGCGCATGATAATCGGGTAGAGACCCTTGATTACCTGGTCATGAACATAAAGCCATTCAGTTGTTGCCTGCTTTGCCAGAGTCTGAATTTTTCCTTTGTCTGCATTTGGAAAATTTCCAAGATCTGCGTAGATTTCCTTGATAAGAAGGGAAACCTGCTGTTCGCCAATGTAATATATGGTAAGAAGCTGTCTGTATACTGCCTTGATGAATGGAATGAGCATGGGAAGCGTAAGGTAATCGGCAGAATTCTCAATATCAATTGCAAGAACCTTGATGTCACGCATGGTCCACTTTCCAACTGTGCGAAGGAACTTGAACTTAAGGTCTGTTTCAGTTGCAATTTTTGCCTTGTATGTGTCAGGGGCAATCTGAATGAAAGTTTTGATGGTGCTTATGAAGCCCTGCATGTGTTCTACGTGACGATGAATTATATAGCTTCCAAATTTTGGCTGGAGCTTTTCCTTGTTTTTTGCAGACATCATGTAGATGAAATTGAAGATACCATAGTCAGGCTTAATGTCATATCCGGGAGACATCATGAGTTTGTTCATGAGCTTTAAGTCTCTTGCTGAAATTTCCGGGAGTTCTGCGTCTGTCATAATTTTCTTTACAGGTTTTGGACTTGAGCTTGATGAAGAACTGCTTGAATATGCTGAAGAAATGGAAGTGCTTGCTGCAACGTCACTGGATGATTTGCCTGATGCACGAATGACTGTTTCCGCTCTGTTGCGTCGCTTTGGCATGTTGGAAGTATCAATTGGTGCTGAACGTTCCTTTAGAATTTCACCGCCGAGTTTTTTTTGCATTTCAAGAGCTTCAATTGCATCTATTGGTCCAATGTTTTGCCTTGTTTTGTCCAACGTACCTGGTTCAAGTGTTCTTGCTGGTCTGTCCTCTGCCATTATATCCTCCGTATTAAGTTTATCCGGTTGTTTTTTAAAGCCTGATTTGGAATCTTTCTGCAATTCCCGGGAATGACTTGAATGAAATCTTTTCCTCAGAATCTGTCATAAGGGTTCCTTCAAATGTTCCATATAAACTGTCTCTTGAAGATCTTAGAATCAAGATGCTGATTCTGTTTGTGCTTCTGGAAACCGGACTGAAACATAAGTCTACCATATTTTCGTAGTCTTGTATAATCCAATTGTTTTCTATTCCATTTGGATGGGTTACCACAACTGAAGGCAATGGAGTTACTTTTCCATCATAGAACAAAACATTTCTGTTGTATTTGTCCGGATTCACTGCGTCCTGACTTTCTGTAGAGATTCTGAAAGCAAGCAGTTTGCCTTTGTATTCTCCAAGTCCAAGCACAAACTGTCCGCTGGATTTGAATTTCATGTATATCCTTGTAACGTCAAGGAAAGAGAATCCGTCGGTAACTGGCATTTCATGTTTTGTGCCGTCTCTTGAAGTCAATGTAACGTAACCTGTAAGTGAAAGAGCTGCGTTGTATGAGGCGGAACACTTGCTCATGGTTGGAGCCGGCTTTACACATGTTAAATCCTTGAACTGATCATTGGAAAAAATAGCAACCAGATTTCCTGATGCTGTAGGGCGGACTGAATCTCCCTTGAGGCTGAAAGCTACGGTAAGGGCATCTCTTTCCCTGTTCCAGCTGATTTTTACATGGCGTCTTTTACTGTAAGTTGAAGTTGTTGCATGATTCATGTCGTGGGGAACAAATCGTTTTCTTGGTCCCATGACGCAGTGGTATGTCCATTTGAGATTGGTTTTCTTGTTCCAGAAGACTACTTCTGAAAATCCGAAGATCTTGGCATCAAAAAAGCTGAAAAAGCCAATAAAGTCTCCAATATTGAATGTGAAAGTAAGCTCACTCTTGATTCTCAGGTTTGTGAAGAATTTTGGAAGGGGAAAATTTCCGTATGGGCGTGAAACTCCACGAATATCCAGTCTTTTTAAATTTCCTTCAAATGTTCCGAAAACGGGCTTTCCGTTAACAACAAAGGAATCGGGCATTTTTTCTATTTTTCGTTTGTACATTTTTTTTCTCTGGTTTCTTGTGCTATGATATGTGGGAATTCTTGTAAAATTTAAATTACAGGGAATCCCATCTATATAGAATATCGGATAATAAAGAAAAAATTTGAGATTTCATAAATCTGGGAGTATACTATAAATAAATAGAAACTCCAAAACATCAAATTTGGTCACAAAAATCTGTTGGATACTGATTAAATTACTTTCATTCATATAATCAGTTTTTTTTTAGCTTGATAAGGAGAGGAACCTATGTCAGTAACGTGTTATTCACTTGGTGCAGCAGAAGAAGTAACTGGAAGCAAACATATTCTTGAAATTGATGGACGATGTTTCATGGTCGATTGCGGGGCCTTCCAGGGAAAGCGTGCAGAGTCAGATAAGAAAAACCGTGATTTTGATTTTGCAGCAGATAAGATTGAAAGTGTAGTTCTTACACATGCTCATTTTGACCATTGCGGGCTTCTGCCGGTTCTCACAAAAAATGGATATGGCGGAAGTATTTATGCAACTCCGGCAACTCGTGATCTTGCCAACATTGTAATGATGGACAGCGCAAGAATTCAGGCTCGTGATGCGGAATTCCTTGCAAAACAGGCTTCAAAAAAAGGTGAGAAATTTTCGTGGAAACCAATATATCGTGAGGATGATGTTGCAAAGGCTGCAAATCAGATTGTGACACTTGGTTACAACAGAAAAATGTATATTGCTCCTGATGTTCAGCTTGAATTTTTTGATGCAGGGCATATTCTTGGAAGTTCACTTGCTTATTTTACCATTTCGGGGCAGAGAAAAAATCCAATAACAAAAAAGGCTTCCGGAGGATTCGGTTTGTCTGGAAGAAGATTCTGGCATCAGCTTTTCTCAAGCAAAAAAAGTGCTGCAAAAATTGAATCTTCAGGTCAGGAATCGGCAACAAGAGGTGCTCCGTCTGATGAAATCCGCATTCTCTATACTGGAGATCTTGGACGCAAGAATAAGCCGATTATTCGTGATCCTGCAACAAATATGCCTCCACCGGATTATATTTTCATGGAAAGTACATACGGAAACAGGCTTCACAAGGCCCCGGGAACTGCAATGAATGATCTTGAAAAGGTTATTCGACGGGCAGTTGATCAGAAGGGAAAGATTATTATTCCGACTTTTGCAATTGAACGTGCACAGGAACTGGTTTACTATTTGCATCTTCTTATTGACAAGAAAAAGATACCTCAGATTCCAATTTACATGGATAGCCCAATGGCAGTAAATGCAACCGGTATCTATCAGCTTCATCCTGAATGCTATGATGAGGCAACAAAGGAAGCTTTCCTGTTACATCACAAGAATCCTTTTGGTTTCAATTCAATGCAGTTTGTTCAGAGTGTTGATGAATCAAAGGAATTGAATAAGAAGAACGGTCCCATGATTATTCTCAGTGCCGATGGAATGTGTGAAGCTGGACGAGTTTTGTATCATCTTGCAAACAATATTTCAAACCCAAACAATATTGTTCTTGTTGTTGGATATATGTCAGAAAATACTCTGGGACGAAAACTTGTTGATGGTGCAAAGGAAGTAAAGATTCTTGGAGACTGGTACAAGGTTAATGCCCAGATTGAAAAGCTTGATTCCTTCAGCGCCCATGCTGATTACGAGGAAAGCTTGAACTGGCTTAATTCAATTGATACAAGCCGCCTGAAGAAGATTTTCCTTGTTCATGGTGAAAAGGATGCCCAGGAGAATATGACTGCATATCTCAAACAAAATGGATATCCTAATGTTGAAATAGTCAAATACGGCGAAAGCTATGATCTGGAATAGTTCCAGTTCTTGATGTCACCCCGGCCTTGAGCCGGGGATTTTTTTTAGTAGTGGGGCGGTTTTCTGTTTGGAATGTCGCCTTCTAGCTGCTCAGCCATGTCGCTGACTTTCTGGGAGAGGATCTTATTTTCCTTTTCAAGCTTTTCAATCAGATTTGTGTGCTCAACGGTAACTTCCTGAAGCTGATTTAAAAAATCCTCCATATAGGCAAGCTTTGTTTCCAGTTTGATGATCTCGTCCTGAAGTTCCTTGTCCATTTTTTTGCCTGCCTAGATTAAATAGTATATGCTGAAGAAGTGAAGGATGCTTCCACCAATTGCAAACAGATGGAAAATGCAGTGAGTCCACTTGTAGCTTTTCAGACCACGAAGAAGTGCACCTGCGAAATATGAGAGTCCGCCGGCCACAAGGAATGCATTGCTTGTAACGTTCAGACCTGGAATAAACTTTATGATGAATCCAATTGCTGAAAGACAAAGAATTGCGTATGAACCCATTGCAAATCCGCGAAGATGCTTGTTCAGAGGGGAGTAAACGGCAATCAGTAAACCGGGAATTATCCAGGTCAGGATTTTGAGTGTTGCCGGGAATTCAAAAACCGTGATGTATGGGAAGAATGTTGCGGCAATAAGCAGATAAACTGAATCGTGGTTAATTATGGAAAAAACTCTCCTTGCCCCAATTGGTCTTATGGCATGATTCAGTGTCGACATCAGATATGTAATGAACAATACTGCTCCAAAAAGCACGAATGAAACAATAAGCTGACTGTGATTAACTCCAGGAACGCTGGAAAAATATGCCTTGATGGAAAGAAGGACAATCGCTGCCACTGAAAGACCTGTTGCGATTCCATTTGAAATTGAACTGAAAAGATCCTCACCCAGGGAATATGGCTGTGGATATCGTTCAATGTATGAAATCCTTGCATTTGCAGTTTCCATTTTTACGATCTTTTTTCTGAGCTTTTCTTCCTGAAGTGATTTTTCTCTTTCAGGATTCTGGGCATATTCAAGTTTTACCTGCCTGATTTTTTCCTTTGCCTGAGCCTTGATTGTCTTGATGGCGGCTTTCTTTTTTGCCTTGAGTGATTTTCGCGTGATTTTTCCAGAAATATCTGCCATTTTAGCCTCCATAATAAATATTTATCATAAGCAATATCATCCAAAAAAGTTTCGGACTTTTCATGAATTCAGTCTACCATATTTTTGTTTCTGTGTGCATCTGCATTTTGCCTGGAATAAACACATCCGCAGTATTGCTGGCGGTACAGGTCATATTCCCGGGAAAGTTCCAGACTGCGCTGGAATCCGCCTTTCTTCTTGAAATCGGAATAGAGCCATTTTGGCCCGGAGGAATTTCCGGCTGCAAGTTCTTCTCCGATTGTGTTTATTTTCAGCGAATCCTTGAATGGACTTATGGAAAGTGTTGTGCAGAAATAATCAAAATGATTTTCAACTGCAAAGTCATAGGTTTTCTTCAGCCGCAAATAGTAGCATCGACGGCATCGCTCGCCTTTTTCTTCTTCATGGGCAAGCTGCGGGTCATCTTTGATTTTGATTGCCTCGTAGAATTCTTCCGGGTTGTAGTTCAATTCAACCGTTGTTATTTTGTTTTCCACGGCAGGAGTGAATCTTGGAAGAAAAGATTTTAGTTCATCAAGGCGTCTTGAATATTCTGCTTCCGGATAAATGTTGGGATTGTAGTAAATGATTGTTGTTTCAAAATAACTGGCAATTGTTTCCAGTACATAGCTTGAGCATGGCCCACAGCAGGCATGGAGCAGCAACCGTGGTTTTGAACTGAGAGCCTCAAGTGTTTTTTCAAGTTCCTTCTGATAGTTCATTCTCAGTAAATGAATTTTAACTTGCCGGGAAGTGATTCAACAATAATCCTGTCTGCCTTTTGCCAGACTTCTCCATCAGTTGCAAGCCAAAGTGGAATTGAAGTTGTGATTGTGCATTTCTTGAATTTTTCCAGTTTGATTCCAGGAAACAGACAGTGCAATCCGGAGAAAGCAAATGGAAGTGCGGCAAAAAATCCGGGAACAGATTTGCTGTGGATGTGGCACATATCCAGAAGACCATCGTCATATTTTGCCTTGGGGCAGAACATCATTCCGCCACCTTCGTATTTGTGAACCATGGAAACTGCAAAAAGAACTTTTGGCAAGTGAATTTTTCTTCCGTCATCAAATTCAATGTCTGCATCAGCATCCGGAGCCTTGAACACCTGCTGTATTCCAAGAAAAAGATAAACCAGTTTTCCAAGTCCGATTTTATTCAGTCTTTTCTTGAGGATTGAATGTGTTGTTTTTTGTGCAATTGCCGCATCGTATCCAAATCCGCATGAAACGGCAAATTTTCTTACTGTTCTGTCAGTTGTAACCTGGCCAAGATCAATCTGTACGGGTTTTTTTGCTGAAAGAATTTTTTTGAGGGTTTTCTTGACGTTTTTGGAAATTTTCATGTCTTTTGCAAAGTCATTTCCGCTTCCTGTAGGGATGAGTGCAAATGTTGTGTTTTCAAAATCTTCAATTCCCTGAACTGCATCATTTACAGTTCCGTCACCACCAAGTGCAACTATTATGCAGTTGTCTTCATTTTTTGCGTTTGCTGATATTTTCTTGCAGAGTTCTGTAGTATCGCCGCGCTGTTTTGTATATTCAACTCTATATGGAATGTTTTTCTTTTTCAGGATTGGCTCAATTTTTTTCTGCCATAGAATAAGTCCCTTTCCGGAACGTGATACGGGATTAACAATAAAGTGATACATGCATATATTTTATTTTACAATCTATGAAAAATCAATTTTTTTAATTATGTGAAAAATCTACCGGTCAGGTATGAGAACGGTGAAACCGCTAGATAACGTCGCTACAAACAAAGGCCGGCAAGGAAACTATCTTTTCCGGCCTTTGATTGTTTTCACCATTCTCAACCTTCCCTCCCGATTTTTCACATGCCAATGAAGGGGCGTGGGAAGGTAAAAAACCTACCAGTCAGGCATGAGAACGGTGAAACCGCTAGATAACGTCGCTACAAACAAAGGCCGGCAAGGAAACTATCTTTTCCGGCCTTTGATTGTTTTCACCATTCTCAACCTTCCCTCCCGATTTTTCACATGGCAATGAAGAGTGGTGGGGAAGGTAAAAAATCTACCGGTCAGGCATGGAATTTCTTCGGGGGACTGTTATTTTTCTTTAGTATTTGTTATAGTCGTCTTGAACTCACAGAAGTTTGTTTGAGATGACTGTCTGGCATATGATGCCTAACGGGCCTACGAGTGCTCCTATCAACTACATCAATAACCATTAAAATCAATTTTTCTCATTTTTTGGAGGACGTATGAACAAGTACGCTAAGCGTTATTTGATTGATGCTTTGAGTGGAATGGCACAGGGACTTTTTGCTTCTCTTCTCATCGGAACAATTGTAAAGACTTTGGGTCAGCAGCTTCTGCATCTTGGAACGAATCCGGTGTTTGAATTTCTTGTGACTGCCGGTGGATTTGCAATGAAAGCAGAAGTGGTTGGTGCTGCAATGGCTGTAGGTATCGGTCACGCACTTGGAGCTTCAAATCTGGTTTTGTTTTCACTTGTTACGGTTGGAGCAATGGCAAACGTTACTGGTAAGGCTGGTGGACCACTTGCAGTACTGGTCATTGCAATTGCAGCCAATGAAGTAGGAATGCTTGTTAGCAAGAAAACCAGAGTTGATATTATTGTAACTCCAATTGTTACGATTCTTATGGGAATCCTTTTGACTGTTCTCTTTGCCGAATACATTGGCCTTGGAGCAAGTCAGTTTGGTAAGCTCATTATGTGGGCAACGGAGCTTCATCCCTTCTTCATGGGAATTCTTGTTTCTGTTATTGTCGGAATTCTTCTTACGCTTCCAATCAGTTCCGCAGCTATCTGTCATGCCCTGGGACTTGTTGGTCTTGCTGGTGGTGCTGCCGTTGCCGGATGTTGTGCACAGATGGTTGGTTTTGCAGTTCTTTCATTCCGTGAAAACCGATGGGGTGGACTCTTGAGCCAGGGACTTGGAACATCAATGCTTCAGATGCCAAACATTATCAAGAATCCGCTGATCTGGATTCCTGCAACTTTGGCTTCTGCCATAACAGGACCAGTTGCAACCTGTATCTTCAAGCTTGAAATGAACGGAGCTGCAATCAGTTCTGGAATGGGAACATGTGGTCTTGTTGGTCCAATTGGTGTTATTACAGGATGGTTTGGAGACGCCTCAGCAAAAGTTCCTGGTGCATTGGACTGGATTGGTCTTGTTCTTGTTTGCCTTGTGCTTCCCGGAGTTTTGAGCTGGGGCATCGGATTGCTTCTGAGAAAAATCCAGTGGATCAGGGAAGGCGATTTGAAACTTCCGGAATAATTTTTGAAAACCGAATTTTTATTTTCCAGGTGGATGTCTGTATAGGCATCCATTTTTTTTTGGAGAATTTCTAGTCACGGACTTACAGTCCGAAAAATGCTTTTGCCTTGAAACTCGGCGGCGCACAGCTTATTCAGGTTGAGCGAAGTTTTTTTCATCATGTATAAAATCTAGTGGTATAATTGATGGGTTATCTTTGAAAAATAATTCTTCATGGATAATTCTTAGTGCTTAAAAAATGGAGGATGAGTTTTATGGCATATAAGCTGATTGATAGTTTTAGTTTTCTGGATTCATTTAGGGGAACATTTTTTTCTGGAGAGTGGCCGACGGTTTCTGAATTGTTTTTGATCAGCAGGAACAGGTTTCCGGACAGTCCTTTTTTTACTGATTTTGAAGGATCTGGTGGCTCCAGGCAGACGCTCACTTACAATCAGGTTTATGAAAATGCATCAAGGCTTGCATCATGGCTTATTGAAAATGGACTTGAAAAGGGAGACAGAATTGCTGTGACGGGAAAGAATTCTCCTGAATGGGGAACTGCTTTTCTTGCAGGATTTCTTGCCGGTTCTGTGGTTTGTCCAATGGATTATGGCCTTTCAGAAAAAGAGCTGGAAAATCTTATTGCAACTGCAAAACCGAAATTTGTTTTTGCCGATGAGGAAAAACTCCCGCATTTTGAAAAATCTGCTGATTTCAGGACAATTTCTCTTTCATGCAAAAAAAATCCGCAGCATCTGTACAATCTTTGTGGAAAGAAAAATTATGAAAACAGATGCACGAATGAAAATGATCTGGCAGTAATTCTTTTTACCAGCGGAACAACAGGAAATCCAAAGGGTGTAATGCTTACTCATAAAAATCTGGTGAGTGATTCCTTTATTGCACAGACAAGAATGAAAATCTATCAGTCAGATGTTTTCTATGCTCTTCTTCCAATTCATCATGCATATACTCTTCAGGCTGTTTTTATGGTTTCCCTTTCCCAGGGCTGTGAAATTGTATTTGGAAAAAGCATGGCGGTTACAAGGCTTCTGAAGGAACTTAAAGAAGGAAAAATTACAATGCTTCTTGGCGTTCCGCTTTTATTCAACAAGCTGCTTGCCGGAATCATGAAAGGAATAAAATCAAAGGGACCTGTTGTAAATGGCATGATTCATTTTTTGATGGGGCTTTCATATTTTATAAAAAAAGTTTTCAAGAAAAATCCTGGAAAGGTTCTGTTCAAAAGTGTTCTTGATAAGGCCAGTATTTCGTCATTGCGAATTGCAATTTGTGGCGGTGGTCCTCTGGCTTCTAGTGTCTTTAAGGTTTATAACGAAATGGGAATTGACTTTGTTCAGGGATACGGACTTACAGAAACCAGTCCAATTATTGCCTTGAATCCAGTAAATCATTTTAAGATTGAAAGTGTGGGTCAGTATTTTTATCCTTACATGGAAATGAAAATCTTTGAGCCGGATGAAAAAGGAGTTGGTGAAGTTCTTGTTAAGGGACCAATGGTTTTTGGCGGTTACTATAAGATGGAAGAAGAAACAAAAAAAGTTTTCGATGCTGACGGATTTTTCAAGACTGGTGATCTGGGTTATCTGGACAAGGAAGGATATCTTGTTCTCTGCGGCAGGACAAAAAATATGATTGTTACTGATGGCGGAAAAAATGTTTATCCGGAAGAAATTGAAAATGAATTCCAGCTTTGTTCTGATATTAGTCAGATTACAGTTCAGGGATATGTGGAAGATACTGAATCAAAGGCGGAAAAAATAGAGGCACTCATCTATGTTTCAGATGATTTGTACTCAAGATTGAATTTGAAGCGTGAAGACGGAATAATTCCGCCGGAAGTTGATGCTGCTGTTAGACAGATTATTTCATCAAGAAATAAAAATGCAAGGGGCTATGACAAGATTGAAAAGATAACAATTCTTGAAAAGCCTCTTGAAATGACAACCACGCAGAAAGTTAAAAGGCATTACAACAAATAATGCTGAAGAAAAATTTTTTTTGTTTTATTTTCTGCAGACTATTACCATTGTTGATGCGTTCTGGTCGTAGGGTTCCATGTTGAATCCGCCGTAGACTTCTGCTGTCTTGAATCCTACTTCCTTTAGGAGACTGTCACGAAGTTCTGCGGCAGAGTATAGTCTTTGCACGAAGCAGTGTTCTATTCTGGTGGATTTTTTTTCGTCAATCAGAATCCATTTTGAACGTAGTCCTTCCCAGGCGCCGACAACAGAAAAATCTGTGAGTACTGTCATTCCGGCACGTTCAAACCATTCTCCTTCGGTAAAATATTTGACTGCGGTTTCACGGCTTATGCATTCCAGAATAAATGTTCCGCCTTTTTTTAGTGAGGCATAAACCTGCTTGAGAATTTTTGTGTCATCTGTAATTGAATCGCAGTATCCGAATGAATTGTAAACATTGAGGGCCATGTCAAATTTTTTTGAAGACTTGAATTTTCTCATGTCCTGATTAATCAGCGTTATTTCTACTTCTTCATCTTCTGCAGTTTCCAGGGCTGCATCAAGAAAGGGTTGTGTGATGTCTACACCGGTAACTTTCATTCCCAGTAAAGCCAGCTCAACAGAAATTCTTCCTGGGCCGCAGCATACATCAAGGCAAGAGGCACCTTCTTCGAGTTGTGCAAGTTCGATGCATTTTTCTGCAATGCCATGAGCTTCTGCCCAATGCTGCTCATCAAACATTATGGGACCGTAATTAAGCCAGAAGTTTTCGTTTTCAAACCATTCAGTTTCTTTGCCTTTCTTTGTCATGTTCATTCTCCGCGGTCACTATGATCCATTTGTGTTTTCAGCATTTCTATTTTGTCCTCATTGTCGTAAATCCATTTTTCAAATTCAGTCATGGAATTTAATTTTCTCTGCTTGAGAATTTTTTTCTGGAATTCCTTTTTTAGAAGAAGTGTTTCAGGATTTTCTTTTTTATTTTTTTGCCCATTCACGAAATAATCTTAATGATAAATGAATATAAAATCCACTTACAATTTGACAGATATTGAAGTAAAATAAAATATATGAATAAGAAGATTTTATCCGCAGCACTCTGCATTTCATTGATTGCCTTTTCATCCTGTTCAAAAATCATAAAGGAAATTAAGGTTGAAGAAAAAACACATACAATTGGATTTGCATATTCTGGAAAAACCGAGTATGCGTATGTGGAAAGATATAAGTCAATCAAAGAAGAATTTTCCAGTCATGATTCTGATACTCTCATAATTCTTGATGCAAAGGGAAATGATCAGAGACAGCATGAGCAGATTGAACTTTTTATTCAGAAAAATGTTGATTACCTGATAATTGATCCGATTTATGAAGGCGATTGGGAAACAAGTTTAAGCCGTCTTGAATATGTTAAGATTCCATATATTTTTGTGGGAAACACAGTCAAGAGAAGTTCAGAAGTCAATCTTTATTCCATAATGCCAAATTACAGCAAGGAAGTAGAAATGTCCTTTGATGTGCTTGATGAGCAGATTCGAAGGCTTGGAAATGCCAGCAAAAAAACTGATGTTTGTATCGTTCGCGATTATTCTGATGCAACTTCAAATAAAGAAAGAACTTTTTCAATTATGGATGAAATTTCAAAAAGGAATAACTGGAATCTTTCTTCGCTGAGAAGTTCTGTTGATTCTGCAGAAGGAATTCCAGCTCAGGTTTTTGAAGACAATGTTTCTTTCTACATATTTTTTGCAATGTCAGATAAAATTGCTGATGAACTGATCAAGGGAATTTGGGCTGCGGGGGGTATTCCTGGATCTCAGTCTCTTGTGGTTTGCTATGATGCTTCTCCCGATGTACGAAGATTCCATCAGTCTGGAGAACTTGCAGTTTCCGTTTCCAGCGACACAAATGTTGGGCTTAAATTGTATGAAATCATCAGGAAAATGGAATTAATGGAATCAGTTCACGAAAAAAATTATATGGAAAGCATGGTAAGCTTCAGCGAGGAGTAGTTTTCAAATCGACAGATTGATTACAGTCAGCACAAGATTTTCATAAGAATACGCATAAGTAATATTCTGCCGATTTTTTCAGTTTTCCTAAAATTTAGTTTTATTATGCCGATATACAGTTTATGAGAACCGTCTTTTATAAATTGTATGTTTTGGCATCTTTGTTTTTTGTTTTTTCTTTTGAAGCATTTGGCCAGTCAAAGCCCTTGTATCAGCTTCCTGAGACTATTCCTGAAAAAAAATCAACTGTAAAAGCTCAGCCATTTCTTGTTGGAACTGACAACGGATTGTTCAAGGTTGCAACCAACGGAAATGTTGAGGCTCTTTGGACAAAGGGTAAAGTTGACCGTATATTAAAAACATCCTCTAAGTGGTATTTTGTAACTGACAAGGGAATTGTTGTTTCCGAGGATTTAAGGAATTTTTCTGAAAAAAACAATGGACTTCCATTTTTGACAATCAAGACATACGACGGTAAAAACAAGAAACTTGAATTAAAAAGTGCTCTTTTGAAAGATATCTGTGCAGATCCACTGGACCCGAAAATTCTTGTTACAGCAACAAAGGATTCGGTTTATCTTACTCGTGACGGTGGTGAAACCTGGAAATCAATCGGTTCAACCAGCAGGACGGCAGGAATCAAGGCAGTTGCTGTTTCTCACATGCCGGTTTATGAAAAAGATGGTACTATCAGTGGAACTGAACTTGTTGCATTCCTTTCCCATCCAATCTATGGCTTGAGCTATTACAAGTGTGATGCGTCAAAACCAGCATGGATTGATGTTAGCGGTGGATTCAGTGCAATGCCAAGTCTTACCCAGGTTGATGAAATATCTGACATTCTTCCAGTTTTGTGCAAGGGTGCTGATGGAACTCTTTATTCAGAAATTTACTGTGCACAGACATTCATTCCAAATATCTACAGATTTAACTGGAATACTAAGCGTGGAGAAAAGATTTTCCATGATTCAGAAAATTGCGAGACAATAGATTCATTGTGCCAGAGCGGTTCAAAAATTATTTTTGCATCAGTTGGAAAAATCAGGGCTTTGTCGCTGGAAACAAATAAGGTTGAAACAGTTTCTCAGGCAGGTGAGTGGAAGACAATGTTCAACGCTCCTCATGCAATCGTAAATTCTGCTTATGTTCCACGAGAATCCAGTGGAGTTGATACATCAGTAACTCTCAGTGAATTGTGGCTTTTAAATCCATCTGTGATTCTTTCGCCATGGGGTGAAACTGCCAACGGAAAAAAATCAGTTTATGTCTCTGCATATCAGATGAGAACCATGGAAGGTATCAACAAATACAAGAAAATCATTGCAAACAATAAGCTTAATTCCCTAGTTGTTGATATGAAGGATGATTACGGCCTTTTGCGCTTTGAGCCTAAGAGTCCTCTTCTCAAGAAGAAAGGATATGTGACCCAGTATAAGGTTGACCTGGATAAATTTGTTGAGGAATACAAGAAAACAAACACATATCTTATTGGACGAATCGTAGTTTTCAAGGACAGGCATCTTTCAACATACGACAAGCAGCAGTATGCAGTTTGGGATGCAAAGAATAACAAACCTTGGATGGGAATTCGCGGAAAAGAAGCTGTTAAAGATGAAAATGGAAATGTAACTGGTTCCAAAACTGCATATTACGATGAAAACTGGGTTGATCCATACAGCGAGGAAGTCTGGGAATATAATGTTGAGATTGCAAAGGAACTTATTTCACGTGGTTTTGATGAAGTTCAGTTTGATTACATTCGTTTCCCAACAGATGGAAAAAACCTTTCTGATGCAACCTACAGATGGAAGGACAAGGGAATGGACATGGAAAGTGCACTGGTTTCATTCCTGAGCTATGCAAGAAAAAATATTAATGCTCCAATTGGAATTGATATTTACGGCGCAAACGGATGGTACAGAAGTGGAACAAGAACTGGTCAGGACGTTGAGCTTATGAGTGAATACGTTGACGTTATTTGTCCAATGTTCTATCCGTCTCACTTTGAGCAGAACTTCCTGGAGTATGCTCCCTATGAGGAAAGACCGTACAGAATCTATTTCTATGGATCATACAGAAATACAGTAATTGGACGAAACAGAATTGTTGTTCGCCCGTGGATTCAGGCATTCTATATGGGTGTCCGATATGACAGAACATACTACAACAAAGATTACGTTCAGAGAGAAGTTTTCGGAACACGTGATGGCCTTGACCGCGGATACATGCACTGGAATAATTCCGGAAGATGGTACGAGGATATTAGTCCAGATCCAGGGCCAAACGAAAAGTCTCCATGGCACAAGAATGAGGCTGGTTTGCAGAAACGAATCCCGGCATTCGGTCCATTGTCCAAATCAGAATCAGACCTGACATCGGAATTCATAACTCAGCAGAAACTCAAAAATAAAGAAATGCTTTCTGTCTGGAATACAGTTATTAATCAGGAATGGGAACAGAATTCCCAGGAATATTCAGAACGCTTGCTTCAGGTTAATCATCCATGACAAATCTAGGATATACTCCGGAAGAACCAATTTCGGCAATAGCAACTCCACTTGTTCCCGGGGCAATCGGCATTGTACGGGCAAGTGGAAAGAATTCCATAGAACTTGCATCAAATTTTTTTTCCCGTCCAAAGGCACTGCTTGAGGCTTCTGGAAATACTCTTGTATACGGGTGGATTCTGGACGGCGGAATTAAAGTTGATGAAGTCATGGTTGGTGTCTACAGAAATCCAAAGTCATTTACCGGCGAAGACATGGTTGAGGTATTTTGTCATGGCGGAGTTTCTGTTGTGACTGCAATTCAGAATATTTTTCTGCAGAATGGGTTTCGTCAGGCAGAACGCGGTGAATTCACATTCAGATCATATATTAACGGCAAGACAGATCTTACAAAGGCAGAAGCCGTAAAAGAAATAATTGACAGTAAGACAAGTATCTCCAGGTCAAAAGCTGCTACAAGACTTGCAGGAAATCTTTTTGATGTTATTGATGGGGTAAAGAAAAATATCCTCGAGGCACTGGCAGCAATCGAAGTTGAAATTGAATATCCCGAAGATGAAGAAAATATTGCAGAATATTTTGATACAACTTTGCTCAAGGAAGTGAAAAAATCTCTTGAAAGTTTGAAGTCGTCGTGGAAAAGTGAAAAGCTGTTTCAAGATGGTGCACGAATTGTCCTGTGCGGAAAAACCAATGCGGGAAAATCCAGCCTGTTTAATACTCTCCTGAAAGAAGACAGAGCCATTGTCAGTGATATTGAAGGAACTACACGGGACTGGCTTGAAAGCTATGCTGATTTTGATGGAATCCCTGTAAGGCTTTTTGATACTGCCGGTTTGAGAGAAACTGATGATGTGATTGAAGCTCGTGGTGTTGAACTTACGAAAGATCTTTCAAATGATGCAGATGTTATTCTTTATCTAGTTGATTCCAATTCCGGAATTTCTGAGGATGACAAGGAATTTATTGTCAGTCAGAAAAATATTCCCTTGATTGTTGTTTTCAATAAGTGTGATTATGGTTCTGTTTTATGTCAGACTTATGAAGACAAGGATTGTGTAAGTATTTCTGCAAAGAAGGGAGTTGGTATAGAAGAACTTGTTTCCAAAACAAAGAAAATTCTTCTTGCAGGAAAAGAAAGTTCCAGGGACGGAGTTGGACTTGGAAGTGAAAGACAGAAAAAGTCAGTTGAAGAAGCTTTGGAGCGTGTGACACATGCAATAGAAACTGCGGAAAATCACGAGTACGGACTTGATGCTGTTGTTCAGGATCTGGAAGATTCTCTTGATAGCTTGGGAGAAGTAACTGGCGAAGTAACACCAGATGATGTATTGGGAACTGTGTTTGAAAATTTCTGTGTTGGAAAATAAACTTCGGATATTCTGATTTTTTGTAATCGGGAATATCCCCTCACGGACAGTGGAAAGAATTATATAAAAATACGGGAAGGAAGGCATCGGATGGCAAAAACACTCGCAAGACGGAATGATAGTTTCCATGCCGGCTTGCGCGTGTAGCGACGCTAGCTAGCGGTTTTGTCATTCGATGACTGACTGGAAGTATTTTTATAGTTAAGTAATTGTCTGTCCATAAAGGGATATTCTCGTTTGTAATTAATAAAAAAAATATATGAAAATATTTCTTCGACGGACTGCAAAAATCCTTTCATAGTAAGTGATTGTTTTGTTCGTGAGAGTGGATATTCTTGAAAAAATATATTCAGGTGGTTTTTTATGTCGATGATTCAGGGAATTGTTCTTGGTGTTTTTCAGGGAATTGCAGAATTTCTTCCAATTTCTTCAAGCGGGCATCTTGCTGTTTTGCAGCATCTTTTCGGCCTGGAAGATGTGCCCTTGTTGTTTGATGTTTTTTTGCATCTTGCAACATTGCTGTCTGTAGTGCTTTTCTTCAGAAAGAAAATCTGGGAACTGCTGTGTTCATTTGCCCGAATTTTTGTTCCTGCAAAAAAAACTGATGAAGTTCAGATTGAAAATCAGAAGGAAAACAAAAAATATATTCTGGCAATAATTCTTGCAACAATTGTAACTGGAATTATGGGAGTGATTTCATCAAAGTTTGTTGAGAATGTTCCTGTAAAATTTATTTGTGCCGGATTCATTGTAACTGCAGTTTTTCTTGTTCTTTCATCAGTTGTTGAAAAAAAATCAGGAACAATCTCTGGGGATGAAAAAAAATCAGTAACCTGGATACAGGCTCTTATAATTGGTTTTGCTCAGGGCGTTGGAACTTTGCCTGGTATTTCAAGAAGCGGTTCAACAATTTCCGGTGCCTTGTTTTGTGGTGTTCCTAGAAGCAGGGCTGGAGAATTTTCTTTCATAGTTTCAATTCCTGCCATTCTTGGTGCCTTTATTCTTGAGGCAAAGGATCTTGGTGAAGTTGCAAGTTCAATCGGATTTGATGTTGTCATAGCGGGATGTGCAGCTGCATTTGCTTCAGGATATCTTTCCCTCACATGGCTCATGAAGCTGATAAAAAAAGGACGCCTCGAATGGTTTGCATGTTATCTTGTACCAGCCGGCGTCCTTGGAATGATTTTCCTGGGCTAAAACTTACCATTGGATAAAAGAAGTTTCAGTGCCTGTAAGCGTCAAAAGCCTTAGAAGAGGATATGAAAAACTTACCAATTTGTCTGTTGCTGAAACTGAAATTCCATCAGGTGCTTTATATGATTTTTGTCTGCATCCATCTGGAACCGTCATGGTGAATTTGATGGATGCTTTTTTTATGTCATTTGTAATTTCTTTTCCATACACTGATTCAAGAAGGTCAATGTATTCTTCATCAGTCATTTTTTCTCCGGTAATGACAGGAGCCATGAACAGATCCAGAAAACTTCTTGTTTCTTCGCCCAAGGTCTTTGATATGTTCTGCAATGATTCTGGTGATAATGTAACTACGAGCTTGTTCTTGTTCCGGGCAATCAAATCATGGGATTGTGAGCTGCTGATTGTTCCATTGACATTTAGTTTTGTTGATGAAGGGCATGATACAATAATGTTTTTTACATTTGCTTTTTTTAGTCCTGATTCAATATGATTTTTTGAAAAAACACTTGTTTCTTTTCCGCTCATTTTCTGCATGCCCTTTGTTGCAGATAGAATTGTTCTCGAGACTGCTTCTCCCAGATCCAGGGAAAGCAAAATATCCTGTGTATTGTCTTTACCAGCCTTTATGTTTATGGAAGAAGAACATCCTGTAACTGCAAGAAGAACAATAAGATAAACTGTAAGTGAAAAATATTTTATTCGTGTCATATTATTTTAAACAATGAAGAACTGATATCGTTACGTTTTGATGTAAAAATAATGGAATCCTTAAAAAACAAAAAAAGTTTTCAAAGAATTCCATTTGTTAAGTTAAGAAAGTTTATTTCAGTTTTCGTCTGTAACATTCGTAAAGAAGAACTCCGGCAGCAACAGAAACATTGAGGCTGTCAATTTTTCCGCAGGTTGGAATGGAAACAATGGTGTCGCATTGTTCTTCAAGAAGATGTGCAATTCCGGTTCCTTCGCTTCCCATTACAATGCAAGTCTTTGCGGCAAATTCAACTTCATGTAGTTTTGTTCCCCCTGCATCTGCACCATAAATCCAGAATCCGTTGTCTTTTAGTGTCTGAACGGAACGAACCAGGTTTGTAACAGTTGCAATAGGAACCCATGAACTTGACCCTGCGCTTGTTCTTGCAACAATCTGATTGTCCTTTGCATCTGCTCCGCGGTGATCTGGAATAATAACCAGGTCAGCACCGAACTGATCGCATGAGCGGATGATTGCTCCAACATTGTGAGGGTCAGTAACACTGTCCAGCAGAACAACAAGTGCATTTTCAGGACAAGTGCTTATCCATTGGTTTAAGTCCATAAGATTCTTGCCGCGTTCACCTTCGCCTTCGACACTGAGAATGATTCCTCTATGTTCCCTGGCTTCAGCGTTCAGGGAGACAGCCATTGTGTCCAGCTGCTTCTCGCTCACGACAGAATTTTCAACACCGCAGGAATTTGCCAGTGCTATGATTTTTTTGATTCTTGGTCCAGGCTTTGAGTAGAAAATATGAAGCGATATTCCGTTTTCATTTCCAGCAGAATATCGCCTGAGTCTTTCTTCAACAGCATGGAATCCGGTATAAAGATTAGCCATGTTATCTCGATTTATATAATGTTCCAGAAATAAACTTTAGGTTTAATTTTTCCCGCATAAACGATAGAAATAAAAAATATATAAATCGAAAGATTTATATATTTTTTATAACAATATGTTGCGGAAGGACTTAAACCTTTAGGTTTAAGTCCTTCCGCAACACTGCTTGTATTTCTTTCCAGATCCGCAAGGACAAGGTTCGTTTCTTCCGACTTTCTTTCCTTCGCGTACTACAGTTGTTGGGCGAAGAAGTCCTTCGCTGTAAAGCCACTCACCGTCAATCTTTCTGAATCCGGCAATTTCATGATGAATGTCGCGGATACCCTTCTGAGTATAAGTTGCTTCAAATTCAACAATTGCTTCGTCTTCTTTAGGGTTTTCAGTTCGAAGAATTTTGAGTCCGTGCCATGTGCTTTTGTTGCTCCAGTCTTCAGTTGCCTTTCTGTCAATTTCAGCAATCTTTTCACCCTTTTCGCAAGAGTCAATGATGAAGTCAATTTCATGAACAACGTAAGCTGTGTAACGTGCTCTCATAAGGGCTTCTGCTGTAGGAGCCTTTGTAGTTCTTTTAATAATTGGTTCGCAGCATTCAGAATATTTTTTTCCTGAGCCACAAGGACATAAATCAATAGTTTCACTCATAATGAATTGATTATACTCGTTTAAGTCGTGTTGCACAATGTTAATTTTCTAAAAATATTTCTATAAATACTATGTGAAAATCTTTCCTTCGGTTGTGGGTAATGTCCAGGTTGCCGGCTGGAGCTTTGTTCTATACCGAAATATACAATTTTTTTAATTAAGATTCAGGACATTTTCTTTGATATGTAATAAAATGTTGGCCGGGGATAGATTTTTATGAGAAGAGTTTTATTGGTTATTCTTGCAGCGATGACCTTTTTTTATTCCGGCTGCAAAATTAAATCTGAACATAAAAAATCAGAAAACAGTTTGCTTATTGGTTTTTCTGTGGATAATCTTGCTCTTGAAAGATGGCAGCGAGAGGTTGATGTATTTACTGCAACTGCCAGATATCTTGGTGCCACAGTGATATTCAAGAATGCAGAAAATGATGGCGGAAAACAGGAGTCTCAGCTTTATGATTTACTGAAGTCTGACATAGATGTTCTTGTTGTGCTTCCAAAGGAGGCTTCTGGTCTTTCCGGTGTTCTTGAGGAATACAGGAAAAAAAATATACCGGTTATTTCCTATGACAGGCTTCTGATGGATTCTTATGCATCCCTGTACATTACAGTTGATAGTCGCAAGGTGGGTGAGATTATGGCCACACAGATGATGAATGTGACGGACTCAAAGAACTGGTCTTGTATTCTTGGGCCGGAAGAAGACTATAACGTGCCTCTGATTCTGGATGGAATAAACTCAGTTATCTCTGGAACAGATATTAAGATCAATGATATTTTCTATACTCAGGGATGGAGATACGAGAATTCAAGAAAATATATGATTGATTGCGTCAGGAAGAACAAAATTCCAGAAACCATAATTTGTGGAAATGATTTGATTGCCCAATCTGTAATTCAGGTTTTGAATGACAGTTCAGTGAGAAAGCATATTCCAATCTGCGGTCAGGATGCTGATGTTTCTGCATGCAGGAATATTATTGAAGGAAAGCAGGATTTTACTGTTTACAAGCCAATTACAAACCTTGCCGAATGTGCTGCAAATATTTCAGTCCGTCTTGGAAGGGGAGAGACAATGCAGGATCTTCCGTATGGAAAGGAAGTTTTCAACAATGGATTGAATGAAGTTCCTTCTGTGCTTCTGGATCCAATGCTTGTAACAAAAGACAACATGAAGAATGTAATCCTCGAGACTGGATTTCACAGTGAGTCAGATATCTATTGATTCGGAGTAAAATGTCATTGTAAGGCTTGATCTGACAATCTTATGCCACCAGGTCAAAAAAAATCCCGTGTCGAGCACGGGAATGACTTTTGTATTCTACAGCTTGTCTATGAGCATTGAGCACTTTCCGCTTGGAATTGGAAGTGTTTTTTTCTTCTGGTTAAGAATATTGATGGTGAAGTAATAGAGCTTTTCACTTTCCATCTGAATTTCCCAGCCACGCTTACTCTTGTTGCTTAGAATTGTGATAAGGTTCCTCTTGAGGGAAAGCTTTTCTATACCCATGATTTCCAGGTTAGGAATGATCCAGTCAACAGTTTTCCTAGGCAGACTGATGTTCAGACCAATAACGTTTTCAATCATGAGGGCAACTGTTGAAAGTCCAGTATAGTGAAGAAGCTTTTTCCTTGGGAAGTCTTTTTCACCTCTGCAGCTTGCAGGACCTTCTTTGTATGGGAGATATGCTTCGTACAAATCACCTTTAACCTTTGCATTTGCCGGACTCAATCCTTCAAGAATATAGTACAGGTGACGGATTGAGCACTCACGGGCGAAGTCATAGCGCTGGTATTTTTCAAGTCCCTTAATAACCATAAAGTTCATTGAAGCAAAAACAGAACCCTTGTATCCTTCACCACTTTCCTTGAAATCCGGGCTGTCAGCACTCAAAGATGGGAAAGGATGATCTGTTCCGAACGTCTTTGGATTACTCAGGTGAGCAATGAGGGTGTCTGCTCTGTCTGCATTTGGAAGCTCTGCCAGCAAAGGCCAGAAACCAGCTATTGTTTTCTGTGGAAGCTTCTGTTCGTTTTTGTCCAGGTCATGATAGAATCCGGTTTCGTGATCCCACATAAGTCCGTTGATTCTTGTTTTGAGACTGAAGTACATTCTCTTGTACTGGAAACTCAAATCCTTGTCATTGAGAATATCTCCCAGTGCTGACATGTGGGCCACATTGATTGCCATGCAGCTGTTGAAGTCTACCGGGTAGTAGCATCCCTTTCTTGGAGCATTGAACATTGATGATGCTTCATGTGGAACAGAATAGAGTCCGTTTGGCTGCTTGAAGTTCTTGTCAATCCATTCCATGTATTTCTGGAGAACTGGCATTACTTCCTTGATTCTCTTCTTGTTTGCGCTCTTGTGATAGAGATTGAATTCAGCCCATGCAAAAAGTGGAAGCCCAATTCCCTCGGGATTTTTCTTGTCCACAACAGGCTTGTTTGTTTTCATGTCATATTTCCAGCGAATTGCACCGCTAGCTTCCTGACGATCATAGAAATAATCAATATTTTTGTATGCAGGATAGTTCCTGTTGGAATATACGAGGAAAAATGAAGAAAAGATAGATTCTGCCTGGTCAAGAATCAGTTTTCCGTTAGTAGGGTATACGAATAATCCATCATCACTGTCATTTTCGCCGGTTTCCGGGTTAATCCAGTAGTCGGAAAGCCAGTTCCAGGTTTTGTCATAAATATCTACGAAATCCTGGTCATAGAAATGGATTTTAGGAAAGTCACGCTTTGTCACAATAGCTCCTGTAAAAATTTTTTTGAAATAGTGCCGTTGACCCCTTCCCCTCTAACAACGGTTTTTACAGTATAACATAAAAATTTCAAAATGGTTGATTTTGTAAAAAAAAAATTCAAAAAAAATCGGGAAAAACTAAGAAAAATGTGGAAAAAAGTCGAAAATTTGCCCCTTATTAACAATGTTTTTGTGTTCAGGGGCTTGTTTTCTATTAACAATGTCATTTATTCAGAGAATTTCAGTTGCTGTGAATAGAAAAGCCTGATAAGTTCAATGCGTGATTTGTGTCGGGATTTTATGAGGAGGCTTGAATTCTGGCTCTGGTAAACATATCCGGAAGAATTGTATGTCTCGAATCTAGGGTCAGTACGGAACATAAGACCCTGAATTTCGATTTTTCCGTTGAAATCCGGGATTCCGTTGAAGATTATGTAGTGTGAAATACCCTGCGGGAAGTCGATTTCAATGTTTGCAATTGCCGAAGAATTGACTTTATATGAAATTGATCTTGCACAAGTCCATGCCCAGACTGGCTTAGTTCCATAATATCCGAAGATTATTGCGTGAGGGTAATATGTGTTGTCTGGTGCAATCAATGGATAGATGTTTGCTACAGTGTGAATGTCCAGGAGTTCCTTATTGAGGCATGTGTTCATGAGCAGGTATCCGGCTGTCTGGTATGACTGATCGTTCTTGAGTTTTCCAAGCATAATGAGAGAAGTACCTATCTGGACTGTCTGGTATACGCTGTAACTCTGGTTTTCTGCAGATGTGATTATGAGTGAATCATCACCGTTGGTGCAGGAATCTTCAATTACAGAAATACATTTAGGGATGAAAGGATCGAGCTGACTTGTGATTGTTGTGTCATGTTTTGCAGCCCTAACGTAAACCCTTATAATACCGGCAGCTTCAAGTGGTGTTGGTTCAAATGAACCGCCCAATGTGGCTGGCAGGTCAAGAAGTTTCTTTACATTTGTAGAGTATTTTTCTCTGAGAATGTAGTCTTCTATTCCTTCTGCAGTAAATACTTCGAGAGTTCCGGAAGCAACAAGTGCTGAATATCTTTCATTCTGAACGATGAGTGATTTGTTCATTGAAACAAGGTTGTTGAAGTATGGTGCTGAGAAATAAGTTCTTTTGTTTCCTTTCTTGAAAGAGGCTGGAATTGAATCAATTGCCAGATTGTATTTCTGATTTTCACCCATTTCTGCAACCCAGGCAGTAATGTCACTTTCCGTGAGGGAATCACTTTTTCCTGAATTAAGAATCTGTCGAACTTCCTGAACAAAATTCTTCTTTATGTCTTGAATTTTTGTTTCGTATGAAATCTGTGTTGAATGTTCTGTTTCTGCAAGTTGTGAGAATGTGAATTTGAGAACCGGATTGTATGGGTTGTACCTTGCAAGGGAATCAGTTTTTGAAAGAATAATCTGGGAATCAAGAATTTCATGAGCAGTAAATTCAAATATGGAATCGCGCTGTGAAATGTGGCAGTTTGACTGGGAAATTTTTTCCATTTTTGCTGATGAAACAAGCTTGAATGGAACTGAAATGGAATCAAATCCTTCTGATGGATTAGCCATGGCAGAAAAAACGTGCTCACCTTCAGAATTTTCCGTGTCCCTGAAAGTAAGCGTGGTTTTGTCTGCAAAAACAAGGGCAATGGAATTTGATTCCTGTTCTTCAAAGGATTCAAGAACAAGAGGAATGGAAGTTCCGTCGCTTTTGTAAGCTACAACCGGATTTTTGTCGTCTGCGAAGAATGTCATGGTTCCGGCAACTGCCCTGAACTGATTCTTGAGGCTTATTACGTGGTTTTCGTCTTCTGTTTGTGACAGGGAAACTTCAAGTTTGCCCAAAGACTTAGAAATTATGGATTCTGTCTTAAATTGGAGTAAAAAAATTCCGATAATGACAGCAGAATAGAGGACAGATAGTCCAAAAAACTTTCTTACAGGATGTTTTTGCATTCGCATATTCTATCATTCAATAGATAGAAAATTCAATACAAGCATCCTTGAGGTGAAAAAAAATGAAAAGTATGATCAAAGAACTGTTGTTTGCTACAATCATTGTTTCAGTAGTAATGGTTGTAATCAATCTTGTTTCATGTGCATCTGCTCCGGCTCCTTCAGAAACAACACCAGTTGTAAGTGAGGAATCCAAAAAGGCTCCAAAGAAGGAATACGGTAAAACTGAATTCATGGAAGATGTCGGGGTGGCTCTTGAAAAGCAGGGAAATGAAGAGGCATTGAAGCTCTTTGAGACTAAGCTTCCAAAAAAACTTGCAAATGACACAGACATTTTGTTTGTTAAGGCTGCAATTAATTTTGGTGCTGCAAAATATGATGAGGCTGATTCAATTTGTTCTGAAGTTCTTGCCCAGGATGAAACTCATGCAGATGCCTTGAGTCTTAAGGCCCAGATTGCAAAGATGCGTGGAGATAAGGCAGCATATAAATCTCAGATTGACAAAATCCTTGCAAAGGACAGCATGGATCCACAGGCAAACATTGCCCGAGCAGATGATTTTTATTCAAAGAAAAACTACGGTCAGGCAAAAAGACACTATGCAATTGCCTTGAAGCGGGAACCAAACAATATTGAGGCACTCGATGGAGTTGGACGCTGTGAGTATTACCTTGAAAACGATGACAGCGCAAAGGAATATTTCAATTCAATTCTTAAGATTGATCCAAAGAATGCAAATGCCTATCTCTACCTTGGAAAGATTGCCTATGCAAACAACGAATACAAAATTGCTTCAGATAATGCAAAGAAGGCTCTTGAAATAAGTCCAGACAACTATCAGTACAATATGGAATATGGAATGTACGAGAGATGCCTTGGACATTTCAAGGTTGCAGAAGATTGCTGGACAAAGGCAATTTCAATTGATCCTTCATATTTCCTTGCGTATGCTTACAGAGCTGGACTTTATGATGAGCAGGACATGTTTTCAAAGGCATATACTGATTATCTCAAGGTAATCGAACTTAATCCAAAATACTATTATGCGTATGAAAGTCTTGGAGTTATTGCCCTTCATGAAAATCAGTGGGAAACAGCACGTAAGGCATTCATGAAATGTGCTGAGTTCAATAAGAACAACATTTCTTATCCACTTATGGTAACCTACTGTTATTACATGGAAAAAAATGATGCTCAGGCACAGAAATACAGCAATGATGTTTTGAGAAAAATGCCAAACAAGAATTCAATAGAATATACAATGCTTCGCCTTTTCCATGACAAGAAGGGTGAGCGCCCGGTTCCACAGAAGATTGCTTCTCTCCAGAATGGAAACGTAAAGGGAAAGATGTACTACTATCTTGGGCTTTTTTATGATATGTTTGGTGGACGTGAATTTGCAGACGAATATTATGCAAAGGTTGTTACCATGAACAGTCCAATGTTCTTTGAATATCGTCTTGCAGAATGGCGTGTAAAGGACAAAAAGACAGCAAATGGAAAATAATTTTAATACACGGAAAACAATTGAACTTTCAGGACGGAAAATCACACTTCTGGGAACAGCCCATGTTTCCAGGGAAAGTGTTCTGGAAGTTGAAAAAACCATAGAGGAATTGAGACCGGAAAGTGTTGCCATCGAGCTTGATGATAACAGACTTCAAAATCTGAAGGATCCTGATTCATGGAAAAAAATGGATATCGTAAAGATCCTCAGGAAAAAAATGGGATTCCTCATGCTTGCAAATATTGTGCTTGCATCCTATCAGAAACGCATGGGGTCTTTGCAGAAAGTCAAACCTGGTGAGGAAATGCTTGCTGCAGTAAACAAATGCCAGGAACTTTCAATTCCAACCACAATGGCAGACAGACCTGTTGCAGTTACATTAAGACGTGCGTGGGCAAAAAACTCTCTCTTCGGCAAATTCAGGCTTCTTACTATTCTTGTGCTTTCTGCATTTTCAAAGGAAGAAGTTACTCCCGATGAAATTGAAAACCTCAAGAAGAAGAGTGAAATGGACACAATGATGAATTCTCTTTCTGACTATCTGCCTGTCATAAAGGAAGTTTTGATTGATGAAAGAGATTATTATCTTGCCTCAAAAATCTGGGAATCTAAAGGAAACACTGTTCTTGCAGTTCTTGGAGCAGGGCACATGGCTGGTGTTGAAAAGCAGCTTGAACTTATTGCATCTGGAAAAGATGACGGTTCAAGAATCGAGGAAATCAGTAAGGTTCCTCCAAAGAGTTTTGGTGCAAAGCTTGCAACATGGATAATTCCAGGTTTGATAATGGCCCTCATTGGAGCAGGTTTTTATTTCGGTGGTGTTGAGGAAGGCACAGACCTGATAGGCAACTGGATCTTGTGGAATGCTGCACTGGCTGCTGTTGGTGCAATAATTGCCGGTGGTCATGTTCTTACGGTTATATCATCGGCTCTGGGCGCTCCAATTACATCTCTTTGCCCCCTCATTGGAATCGGTGTTGTTTCGGGGCTTGTTCAGGCAGTGGTAAAAAAGCCAAGTGTCAGTGACATGGAAACCTTGCAGGAAGATGCAGGAAGCATAAAAGGATTTTACAGAAACAGAATCCTCAGAGTGTTCCTGGTGTTCTTCCTTTCATCAGTTGGATCAAGTATTGGAACCTTTGTAAGTGGTGCCAGATTTGTTTCAATTTTTGCAAAGCTCTTTTCTATTTTTTAGATAGATATATTTTGGATGGCATCTGCAAAAAACTTACGGGCATTTCAATAATCCGGAGTTTTTCAGGTGCCATTATTTTTCGTAAATATCCTTTCATGGATAGTGGAACAATGTTTATCGGGATAATACCTTCACGGACAGCAAAAGTATTTTTATAGTTAAATGGTTGTTCTGTCCGTGAGGGGGTATTCTTGTTATTTTTTGATTGTGGAGGTAATGATATGGAGTATATTGAAGCATACAAGGATTTTTTGAAGAAGGGAAAAACTGAGCGTGAGTGCGTTGTTCAGTTTGTAAAAATGGCAGAAGATGCCGGATATAAAAATCTTGATGAAGTTGAAAGTGTAAAATCAGGCGACAAGGTTTATATTACAAAATTTGGAAAGGCCATTTCCCTGTTTCAGATTGGAACGGAACCAATAGAAAAGGGAATGAATATTCTTGGTGCTCATATTGATTCTCCAAGACTGGACATAAAACAGAATCCACTGTACGAAAGTGATTTCATTGTATATCTGAACACCCATTATTATGGCGGAATAAAAAAATATCAGTGGGTCACATTGCCTCTTGCAATTCATGGAGTTGTTTGCCTGAAAAATGGATCAACAGTGAATGTGTGTGTCGGAGAAAAGGAAGATGATCCTGTGTTCTGTATTTCGGATATTCTTCCTCATCTTGCACAGAAACAAATGGAAGAAAACGCAAAGGAATTCATTCCCGGAGAAAACCTTGACCTTATAGCAGGAAGTTCCAATTGCTGCGAAGAAAAAGAAGATGAAAGCAAGGAAAAGGACGGAGCAAAGAAAAAAATTCTTGAGATCCTTAAATCAACCTATGGATTTGAAGAAGAAGATTTTGTTTCTGCAGAACTTGAAGTTGTTCCTTCTGGTTCTCCTCGCGATCTTGGCTTTGACAGAACCATGATTCTTGCCTATGGTCAGGATGATCGTTCCTGTGCATTTGCTTCTGCATGGGCCATGTTTAATTCGGAAATTCAGAAAAGAACTTCCTGCTGTCTTTTTGTTGACAAGGAAGAAATTGGAAGTGTTGGTGCAACTGGAATGGCTTCTCATTTCTTTGAAAATTGTATGTCTGAATTGATTGCAAAAATGGATGGCTTTACGGAACTAAAGCTCAGACGGGCAATGACAAACAGCATGATGCTTTCAAGCGACGTAAATTCAGCTTTTGATCCACTCAATGCAAATCTTTATGACAAGGACAATTCTTCATTCCTTGGAGGTGGCCTGGTTCTCAACAAGTACACAGGCTCTCGTGGAAAGAGCGGTGCAAGTGACGCAAATGCGGAATTCGTTGCAAAGGTCAGAAATGTTCTGGACACCAATGAAGTAAAGTATCAGATGGCTGAACTTGGCAAGGTTGATCAGGGTGGCGGCGGAACAATTGCATATCATGCTGCAAAATATGGAATGAATGTTCTTGATGCAGGTGTTGCGGTTTTGAGCATGCATGCACCTTGGGAAATTACGTCCAGAAAGGATATGGAAGAAGCTGCAGCCGGATACAAGGCATTTTTGACTTTGGAGTAAAAAGTGTTTGAATATTTTCTGTTTGATTTTGATGGAACTCTGATGGATACTTCTCCTGGTGTCTATAATTCTTTTGATCGGGTTGTGAATCATTATAAGCTAGGTATAGACAGAAGTGTTTACAGGAGAATGATTGGGCCTCCTCTTCGTGAAAGCTTTGCAAATATTCTGGGATTGCCTGAAAATGAAATTGTTAATGCAATGGCAAAGTACAGAGAATATTATTCTGTTACGGGAATGTATGAAGCAGACTTTTATCCTGGTGTTCTTGATGTCATTAGAAAACTTCGCAGTATGGGAAAAAGAATTTTTGTTGCCACAAGCAAGCCTGAGATTTATGCCAGAAGCATCCTCGAAAAAAAAGGTGTCCTGGACCTGTTTGATTTTGTCGGTGGCAGTGATATTGAAGAAAAAGGTAGAGTTGAAAAGGTAGATGTAGTAAAATATGTTCTGGAATCCAATCAGATTGATGATTTGTCAAAATGTCTTATGATTGGAGACAGATTTTATGACGTGAAGGGAGCCCATCTTGCCGGAATCAAGTGTGCCGGTATTCTGTGGGGGTTTGGATCTCGTTCAGAAATGGAAGAATGTGGTGCAGATTACATAGTATCTGACCCGGGAAATATTATTTTTTGTGGTGATTAACAGGGATTGTTCAAGCAATCTGTATTGTGTCTGAACATGCTGGGGGCAAATTTTGATTTTCAGAATGATAGAAAAGCTGAAAAAGATTCTCATTGAAACAGAAGGTTCCATGCAGGAAACTCTCTTCAATGTAATTTGTTTTGGCGGTGCAATTGCTGCTTTATTAAACATAATTTATTCTCTCGCATGCGGCGTATCAATGATTCAGACAGGGCTGATTTTCATTGCATTTGTGGTTCTTGCTGTAATTCTTTATTTTGTAGAAATGAAAAAGTTGACCAGGGAAGCCTCAATAATAATTATTGCATCCATGAGTCTTGTTTTCTTTCCTGTTATGTTTTTTACCTGCGGCGGATTACAAAGTGGAATGGGAGTCTGGTTTGTTTTCTGTATTACCATAAATGTTTTAATGCTCAATGGAATGGTGTTTTTTGTTCTTCTTGTGATGCAGATTGTTTTTACCATTGGTTGTTATGTTCTGGCATATTATTGTCCTTATCTGGTTGAATCTGTTCCAAATACTCAGTTTGTTTTTTTTGATACGGCTCAGAATATTATAGTTGTTTCACTGCTTATTGGTTTTGTAAGCCGGTTCCAGCAGGTTGTATATAACAGGGCATTGAACAGAATCAGTGAGCAGAATGATATCTTAAAGCATTCTGAAGAACAGGCTGATTCTGCAAACCGTGCAAAGAGTGACTTTCTTTCAAACATGTCTCATGAAATCCGAACTCCAATCAATGCCATTCTCGGTATGAATGAAATGATTTTGCGTGAATCTCATGACAAGAAGGTTCTGGAATATGCAACATCAGTTCAGACTTCAAGTAAGGCTCTTCTTTCACTTATCAACGATGTTCTTGATATTTCAAAAATTGAATCGGGAAAAACTGAGATTGTAAATGAAAACTACAGGCTTGCAGATCTTATTCTTGAAAGTTATGGAATGGTTTCTGAAAGACTTGAAAAGAAAGCTCTCCGTGGAACTGTTTATTGTGATCCAAAAATCCCAAGTGAATATGAGGGTGACCTTCCCCATATCAGACAGATCCTCGTTAATCTATTGAGTAATGCGGTTAAGTATACTGAAAAGGGTGTTGTTGATTTTTCTGTCCGCGCCAAGAAACTGGATGAACACAATATGTCTGTTGAATTTACCGTCAAGGATTCCGGAATAGGAATTAAACCAGAAAATCTGACAAAAGTATTCAACAAGTTTGAGAGATTTGACATCAGCAAGAACAGAAAAATTGAAGGTACTGGTCTTGGTTTGAACATTGCAAAACAGCTTGCAAATCTCATGGGTGGTGACATTAAGGTTTCCAGTGTCTATGGTTCTGGTTCTGAGTTTACCTTGACAATTCCACAGAAGATAGTCAATGCATCAGAAATTGGTGAGGTTTCTCCGGCAAAGAAGCGCCGTGCAAAGGAAGTGTTTATTTATCACCAGAGTTTTGAAGCTCCGGATGCACAGATTCTTGCAGTTGATGATGTTGAAATGAACCTTATTGTTTTTGAGAATCTTCTTAAGGAAACAAGAATGCACATTGAATTTGCAACTAGCGGTGCACAGTGTATTGAAAAAGCTTCCGTCAAAAAATATGACATGATTTTCATGGATCACATGATGCCTGAAATGAATGGTATTGAAACATTAACCAAGCTTCATACTATGGATACTCCAAACAATGAAACTCCGGTTATCATGCTTACTGCAAATGCTCTTGCCGGTGTCAGAAAGGAATATATTAAGGCTGGTTTCAAGGATTATCTTTCAAAGCCGGTTGATGGTCAGGTACTTGAAAAACTGTTTCTTCAGTACTTGCCGGAAGAAAAGGTTCTCATTCAGGATGACGGATCAATCCCTTGTGGTGAAAAAATTGCAAAGCTAAGAAAGTTCCTTCCGGAATTCAATTATGAGACAGCCCTGGGATACTATGATGATTCTGAAGATCTTTGTATTGAAATCATTACAGATTATTGTGTTCACAATCACAAGGATCATCTTTCACATTTCTTTGAGGAATGCGAATGGGAGAATTACAGACAGATTCTTAATTCTCTCAAGAACACCACCAGAACAATCGGACTCCCAGCACTGGCAGAACGTTTCCGCCTGCAGGAACAGGCTGTCAAGAAATGTGATCTGGACTATGCAAAGAAAAATCATGCTTCTCTCATGGACAGCTATATGGTTGCAGTTTCAAAGATGCATGATGCAGGATTTGTTCGAGAAAAAAATGAAGAAGACGACTAATAAAGGAATTTGAAAAATCATAATAATTGAGGAAAAAAATGGAAAACAAGAAATTTAACGTGGAAAGTTTTAATCTGGATCACACAAAGGTAAAAGCACCTTATGTTCGACTTGCATCAAGAAAAAAAGGTGAAAAAGGTGATGTGGTTTCAAAATATGACATCAGGTTCACACAGCCAAACAAGGAATTCATGAAGACTGGAGAGTTGCATTCATTGGAGCATCTTGTTGCAGAATATATTCGTGATGAGCTTCCGGGAATTGTAATTGATTTTAGTCCAATGGGATGCAGAACTGGTTTTTATTTCACGGTTTGGGGTGAGCACGAGGAATCTTTTATTGCCGAGCATATTGGAAACATTTTGAAGAAGGTTGCGGTCTGGGAAGGTGAAATTCCGGCTGCCACAGAAATTCAGTGTGGAAACTATCGTGATCAGGATCTTGAAGGTGCAAAGCGTCTTGCTGCAGCATGGGTGAAAGGTATTGAAGATAAAGGCTGGAGTGCCTTCAACTGATAGAATGTCCGGTCTTTCAAGCAACGATTTCTGGAATGAATTTAATCTGGTTGCAGGTGAAAAAAATCTTGCTGCATTGAATTTTGTTCCATCTCCAGATTCTGTTTTTTTCTTTGATGAAATTGACAGTACCAATTCATTTCTTCTGGCAAGGGCAAATGAAAGTGACAACCTTGATGAAATGAATTTGAGCATGTGCGCTTCAGAAACTCAGACTCAGGGAAGAGGTCGTCTTGGAAGAAAATTCTACTCTCCCAAAAATACAGGAATTTATTTCAGCTTTACTATTGTTGAGGAAAATCAAATTCTTGATCCGGCAGTTTACACCATTGCGTCAGTGGTTGGCGTGTGCCGTGCTGTTGAAAAATTGTGTTCAGTTTCATGCGGAATCAAATGGGTTAATGATGTTTATGTTGCAGGGAAAAAAATATGCGGCATACTTGCAGAGGGTATTGTTGACTGCAAAAAGAAACTGCTTCGTGGATGCGTGGTTGGTATTGGAATAAATATTTTAACCAGCAGTGAATTTCCTCAGGATCTTATGTCTAAGGCCGGTGGTATTTGTGACGGAAGAAGTGACGCTTCGGTTTCCCGCGAAAAACTTCTTGCAAATGTTCTGGGCGAAATTTATTCTATTCTTGCAAACAAAGAAAATGTTCTTGATGAATACAGAAATAAATCCATAATCCTTGGAACAAAAATTACGGTAACTCCAGTGGTTGGCGATGATACAACATCTTATGAAGCTGAAGCTGTGAATGTATGCGAGGATGGAGGTCTTCTGGTTCGTCTGTCTGATGGAACTGAAAAAAAACTAAGGGCTGGAGAGGTTTCTTTTCACGCCCAATAAGCTGTTATTTGAATCCTAAATAAATGCACCAGTTTTTGTCTGAGTTTCCTCCGCCACCTAAAACAAAGGTTCCGATTGGTGTTTTGCATGTTATGAATGCTGCTGCTCCGAATACAATATTTGTCATGTTTCCAAAGTCTTCGTTTATCAATGTCTCGCCTGTTTCCCCATTGAATCCGTATGGGTTGGAATTTGATGTTAGTCCGAATTTTGCCTGACCAAGAATAAACACCGGCATTTCAATAATTTCAAACAGTTTATGGTTGTAGGAAACTCCTGCAATCAGACAATCCTTGTAAAAAGAACCATTGCTCAATCCACACATTCCCTCGATGCCGCCAAATTCATAGTATCCTTCATTCAGCTGATACGGAAATCTGTTTCGTGAAAACTGGATGTCAAATCCAATTGCGCTTGTATTTTCTATCAGTTCAAAGCGATGATTGTAGTTAAATTTCATGTCGTAGATTGGATCCAGGTGGTCGTGTTCTGTTCCGGCACGGATCTCGGCTTCAATATTGTATCCCTTGATTGATGAAATATCATTGTAGAATCTTTTGACAATCACATTTGTGTATGCATAGGAGTAGTCAATTGTTTCATCAGTTGAATATATGTTTTCTGAGAAAAATGCAATTCCAAGTCTGTATGCAAACATGTCAGAATATGAAAGTCTTGTTCCTGCGTGGAATCCATAGCCTTTGTCTTTGTTGACTGTTCTGTTTTTGTAGGCAAGATGGGTGAATGGCTCCAGACTTCCGTATTTGTATTCGCCCCCAAAATCAAGATCAATTTTCAGCTTTTTGATTTTTGTAATTGGAGTGTAAATTGATGCGTCAAGAATTGTGGTGTTTCCTGTTGAAAGTCTGATAAGTCCATTAACTGGTTCAAGAATATAAGTTCCTGCAGTAAATGAAGGCACATTCCTGAAGGTCAGGTCAGAGTCAGGTTTCTTTTCAATTGAAGCTGTGGATCCGCCGGAAAGAAAAATTTTGCTCATCTTCTGGTTGTAATAGTTTGCAAGAATCTCAATATGACATTCATTTTCATTTGTGCCTTTTTTGAGATTGTATGTGAGTGATGTCAGATGATATTGTGTCCTCAAATCGTTGAGCAGAGTTGTAATTGATTTTCGTTCCTTGTCAGTAAATTTTTTACCAAGGTAGTGCATAAATTCGTTTGCATTTGGAAGTGGAGCCTCTTCATCAGAAAAAGAAGCATCTACCACAGAAACAGATTGAACCGTAAAATCTGGAAGCTTGCTGTAGATGCTTTCGCGATCATAGTCAAAATTCTCTAGCTGTGCACCTAATTTCTGAATCTTCAGTGCAATATCGTGGATTGCATCCTTGTTTTGTTCAATGCAGATTTCTCCCGCATGAACAACATCCTTAGGATTTGTGAAATTCAATGTTGAAAAACCGGACAGGTCTGGCCTCAGGAGAAGGTCGCAGTATTTGTACTGTTCAACAGCATTTGATGAAATTATGAGATTGAATATCTGCACTGAAACTGCATAGAAATCTGAAATAGTTGTGGGGTCTGTGTCTACAATGCTTGCAACATCCATGGCAATAACAATGTCTGCTCCCATTTCTCTGGCAAGTTTTACCGGAAGGTTGTTTCTTAATCCGCCATCCATTACGTAGATTCCATTTCCTGCAGGTGCTGGAGTAAATGCCACTGGTATTGAGATGCTTCCACGAACAGCTTTTACAATTGATCCGTTTTTGAAAATAACCTGCTCACCGGTGGAAACATTTGTTCCTATTGCCCTGAATGGAATTGGAAGCTTGTCAAAATCATCAATAAGCAATACTTTGCTCAGGTGGTTGTTAAGTTCATTAAGTATATTCTGGTCACCAATGAGTCCTGGTGCTGAGCCAATTTTGTCTTTTGAATATGAAAGCAGTGTGATTGAATCTGTTCTGCTGCAAAAAGGTTCAGGAGGCATTCTTTCAAGCTTAACAGGTTTGTTGGCAAGGATTTCAATAAAGTCCATGTTAAGCAGTGTGTTTCGAATTTCCTTTGGTGTGTAACCGGATGCGTATAATGAACCAATCAGCGCACCCATGCTGGTTCCAAGTACCATGTCAACTTTGATTCCTTCCCGCTCAATTGCTTCAAGAAATGGAATCTCGGCAAATCCCTTAGCGCCGCCTCCGCTTAGAACCAGTGCAACTTTTGGCTTTGCACTAACTGGGGATAATATTACAAAAAATAGTGAAAGTCCAAATATGAATTTTTTTAATGTTGATATTTTCATTAGATAAAAGAATATAGAAAAAATGCCGGAATGTCATTTGCCTGGAGTCATGGAGTGAGTTTCAGCATGAAAGATTATCTTAACAATAAATTATTTGAAAAAAAAAGAATATTTTCATAACATAATATGCAGATGAAAAAGCTTGTTGTTGGCCTTATAAATGTTTTCTCTCTATTATTTTTCTTGCCGGCACAGGAAATGACACTTACTGTTGAAGATGCCTGTGCTATTGCCATGAAAGAAAATATTTCAATCAAACGAAGTCAGATTCAGCTAAATCAGAAGGAACGAAATTCAAAGTACTCATGGAATTCAGTTTCTCCGTCAGTTTCGGCAAATGCATCTGTGTCAAAGCCGTTGCCAGGTGAAACTGGTTCAGACAAGTCAACTGTCAGTGCTGGAATTTCATTGCGTTCAACTTTCACTTCTAATTTGTATTCATCCATACAGAGTTCAAGGCTGGCCTTAGAACAGCAGCAGATATCCTACGAGGATGCATGCCGCACCGTGGAATTGAATGTCCGCCAGGTTTTCTATTATCTTCTGTATCAGTCAGAAAACATTTCCATTCAGGAAAAAGCCCTTGAAACTGCAAAACAACAGTATGATTCCAACCTGGCCCGCTACAACAGGGGACTTCTTTCCAGACTTGATGTTCTTAATGCCCAGGTTTCTTATCAGAATGCAAAGCTTAATGTAGATTCCCTTAAGACTGATTATGATTCCAGCGTAAAGTCATTTTTAAACGTGCTTGGGCTTCCCTCAACAACCAGCCTGAAACTTTCAGGATCATTTGATTCTGTTCTTGGGTTGAGGAAAATTTCTCTTGAAGGAAAAGAAATAAATTCTCCAGGCATAAAGTCCCTCGAAAATCAAATTCAATCTGCAGAAAATTCTGTACTGGCTTCAAGGTTTTCTGCTTATGGGCCTTCACTTACTGCAACATATTCCTACAATGGGTCTTCCACAGATGGCGGGGAAAACTGGAATAAGGGAGGATCTCTTTCTGTTGCAGCTTCAATTCCTCTTGATGGAGTAATGCCCTGGTCTTCTTCTCATCAGAATGTGGAATCAGCAAAAGACAATTTAGCTGACTTAAAATTGCAGTTGAAAAGTGAAGAGGAAAATCTCCAGATTGAAATTGAAAAAAATCTCGGAAAAATTTCTCAGATTCAGAATGGAATAGAACTCAGAAAAAGCAGCATCAATCTGGCTCAGTCTTCATACAAAATGACCCTGGAATCTTACAATCACGGAACAAGAGACCTGCTTGCCCTTCAGACAGCCCATGATAATCTTTTACAGTCCAGGGTTTCATTGCTGCAGGAAGCATATAATCTTATTTCTCAAATTCTTCAGCTTGAATATATCTGCGGGTTTGATTTTGGCTCGCTGGAAAACTGATATTACGATTTGTTCGGAGTGAAAAATGAAAAAGTTTTGGATAATTTTTTCGGTTTGTGTTTTTCTTATTGCAGGTGTTGTGTGCTATGTAAAATTCTACGGATCAAGTGATACCCAGAAAAAATCCCGTCCTGAGCAGATTGTTTCAGTTCGAACTGTTGAGGCTTCTGCATATACGCTAAAGGATTATGTTAATGCAGGTGCAGAAATTGAGTGTGAAAGTTCTGTTGATGTTTATCCGGATATAGGTGGAAAAATTGCAAAGGTAAATGTTTCTCTTGGAAGCTCAGTTCGGCGTGGCCAGACAATTGCTGAAGTTGATCCAAGTGAACCTGGTTCCTATTTCATCAACAGCAAGGTTTATGCTCCAGTAAGTGGAACAATTCTTTCAATTCCAAAAGAAAGGGGAGTCAAGGTTTCTACTTCTACCCCAATCACTACTATCGGTGATGTTTCAAAAATCCAGCTGCGTGGAAAAATTCCTGAGCGATATGTTGCCTGTCTTAAAAAGGGACTCAAGGCAAAAGTAACATTGGAAGCTTTCCCGGGAAAAGTTTATGATGCCACAGTTCAGAAAGTTTCTCCTGTTGTTGATCCATTGAGCAGAACAAAGGAAGTGATTCTTACTTTCGATGAAAAGCATTCAGAAATCAATGCCGGAATGTTTGCCCAGATTAAGCTTTATACAGTTGATTATTCAGATAAAATTGTTCTTCCGGAAAATTCTGTTGTTGATAAAAATGGAACACTGGTTGTTTATTGCGTGAAAGATGGAGTTGCAGAACAGAAAGAAGTTGTTCTCGGCAATTCAGTTGATCAGATGGTTCAGATTGTTGAAGGCATTGAAGAAGGTGAGCGCATTATTGTTGAAGGTATGACGGCTGTTTCCAATGGGGCTAAGGTAAAGGATATTTCCGAGGGTGAACAATGATAAGTGAAAAAAATCTCCAGCATCCTGTTCTTGTCCTGATGTTTTTTGCTCTCCTGGGAATCATGGGCTTGTTTACCCTGAACAAGGTTTCCATTGCTCTCATGCCGGATACCGACATGCCCTATCTTTCTGTTTCAGCAACCTATACAAATGCCGGTCCTGAATCGGTTGAAAAGTCTGTAACAAAAATTATAGAGGATGCACTTGTTTCATTAAATAATCTCAAGACAATCACATCCACTTCACGGGAAGGTCGAAGTCAGGTTAACCTTGAATTTAATTATGGAACAGATCTTGATATTGCAACAAATGATGTCCGCGATAAGCTTGACAGAATCAGGCGCCGTCTTCCGGATGATGTTACTCCGACAATTTTTAAGATGAATGCTGACTCAATGCCAATCCTTAGAATTGCCGTAAGAGGAAACAGATCGACCAATGATTTGAAGCAGATAGCTGAAGACAAGATTACAGATGTAATTGAACAGGCCGAGGGTGTTGGTGAGGCATATACTTACGGTGGAAAATCAAAAATCGTCCGTGTTGAACTTGAACAGAATCGGCTTCAGGCTTATGAACTTACCCTGACCGAAATTGGAGCAGGACTTGCAAAGCAGAATATTGAACTGGGTGGAGGTTCCATTAAGGAAGGAACCCTGGACTATTCAATCCGCACAACCGGAGAATACAATTCAATAGAAGAAATAAACAGGACTGTTGTTGCCGTAAAGAATGGATATGATGTAAAGCTTAGTGATGTTGGGCGCGCATTCTTCGGTTATGAAGATGCATCAAGCTATGTTTACATAAACGGAGAGCCTGGTGTTTATGTTGCAGTTACAAAGCAGTCTGGTGAAAACAGTGTTGTTGTCGCAAATGCAGTATATCAGAAACTTGATGAACTTAAGACGATTCTTCCGCAGGATATTGAACTTGAAATAATCAGGGATGATACAGTAAGCATTCGTGAAACAATCAGCACATTGATTGAATCCGGCGGGCAGGGACTTATTCTTGCCATTGTGATTCTTTTTGTTTTTTTGTGTTCAATAAAATCTACGGCAATCATTGGAATTTCAATTCCACTTTCTGTTGTCATTACTTTGCTCTTCATGAATTTTGCCGGCATCACTCTTAACATGATGACACTCACAGGACTTATTCTCGGTGTCGGAATGATTGTTGATGCTTCGGTTGTTATGATTGACAATATCTATTCCTACAGGATTCGTGGTGCAAAGCCAAAGGTTTCTGCAGTTTTAGGCTCACAGGAAATGATTATGTCTGTTGTCTCCGGAAACCTGACCACAATCTGCGTTTTTATTCCATTCCTTTTTTTCATGAAGGATCTTGGATTCATGGGTCAGATGTTCAAGGGAATTATTTTTACGATTGTAATTGCTTTGATCAGTTCCCTGTTTGTTGCCGTGTTCCTTGTTCCGGTTCTTGCAGGTCACTTTTTCCCCATAACAAACAGAAATGAAAAACCTCTCAGAAGTAAATTCTTTATCACTCTCTATGGATTTTTTGACCGATGCCAGAATGCGGTTCAGAAGTGGTATTCAAGTGCCTTAAAAGCCGCACTTAATAATCGGGCCATAACAATTGTGATTTGTACCACAGTTCTTGTGATCTCACTTTTGTTCATTCCAACAATGAAAATTCAGATGATGACAGGTGGCCATGATGATAGTGTTACGGTTCGCATGACTCTTCCGGTTGGTACGAATCTGGACGAAACTCTCAATGTGGTTCAGCAGTTTCAGACCATTGTTGAGTCAGAAATCAAGGGATACAAAACGCTCATTACAAGTGTTGGTTCTGGTGGAAGGTCCGGTTCATCTTATTCTGGTTCAATTGAAATTCAGCTGCCGTCACCCGAAGAGCAGATTGACAATGATGTTGTGATCCAGCAAAAACTCAGAAAGCATTTTGATGATTTTTCTGATGTTAAGTTTTCATTCAGTCAGGGATTCCGCCGCCAGATGACAGGTTCGGATCTTGATGTTGTAATCCGAAGTGCAAGTCTTGATAGTGCCTTGAAAACCGCCAATGTGATTTCTTCTGTCATGAAAGAAGTTGAGGGAGTGGGTGAGCCGACTATTGATACCAGCGAAGGTCTTCCTCAGGTTCAGGTTGAGATTGACCGTGAACGTGCATACAATTTTGGTGTTAGCGTTACTGCTGTTGCAAATGAAATCAATGCAAGCATACAGGGACTGTCATGCACCGTGTACCGCCAGGATGGAGAGGAATACAATGTTTATGTAATGCTTAGAGAAGAAGACCGTCAGAAAGTAATTGATCTTGAGCAGATTTACGTCAGGGGAACAAAAGGCCTTGTGAGTGTTGCAAATTTTGCCAGGGTCACAAAGGGACTAGGTCCTGTTACGATTTCACATGAAAACCGAACTCGAATTGTTCACGTAAAGGCGGATATTATTTCGGACGAAAATGCAAGTTCAGTCGAGGAAAAAATCCAGAAACAACTTGCAGAAAAATACATCGTTCCAGATAACGTTTCTGTTGCCTACGAAGGTGTTGCCAAGGATACAAATGAGCAGGTCTGGGTTTTTATATGTATTATTTCAATGGCAGTTATTCTTGTTTTTGGGGTAATGGCTGCAACTTATGAAAGCTTCAAGGCTCCGGTTATCAATCTTACTACAATACCATTCCTTGCAATCGGCGTAATATTGATTTACAAGATTTCAGGTCAGGCATTCAGCATTCTTTCTGCCGTTGGACTTGTTATGCTTGTTGGTATTGTTGTTAACAATGGTATTATTCTTGTTGATTATACAAATCTTCTTTGTGAACGTGGAGTTGAAATGCATGAGGCATGTTATCAGGCTGGTTGCAGCCGTCTGCGTCCAGTTCTAATGACAACTCTTACAACTATTCTTGGAATGATTCCAATGTGTTTTTCTACTGATGGAAACGCAGGAATAGTTCAGCCTATTGCCGTTGCGGTAACCGGAGGTCTTGTCAGTTCAACATTCATCACTCTGTTCTTCATACCAGTATTCTATTCCGTTGTCATGAGGAAATCAAAGAAAACTCAGTCAAGAATCAGGATACAGAAACTTGAATCAATGGGAGAAGAATAAAATGACAAGAATAGAAATAATTTCAAACAAATCAGTTGAAGAAGACATAACGGAAACTCTGGAAAACTATGTGCCTGGAATCTTATATACAACAATTCCACTTGCATATGGACGTGGAGAAAATGACAGAAAACTTGGAACAAGCACATGGCCTGAAAAAAATTTTGTCATGATCAGTTATGTTGAAGATGATCAGGTTGAAAAAATAAAACTTGTTGTCGAGGGAATAAAGGAAAAGTTCCCAGAAGAAGGAATAAAGCTCTTCTGCATCAGGTCAGAGTGACTTTAATTGAAAAAAAAACGTGCTTGTTTTTTTGTACAGGCACGTTTCGTTAGAAAACCTAAAATTTTCCCATCTCCATCTTGCACAGCTGGTCACAGATTTCATTGTATTTGACTCCGGCATGTCCTTTTACCCAGTTCCATTCAACATCAAGCTTGTTGTATGCATTGTCCAGTGCAATCCACAGTTCCCTGTTCAGAACTGGTTTTCTGTTTGCCGTCATCCATCCGTTGACCTTCCATTTTTTTATCCATGACGTAATTCCATTCTTTACGTACTGGCTGTCAGAAAAAACTTCCACATGGCGCTTGTTCCACTTGTCATTGAGGCAAATAGTTTCCAGTGCCTTTATAGCTGCTGTTAGTTCCATTTGGTTGTTTGTGGTGTGTGCAAGCCCGCCCGAAAGTCTGGTTTCATCGGCTCCGTCAACAATAACACATCCCCATCCGCCTGGACCAGGATTTCCTGAGCATCCGCCATCGGTATAAACAATTAATTTTTCCATAGTTCGATTCCGATTTTCCTTGCTGCTTCTTCAGTTGTTGTGAATTCAACAGCTGTGATTCCCATGCTTCGTGCAGCCTCGCAATTTTCTTTTTTATCATCAAAGAATACAGTGTTCTCTGGTTCAAATCCTTCTGCCTCAAGAATCAGCTTCCAGAATCCAGTGTCTGGTTTTGAAACGCCCATAGCACATGAGCTGTATGTCTGGTCAAAGAATGAATAGTCTCCGCGTTCCAGGTGGGAAAAATAATGTGCAGAAATTGTGTTTGTTCCACAGACAACTCTGTGACCCTGGCTTTTCAGGTATTTAATGAGTTCAACTGTTTTTTCATTCAGCACGGGATGAAACAGCCAGTGAAACCAGTCAGTTGTGATTTTAATTCCGCTTCTTTCAGAAATTCTTTTCCAGAATTCTTTTGTGTCGATGATTCCGTTTGAGCACATCTGAAACAGGTTTTCATTTGTTCCCTTTCCGTAAAATTTTTCAAAGTCCCATAGAGTCATTCCAAATCTCGAGCAAAACTTGTCATCAATAACTGCAGTGGAAGTAACAACTCCACCCATATCAAAAATGTAGAGCATTTCTATTTCCTTATGATTCTGGCTAATTCAGGGAATGAGCTGATTTTTTCAATGTAGGATGTTGCTTTTCCGAATCCGTATGCAGCATAAATGAATGGAACTCCGCACTGGTTGCATGCGTTGCTGTCTGTCTGTGTGTCACCCACATATACAGGTGCCTTGATTCCGTTTCTTGAGCAAAGGATCATGATGTTTTCAGCTTTGCCCTTGCCGGTTCTTCCAAAGCATTCAAAGTCCTTTACATATTTCCCGAGACCTGTTTTTTCCAGCATGAGTTCAATGTATCCATCCTGACAATTGCTGACCACGTAGAAATTCTGTGATGATGACAATTCCCTGATTGTGTCAACAACGCCCTCATAGCATATATCTATTGAATTGTTTCTGACGGCAATTTGTTCTTCTGTTACACATTCTGCAAGGAGAATGTCTCTTGATTTGTCGTCCAGTTCCGGCCAGAGATCTTTTGCGATTTCATCCATTGTTTTCCCGAATTCATTCTGCAGATCCTGTGCATTTATCTTTCGTGCATTTAATCCAGTCTGGTCAATTGCTTTGTTCCAGGCAACTGCCACGATTCCTGTTGTATTCCAAATAGTACCATCAATATCCAGGATGATTCCATCAAAAAAGTTTTCCATAAGTTGAAAATATAATTTAAATCAAAAAAAAACAATAATTTTTCAAAAAAAACTATTGACACAACTCGGTCAATTTTATATAGTGGTCACATCGTTAAGGGGTGTTAGCGAAGTTGGTTATCGCGCTGGCCTGTCACGCCGGAGATCACGAGTTCGAGCCTCGTACATCCCGAACAAGCACTGATGCAGTTTATGTGTCGGTGCTTTTTTTATGTTCTTTCAACACGTCGTTTCTTGTTTATCTTCTATATAAACATAATGTTTCATGATTGTGCTGATTTTTTTCCTGATTTACTTAAAATTTTGCTTGAATTGTAATTTGCACTGCCAGAAGTCATTTATTGATGATTTCTGGTTGAATTGTGAGGCGTGATTTTTATAATTAAATTTGTAACGTTTCCATAAAAATAGTGTTTTCTTCCTTTTTTTTTCTTGCAAAATAATACTTATGGTGTATAATAAACTAAGCCTATAATAAAGGTATTTATGCATTTACTAATGAAGGAGGCAATTGCATGAAAAAGTTAGTAGCTACAGCATTGAGTGTAGCAATGGTTGCAGGTGCAGCATCAACACTCGTATCTTGTTCAGGTTCTTCTGCTAAGGCAGGAAAGGTATTGAACATTTATGTTTGGAACGATGAATTCAAGTCACGTTTTGAAACATACTATGCATCAAAGGTTCCAGCTGATGTAAAGGTAAACTTTGTTCAGACACCAAACCAGGACAATGCATATCAGAACAAGCTTGACGAAGTTCTCAAGGCACAGAAAGATGCAGCAGCTGATGAAAAGGTAGACATCTTCCTCGTAGAAGCTGACTATGCTCTTAAGTATGTTGATACTCCATACACAATGGACGTAATCAAGGAAATCGGTCTTACAGAAGCTGATCTTGCTAACCAGTTCAAGTATACAAAAGACATCATGACAGACTCTAAGGGAGCTCTTAAGGGTGTTTCATGGCAGGGATGTCCAGGTGGATTTATCTATCGTCGTTCAATTGCTAAGGCAGTTCTCGGTTCAGATGATCCTGCAGTAGTACAGGAAGCTCTTGCAGACTGGAATAAGTTTGACGCAGTAGCTGCAAAGGCAAAGTCAAAGGGATACTTCATGCTCTCTGGTTTCGATGATGACTTCCGCGTATTCTCTGACAACGTAACAACAAAGTGGGTTGTTGGTGACAAGATCACAATCGACCCAATGATCGAACGCTGGATTGATCAGACTAAGGAATACACAGACAAGGGTTACAACAACAAGGCTAACCTCTGGTCAGCAGAAAGCTTCGCTGGAGCAAAGAAGGACGGAAAGGTATTCGGTTACTTCGGACCAGCTTGGTTCTTGGACTTCTGTCTCTGTCCTAACACACTCGATGACCCAGAAAAGGGAAATGTTGTAGGAAACGGTTCATACGGTGACTGGGCATTCTGTAAGGGTCCAATGGGATTCTCATGGGGTGGAACATGGATCTGTGGTGCAGCTGGATCAGACAACGTAGAATTGATCAAGGACGTAATGAAGACACTTACTTGCGATAAGGAAACAATGGTTAAGATCGCAACAGAAATGGGTGACTTCACAAACAACGAACCAGCTATGCGCGAAGTTGCAGCATCTGACTACAAGAATGAATTCCTTGGTGGACAGAACCACGTTGCATTGTTCATCGACTCAGCAGCATCAATCGACAAGAGCTGCATGTCTATGTACGATCAGGGTATGTGTGAAAAGATTCAGGCTGCATTCGCTGACTACTTCAACGGAAAGGTTGACAAGGAAACAGCTTGGAACAACTTCTACACATCTATTATGGAAAAGTATCCTAACCTTCAGAAGTAAGTGTTAGAGTATTAAAACAAATTAATGCTGCTGGGTAACCGGCAGCTACATTTGGGTTTTACTTAATGGAAAGAATGCCGTCTTTCTAAAAGACGGCATTTTTTTTTCAGGATTTTGGGTGGGCTAACTCCTTTTTGTGAGTTATATATTTGGATTTCTAAGGAGAAAATGATGGCTAGTTTGAAAAAAAAGCATACTATTCAGTGCGATAACTGGGGTTATGCTTTTATTGCACCATTCTTTATTATTTATGTTGTATTTTCGCTGATTCCACTTGTTACAACATTTACATACAGTTTGTTTGAATATTATCGCGTTGGTTTGCAAGAGATTGGTCCAAACTTCGTTAAGTTTGACAACTTTGTAAAGATTTTTAATGCTAATGACAGCTTGGCAAAATATTTCCTTAACACACTTATCATGTGGGCTATGGGATTTATTCCACAGATTATTATTTCTCTTCTTCTTGCAGTTTGGTTCACAAATACTGAACTTAATCTCAAGGGACAGTCTTTCTTTAAGACGGTTATTTACTTGCCGAACCTTATCATGGCCGCAGCTTTTGCAATGTTGTTCTTCACATTGTTCTCGCCAAACGGTCCTGTTAATAATATTATCAAGTCTATCGTAGACAGTTCCAATGCTAATGCAATTGCACAGGGTGCAGTTAAGCCGATGGAACCAATCAGATTCTTTGAGTCTGTATGGTGGACTAGATCACTTGTTGCCACAATGAACTTCCTCATGTGGTACGGTAACACAACAATTCTTCTCATGGCTGGTGTTATGGGAATTGATAACAGCTTGTTTGAAGCAGCTCGTATCGACGGTGCAACTCCTACACAGGTATTCTTCAAGGTTACAATGCCTTTGCTTCTTCCAATCTTCGTATACGTATTCATTACTTCTTTGATTGGTGGTATTCAGATGTTCGACGTTCCACAGATCTTGTCAAACGGAAATGGTAACCCTAACCGTACAATCATGACAATCATCATGAAACTTAACAACCATCTTGCAAGCCGTAACTATGGACCAGCAGGAGCTACATCTATTCTCTTGTTTGCAATCACAGGTGTTTTGAGTGCTATTGTTTATAAGACTACAATGGCTAACTATCAGAACAAGCGTTAAGGAGGTGCTGAAATGGATAAAATTGGCAGTCAGTCACAGATGATTACAGCACGTCGTACAGTGTGCTACATTGTTTTGGGAATCCTTGCAATTTTGTCATTGTTCCCATTTTATATCATGATTATTAATGCTACACGTTTGCACTCTCAGATTCAGAGTGGATTCTCTGTAGTTCCAGGTCTTCAGTTGATTACTCACCTTAAGCAGTTTATTTACACATCAGAATCATTTACAACAGTAAATCTTTCTGGTCAGGTAATTACACATAAGGTATTCAGCTCAAGTTACCCAATTATCCGCGGTTTGTTTAACAGCTTGATCCTTGGTCTTCTTACAGCAGCAGTAACAACTTACTTCTCTGCAATGACTTCCTATGGCATCTACATGTACAACTTCAAGGGAAAGAAGGCTGCATTCAACTTTATCATGGCAGTTATGATGGTTCCAACACAGGTTTCTACATTGGGATTTATTGACTTGATGACAAAGATGAACTTGATGAACACTTACGTTCCTCTCATTGTTCCAGCAATTGCAGCACCTGTTGTATTCTTCTATATGTATCAGTCTATGGAAGCAACACTTCCTTATTCAATTGTTGAGGCTGCTCGTGTAGACGGAAGTAACGAGTTCTATACATTCAATGCAATTGTTATTCCAATGCTTAAGCCGGCATTTGCTGTTCAGTCAATCTTTGCATTCGTTTCATCATGGAACAACTACTTCGTTCCAGCACTTATTATCAGCAAGAAGTCATTGTGGACTGTTCCAATTGTTATTGCTAGTGCTCGTAACGCAGACTACATGATGTTTGACTTGGGTGTTGTATATACACTCATGACTTTGGCAATCTTCCCATTGATTATCGTTTATCTCTTCCTTTCAAAGTATATTATCAGTGGTGCTACTGCTGGTGGTGTTAAGGAATAGAATTAATTTTAGCCAGGTTAATCTTTAGAAATAAAAGGTCAGATTGTAGATTCAGTCTGGCCTTTTTGTTGTTTTAAAGCATAAGATGTTCTATATTTAGTGTATTATGATTCAGTTAATTGCATTTTTGGGTAATTATGGAAGAGAATATGAGAATACCCGCCATAATGTTGCCTGGCTTTTTGAAAAGTCACTTCCTTTTTCCAATAAAATATCATGGCAATCAAAGTACAAGTCTGATTTTTTTTCAGTTGATTTTGATGTTCTGGCTAACTGGCTCAAGGACTGTCAGTTGATCAAGGAAAGATCCAATGGAACTTTGCCTATTCCAGAAGAAGCACCAAAGAAAATTTATTTTATGAAACCAATGACATATATGAATTTGAGTGGAGATGCCATTGGAGAGGCATCACGTTTTTTTAAGATTCCTGCAAGTGATGTTCTTGTCGTTCATGATGAGATTGAATTGCCATTTGGAACAGTAAGTTTAAAGTGGTCAGGTGGATTAGGCGGTCACAATGGACTACGATCAACCAAAAATGTTTTGGGAACACCAGATTTCTGGCGATTAAGATTTGGTGTAGGAAAGCCTGCAAATGGAAATGTTGCTGATTTTGTTCTTGGTTCTTTTACCGAAGACGAAAAAATCGGATTGTCTCAAGTTTTTGCACAGACAAATGAACTGTTCGCAAAATTGATAATTTCCAGGGATACGGCAAATTTGATTCAATGCTGGGGAAAGAAAAAACTTCTTGCGGAAACAAAATGAATTTTGAATCAGAACTGACAAAAAAAATCCGTGAAATCTCTCCAAAAGCTGCTGCATTCAACAGGTTGTCTGAAATTATGGAGGTGCTTCGGTCTGAAAATGGCTGTCCATGGGATAAGGAACAGAATCCACAAACTTTAAGATCAACATTTATTGAAGAGACATTTGAGGCAATTGATGCCATTTCTGAAGATGATGCTGATCACGTTAAAGAGGAATTGGGTGATGTGTTTTTTAATCTGGTTTTTATTTCACGCTGTTATGAGGAATCGGGCTTATTTGGTTCTGAAGATAGCTTGAATGAGATATGTGAAAAGCTTATCAGACGTCATCCTCATGTTTTTGGATCAGTTAATGGAGTTTATACTTCAGATGAAGTTCACAACCATTGGGAAAAAATCAAGGAAACTGTTGAAGGCCGAAAATCGGATAGTGTTCTGGATTCTGTTCCAAAGAGTTTTCCTCCGCTTTTGAAGGCTTATAAACTGTTGAAAAAGGCCGCAAAATCTGGGTTTGACTGGCGAAAGTCAGAAGATTTCTACTCAAAGATTTTTGAGGAAATTAATGAGGTTAGGGAAGCAGAATCAGAAAAAGACAAGGCTCATCTTGAAGAGGAAATGGGAGATTTGATTCTGGCTGTGGTAAATTTAAGCAGGAATTTTGGTGTTGATCCCAATGTTGCACTTGAAAAAGCAAACATAAAGTTTTCAGAACGTTATAAATTTGTAGAAAAAAGAATGAAAAAGTCAAATCTGGAAATGAAAGCAGAAAACGACAATAAAATGATGGAATTCTGGAATGAGGCAAAGAAAAAGTCGGATGAATAGAAAGTCAGCAATTTTACTATTTTTCAATTATTGAAAATTCAACCTTAATATAGTATATTAAAAAGCAATAAACATGGAATTATTATAGGAGAACGTAATAAATGAGAGATATTCTTTCAAATAACATTATTATGGAAGATGAAGATCAGGAAGAAAAGAAGAATGGACAGGCTCCTGATCCGCTAATTGAGAAATTTCTTAAGACAAGACAGATAATTTTGAGCGGAGAAGTTTGCAAGGAACTTGCAGAAAAAATTGTTAAGCAGCTCTTAATTCTTGAAGCAGACAGTGATAAGCCTATTTATGTTTATATTGACAGCCCTGGAGGGGATGTTGATGCAGGTTTTGCTATTTTTGATACAATTCGTTTTATCAATGCACCAGTTTACACAATTGGAATGGGACTTGTTGCCAGTGCAGGAGCTTTGATTCTTCTGGCAGCACCTAAGGAACGAAGACTTGGATTCCCAAACAGCCATTATCTTATTCATCAGCCGTCAAGTGGAATGAAGGGTGTTGCTACTGATATTGAAATTCATGCTGCTGAAATTGCCAAGACAAAGGAAAAAATCAACAAGATTATTGCTGAGGAAACCGGAACTTCTCTGGATAAAGTATCAAAGGATACAGACAGAGACTACTGGCTTAATGCTGAAGAATCAGTTTCCTATGGTTTAATCAGCCGTGTGATTTCAAAAAGGTCGGATCTTAACTAATGGAATTCAAACTGTCAGATTCACTAATTGATGACATTATTTTCGCAATGGAAGATCAGAACAAGGAGTTTCTGATTGATGCAGAAAATTGTTGTGTTGTAGATGCAGAATTTGACTTTGAAAAAATAGAAGCTGACGGGGAATCTTTCTATTCCTTGCCAGCATGGACAAGTGCAGACGGATACGATCTGCTTGAGTCTTTTACTAATGATTTGCGGTCACCATCGGTACGCTCTGAGTTGAGGGCTGTCTTAACTGGTGGAAGGGGGGTGTTCAGAAATTTTAAGGATACACTGGCTAAATATCCTGAAATGTTGAAACTTTGGCGCGAATACAAGCAGAAATTCATGATTCAGAAGGTTTTGGCTTGGTACGGAGATTTGCAGGAGTCCTGGGGACTTGAAAGACTTTCTATTGACGAGAATGATTTTTCGCAAACAGATGAGCTTGTTGAAGATGATTTTGTCTTTGAGGAATTTGTCCCGGAAAAACATGGAAAGATAATTTTAGATCAGTGTGAAACAATTGCAAAAGAGTACAGAGAAAAATATGATTCAGAACTGGGAATTATGATTGGTGATTTTTATTCAGGATTGTCCGGAAACACGGTGGCAGAAAATAAATTTGGTTATATCTGCCGGTCACAATCAGATGAACCTGCAGGATCAATTCTTTTTACTGGATTTGCAAAAAATATTAAAACAAGTGTTTGTTTTACAGATTTTTATGTGCCCCAGAACTACCGCGGGCTGGGCTTGGGAAAAGTTCTTTTGGAAAAGAGCCTGGCTTTGTTAAAAGACCGTGGAGTAAAGAGGATTTTAGTGCTTAATTCTATTCCAGAGCCAATGGAATCCTTGTTGACAGGATTCAATTTTGAAAAAATCGGTACTGGATATATTTTGAATTTGCACAGTTGACATCAGGGCATCTTGCAAAATAATTTGCAGGGCTTTTATCAAAAAATTCATAGGAGATATTTATGGCATACAATAATCGTCATGAAGCTAATGTTTTGAACGAGGATATGGTAGCAACATTTTTGAAGGATATGGTTGCTCGCGTTGAGTCCTCAAGTGATTCTGAAATTGAAACAATGAAGAAGCTTAAGAAGCTTTTCAAGAAGAATGTTCCATTTTCACGCCGCGGCTATGTAGCAGCACTTCTTATTAAGAATGCAACAAATGGTTATAAGGGAAACAAGTTTAGAAACAATGATAACCAGAAATTCAATCGCAACGAAAAGAACGAGAGATTCAATAATTCAAATAATAGAAATAATTCAAATGCAAACAATACAGAAGAAAGGGCAGAACGTGCTCCAAGAGTAATAATTGATCCTTCTGTAGCTAATACAATTTTTGTAAGTGTTGGCAAAAGTCGCGGTGTATATCCACGTGATTTGGTTGGTCTTCTTGTTGGAGTAGCTGGACTTGATCGCTCACGTATTGGTGAAATTCGTGTTCTTTCAAACTATTCGTTCATTCAGCTTTTTGCAGATGACTGCAGCAAGGTTATTTCAGCATTGAATGAATATGAATATCGCGGAAGAAAGCTCAGTGTAAGCTATTCAAAGAAAAAGGAAGAGTCAGAAAAAGAAACAGTTACGGAATCAAAGCCTTCAGAAACAGTTTCCGCTTCTGAAGAAACAATTCCTTCTAATGTTTCAAACATGGGACATGCAGATAATTATTCTAACTCAGAGGAATCAAAGATTGCTGCAGAACAGAGTGCATTTGCTGCATCACAGACAGCTTCATTTTCTCAGTCAGCTCCAGTAGATGAAAAGCCATATTCTTCAACAGAAGATGATGGCCAGGTAAAGTCACACTTCGGTGATGGTGCTGCATATTGATCCACGCAATTCAAACAGGGCCTTTTGGTGTAAACACATATATTGTTGAGCTGAAAGGCTCTGACGTTTTTATAGTCGATCCCGCATGCTGCCGTTTTTGCCATGATGAAACAGTTGTGGCAGATTTTATGGCAGCACATGGATTTGTTCCAAAAGCAATTCTGTTAACCCACGGTCATTTTGATCATGTTTCCGGGATAAAATCAATTAAAGAAAATTTTCCTCATGTTCCTGTGCTTATTCATGAAAAAGACAGGGAATTTATTGGCAAGAACAGTCAAAAGATCCAGAAACTCAGTCTTTTGCCAATGGGATTTGATGAATTCCTGCCCACAGTATCAGATTTGCCTGAGCCTGATTTTTTGATTGAGGATGGGAAACTTTTGTCTGATTATGTGGATTGCCCGGCCATGGAGGAATGGAAAATTCTGCATACTCCGGGACACACTCAGGGATGCTGCTGTTTCTACAATAAAAAAAACAGAATTATCATTACTGGAGACACAGTATTCTACCATTCGTGGGGGCGTACAGATCTTTATGGTGGAAATGAAAATCAGATAATGGAAAGTCTAAGGCGAATAAAAAAAGAAATCCCGGGAGAAACAAAGGTCTACCCGGGACATGATTATTTTGGTTTTACATTGAATCAAAACTGATTTTATTGCTTAGCGGTTTTTCGGGTCCTGGTTTTTGCCGGGGCTTTTTCCTTTTTTACGGTAGTTTTGCTTTTTTCAATGATCTCGTTGAATTCCTTGCCTTCCATAGTTTCTTTTTCAAGAAGTTTCTGAGAGATTTCCTCGAGAAGGCCGTAGTTTTTCTTAAGCAATTTGATGACAGCCTCGTATCGTTCGTTAATGATTCTTGCAATTTCTTCATCAATGTAGTTCTGTGTATTTTCAGAAAACTCTCTGACCAGTTCTGGTTCACCAGATCCATAGCCACGTCCGCTTTTTCCAAGAGTAACATTCTTGAACTTGCTGCTCATACCATAGTCTGTGATTATTCTTTTTACAATGTCCGTAGCACGACTGATATCATTTGAGGCACCAGTGCTAACTTCATTGAAGATAATCTGTTCGGCAGCACGACCACCAAGAAGAACATCAACCTGACCAATAAGCTCAGAGTAGCTGTAAAGGAACTGTTCGTCTTCACTTCGCTGCAATGTGTATCCCAGGGCACCCATTCCACGAGGAATAATTGTAATCTTGTGAACTGGATCACTTCCTGGTGTAAAGGCTGCAACAAGAGCATGCCCTGTTTCGTGGTAAGCGACAATTTTTCTTTCGTTTTCTTTTACAACACGAGATTTTTTCTTAAGACCTACAAGAGTCTTTTCAATGGCTTCATCAAAATCTTCCATAAGAACAATTTTTCTTCCATTGCGAACTGCAAGAAGTGCTGCTTCATTTACAATGTTTGCAAGATCAGCACCGGCAAACCCGCTTGTGGCATGGGCAAGGGCATCAAAATCAACTGATCCGTCAATCTTAACGTTTTGTGCATGAATCTTCAGAATTGCTTCACGCCCCTTAACATCTGGCTTGTCAACAACTACCTGCCTGTCAAAACGGCCTGGACGAAGAAGTGCTGGATCAAGAATATCTGGTCTGTTGGTTGCAGCAAGAAGAATGAGTCCCTTTTCGTTGTCAAATCCGTCCATTTCAACAAGAAGCTGGTTCAGGGTCTGCTCGCGTTCGTCGTTACCACCAAGGTTATTAACTCGGCTCTTACCAATTGCATCCAATTCATCAATGAAGATAATACAAGGAGCCTTTTCACGAGCCTGCTTGAACAAATCTCTTACACGGCTTGCACCCACACCAACAAACATTTCAACAAAATCACTTCCGGAAATTCTGAAGAATGGAACTCCAGCTTCACCGGCAACTGCGCGGGCCAAAAGAGTCTTACCTGTTCCTGGTGGTCCAACAAGAAGAACACCCTTTGGAATTTTTCCACCGATATCTGTATATTTTTTTGGTTCTTTCAAAAAATCAACAACTTCAATAAGTTCTTCTTTTGCTTCATCAACTCCGGCAACATCATCAAATCTTGTTTTTACTTTTCCTTCATCAATTGCCTTGGATTTGTTTCCGTTTCCAAGAATTGATCCTATGCCACCCATTCCACTGCTCATTTTCCTGAAGATAAGGAAGTAGATAAGAATGAACAGAACAAATGGAATAATGAAATTAATGAGAATCTGAATAAGGTAGCCGTTCTGCTTGGCAATAAATTTGTATTCAACATTCTTTTCATCTAGAAGATCAAGAAGTCCCTGGAGCAAATATCCGTTTGTTTTGTAAACGCCTGTTGTTGGAACAGCATGGGGATTCATGAATCCAAGTGAAGATGCCGCAGCTTTTTCTATTTCCTGAACGGCCTGCTTGTTGTATCCGATGAAAGTGTTTTCAGTCATTTCAACACGAACAATTTCTCCGCTTTTGATCAAGCTTTTGAATTTTGAATAGTCAATAAGGTCATCAGATTTTGAGGAAAACATCATGTTAACTGCAATGAGCAATCCGGCAATAATTAAAAGTATGGTCCAGAATGGCATGCGTTTCTGAGGTCTTTTGTCTTTATCCCCTTCGTTTTCTTCAGTTTCGTTCATTGCCTGCTTGAAAAAATCATACGGGTCATTTTCGTTGAGTTTTTTGTTGTCTTTGTTTTCTTCGCTCATTATGTCTCCGAACTAAGTAGTGGGAATCTGTGAAAATTGAATTTTTGAAGATTCAATATAAAAAGTATACGAAAAATTTCCTCTATAAGCAATTGTACTATGGAATAAAATTGATTTTTTTGTGTGGATCCTATACCTCTTGGGTTTGGTGAAAAAACATAAAGTCACCGCAAATAATCTAATTTTTTTTCATTAAGTACCGATAATAAAGGGAATGTTCGTGTATTGGAGGAAATCATGGCGTTTGGAGCAAATGCTTACGGCGGATACAATACTTATAAGCAGGTTGGAGTTAAGACTGCTAGCCAGGGAAAACTGGTTGTAATGCTTTATGAAGGTGCAATTTCCAATCTTGAAAAGGCAATGGCACTTGTAGACGATGAAAAGAAAATTCAACCTAAAAATATTGAGGCTTATGGAAATTATCTTCAGAAGGTGATGGATATAATAACAGAACTTCAGGTTAGTCTGGATATGGCTAAGGGCGGAGAAATTGCAAGCAATCTGCTTTCGCTGTACATATTTTTTAACAAGCAGATTCTTGATGCAACAATAAGTCATGATAAGTCAAAGCTTTCTTTTGTTCATAACATGCTTTCTGAACTTCATGAGTCGTGGCTTACAGCTGCAAACAGCACTGCAAATGCATCAACTTCAATTCCAGGAGCCGCTCCTGCATTGAATATTCAGGGGTAAGGAGAGTAACACTATGGAAACAAAACTTTCACAGGAAGAACTAAACGAGCGTATTCAGATTCTGAAGAAATTCAGACAGTTGCTTGAGCAGCAGCGAACAAAGTTTCAGGAATACCTGAAGGTTCTTGAGGCTCAGGAATCTAAGATTAACGAAGAAAATGCAGAGGCACTTCTGGCTCATTCAGAACTTGAGGCACAGATTGTAAAGGGAATCGGTTCATTGCAGAAGGTAATTGTTCCAATGCAGGATCTGGTTACAAGAACTCATGCAGCAACATATAATCCAGCCGATGCAAAGCCAATTGAAGACATTAAGGCAGAACTTGCAAAGCTTCAGGGGCAGGTTTTGAAGCAGAATGAAAAGAATAGAAATCTCCTTAAGTTTCATATGGCTCAGGTCAAGGAACAGATTCAGGAATTCAAGAATCCATATCGCTCGTTGAATTCTGTATATTTCACGACAATGACAACTGGTTCAAGAATCCAGGTAGAAGTTTAATGAGAAAAAAAATAGTTTTTTGCCTGATGATGGCTTGTGCTGGTTTTTGTTATTCACAGGCCGGACATCTTTTTTTCAAGGGATTTGGAAGATTGATGGAAACAAATTTGGGTGAAGAACTATATACATCACATAAACTTGTGAGCGACCTTCAATGGAAATCAGGATCTCTTGCCTTGTGCGGTGGTGCAATTGGTTATGAAAAGGATGGATGGTTTGTTGAAGGTTCTTTTTGTTTTGGAAAGGGAACAGGAAAAGGCCAGATGATAGATTCAGATTTCCTTTCCGATGGAACAAATGACAGGATTTCCTTTCATCCGGTTGAAACATCGCAGGTACAAAACGCAAGCCTGAAATTTTCCATGACATCACTGGAACTTGGCCGGCTAAAGATTTTAACACAGATTGAAGCTGACTATAAGCATTCCTGTCACACAGCATCAAATGGATGGGGTTGGTATTCAAAGGGAAGTGATCCCTGGTATGGTCCTGAGTCAACATATTACCAGAAATCGCGTCTCTATGACATTGATTACGAAAAATACTCACTTGAACTGTTTACGGGATTTGGTGTTTCTTATGATGCTACAAGCCGGTTGATTTTGGGTGCAAGTGCATTGGTTTGTCCGTATTCATATTATTACTGTCTTGATACTCATCATTCAAAAAACTACAACACAGTTTACAATTCAATTCAAAAGGATTCCATGTCTCAATTCAAGTTTGGAATCAATGCAGTCTACAAAATTACGGACAATACTGAAGTTTATTTTGATATTGCAAGAACATGCGGATTTGAAAAAAGCGGCGTTGAAAAGCTGGAATCTGAATCTGGACAATTTATGAAGATAATTTCATCAAAGTCTGGAACAACTGATGATATGTTCTGCGGCACCATGGGAATCAAATTTAAAATCAGAGATAGGCAATGACTGATATTTACTGATGGTCCAGAAGAACCTGAATGCCGTCACAAAGATCATCTGCGTCATTCACAAGCATTCCGCCCATTCCAAGGTCAAGGGCAAGAGCCAGGTCTATGTCAAATCTGTCACCAATTGATATGCACTGATTGTATTTGGAAGATGTCATTTCGCATGCAAGATCCAGCATGTCTTTTGCAGGCTTTGATTTTTTGCATGTATCAAGACCAATAATGTCTGGAATCAGTTTGTCTATACCGACACAGGCCAGTGTTTTTCTTGCGGCATCAACAGGATTATTCGTAAGGCAAATAAGATTGAATTTTTCCTTGAGGATACGAAGGGTTTCTGCAAGCCTTTCATTTTTTTTTAGATAGAGTTCAGGCTGAAGAAGTTTGTTCCTCCAGGCAATGCTTGTTTCAATATCAACTCCGAAGTAGAGAAATGTGTTTCCAAGACTGATTTTTTTCCCGTTGTTTTCTTTTTCATATTTTGCACGGAATTCTGCTATTCGTCTTCTTCCCTCATCATGGCTTATGGAATTTAAATCTGCCCAATGTCTTACCTGAACATCGACTTGTTCTGCAACATATTCCTTGCTTGTATATAAAGTTCCATCAATGTCAAAAATGAGTGTCTTGATTTTATCTGGAAGATTGTAGAACTCCATTTTGCTTTCCTGAAAATCTAGAAGCTGTCATCAACTGCAGGAACAAAAAGTTTTTCAGAAGATGTCAATTTTTTTGATGCTTCCTGAATTGAACCATAGATACCAAGACCTGCAAAGGCAATTGCCGCATCTCCAATAAGTTCAGAATCGGAACATGCTGGAACCTGAATCTTTATTCCGGTAATGTCGGCTTTCATCTGGTTTCGCCTGTCATTGGAAGCCTGTCCGCCTGTGATTGTCATCTTATCCGGAAATGGAATTCCTTTTTCAAAGGCAGCTTTTCTGAGTGTTTCGAGAGCAGCTTTTACATCAAGTGCAATCTGAATCAAAAGATATTTTCCCTGGTCCAAAGTTGCATTTGTTCCATCGCTGGAAATGAGTTTATCAATAAGATCATTGTACTCAACTGTGGTAGCAAGTTCCCTGTCGATTTTTTGCTTGAATGCTGCGAATTTTGATCCGCTGTCTGGAAGAAGAACGCTGGCATTCCAAAGTCCGGGAATTACTGAAGGTAGTGTTCTGATGTTGTTTCCGTAGAGAGGCTCTCTGGTGCAGAAGTTGATTCCTTCGCTGGATCCTGCTCTGTCACAGATTGTGTTTTCTTCAACTGTTCCGGTTCCTACAAGTGCTGAAATAAAATCCGGTGCACCAAGAATTACCGGAAGACTTTCTGTGATTCCATTTGATTCGTAACCAATGAATGAAACTGCTTTGTGGGAGAGACAGGCTGCTTTCTGGGATGTTGTCTTGAAGGGTGGCAGCTTTTTTATTTCATCAGAAGTGAATCCTGTTTTTTCAAGGGCTTGTTTCGTCCAGTATGTATTTTCGTATCTAGCTTCTGGAAGAATGGTCACGGCTTCATCTGTCAAAAGCCATACAAGATATTCTGGAGCACCGAAAATGAATTCTGAATTTTCCCAGGCATTTGGAAATTTGTTTTTGAAAGTTAATAGGCGTGGTATGAACAGTGATTCACTTTCAATTTCAAGAGCCTTTTCATTCCACAGTAATGTTTCGCCTGTTGGGGCAACAAGAGTTGGTCCATTTCCGCTGACACAAATTCCATCGAGTTTTTCCTGCGGGTTCTGGTCAAAGATTTCCTTGACTGAATTGCACAATGCAGGGAACCATTCCTTTGATGCATGCTCAGTGTTGATCAGAAGAAATTTTTTTCTTGTTCTTGCAATTACTTTTCCTGAATCGTCAATAAGTGCTGCCTTTAGAGAAGATGTTCCAACATCAACACATAAAACATTCATTTTGCTGCTCCAGCGGTTAGGCTAATTTTAGAATCATGGTGATAAACACATCAAATATTCTACCTTATTTTGAAAAAAAAATCCCAACATTTCACGAAGAAACATTGGGATTCATAAAGCAAGATTTTCACCAATTAGTTGTTTTCAGCAGGAGTAGAAACCTTGATGAGCTTGTCGATGATTGATCGGTTGTCAAGAAGATCACTCAAAGACTGGTTGTGGTGAAGTCTTGTGATTACATTTGCAAACAGGCCTGAAACATTTGTGCTGATGTACCATTCACGCTTGAGAAGTTCTTCGTGGTAAACAGCATTTGTTCCGATGATTCTGTAGAACAATCCCTTCTTGTATGCTTCATCAAACTGCTCGATAGCATTTCCTGTGAAGAATGGAAGTGAGATTGCTGCAATAACTTTTGTCGCTCCATTGTTGTGGAGGAATTCCATGGCCTTGAGTAAAGTACCACCAGTACCAAGCATATCATCAGCAAGGAATGCAACCTTACCCTTTACGTCACCAAGAAGTTTTACAGACTTGATGTTTGTATTTTTTGCATCCTGTGTAACAACAGAATAATCTCTTTCTTTGTAGATCATTGCAAGAGGCTTCTTGAGTCCAGTTGCATAGAACTTATTTCGGTCGATGGCACCTGTATCTGGAGAAACAACAACAAGGTCTTCTTTTGTAAGATCGATTGCCTTGGCAAGTTCTCGGATGATCTGGTAAGAAGCGTGGAGGTTCTCACAGTGTGTGTGTGCAAATGCATTAACGATTTCACGTGAGTGAAGGTCGAGAGTGATGATTCTCTTAACTTCCATGCTTTCATAAATGTGTCCGAGAAGTGCAGCTGTAAGACCTTCACGGCTCTTTTTCTTGTGCTGGCGACTGTAAGGATATGCCGGAAGAACGAGAGTAATATTTTTTGCCCCAGCCTGACGAACAGCGTCGATTGTAACGAGAAGACACATAACGTGATCGTTTACAGAAAGCTTGAGCTTGTTTTTTCCACCATTAAGGGAGATCTCTTCATGGTTTTCAATATCCTGGAAAATGAATACGTCCTTTCCGCGGATACATTCCATAAGTTCAGCCTTGAATTCTCCATTGGCAAAGAATGTAAACTGTGTGTTTACCTTGAATACAGGAGGTCTGTACTTGTCTATAGATCCTCTGATACAAAGGTCACTTGTGTTTACGTCGTTGAACAGGTTCATCTGCTGAACGATTTTTTCCTTTTCAAGACCATAACGCTTTGAGATGACGTCGCTCTTGAGAGAAAAGCGATGTTTGTACATGTGGCGAAGGTGAGTGATTACTTCGTTAGCAAAGCTTTCTCCACCTGGACAGGCTACCACTGCAAGATCTGTTGGTTCAGAATACGGCATTATTCTTACCCCTTATTTGTATTGGATTTTATGGGAAAATAATACTGTTTTGTGCAGTTTGTTTCAAGGACAATGAATATTATGGGAAAACTGCAGTGGGAACGGGCAAAGAAAACATGATGAAATATCAGGTTTTAGGCTGTTGCAAAGGTATCGTGGCCTTGCTTTTCGTTGTTTTTTTCGATTACAAAGCGAATGAAGTGGTCTTCAAGTGTGTGCTTTGGACCTTCAAGGTGAAGTCTCTGTCTTGCACGGGCATTATCTCGGCGAACAGTATAAAGCAGATAGAAGTCGCGGTAATCCAGGTTAATGTCTGTTTTGACGCGTTCTCCCAGATATGAGCTTACTTCATCACGTCCAATTGACTTAACGCCCTGGTTCTTGAGAATTTCTTTCAGTCGGAGAATCTGTTCGTGTGAAACACCAAAGAGGAATTCTTCCATGGCCTGTGTAACATCTGGTTCTGAAAGCTTGTCACGGATAAATGCATTCCACTGGTCATCCATCTGCATTGTTACCATCAAAAGTTCACTTGTTCCCATCATTGTTCCAAAGGCAGGAGCAAGTTTTCGGCGTGCAGACCAGACAGCCTGAAGAACCGGAGCAATATCAGAAATAGTCTGGTCACTTCTGTGTTCCCAAAGAATGATGAGGGAATTGGAAAGCTGTCGTCGCAGTTCAATTGGGAGTGACTTATCTTTGATAAGATTGATGTAAACGTCTTCTGCCATGAGAGTGAACATCATGGAGATTGTTTCGTCAGTGTATTCCTTAACTTCCTTTTCAGTCATGAGGGCATAGTTCTTTGCAAGCTTTGACATTGAAAAGAAAGTATGGATTTTGGTAACAAGGAATCCCTTGCCCAGAATTGCCTTTGAAGGCATGTGGAGCGTTGTGTCTCCGTCTTCTGGATAAGAAATAAGGCTTTCAATGAGGGCTTCGGGAGTTCTCATTGATGTTGTTGTGTTTGCTCTTTCCAAAAGGGAAGGGAACTGAGCAATGGATTTTGCCAATGCTTCAACGTCAGAAAGGCGGCTTTCAAGTCGTTCGATTCTGTCTGGTGCATTATGTGCCAATGCTTTTCTCAGGTGATCAATAAGGTGCTGCTGGTAATCTGTATAGACAACAATACCAGTCTGAACTCTGTCTTGAGATAATTCTTCTGATCCGAAAAACTCTTCGAGGCTGATGCTTTCGAAAGAATCAGCATTGATTTGTGACATTACCTAATCCCACCCAAAAAACGCGAAATTACCGCGAATTATACATAATTACTATAAATAGTATAAATATAGTATAAATGATTTTTTTCAAAAAGCAATCTTTTTTATGATTTCAAGTCCGATAATAAATATATGAAGAAAGTTGCTTTTTTATTCGTATTGATGCTTTTTGAGCTGGGGCTGGTCTTTGGTCAGCAAATTAGAGGTGTGGTAAAGAATCCTGATTTTCAGATTTCAGTAAAGGATCTTGCCCTGTCTGCAAAAAAGTCTCCAACCGGGGAAATAACTGGAATTGACTTGTACATCAGGAAGAAACCGCGTGTACAGAGCGTGATGCTTGTTGAAACTACTGTTGATCCAAAAGGAAAGGAACCAAATTATGCCTACAGAGCCGGCGAGTGGAATGAAGTAAACGGAAATGAAATTCGCTATCTTGATGGAAAGCAGCTTAATTCCCAGCATTCAAAATACAGCCTTGTTTCATCAACCGTTGTTCACCATGGAACGTTGGGTGAATGCTTCCACATATTCATTCCAATGACTTTGTATTATGGATATCCCTGGTCAAGAAATGGAACGGTAAAAATCGGCAAGGGAACTTTCATCAATATAAGAACCTATGAAAAAAAATATGCTGATTACAACGGCAAGTACATGGACAATCCCTTTATGTTTGACTTTGCAAAGGTTGTCAAGAAAATAGAAAAGAAAGTTGAACCTCCAAAGCCAAATCCTCCGGTAGTAGAAGAACCAGCACCAAAGGAAGAGATTGTTCTGACTGATGAGTATAATTCAATTGCAGCCGAAAAATTTGCAGAAATTGCCAGGGATTCTAAAGGATTCATGTACTATTCAAAGGGACGTGATTCCCTTGTTACTGACATGCTTGATTCCATGGACAGAATAAAGAACAAGAAAAAGGTTGATGTGGTTTTTGCAATAGATACCACAGGAAGCATGAAGGATGATCTTGAAGTAATACGAAAAGAATGGGTTCCAAAACTACTGGATCAGCTTAAGGCATTTGGAAACATTAGGCTTGGTCTTTTGTTTTATAGGGACTACAACGACAGCTATTTGTTCAAGGGATTGCCTGTGAAGTATTTCGCCTTTTCAAATAATCCGGACACATTCATTAAATGCCTGAATACTGCAATTATCAAGGGAAATGAAGGCGGTGATGTTCCAGAAGCGGTGTATGAGGCACTTTATGCAAGTCTTCAGTATTATGACTGGAGAAGTGACGCCGAGAGAAAAATCATTCTTATTGGTGATGCTGAACCACATGACAAGCCACGGGGGTATAAGAAAATCACTCGTGAAAAGGTAATGGAACTTTCTGCAGAAAAGGGAGTGGCCATGGACTGTATCATTCTTCCTGATTCAGCAGACGCAAAATAAATTTTCCAGAATATTGCTTCACAGTCTGTAAAGGAATGCTTGCATAAGTTTTTGAGCGAGGAATTAGAGAATGGTATATTTTGATGAATCAGTGAAAAAGCGAGACTCAATCTGGTTTTATCAATTAATTTTGAATGTTCTCATATTTATTGCCGCCGGGATTATGACGGGAATATTTATTTACTATAACTATGAATACATTCTGAATCCAGAACTTTCCCCCGGTTATAGTTTAGGAACTCCTTTTGGTGATGGGGGAGAAAAAATCGGAGAACTGATTATTGAATCCTTAAAGTTGTATGGAAGCATATTTCTAATCAATATTTTTTGCTTTTGTGCGTCCTTTTTCAAGAATGAAAACTTTTTGTCACAACTGATCATAATTTTTGCAGCATTGCTGGTATTGAATGTGTTTACCAGCTTGATGTGCGTAGTCCCGTTTTTCTCGGTAGTACTGTATATAGGACTTCCATTAGAAATTCCGGCAGCAATAGTATTTCTTGTTATTTTCTGGAAGAAAAACAAAAAGGGAAGCTTCATATCACTGCTGCTTTTGTTTATTCAGTACATTTTTATGTATGCTCTTGAGATGTTTGATACTTTTTTATTCCTGGATTAAATTGCTTCGGAAAAGATGACGGCTTTTACCTGCCTATAAGCTTGTCCCAGAAAGTTAGTCTTGGGGCATCTTTCTTTCCCTCGCATTTTTCAAGGTCGTTTTTTGCAAGAATGTAGAAGGCTCCTGGAATAGATCCGTTTCTTGCTCCTGAATAGATATCCACTACTTCCTGAAGATTTACCCTTGCCTTTGAATAGTATTTTTCCTTCATCTGGATGTGGCCGATTTCGTACTTGGCTTCAACATAAAGTGCTGTGTTTGTGCCGAATCTTTTAATGAGTATATCATAATATTCAAGTGCTTTTTGAGTTTTACCCTTATCATAACTGGTTTGTGCATACTGAATGATTTCGCGAGGTGTTGTTGAGTCTGTAATTTCCGGGTCTGGGGTAGATGCGCATGATGAAAGAGCCAGTGAAATTCCGATAATAATTCCGATAAATAATCTTGAAGTTTTCATTCTATGAGTATAACATTTCGAATATCAATTTTCAATTGAGGCAGGTACAAGATGATCAAGGCAGGAATAATCGGTGCAACAGGATATGCTGGTGTGGAGCTTTTCAGAATTCTTTTGACTCACCCACAGGTAGAAAAAATTTATGTAAGTTCAGTTACTTTTGAAGGCCAGCAGATTGACGGCGTATACCAGAACCTTTTGGGACAGTTGGGAGACAAGTGTGATGGAAAGCTTTTGACTGCAGATGAAGTGAAGGAAAAGTCAGATATTTTGTTTACGGCACTCCCACATGGAATTGCAGAACAGTATGCAGATTATTGTGTCAAGCACGGAAAAAAACTCATTGATTTGAGCGCAGACTTCAGATATGGAATGGATGAGGAAACTTTTAAAACCTGGTACAAAAAGGATTGGGAATTTCCTGAAGTTCACAAGGAAAGTGTCTACGGTTCTCCAGAAATGAACAGGAAAGATATCAGAAATGCAAACGTTATTGGAAATCCTGGATGCTATGTTACAAGTGCAACTCTTGCCCTTCTTCCAGTTTTGAAAAAAGGTCTTGTAAAGACAGACATGATTATTGTGGATTCAAAGAGCGGTGTTACGGGAGCTGGACGCAATGCAACCATGACAAATCATTTCTGCGAGTGTGGAGAAAGTTTCAGTGCATATGCAGTTGGAAAACACAGGCATCAGAGTGAAATCAAGCGAAACTGTTCAATTCTTGCAAACAAGGATGTCAATATTATTTTTACTCCTCACCTGATTCCTCAGAACCGCGGAATTCTTACTACAGTTTATGCACCTCTTTCAGAAGAAGGAATCAAACTTTTCAAGAATGCAGCTGATGTTAGAAAGATTTATGAGGAAACATACAAGGATGAACCTTTTGTGCGTGTTCTTCCTGAAGGAGTAAATGCAACAACCCGCGTGGTTCGTTTCTCAAATTATTGTGACCTTCAGGTTTATCTTGTTGATGACGGCAAGATGCTTGAAGTAGTAAGTTGTCTTGACAACATGCTCAAGGGGGCAGCAGGTCAGGCTGTTCAGAACATGAATTTAATTTTTGGATTTGACGAAAAGACAGCAATCGACTTTATACCACCGGCATTCTAGAAGCCTTAAATTGATTTAGTTTGCGCACATTCACACGCACCTGCTATGAATGTGTATTTGGATTTGACGAAAAGACAGCAATCGACTTTATTCCGCCAGCTTTCTAAATCCAAAACTTGATCCCTGTTTTCGGGTTATGATACATGGACGGTAGGTTTTTCCAAGGATTGAAATTTCAGTTGAAGAACCGCCGTCCATTTCTATTGCATCGGTGCATCCAAGATTAATCAGCAGTTTTGCGCATTCTTCAAAAGTAAGTTTTTCTGCCGCAAGAAAAACCAGTGTTCTTGAATTGTCCTTTATTCCGATTGCAAGTCTGGCATCCCTGATTTTTTTGTATTCATCAACATATTTTCCGTTCTGGACAATTGTAAAAAATCCACCGAAAGCATAGTCTGACTTTTCGATTTCGATTTCATTCTGATTTTTGATTATGCTTGCGCTGTATCCCGCATCTTTTTTTGAAAATGTAATGGCACTGTATTTTTCTTCTGGTGAACTTAAATTTGTTTTTTGTGATCTGTGGATTCCGACTGTCCGGCGTTTTGTTGAGATGAAATTCTTTTTCTCGAAAGGGGATGCATTAACCGCCATAAAACACTGTGATTCCCTTGCAAAGGTGCCGGTTCTTTTTGCCTCAAACCAGAAGTCTTTTTCTGCTTGTTCCGGATAGCATTGAATTACTATGTCGCTGCTGTTGAGATTCACCCATGCAACAACACATTTTGAGTCATTGAAGGTAAGGACAGAAACTTTTATGGGTTGATTGTTTCCGGTATCTGTGTCTGGAAAATTTAATGAGACGCAGGAAAAAAATAGAAGTGAAATCAGGGTAAGAAAAATCGACTTGCGCAAAAAAAAGAACCCCCGATGATTACCGAGGGTCTTCACACAAATCTTAGTATGATGATTTTGAATCATGTGACTTGTGGTTCTTCTTAAGCAATTTACGAGCCAATGACTTGTTCTTGCGATTGAGGATTGTTGAAGGCTTTTCGTAGTATTCACGCTTCTTGTATTCGCGAATGATACCTTCTCTTTCAACCATTCTCTTGAAACGCTTGAGAGCCTTTTCAAGGTTTTCATTGTCGTCAACGTTGATTGTTGCCATGTTCTGTTTCACCATCCTCTCCAACGAAATATCGCAGGGAATTTGATTATGAAGAAATTTCCCTTTAAAGTCAATTGAAATGAGTGTTTGTTTCAGGGTCTCCGCATTTAAAATACTTTTAAAGTGAATAGTATTTAAAATTTAAGAA
>JAEDCT010000057.1 GCA_016294035.1 Treponema sp. | reverse complement strand
CATCCACAAGGTTCTGGTCGTCAATGGCGTTTAAAAGCGGCTTGTCGTATTCGTCTACAAGGACAACTGCCTGTAAGCCTGTTTTTTCGTGAGCAGATTTTAATAAATCACTAAAACGGTCTGCTGGACTTTTTGCATTTGGATTTCTCACACCGTAGATTTTTTCGTAAGAATCAAGTTTTAAGCCAAGAGAAGTCCTAAAATTTTCCTCCGTGGTAAAATCGCCAACATTAAAATCAAAATAAAAAACCGGGTACTGTTTCCATTCTGTTTCGGTTTTGGAAATGGCAAGACCTTCGAACAAATCTTTGCGTCCTTCAAAATAACTTCGCAGGGTGGAAAGAAAAAGGGATTTTCCAAAACGGCGTGGTCGGCTTAAAAAGTATGGTTTTCCACTGCGCACAAGACTGTCCACAAAAGCAGTTTTATCTACATAAATGTAGTTTTTTGTGCGGAGTTCTTCAAATGTCTGAATGCCGATTGGCAGGTATCGCGGTTTGTTCATAATTTTAATATAACATATTTTTGGGGAATTGTAAGTATGGGAACTGCAGAGACGAGCCAGGGGCAGAGCTTACGCGTCACCTGTAAAGTTTGTTGTTACCTGAAATATTCTTAAAGTCATCTGGTATACATACTTAAAAACAGGTAAGTCATAATACAAAGCCATAAAACTTTTCCGATATAGGGGCTGACCAAAAAGTTCGTTGCGTAGCGTCATTCCGAAGGCTACGCCACATTCGCACGCACCTGCTACGAATGTGTGTTTCGGAATCTATGCACTATTTAGCGTAGTTGCTGAATCAAGTTCAGCTTGCCTATACTTATTGGTCAGCCCTATAAAATTGTTAAATAGTTAAATCCGTGCCGCTACGCGCCACTAGTTAAAAGCCCGGACACTACAAACAGAATCGTAACCGGATTTCTTGCTGTCGTTGTCCATATAGCCACCGCCGAAAGCCAGTATCCGGGCCATATTACTGCCGTAAGGGGTCTGACAACAAGACCAGTAAAAGTTTGTGCCAAATGTGCTTCCGCCTGCTTTTAAAAGGCTTGCATCTACTACAGTTTTGTTCTGATAGATTGTGTCCAGTTCTGCCACAGTTGGTAAATACCAGCCTGTTGCAAGGTCTCCTGTAAGGCCGTTGTTTGTAGCATAAGTTAAGCTATAGTTCCATGCAGGGTAATTTTCAGGATTATTCTCTGCATCAGAACAGGCTTCTTTTAGTATTTCCCAGCCGTTACTTCCGTCTGTATAGCCGCCTGTTGTATCTACCTTCAAAGCAGTTATGATTTCACTGTAACCTTCGGCACTATCTGTACACCATGCAAGACCGCTTTGGTTATGAACAATTCCTACGCCAAGGGCAGGTTTGGCATTCGTTGCGGCACGAACAATTACGGCGGCAACATTTGATTTTTGTGTGTCAGTTAAAGTTATATCCTTTGGCAGCATTGTTCCGTCTTTTAATACAAAGTCTCCTGGAACACAAGTAGCTTTAGTCGGAATAATCAAATATGAAGCACTTGCAACAGCACTGTCGTTCATGCCGTCTTTTACAGCAATTGCCTTAAGTGTTACGGCTTCCGTTACACTGATTGCAGCTGTATATTCTGTGCTTGATGCTGTTGGGTTGCTTCCGTCTTTTGTGTAATAAATCTTTGCACCGTCTGTTGCACAACTGATTGTTACACTTGTTCCGCTGTTAACTGCACCTGATTCAACGCTGAATGCTGGGGTTGCTACTGTTTGCTTACCTGAAACTGGTGGCATAACAGGATCATCAGTGCTGCCGTTAGAACAACCAATCATTCCCAATGCAAGAACTGCAGCAAGTGCAACTCCTGCGACTTTTTTCAAAATACTTTTCATTGTATTCTCCCTTAAAATAATTTTTTCACTTTATCACCGCAAACCTTCAGCATAAGGTAAGGCGAAATTTTCACCTGCTTTATGCATTTCTCAAAAGTTATTTATTTCTTTTTGCTTGTAATAATTCCAAACTATATTGAGCTGCTGTCATTAATAGTTTTATGGCATCCTTTTCAGACTCTTTTAGCATTACAAACAAGTCTTTTGAAATATCTTTCCATGTTTTTTGACTGATAAAATAATCCTTCAGTTTTTGATTCTCAAAATCAGCTTTGGAAGCCAGTTGCGTCAATAAGTTTTCATCTTTTTTTTCTGTTAAAAAATCTAATATTGCAACTGCTTTTACTTTTATGATTTCTTTGTTGTAACTTGTATCTGTGTAATAGCCCTTATTTTTCATTGCCTGAATAAAATCTTCCCGTAAAACAGGATTTTCTTCTGCAAAAATAAACCAGTTATCTTCATAAGATATGTTTTGTGATTTTTGTTTATCAAGAATTATTGTCACAACAGAATTTTCATCTGATTTTTTTCCGAATTTAATATTGGAATCGACCATATAGGAATTTAATCGAGTTGTATTTATACCAAGACTATAAGCCCTATCCCGATTACAACTTCCCTCTATAAGCCCATTCCTGTCCATAAATGAGAAAATAAAACATTCCAAATCTCTTTTAGTCATACTTCCAAAAGGATATTTGGAAAATTCATTAAAAAACTCGTCAAAAAATGCTTCTTTGACACCTTTACTTACATCTGCTTTTACATTCATTTTTTTCTCCAAAATTTAAAACAAAAAAAGCACAGTTCTCCGCCGGCAAAGCAGAGTCCTGTGCCTTTTAAAATTTTCAATTATTATTGTATTCTTGTTATCTGTATATTCTTCGCCTAGAGAACTGAGAACTGAGAACTGAGAACTGAGAACTGAGAACTGAGAACTGAGAACTGAGAAACGCTACCCTTTTCCGATTTTTGTGTCAATAGCATACTTAAATATTGTAACTCAAATTCCGTGTAAATGGAATATGGTTGAACAATAAATATTTCGGAACTTTTGATTCTTTAGTTTTTTGAGGTCTATTATGGAAAAAATCTCTTACCAATGACAGAAGAATGTATTTCAAAATCGCCCTGCGAGTTTGAAAACCCGAGTTTCAACTTATCCGCAGTCCGCGTACATTTCTGCGCCGCAAAACCGTTGAAACTCGCATCGACTTTTTCTATAAATTATCGAAGAATCCTTTTACCTTCAACAATTCTGCGTTGAGGATTCCACCCATTG
>JAEDCT010000031.1 GCA_016294035.1 Treponema sp. | reverse complement strand
CTGGAATGTTATGCATGTCTCTTCATGACCTTTTTTTTGGAGATGATCGGACTTGAACCGACCCCTTCGGTCGTCGACGTCCTGTCGACTCCCTGCGGGCCGGCTGCGTTCGCTGCCGCAAACATCCTGTTTGCTGATCCTCCCTGCCGGTCGGCGCTCACTGCGCTAGTCGGTTCAAGAATCAGACTGGAATGTTATGCATGTCTCTTCATAACCTTTTTTTGGAGATGATCGGACTTGAACCGACTACCTTTTGAATGCCATTCAAACGCTCTAGCCAGGTGAGCTACACCCCCATAATTGGTAAAATCATACACCAATATTTTTTTGAAGTCAATTAAAGAATCTGTATTAATATTGAAGATTTATCTGAATTTTTTCAGAGAACCCTGGGAGACTGGGCGAAAAATTGTATTTTTATTCAAAAAAATTCTTTTCAAACTTTCCATATTAGGATACTATGTTTAGTAACTTCCTGTGTTGGGGTCAAAATAATCAGGAAGAATAAGGGGTTATTCGAATGGAATACAAAATTACTAACGCTTATTGTAAACGTGTTTGGGATGATCTTAGCGCTCGCTATGCAGATCAGGGACACTTCCTCCAGGCAGCAGGTCTTGTTCTTCAGACAATTTCACCTGTAGTAGACAAAATGCCAGAACTCGAAAAGACAGCAGTTCTTGAACGTCTCGTAGAACCAGAAAGAATCATCATGTTCCGTGTACCTTGGACAGATGACAAGGGTGTACCACACGTAAACCGCGGATACCGCGTTCAGTTCAACAGCGCAATCGGTCCTTACAAGGGAGGTCTCCGCTTTTCTCCAGAAGTAGGTCTCGATGTTCTCAAGTTCCTCGGATTTGAACAGATCCTCAAGAACTCTCTTACAACACTCCCAATGGGTGGCGGAAAGGGTGGTTCAGATTTTGACGCTCACGGAAAATCAGAAGGCGAAGTTATGCGCTTCTGCCAGTCTTTCATGACAGAACTTTATCGCCATATTGGTGCTGACACAGACGTTCCAGCTGGAGACAAGGGTGTTGGTGGACGCGAAGTAGCCTGGATGTTCGGACAGTACAAGAGAATCACAAACGCATGGACAGGTGTTCTTACAGGTAAGGGACTTGACTTCGGTGGTTCTTTGATCCGCCCGGAAGCAACAGGTTACGGTCTCATCTATTTTGCAGAATGTATGCTCGCAAAGATGGGAACAGACTTCAAGGGAAAGACATGTCTCGTTTCTGGTAAGGGTAACGTTGCTCAGTACGCAACAGAAAAAATCAACCAGCTCGGTGGTAAGGTTATCACAATGTCTGACTCATCTGGATACATTCTTGATGAAGATGGAATCGATGCTGAAAAGCTCGCATACATCACAGAACTTGCAGCTTCAAAGGCTCGCATTTCTGAATACGTAAAGAAGTATCCAAAGGCAAAGTTCTTCGCTGGAGAAAAGCCATGGGGAGTTAAGGCTGACTATGCATTCCCTTGTGCTACACAGGATGAAATCTACGAAGAAGATGCAAAGAAGCTGGTAGCAAACGGCATCAAGCTTGTTGCTGAAGGTGCTAACATGCCAACTCGTGCAGAAGCTATCGCTTACCTCCAGGCAAACGATGTACGCTTTGCTCCTGGTAAGGCCGCTAACGCTGGTGGTGTTGCAGTTTCTGGACTCGAAATGTCTCAGAACAGCGAACGTCTTTCATGGACACGTGAAGAAGTTGATGCAAAGCTCAAGAACATCATGACACAGATCCACGACAACGCATGGAATACAGCTAAGGAATTTGCAACAGAAGGCGACTACGTTTCTGGTGCAAACATCTACGGCTTCCTCAAGGTTGCTCGTGCAATGATGGCACAGGGACTTTGCTAAGATAATTTTACTGTCGAGTCTGCCTTATGCCGATCCGCCTTATGCGGGGGTGCAGACTTGAAAAGACGGATGCGAATTTGTTGTATCCGTCTTTTTTTTTGATATAATAAATTTACCTAAATAAAACGGAGCAGCCTACATGCCAGAACTTTCAATTCGAGATGATTTTTCCTATCTGAAGAATTTTTCAACCAGGGGATTCTTTGATTTCCTAAAGAAAAACAGGTTTCTTGCCGCAATTGTTGCCCTGTCCATTATGATCATGTATGGGGTAAAACTCATATCCTGTTCTTACGGAGTTGATTCTGATCTCTATCTTGAATACAAAAAATATCTTGAATGGATTTCTATCGGGCGTTTTGGACTTGTTCTTCTGCAGAAAATCTGCATTGCCGGTGAAGTTTTCAATCCCTTTGCAGCCATATTTTTTTCATTGATTTTTCTTTTCGTGGGAACACTTTTGTTTACCTATCTGACGAACGTTTTTTCCAGGAAACTTGATTCTTTTGTTGCAAAGCTTGTTTTTGCCCTCACATTTGTTTCTGGTGCAGTCTGGTGTGAGCAGCTTTATTTCACGGTTCAGGCTGCAGAATGTATTTTCATAATGATTCTTGTTCCTGTTGCTGTCTGGCTTATCTTCAATGGTTTTGTGTTTAACAGGAAATGCCATCTGATTGCTGGTGCATTTCTTGTATTTTTCATGGCATCTGTTTATCAGGGAGTTCTTGCTCTTTTGATGGGGACTATTCTTGCTTGCTTTATTTTGCATTGTGATGAGACAAGGTGTTCCTGCAGCAGGGACTATATTATTCTGTGTCTTAAGATTCTCGCTCTTGTTTTTGGAAGCGTTGCTTTATATTTTATTGTTAACAAGATTGTAACTGCTCTGGATAGTTCAAGAGGAATGGCTTACCTGACAGATTCTTTCAAAATTTCAAGTCCGGTTCAGCTTGCTATTTATTTGTATACTCTTACTCTTGGAAATATTGACTGCATTAATTCTCTCGTGGGACCAGTAATAGCTTCTCATGCACAGAGCGGAAATTCGGCCTTTGAAAATATTGTTGAGTCAAGTACTTATGCAAACTGGCTTTTGATTCCGAGTGTTCTTGCTTTTGTTCTGGAGGCACTCAGAAATTCCAAAAGGAATCCACTCTATGTTTGTTCTGTATTCGGATTTCTTTTGTGCATCATAATTTTCCCTATTGTTTCTGGTGGAAGCGTTCCTGACAGGGTTCAGTACATTGTTCCTTTTGCATCAGCCTTTGTTTTTGTATATTTCCTTGGATCCATTTCAAGAAGAAAATTATGGGTCTGTACATGTGCTGTTCTTCTTGTTGAGAATTTTTTCTACATTCAGAGAATTTCTTCAATTGTGTATTCAGATAAAATCAGATTTGATAATGACAAAAGGACTGCAATGCTTGTTTATGAGAGAATTGCTGAATTTACGGAAGACAATGGCTTGAGCAGGAATATTCCGATTTATATTTCCGGGAAGGTGAATGTTTCTAGGACAAGTAATTATATTTGTGGCGGTGATCCGGGTAATGGAACCCAGGGGTCATTTTCTTATGGAAGTGAAAGAAGGGATAATACCTGTTCCATTATCAGCTTCATCCGTTCACTTGGATACGATTTGCACAATGATGCTTATTCTATGCCAGATGGAAAAGAACCTGATATTTCTGATTTGACGTCGTTTCCTGGAAAGAACTGCCTGAAACTTGTGGACAATGAATATATTCTTATGAAGCTTTCGGACTAGCCTGGACTTTTAAAACAACAAGACCACCTGAAATTGAAGATTCCAGGTGGTCTTTTTTATCTGGTTTGCATTGTTACCATGCAAGTCTTACGCTTACAGCTGCTCCAGGAATGCTGTTCTTGAAGTCATAGCTTGCGCTTGCAGTGATGTTGATGATAAGAAGATCAAGTCCAATACCTGCATATACTTGTGGAATTATGTTGTCTTTGAAGTCAACTGTTTCCTGTCCGCCAAAACTTTCTGGAAGAAGTCCTATCTCAAGTGCCTGCTGGAGAGATGGTCCGTCATCAAGAATCTCTGACCAGTTTGCAGTTGCGTTCCATCCTGCAGTTGATCTGGAAGCCATTACGCGGCCACCAACAAAAGGAATTAAGCACAGGAACTTTACTGAAGCCTGTGTTGATGCATAGATTGTGGTTGTTTCGAAATCAAGAGATGCCTTTGCAGTTGAGTTTGCAACGCTTACGTTTCCCTTTGTGTAGTATCCGCCCACACCAATTGACCATCTGGGAACAAATCCACCGCCCTGAACAAGAGCATAGCGTAAATCTGCACCAATTGTATAGAAGTCAAATGTTACCGGGTCAATCTTTGACTCAAAGTCTTCGCCGAATTTTGTTGAGTCAACAGAACAGAAGTTGAAACCAATATCAAATGGAAGAATGAATCCACCAATGCGAAGGTCTCCCGTAACTGTTGGCATTGCAAGTTTGTCCGGAACATCACCTGCTTCTTCAATTCCAAGAGCAAGAGCTGCATCCTTGAGAGGAGTAACGTCCATTTCTGCAGCACCTGCGTTTAGTCCTGCTCCCAGATGGAATCCTGGAATGAGCTTGCCAATCCATGCCTGTGCCCACACATTCTGCTGTGACTGTGAATTTGGAAGAACATAGTTCAGGTTTTCAGTGAAGGTGTTGAGTCCGTTTTCTACTGTCGTGAATGGAGTCGTTGTTTCTAGACCAGCAAGTCCTGAGTCGTAGGCATCCTTGACCTTTTGTGCTGCATCCTGAGCCTGAGCTGATGTCACTCCATTTTCCTTGATTTTCTGGTTGATGAGCCCCTTCTGTTCATTTACGATTTTAGCAATGTCGTTTGGCACGTCAATGGTGAATGGGTTTCCATTGCAGTCAACGAAAGTGATGGGAACTGTCTGAACTGGAGCTGCATATAATGCTGAAACTGAAACAACAGCTGAAAGTGCAATTGAAAGAATTTTCCTTGCCTTAATCATATCTTCTCCTCCTGTAAAAATAAAGTGTCCAAAAAAATGGGACCATACAATCAAGTATAACACCAAAAAACGATTTTGACATTATTCTTTTTTTGTAAAGTCCCACCTGAACGAAATGCAAAAACAGTATTACGAATGGTTAGTTTTTCTTCATTGCCTTTACTTTTTCGAGTCGGGCAAGAGCCTTGGCATCAGTTTCTTCCTTTGCCTTCTTGAGCTTTGCTGTTACAGTGTCCATGTTGTTTACCATGTATACTGGCTGGAGTGTTGCATCAAGAACATCGCGCCACAATGAGCTTTCAGGATCAACTGTGTTGCGTGAAAGAGTTGCCATGCTGATTGGAAGGTGAACATACTTGTCGTGAACAAGACCAATTACAATCTTTGTTTTACCTGCCATTGCTGCATGAACTGCATAGTTTCCAAGGCGTTCGCAGTAGAGGCTGTCGTTTGCATTTGTTACTGCAGCACGAACCTCGTAGCTAGGGTCAATATACTTGAGGTTGATTTCTTCCTTCTTTGCCTTGAAGTATTCGTTGATCTTGTCGCGGAGGAATGTACCGATATCTGCAAGCTTCTTGTTTCCAGATGCATCTGTCTGACCTGTTGCTTCAAGAAGATCCTGTCCTGCACCTTCTGCTACAACGATAACTGCATGGCCGCGTCTCTTGAGACGATCTTCAAGGTGTGTGAGAAGTCCGTTTGGTCCGTCCAGTTCAAATGGAACTTCAGGAATGAGACAGAAATTTGTTTCGTGGCTTGCAATTGCTGTGCATGCTGCGATAAATCCTGACTCGCGGCCCATGAGCTTTACAAGACCAATACCACCGATCTGTGAGTGAGCTTCCATGTGAACTGAGTTTACAGCCTTTGTTCCCTGCTGAACTGCAGTTTCAAAACCGAAAGAGCGGTCAATGAACTGAAGGTCATTGTCTACAGTCTTAGGAATTCCAACAACTGCAATGTTGAGTCCGCGTCTCTGAACTTCGTTTGCAATATCCAGGGAGCCGCGCTGAGTACCGTCACCACCAATGATGAACATCATGTTGATTCCCATGCGTTCAATTGAGTCAACGATTTCTGCAGTTCTGTCTCCGCCACCGCGTGATGTTCCAAGATATGTTCCGCCAATCTTGTGAATCTCATCAACATTATCAGGATTGAGATCGATTGGTTCGTATCCGTTTTCTGCAAAGAAACCCTGGTATCCATAGCGGATTCCCTTGATTCTGCGTACACCGTAGCGGTTCCATAATGTGCGTACAACTGCGCGGATAACATCGTTGAGTCCAGGACAAAGACCACCGCAAGTACAGATACCTGCAGTTACGTGTTCTGGATTGAAGTAAATGTATTCACGTGGACCAGCCTTTTCAAGCTGATTTGATTTTGCTTCAAGTGCATCTGGTGATTCATCGTATGAATTTACGATGCGTCTAACATAAGCGTCATCACGAACAAATGTTGCGCGGAAGTTTCCGTGGTGCTGTGAAAGATCGATAGGTGACTTTACCTTGCATTCACCCAGGTTATCAATTGTGAAATCATATTTTAATGTAGACATAAAAAACCTCTTTATAAAAAAAAGACACTACCACTAGTTTAATGTAAGAAACGAGAAAATTCAATATGAAAAATATAACCTTCTGATTTGGTGTCTGGAAGGACAAAAAAAGGCACTCCATGACTGAAGTGCCTTGTGTCTGTTATTTTCCGTTTTCGCGAACAATGCGACTCATTTCGCTGGCCATGTTTTCAAGGCTCACCTGCTTCTGGACTGCACCAAGTTCCCATGCCACGCGAGGCATTCCGTAAACGATGGATGAATCTTCGTCCTGTCCAAGAGTCCATGCTCCCTGTCTTCTCATTTCTGCAAGCTGGGCGGCTCCATCGCGTCCCATTCCTGTCATGATTATGCCAAGGGCTCTGTTCTTGTAGATCTTTGCAACGCTTTCAAAGAGAACATCTGCTGAAGGTCTGTGGCCGTTTCTTGGATCCTGCTGATTGAGCCTGATTACGTTGCACAGTGTTGATTTTTCAACTGCAATATGATAGTCACCTGGGGCAATGTAAATCTGTCCCGGATGGATATTGTCTCCGTCTTCTGCTTCCTTTACTGCAAGAGGGCAGATTCTGTCCAGGCTGGCTGCAAATTCCTTTGTGAATCCGGCTGGCATGTGCTGAACAACAAGAATTGGCTTTGAAAACTTTGGATCGATTGCTGCAAATACTTCACGAAGGGCGTTTGGGCCTCCTGTTGAAATACCAAGTGCAACTATTTCAATAGGTCCAGGTTCTGCAATAGGTGTGATTACATCTGGTTCTTTTTTTCTTGTTGCAAAGAGAGTAGGAGGCAAAACTGTTGAAGGAGCTGCTTCATGTGCTGGCTTGATTTTGTCAATGATTCCCTTCTTTGCTGCATCTGCTTCTGCTTCCCTGAGCTTTGCCTGCTGAATGAATGTTTCTGTTGGAGGAATCTGTTTTCCGTTGAGTCTTGCAAATCTTCCGCCGTATGAAGAAATTTTTTCAATGATAGTTCCTGAAACGGAAGTGATTGTGCTTGATGTTGATCCTGAAGGCTTTGTGATGAAGTCACTTGCACCAAGTTCGAGACACTGCATTGTTACTGCAGCTCCCTTTGTTGCGATTGAAGACAGGATAAGGACAGGAGTCTTTATGTTTCTCTTTTTTCTTTCCTCGAGGAACTGCACGCCATTCATTTCAGGCATTTCTATGTCAAGAACAATGATGTCTGGCTTTACTGTTTCGAGTTTCTGGAGTGCAAATTTTCCGTTCATTGCAGTAGCGCAAACTGACATTCCGTCTGTTCCATCAACAATGCGCTGAATAAGATTTCTCATGAGAGCCGAGTCATCACAAATCATTACCTGAATATCATCCATAAATCCTAAACTCCTTGAAATGAAATAATCTGGCTGCCTGGTTGATGCGGTTCAGCCTTTGAGCTTTATCTGTATATCAGGCAACCTTTTTTGAAAAATCAATGTTGCAGATGGCGTTCCTATTTTTTTTCGTAGAGACAGGCCCATTCGGTCTTGAGGAATTCAAACTTCGTGTTCATTCCGAAAAGACTTTCTGAGTGTCCGATGAAAAGATAGGCATGCTTTGCCATGGAATTCCAGAAGTGGTCGATTGTTGTTTTTTGTGCAGCTTCATCAAAGTAAATGAGAACATTGCGGCAGAAAACTATGTCAAGGTTTCTGGCACCCATATCATAGCGGAGGTTGTGGTAGTCAAACTTGATTGTCTTCATCAAATCCGGCTTTACCTGATATCCTGTGTCTGTCTTTGTGAAATAGGCTGCAAGATAGTTCTGCGGGATTCCAGTCACGCGTGAATTCGGGTAGAATCCCTGCTGGCCAACCATAAGTGATTTGAGGGAGATGTCCGAAGCCGTGATTTCAAATGTGTATGGTGCCGGAAGTTTGTCCTTTAAGAGCATTGCAAGAGTATAAGGCTCTTCACCTGTTGAGCATCCTGCACTCCAAATGCGGATCTTGTGGTCGCCAGTTTTCTTTTTTTCTTCAATTACATGGGGAATAACATAGTTGATAAGTGCATCGAAGTGAGGCTGGTTTCTAAAGAAGCGTGTAAGGTTTGTAGTAATACTGTCCAAAAAGAGCTTGAATTCTTCTTCATTTGAAGTAATGAGCTTGTAGTACTGATGAAGGTCATCAAGATTCTTCTCACGAAGCTTTTCCTTTAGGCGACTGTCGAGAATCGAGCGGTTGGTTTCAGAAAATGTGATGCCGCTAGCGTCATAAATGATTTTTCTGAAGTCAGTAAATAGAGCATCTGTTAGAATTTCTGTCATAATAACAAATTATATAACGCTAAATGAGATTTGTAAACTTTTTGAAAAAAAAATGCCTCAGATTGTGAAGCATTTTGTGTAAGGTTCAGATTGGATTCTGGCTATTTCCAGAGGTTTGCAGGGTTAACTGATCGTCCGTTCTTGTAAACCGTGAAGTGAAGGTGAGGTCCTGTGCTCATACCTGTACTTCCAACACGACCAATGACTGTTGTAGTGTCAACATTTTTTCCTGCTGATGTGGAAATTGAGCTCATGTGTGCGTAGAGAGTCTTGTATCCTGAATGGTGAACGATAATTACGTAGTTTCCGTAAACATTGCTGTATCCGGTGCTTGCAACACGCCCCGGAAGTGCAGCATAGATTCTTGTTCCCTTTGGACAGGCCATGTCAATTCCGCCGTGGAAAGTTCTTTTTGCCGGGTTGAAAGGATTTTTTCTCCATCCATAGCGTGAAGATGTGACGAATCTTGTCTTGATAGGCTTTATGAAAAGGTCTCCGTTGATTTCCTGTCTTGTAATCCAGTCCATTGCTGCGTCTGGAACAAAAAGAGTCTTTCCTGTGGCAAGGTTTTCCTCAATGCCGATGTTGTTTACGAGAGCACATTTCTGTGGGTCAACATTGTATTTTTCCGAGATGGATGCTGCAGTCTCGTTAGGGTTTCTTACTGTGTACAGAATTCCTGGCATTGAAGGAATTTTCAGGTACTGACCGATCTGAATGAGTCGGGATGCACGGATGTTGTTCACGCTGATGATTGTATCCTGTGTTACTCCGTATGTGTCTGCAATAACGCTGATCATATCTCCCTGCTTTACGCGGTAAGACATGTATGTGAGGTTTCCGTTACCAGTTGCCTCGCCTTCACTTGCTTCCATCTGGAGGGCTATATCATCTGTGAGTTCATTTGGAGTGATTGAAGCCGGATCTGAGAGTCCGCCCTGTCCCTGAGAGTTGTTGAAATGTATGATTCCGAAAGTAATGCCTGCAATAAAGAGTCCTATTCCAAGAACGGAGCAGGCACAACTAATACCCAATTTTAAATATGCTTTCATTTTCAGGCTTTTACTGTAGCAGACCTCTTCAAAAAAATCAATTTGATTCATGATTTGTCCCTCATTTTTTATTTATTCCAATTAAATATGTTTCGAATGATTCTGACCTGCAGGCTTCCGGCTTGAATCCTTTTGCCTGGGTGAATATTTCCCTCATTTTCATGAGAAGTTTCTGCTGGTCCCCGTTCTGGAAAATTTTCACGCAGAAATTGCCACCGGTTTTGAGCATTGTCTGGGCATACCAGATGGCCATTTCAACCAGGGATTTGCTTCTGAGGGTGTCTATTGTCCGGTTTCCGGTTGTAAGTGGAGCTGCGTCGCATACAACAAGATCGTATGGGCCCTGCTGTGTTATCTGTTCCCTGATTTCCTCGCTGAGAAGGTCTCCCTGGAAAAACACAAGATTTGAACCCTTTACATCTTTTGAAAGAGGATTCAGGTCAACGGAAACAACCTTTCCGCTTTCATCCAGGTTTCTGAGAAGCCATGTTGTCCAGCTTCCTGGTGCTGAACCCAAATCGAGAACTGTGTATCCTTTTTTCAGGAATCCAAATTTCTGGTCGATCTCCTGGAGCTTGTATACGCTTCTTGCAGGATATCCTTCCTTAAATGCTTTCTGAGACCAGAAATCCGGTTTGCTGTAGCTGTTTCTTTTAGACGGCATACACTGATTGTCGGTATTTTCAATTGAAAGTTGAGCCTGATTGTGCCACAATGCCCTTATGTTTGAAGATGCAAAATTAAAGATTCAAGAGGCCCGCATTATTCCTGTGGTTAAGATTGTTTCAGAAAATGATGCCCTTGCTGCGGCAGAAAAAGTTCTTTCCAGGGGATTGTCGTCCATTGAGGTAACATTCAGGTCACTTGATGGCACGGAAGGCTTTAAGAAGATTGCCCGGGGTATGGAGGCAGTCAGAAAGGAATTTCCCCAGGTGTTTCTTGGTGCCGGAACTGTCATTAATCCGGAGCTTGCAAAGATGGCCCTGGATTCCGGGGCGCAGTTTATGGTTTCTCCGGGATTTAATTTTGACACTGTTGATTTTTGCATCGGAAAAAAAATTCCTCTTTTCCCTGGAGTCTGCAATCCAAGTCAGGTAGAATGGGCTTTGAACCGTGGTCTTGATGTGCTCAAATTTTTTCCCGCAGAACTTTCAGGCGGCATAAAAATGCTCAAGGCTCTTTCAGGACCATTCCCCCATGTAAAATTCATACCAACGGGTGGTATTAACGGTGAAAATTACAATTCTTATCTTGAATGCCAGAATGTGCTGGCTGTAGGCGGTACCTGGGTGATTGACTGATTTTTTTCTAAGGACTGAAAAGCCGAGGTGGGAACGTTTCCAAAAATCAGATTAAATTCCACAAAAAATAAAAAAAATGTTTGACAAGTAGAATCAACACGTGTAATATTATCGTGTTGAGCAAACGTTTTATCTTGTGTTTGCAAAATTCAGGGTTTACAATTATAACCAAGGTAGGAACAATGGATTTTGAAAATAAATCTCAGGCTCCGGTTACTCTGGCGGATATTGCCCGTGAGCTGGGGGTTTCTAAATCAACGGTTTCAAGGGTTGTAAACTGCAAGGGGAGGATAGGACCTGAAACACGAAAGCGCGTTCAGGAAATGATAGCTGCCTGCAATTATGTTCCGAATCCGGTGGCAAAGGGACTTGTGTTGAAACGTTCCTATAACATTGCCCTTGTGGTTCCTAAGGATGCCGATTCGGGTGAGGTTCCATTTTTCCAGAATCTGATCCTGAACACTGCAGAGGCTGTCTACAAGTGCGGTTTTGATGCAATCCTGGTTGTTGAGTCAAACAGCGATGTGACACCGTTGAGACGGCTTATTGTTAATAGAAAGGTTGATGGAGTAATCCTGACCAGAATTGAGGAAAATGATGAGGCTGTGAAGCTTCTTCAGAAAGAGAAAATACCTTTTGTGGTAATTGGAACATCCCGGGATGAAAGCCTTTGCCAGGTTGACAGCGATCAGACTGCGGGATGCTATGAGATGACAAAGTTTATGATCAGCAAGGGCTGCAGAAATGTTGCCCTTCTGTGTGGAAATAAAAAGCATTTGGTCAATGGTACCAGGTTCAAGGGATTTGTCTACGCCTGCAATGAAGCCGGAATAAATCTTGAGAAAGACTGCACTGTTGTCTGGGATGCGGATGAGATAGGATTGACTGGAATTCTTCCTGAGCTTATGAAGGAAAATCCCCAGTGTCTGGTTTGCATGGATGATGTGATCTGTGTGAACGTTCTCAAGTGGCTGAAGATGAATGACTATGAGGTTCCTACGGACATTCAGGTTATTTCGTTTTATGACAATCCGGTTCTGGAGAATAACACTCCTCCGGTTACTGCCCTGAATGTAAACGTGTTCAAGTTGAGCCAAAGGGCAAGCAGGCTTCTGGTGAACCTTATTGAGGGAAAGGAAGTTCCTTCCAGAACTCAGGTTGACTATGAGCTTAGAATCAGGGAATCTTTCCGCTAGCCGGAATGATTATATCTTGTTTTGTTTTGGAACAGGGTTTTATTCAAAACAGGACTTCAATTTAGTAAATTACTTCATTTAGGAGGAAAAGAATGAAGAAGTTAGTTTTTGGTGCAGCAGTTGTAGCAGCAGCATTGACAGCATTTACAGGATGTGCAGGAAAGGCACAGGATCAGGTTACTCTAAAGGTTTGGGAATCTCTCTCAGGACCAGATGAGTTTATTAAGCAGGCTGGAGAAAAGTATACAGCTAAGCATCCAAACGTAAAGATTGAATTCATCAACGTTGAACTTGGTGATGCAGCTGGACAGATTGCTCTTGACGGACCAGCAGGAACAGGTGCAGACCTTTTTGCAGCTCCACATGATAAGCTTGGAGAACTGGTAAACGGTGAGCACATTCTCGAGACAGTAAACGCAGAAGACCTCAAGAAAGAAGTCCTTGGTGCATGTTCACAGGCTCTTACATATCAGGGAAAGATGTATGGTTACCCTGTAAGTGCAGAAACATATGCTCTCTTCTATAACAAGGCTCTCATTAAGGAAACTGAAGTTCCAAAGACTTGGGAAGATCTTGCAAAGTGGGTAAAGGATTTCAACTCTAAGAATCCTGGAAAGCGCGGATTTGTAATGGATGTAGGAAACGCTTACTACTCAATCGTATTCACAACTTCCAGCGGAAACCGCCTCTTTGGACCAAGCGGAACAGACACACAGAGCACAAACATCAACAGCGAAGCTTCTATCAAGGGTATGAAGTTCTTCCAGTCAATGAAGGGCGCTCTCAACGTTCCAGCAGCTGACCTTGATACAGCAAACTGTGATCAGGCATTCTCTTCTGGAAACGCAGCAATGCACATAACTGGACCTTGGAACATCAAGAACTTCGTTGATGCAGGTCTTGACTTTGGTGTAACTCAGCTTCCATCTCTTCCTGGAGATACAAGCCCAGCTTCATCATTCTCTGGAACACGCGCTATGTTCGTATCTGCATACTCAGAGCATCCGGAAGAAGCAGCTGACTTTGCTCACTTCCTCGTAAGCCCAGAAATGCAGCAGCTCCGCTTTGACTTGACAGGTGCAATGCCAGCTATCCAGACAACAGTTTCAAGCCCATACATTCCTGGATTCCTTAACCAGCTTGACTACGCATTCCCAATGCCATCAATTCCTGAAATGGGAATGTACTGGGAAGCTATGAACAACGCTTCTAAGAACATCTGGGACGGTGCTGACGTTAAGTCTGAGCTTGATGCTTGTGACGCAGCAATCCTCAAGAAGTAATATCTTGAATAACTAGGCTGTCTTTATATTGATGGCGGCAGGCAGGATGGTTGAAGTTCTGCCTGTTCTGCAGTCTGTATATGGGCAGCCAAATTTTTAGCGTAAAAATAGTGGATATAGCTTTTTTGGTTGGGCTATTCATTCTTGTCAATTTTGAGGTTTCTTATGCAGATTAATTCTGATGGAAGTTCAGCAAAAAAAATAGCAGTCGCATCTGGTGCCTTCATGGGTCTTGCTCACCTGCTGTATCTCAAGCAATACATTAAGGGCGCATTCTTTGCTCTCATTGAACTTGTTTTCTTGGCAACACTTCCAATTACTTGTTCCAAGATTTATGATTTGATTACTTTGGGTACACCTAAAGATCACTTGCCTGTAAAGCTCCGTGACAATTCAGTTTTCATGCTGATTGACGGTATTCTTTTCCTGGCAATAATTGCAGTTTTCGTTGTTATGTATATTATCTCTGTCAAGAGTGCAAAAAATACATATGCCGATTATTGCAGAACAAAACGATTCCTTTCTCAGAAGGCTTCTGTTGAGGAAATTTCAGGACGCGCATTTCCAATCACAGCTTTGACTCCATGTCTGGTAATGCTTCTTGTTTTTGTTATCGTTCCACTTTTGTTCAGCATTGCCGTTGCATTCACAAACTATTCTGCTCCTAAGCACATTACTCCAGCCAACACAGTAGACTGGGTAGGATTTGACAGTTTCAAGGAACTTCTTCTGGGCGGAAGTAAATGGTCAGCCGGATTTGCAAGAATTGCAGTCTGGACACTTGTATGGGCTTTTGCCGCAACTTTCACCTGTTATTTTGGTGGGCTTCTTGTTGCAGTTAAGCTTCAGGAAAGCAATATTAAACTGGCACCAGTGTTCCGTTTCATTTTTATCCTTCCATATGCAGTTCCTGTGGTTATCACAATGCTTTTGTGGAAGAACCTTTTGAATGGTACATTCGGTGTTGTAAACAGAACACTCGAAGCTCTCGGGCTTCTTTCATATACTGCTGATGGTGCCGTTAAGACCATTCCATGGCTGGGAAATGCAACTCTTGCACAGGTTGTTTGTATTACCCTCAACTTGTGGGCGGGATTCGGTTACTTCATGATGCTCTCTATGGGTACCATGACAGCAATTTCCAAGGACATCTATGAGGCTGCCCGCATTGACGGAGCTTCTTCAGGTCAGATGTTCAGGCGTGTTACATTGCCTCTGGTTTTGTATCAGACAATGCCACTTATCATTATGAGCTTTACACATAACATCAATAACTTTGGTGCCATCTACTTCCTTACAGGTGGAAGCCCAAATGTTGCTGACAGTACAACAACATTTGCCGGTGGTACGGATATTCTTGTTACGTGGATCTATAAACTTACAATTACACTTCAGAAATACAATTATGCTTCTGTTATTGCAGTTCTCATCTTCGTTGTTCTTGCTCCATTTGCAATCTATCAGTTCAAAAATACAAAGGCATATAAGGAAGGTGCAGTATGATAAAGAATTACAATGCATTCAAAACAGTAAACACAACAATTACTTACATGATATTCATACTCATCTCGCTGTTTGTGTTCTATCCTCTGGTTTATGTAGTTGCAGCTGCATTTGCTCCTGGAAACGGTATTGCAAACATGAGCATCATTCCATTTGGAGACGGACATACAATTCATCTTGCCAACGGAATGAAAATAACAATGGGTAACGGATTTACTCTTGATCACTTCAAGTATCTGTTCACAAAGACAAATTACTGGCTGTGGTTCAAGAATACATTCATCATTGCTTTGTGGACTTCAATCTTGACAGTTATCATTTCATCTTTGAGTGCCTATGTATTCTCAAGATTCAATTTTGCTTTCAAGAAGTCAATGCTCATGAGCCTCTTGATTCTCCAGATTTTCCCATCTTTCGTAGGAATGATTGCAATTTATGTTATTCTCAATCGTATTGGTGGAATTGATACATTGTGGGGTCTGGTTCTTGTTTATGTTGCAGGAAATATTCCATACAATACATGGATGGTAAAAAGCTACATGGACACTGTTTCAAAGAACCTTGATGAAGCAGCCAGAATCGACGGAGCAGGCCACTTTAGGATTTTTGGAACAATTATTCTTCCAATAACAAAGCCAATCATCACATTCCTGGGAATCTCAAGTTTCACAGGCCCATGGATGGACTTCATTTTCCCAAAGATGGTATTGAGAAGCGCAGACAAGCAGACACTTGCATTGGGATTGTGCAGCTTTGTATCGGATAAGAAAAATGAATTTACTAATTTCGCGGCAGGATCATTGATTATTGCCATTCCATTTGTAATTTTCTTCCTGTTCACACAGAAATCAATGATGTTGAGCATGGGAACTGCGGGCGTAAAGGAATAATAATAATCGAAGATAATTACTTTTCCCCAAGCAAGTGCGCCGGGGAAAATTAATTATCAACCAAGCAAAAGGAATGTGCCC
>JAEDCT010000056.1 GCA_016294035.1 Treponema sp. | reverse complement strand
TCTATTATTCGGCGACGGGCGCGGCTTGTCACTTGTGAGTTAGGTCTTTACATAAGTTGACAAAATCTTGTTAGTAAATAGCAAAGTTGATTGTAAGGCTTTACACTTTCCATCATGGAAGTTACACCAGCTGAATTTGCTAGACAGGCTTTCGTTTCCAGGCAATCAATTAACGGGAAGCTGAAGTCTAGGACTCTTGTTTTGAACTCTGCGGGGAAATTGGACACGGATAACCCTATTAACAGGGCATATTTGGACAAGCACCAGCAGAAGCTGAAGCAAGATGCTGCAACTGAGGCATTTTTACAAAAACAAAAACAAGAAATTTCTCAACAGGCTGAAATAACAGCAAATAACCTCATTGATAACATTGAATCTAGTGGGAATATGTCTGCAGCTGATTTGCAGAACATGACACTGGGTGAAATTGTTCGCAAGTTTGGATCCATGGATGGGATAGACAAATTTGTGAAGCTTCAAAAAGATCTTGTCACCATTGAAGAGAAAAATCAAAGATTACAGGAAAAAAGACTGCAACTTTTGCCGCGTGATTTTGTTATTGCGCGGCTTTTTGGTTTTCAGCAGCAACAGGCAAGCCGTGTTCTGGATGTGCCGGAAGCTGGAGCGGATCAGATAGTGGCTATGGTTATGGCTAACCCTGATGGATGCCGGCAGAAAATTATTGAATATATGCGTGACCTGTTGAGCCGTGCTATTGGTGGTGCAAAGGATCATGTTGTCAATGAACTTAGTTCTTTGCGGGCAAAATACGATGACAGCATGGAATCATTAAGTGAAAAGATTGATACACTTATGGAAAGTCAGGCAATTTAGAAAATGAGGCGGAAGAGGAGAATAGAAAAATGGGTAAAGATTTTTTTTTGAAGAATGTAAAAATTAAATTATTTCCCGGTGGTAAGATGCCGGTGTATAAGACTGCTGGTGCTGCGTGTGCCGATTGTTTCTGCAATATTGCGGCGGATGAAATAAAGATTCCGCCTCATTCAGGATGCCTTGTTCCGTTGGGATTTGCCATTGAGATTCCTGAAGGTTATGAAGTTGTGATTGAGCCTCGTTCTTCTTTTGCGCATAAGAAAAATGGGCTTGTTGTTCATGGGGAAATTGATTGCGACTACAGAGGTCAACTTTTTGCCAACGTGTTTAATCTTGATTCCATCAATGAATTGAAAATTGAAAAGCATGAAAGAATCTGCCAGATAAAGTTGCAGCCGGTTTATCGCATGGAATTTGAACAGGTTGAAGAGCTTAGCGAAACTGTTCGTGGTGAAGGCGGTTTTGGGAGCACTGGGAAATAATGAAAATCTATATTGATATTTGCAATAAATACCCTGAAGTGGATTTGCTGTCTGCAGCTTTTACTTGCCGTGGAAAGCATTCTGATTTTAGGGTGTTTTCAAAAAAAGACTGGATGAAGTGGCTGATTGCGGAACACACGCCCATTGAGACTATTCAGCTTTGCTTGCGTTTTGAAGAGATGGATAAATCTGCTATTGCGCAATTTGTGCGGCATACGGACAAGCATCCGCGGCATTTTGTGCAGAGTTCACGGCCAGACTTGAACGGCGGTAAACCGCGGGATCCTAATGCGCTGATTATGTACACGGCTTTTTACAATCCGCAGGCTTTGATTTTGATGATGAGAAAAAGGCTTTGTGCTTGTGCGGAAAAGAAAACCCGGCAGATTGCGGCTTTGGTGAAGAAGCAATTGATGCTTAGCGCTGAACCTCTTCTTCAGGCTGTTGGTGAGGTTTGTGTGCCTAACTGTGTGTATCGCTCTGGGTGTCCTGAACCTTGGAGCAAGTGCCAGTTTTTTAAGTGCCAGGAGCTGATGCACGAAGCGGATATTTTGAAGCGGTATGAAAAATATAATGAGCATTTCCTGGATGTGATGGAAGGAATACAAGAAGGGAACTTTTCGTGAAATCAAAGACCATGTATGTAGTTTATGATTTGGCATCCAAAAGACAGAAATGCTTTAAATCATTAGATGAATTGCTGGAAGTCTACAAATGTGTGACGAGAAAAAGGGTTTTACATTGCATTAAGACCGGACAAAAATGGAAGGGTTTTTGCTTTGATATTTTGGATTGTTAAGGAGAGAAAATATGGCTGATATGGTAAATCATCCTAAGCATTATGCCGGAGAGGGTGCGCCCTGTGAGTGTATTGATGTTATCCACTACATTGTTAAGGACTTGCCTCCTGAAGTTGCGGTGGGTATCGGGAATCTGCAAAAGTATATTTGGCGGCTGGGGAAAAAATCACCGGATGCAGAAAAGGGTCAGTCTTTGGATGAAAAGATTCTTGAGGATTTGAAAAAATCGGCATGGTATTTAAACGATGCTATTGGGCAGATGGAAAAAAAGTTAAAAAATGAAATACGGGATGCCATATAAGGGCAGTAAGAACAAGCTTGCCGGGAAGATTTTTGAATTGTTTCCTCGTAAAAAGAACTTCTATGATTTGTTCTGTGGTGGGTGTGCTATGACTCATTATGGGCTTTTGCATGGTGGTTTTGAGAATTTTTATATGAATGACATTAATCCTGCCTGTACTGAATTGTTTATGGATGCCGTTCACGGAAAATTCAAGGACGAAAAGCGATGGATTAGCCGTGAGGATTTTTTCAGGCTGAAAGATTCTGAGCCTTATGTGGCTTTTTGCTGGAGTTTTGGAAATAATTTGCGAGATTATCTTTATAGCAAAGACTGGGAAGAAATAAAAAGAGCCTGGCATTATGCGATTTTCTTTGATGATTTTGAGCCGTTCAAAAAGTTTGATGTTGATATGTCTCCCATCAAAGAAATTAAAAATCTTTATAAAAAATACTTGGCTATTAAAGACATTTTGCGTAAATGCCACCTTGAGGCAGGTAAACAACTTCAATCTTGTGAAAGTTTATTTAGACTTCAATCGTTAGAATCTTTGGAGCGGTTGGAGCGGTTGGAGCGGTTGGAGCGGTTGGAGCGGTTGGAGCGGTTGGAGCGGTTAAGGACAACTATGGGTTCTTATGATCAGGTTGAGATTCTTCCTGATTCCGTGATTTATTGCGATATTCCGTATGAAGATACGAATGCTTACACGCAGGATAAAAAGCAGGATTTTGATTTTGAAAAGTTTTATTCCTGGTGTGAAAAGCAGACTGAGCCGCTTTTTATTTCCAGCTACAAGATGCCTGCTGACAGGTTTGTTTGTGTTGCCATGTTTAAGCATCGGTGTACTTTGAACGCTAACCAAAATATTGAAGTTACGGAAAATGTGTATATTCCGAAGCATCAGGAAAAGGAATATCACCTGCCGGGCAGTTTGTTTAATTTTGATGAGTTGATGTGAGGGG
>JAEDCT010000030.1 GCA_016294035.1 Treponema sp. | reverse complement strand
GCACTTTTTGCCATTCTTGCAGCCGTCTTTTTTTCAGCTTCCACTTCCTTCTTTGTTTTCTTTACGGTCTTTGCATTTGACCAGGCGCTGAATTTTTCAAGTTCTTCCTTTTTTGCAGGAACAGACTTAGGAGCCTCGGCTTTTTTTGCAGGAGCCGCCTTGACCTGAGTTTTTGCTGGAGCTGATTTTTTAGCAACTGTTGTTTTTGCTGCAGTTTTCGATGCAGACTCCTTTTTAGCAGGAGAAGCCTTTTTTGATGCAACCAATTTTGTTGCAGGCGCAGTTTTTTTAGCCACCGCAGTCTTTGCAGCAGCCGATTTCTTTTCTATTTTTCCACCCATAGAATTTATTCTACCCCAAAAATTTTCAATTGTAAATGAAAGCGATTTTCACTAATCTCACTTGCAGAGCATCAGCAACCCCTCAACGATTGCCTCATGTTCTTTAGGTGCTATGCGTCCATACAGGGAATCCACATCATCTCCGGGAAGAACAGGAACCCTTTTCTGAACAAGAATTTTTCCAGTATCACATCCACCATCAACAAGATGAACAGTACAGCCACTTTCAGTTTCACCAGCAGCCAGAACTGCTTCATGAACATTATGTCCCCACATGCCTACCCCACCAAACTTTGGCAGGAGGGCAGGATGGAGGTTAATGATTTTTCCGGAATACTCCTGAATTATCTTTCCCTGAAGGACACTCAAATATCCGGCAAGAACAATTATATCAATCTGACGAGATTTGCATTCTTCAAGAATTGAATTGGAAACAGCCTGATTTTTTTCTTCACGAGTTGCGTTCCGGGCATTTTCTTTTCCCATCACACTAAACGGGCTCTTTATAACCTGATCAATGCCAGCTTTTTTTCCACGTTCCAGGGCAAAAGCATTTTTAGTACTCGAAATTACAACATCAATTGCATAAGGACAATCATCATGAGTATTTGCATAGTCAATCAACGCCTGAAAATTTGTTCCACCGCCAGAAACAAGAACGGCAATTTTTTTCTTATTTGTCATATAAGATGATTATAATTGAAAGATTTTAAAATTGCAATTTTCAATTGATTCAGGATATAATCCTTTGACTTATGAAAACAAAAGCTATAATACTTTTAATTCTTCTTGCACCTGCATTTTTTTCATGCAAAAGCTCAAACAAAAACATTGAAAAAAAGCCCTCAATTAAACTCTGGGATTATGAGACAGCCTGGGGCATTAAGGAAAGAATGATCGTAGACCCTCAGTTCCCCCGCCACAACTATGATTTCAAGAAACTTAAGTACGATGAGGAAACTCAACGATTCACATACAAAGACAAGAATTACAAAATACTCCATGGAATAGACATTTCCCGACACGAAAAAGAAATTGACTGGGACAAAGTTTGTGAAGACGGAATTGAATTTGTTGTAATCAGAATGGCATATAGAAGATATGGGAAAAAAGGAGATCTTGTACTGGATGAAAATTTCAGAATAAATCTAAAAAATGCCAGGGAACACAAGCTTCCTGTAGGCGTGTATGTTTTTTCACAGGCCATAAATGAAAAGGAAGCAAAAGAAGAAGCTCAGATCATAATTGACAACATTAAGCCGGAAGAACTAGAGCTGCCGGTATTCTTTGATCCAGAAAGCATCCGTGATGATGAAGCAAGAAGCGATCCTGTGTCAGGAGAACAGTTCACAAAAAACGCAATTGTATTCTGTGAAAAAATAAAGGAAGCTGGATTCACCCCAATGATATATGCAAACATGACCTGGCAGAATGTTTTCTTTGACATGGGTAAGCTCAAGGACTATCAGTTCTGGTTTGCTGATTATGAGGAAATACCACAAACTCCCTATGACTTTGTGTTCTGGCAATACACGGCTTATGGTAAAGTTAATGGAATCAGCACCATTGTAGACAGAGACATTATGTTTGTCCCGGTTATTGACAACGGAAAATAATAAAAAAAAAGGGGGGCCTTAAAAGCAAACAAACTGCCGGTGAATTCGATTGAATCAACCACCGCAACCTGAACTTTTCAGCCCCCTTTGGTTTATGTTAATGACTAGTCAACAAATTTAGTCATTTCTTTTGATCCCTTGAAATCACCCTTAATTACTTTGTCTGTGTGACCAACATAGCCGATTTCATAGGCAACCATATCCTTGATACCATTCTTGTGGTACTTCTTTGCATTCTTGTTGAACATATCAAGAATCTTCTTTGCATCTTCTTTTTTTACAGCAAGAACAAGTCCAATTCCCATGTTGAATGTATTGAACATATTGGCGGCATCAGCACCCTTCTTGACAAGAATGTCAAAAATCTCAGGAACATCCCAGCTTCCCTTCTTAATGATGGAACAAAGCTGCTTTTTTCCTTCCTTTGCCTGAGGATACATACGAGGAAGATTTTCATAGAATCCGCCTCCTGTAACATGAACCATGCCATGAACAGATGAACGGAATTTCTTGAGAACTTCCATTACAGGCTTAACATAAATACGTGTTGGAGTAAGAAGAACTTCACCAATCTTCTTTTCCTTACCATCAACCTTAACCTTTTCATCAAAATTCTTTACGAGCTTTCTGATAAGTGAATAACCATTTGAGTGTGGACCTGTTGATGAAAGTCCAATGAGAACATCTCCTTCTTTCATCTTCTTTCCATCAATAACATCAGCCTTATCAACTACACCAACACCAAATCCGGCAAGATCATACTTTCCTTCATCATAGAAACCTGGCATTTCTGCAGTTTCCCCACCAAGAAGAGCACATCCTGTTTCAACACAACCGTCTGTAACTCCCTTAACCAATTCACCGGCAACCTTAGAGTCAAGCTTTCCACAGGCAATGTAATCAAGGAAGAATGATGTCTGAACACCAGAACAAAGAATATCGTTTACACTCATGGCAACACAGTCAATTCCTACGGTGTCATATTTTTTCATCTGGAAAGCAATGTCAAGTTTTGTACCAACGCCGTCTGTACCAGAAACCATTACAGGATTCTTCATTCCCTTTGGAACTGCAAACATTCCGTTAAATGCACCAAGTTCTGTGAGCTGTCCCGGAATTCTTGCGCGTTCTGACTGCACCTTGTACTTGTCTACTGCCTTGTAACCTTCGTTTACATCAACACCTGCTTTCTTGTAGTCAAATTTTTCTGCCATGATTCACTCCACGTGATAAATAATTCATATCCTGAAAAAAACAGAATTCATTCAGACTCTGAACAAACCCCTGCGTTTCCAGATTCATAATATATATAAAAACATCAAATGTTACAATCAGAAAATACTTCTTACCAAATCCTTGAATTTATTTCCACGGTCAAACTCATTTGTAAACATGCCGAATGAAGTTGCACCAGGAGAAAACACAACCGGGATGTAATTTTTTTCAAAGAATGGACCATAAACCTTATCATGATTAGGCTCCATCATATTTGTCTTCATTATGCCAAGGAGCATCTGAAGAGAATCAAAGGGTCCCACATACTTTACGGAAAGCTGATCCAAAAGTGCAGTCAGCTTATCTGTTCCTGTACCAGAAAGAAGGTAGATTTCATAAGGCCTGTAATGATGCAGTTCTTTTTTTGCAAGTGACTGTGCAAGAAAATCAAAATCCAGGCCTTTATCCGTACCACCGGCAACAAGAACCACACTCTGATCAAAAGCCTGAGTTGCAGCTGCAGTAGCTTCAGGAACAGTTGCACATGTATCGTTATAGAAAGCAAATTTTCGCTTTGTTGTCTCACAAACCCAATCATGGCATCTTTCCAGTCTGTGCTGAATACCTTTCCACTGACCAAGAATTGAAAGAGTAAGCTGAGGCACAATTCCCATAATATGCATTACAAGAGCAGCATTAAGCACATTGATTTTCATGTGCTGGCCAGGAACAAGAAGTTCACCCATTACATTTTCTTCAACAATAGTCTGGCTGTCGGCCTTTGGATTTGTGAGTGATAATGGAATCCTGATATACCCCTTAATTCCCTCACATCTAGTCTTTACCTGATAGGCACCCCATACTCCGTCAGGAAGAATTTTTTTGCTGTAGCGCAAAACTGTAGCTTTTGTTTCAGAGGCAAAAACATCACCCCAGCACTTGCATCCTTCTTTTGGATTTGCTGTTTCAGTAAGATAATCATCCTCATCAAAATCAAGAATTGTAAAATCCTTTTCAGTCTGATCTGCATAAATCAATTTCTTATCATCAACATAAGGATCCATTGCACCATACCAATTCTGATGATCCGGAACTATTTTCGTGATTATGGAAATTTTTGGTTTAAGGAGTTTTCTTCCCCTCAGATCGGCCAGCTGCCAGCTTGACAGTTCAAGAACAACAGGAGTAGTTCCATCTGTCTTATGAAGAAATGTCAAAGGGCTTACAGTAATGTTTCCACCAAGAAAGACCTTGAATCCCGCAGACTTCAAACCATATTCAATTGCACTTACCGTACTGGACTTTCCCTTGCTGCCTGTAACTGCAATAATAGGAGCCTTGGTAAACTTAAGTAATATGCTGAGATCCGTTTCAATAGCCCTGGCTGACTGAAGATACTTGTTGCCCTCGATTTTTACGCCAGGATTTTTTATGACACAAAATGCATCCGAAAAATCTTCCATGCGATGCTCACCCAAAACATAGCGCAATCTTGACTTATCAAGCATTCTGTCATTTTCAATGGAATTGATTGTCGGCAAAAGCTGTTCTCTAGTCTTCATGTCTGTTACGGTAACAAAAGCCCCATGAAGCAGGAAAAACCTTACACAGGCCTCACCACCACCATTAAGGCCAAGTCCCATAACAGTGACTTTTTTTCCAGCTATATCATCCAATGAATTAAAAACACATCCTTCAGGATAAACATGTGCCATAAAAAACTCCAGTAATTATTTTAAGATTCAACTTTTATATTATCATAAAAACTTAATTCTTGTATTGTATTTGAAAATCCATTGAATTTTCAAAACCAAAAATTTCCATTCGCTGCAGTCCACGAAATTTTTACTTCGAAAAAACCATCAAAACTCGCTAAACCAATGTTCCTTTAAATGTATTTCCATTCAAACTGTCCAAACGAACATTCACAAAAGAACCGATGATTTTTGGATCTGCACGGAAGGCTACCCGTTCGTTCTGTTCCGTCTTTCCAAGAAGCTCGTTCTGGTCATCCTTGGAAACTATGTCCGCAAGAACTTTTATAGTTTTTCCTACACGACGCTTCATTACTTTCTGGGTCATTTCAAGCTGAAGATTTATTATTTTCTGGAGACGTTCTTTTTTTATTTCCAGCGGAATCTGATTTTCCATTTTTTCAGCAGGAGTTCCTTCACGTGGATTATAGAAATACATGAAAGCGCTTTCGTATTCAACTTCCTTCATCAAAGAATAGGCTTCCTCAAATTCTTCTTCAGTCTCACCAGGGAATCCAAGCATGATGTCTGTTGTAAGCTCCACATCTGGAACAGCTTTCCTTAATTTTGCAATGAGGCCAAGATAATCTTCCCTCGTGTATTTTCTGTTCATGCGGCGGAGTACTTCACTTGATCCATGCTGAACCGCAAGATGAATTCCACGGCAGATTTTTCGGTCAGTCCTTATCACTTCAATGAGTTCATCGCTGAAATCCTTTGGATGGCTTGATTCAAAACGAATCCACTCAATAGTAGATTTTGTCTCGTCAAGATGAGCACTGATTATTTTAAGAAGCTCCGGGAATTTCACACCCTTGTCGTTGTAGCTGTTTACATTCTGCCCCAGAAGACAGATTTCGCGCACCTTTCTTTCTGAAAGAATGTCAAGTTCATGAAGAATTTCCTTTACACTGCGGCTTGTCTCTCTTCCCCTAAGATAAGGAACAATGCAGTAGGTACAGAAATTATTGCAGCCGTGCATGATTGGAACAAAAGTGCTGAAGGCATTTTCTTCGTAATAGCTTTCCGCAAATTTATAGACAGGCTCAACGTCGCCCATTTCATATTTCATGTTTTTTTCAACGGCAGGAATAATCTCATGGAATTTTTCCTTTCCAAAAGTACCCACAACATAATCGACAACAGGCCACTGCTTTTTAAGGTCATGCAAAAGGCGTTCTGCCATACAGCCCATGACAACAACAGTCAAAGGTTTTGGTCCATTCTTTGCAACATAATCGGCGGCAACTTCCATATTGCGTCTCTTGGCATCCTTTGCAAGGACACGTACTTTCTTAAGCCCCGTAAAAAATCCAAGGCGTCCAAAGATTCTTTCTTCTGCACTTCCGCGAACTGAACAGGTATTGATTACAACAAAATCCGCAAGCTGTACATCTTCCGCTTTTGTCCAACCACGCTTAATGAGAATCTGCTCAACAGAAGCCGACTCCGCAATGTTCATTTCACAGCCGTAATTTTCTATAAAGTATGTCATATTTAATAATTCACAATTCATAATTCATAATTCATAATTTATAATTTATAATTTATAATTATTTTTTTTACTCCTTGTTTTTAGAATTGCCGTAAGAATTTTTGATAGTTCAATATTATCAGAATGCATTACCTGAAACAAATCATCATTAATGTATTTTGTTTCATGAAGCAAATCCAACCAATATTCAGTTTCGCTTGATTCTTTAAGTGAAATATTCAACTTAGCATAAAAATCAGCTTTACTTTGACCTCTTATAGCCTCTTTAATATTTGCACCTATACTTGTGCCACTCCTAAGAATTTGCTTTGACAAAACATATTCTTTTTTTTCAGAACTCAAAAACTGATAAAGCCGAATAATTTTAACAGCAAAATCTCTGCTCTTAGTTACTATAATATTATTATTTTTCATCTAGACTAAGATAAACAAAACAATAAAAAAATACCAACTTTGAGCAATTTATAATTTATAATTCATAATTTATAATTCATAATTTATAATTCACAATTTATAATTCATAATTCACAATTTATAATTCATAATTTATAATTCACAATTCATAATTTATAATTTATAATTCTTAATTCTTAATTACATTCCGTATATGCATAGGCATTGTGTGCATGGATGCTTTCTTCGTTTTCTGCTTCCACGCTGAACCAGGTGAATTTTCCGCCGCCTTCAAAATCTTTCAATGCAATGTAAACTTCGCGGACAACATCTTCCACAAACCGCGGATTGTCGTAAGCCTGCTCAGTGACGAATTTTTCATCCTGTCTTTTTAAAACCGAGTACAAAGGAGCCGATGCAGATTTTTCAACAGCCTCGATCAAATCTTCAAGCCAGAAAAAATCCTTGTAGAGAATTTTTATGGTCACAGTTCCACGCTGATTGTGGGCTCCGTATTGAGAAATGGCTTTTGAACAGGGACATAATGTGGTCACAGGCACTTTAACTTCAAGATAGAATTTATTTTCTTTTTCTGAAACCTCAGCCTCGTAAGTACACACATATTTCATGAAACCTTTTGATTTTGTCACCGGTGCTTCTTTTTCTATAAAATATGGAAAAGAAATTTTACCGAAAGATTTTTCAGCCTCAAGCTTGGTGCGGATTTCCTCAAGCATCTCCATAAAGTGGTTTATTGAAATATCATCCTTATATTTATGGAACACTTCAATAAATCTGCTCATGTGTGTTCCCTTAAAATGATGTGGAAGGTTCACAAAAAGATCAACTCTGGCCGTGGTATTCTGGATTTTATGCTTTTTGTCCAGGACGCAAACCGGGTATTCAACATTACGAACACCAACTTTTTTAAGAGGAATCTCGCGCTTGTCTTCAGTATTCTGAATATCAATCATAGTATAATTCATAATTCATAATTTATAATTCATAATTTATAATTCATAATTCATAATTCATAATTCTTAATTCATAATTCATAATTCTTAATTCTTAATTCTTAATTCATAATTCATAATTCTTAATTCTTAATTCTTAATTCACAATTCATAATTCATAATTCTTAATTCTTAATTCTTAATTCATAATTCTTAATTCTTAATTCTTAATTCTTAATTATTCTGTTTTCTGCTGATTCGAGTGTATTGTAAATGAGCATTGCAATTGTCATTGGGCCTACTCCACCTGGAACTGGAGTTATGAAACTGGCTTTTTCCTTTGCTCCTTCAAAATCAACATCGCCCACAAGACGGAATCCGCTCTTCTTTGTGCTGTCAGGAATTCTGTTTACGCCAACATCAATTACGCATGCACCTTCCTTAATCATGTCGCCTGTAACTGTTGCAGGATGACCGGAAGCAACAATGAGGATGTCTGCTTTCTTTGTGTATTCAGCAAGATTCTTTGTTCCTGTATGGCAGATTGTAACCGTGGAATTGAATTCCTTGCGGATCATGAGAAGTGCCATTGGCTTTCCAACGATATTTGAGCGGCCAACAACAACAACATTTTTTCCGCTTGTTTCAACTCCCATTTTCTTCAATAAAACTGTGATTCCGTTTGGAGTACATGGCAAGAATCCTTTTTCACCTGTAACAAGTTTTCCCACATTCACAGGGTGGAAACCGTCAACATCTTTTTCAGGGACAATTGAGTTTGTCACCTTCTTTTCATCAATATGCTTTGGCAACGGCAGCTGAACAAGAATTCCATGAACAGAATCATCTTTATTAAGTTCATCAATAAGCTTGAGGACTTCTTCTTCTGAAGTTTCTGCAGGAAGCACTACACTTCTGTCTGCCATTCCAGCTTCTTCAAGGGCCTTTCTTTTGCCTGTTACATAGCTAACGCTGGCAGGATTGTCCCCAACAAGAACAACAGCAAGACAAGGAACAATTCCCTTTGCCTTCAATCCTGCAACTTTTTTTGCAACATCAGCCTTTACTTCAGCTGCAATCTGTTTTCCATCAATAATAACTGCGCTCATGTGTAACCTCTTGAAAAATAATTTTTTTTATTAGGAAAAGCCACCTAAAAATGCAATCTGTTGAACAACCAATAAAAAAACTTTAGAATGGTTTCGAAAAAAACTATACAAAAAAATGAAAGTTTTATCTATATATAACATATCATAAAAGGATTTTAATTTATGAAACGTATTATTTTTCTGGCATTGATTCTGTCAGCATGGACATTTTCAACTTATGCACAAACATTCTCGCCAAAAACCAATTTCAATGACATCAAGCAGCAGGCCGAATCAACAGACGATGATGATGATGAATATGAAGAAGGCGGCAACTACGAGGAAAGAGATGAGATTCTGGCCGGGGATCAGTTTCTAAAGCTTTCACTTGATGGAGTTTTTCCCCTTAACTTTCCTGACCTTCCGAGTCTTTTTAAGGAAGATGAACATCAGCTGTCAATTGGCGGAACTGCAAACATCGGATACCACTACTTCATGACAAAAAAAATTGCAATTGGATTTGACATTGGTTTCGGTTTCAATGTTTCAATTGGCGGACACATATTCAATTATGTCCCTTTCATTTTCAACGGAACCTATATGTTCTCGTATAAAAAATGGCAATTCCCATGTACTATTGGACTTGGATTTGCCTGGGAATCATACAACAACAACCACTATTTCCCGGGACTTATCTTAAAACCAGAAGCCGGTGCCTATTACAGAATGTCTGAATCCTGGTCACTGGGTGGTGAAGTTTTCTACATGCTCATGCCACAGTTCTCCTCATGGTATAATGACGATGCAAGCAATCATTTCGGAAACTTCTTGGGAATTGGTCTTACAGCCAAATATGCATTCTAAGGACAGGAATGTAAGATAAAACCGCTAAAATAGCGCGGATTCATCTTACCTGAAGTTTGCGTTGCAAACTTATTATTGAACTGCTGTTCCCGCTGGGAGCTTGCGCTGCGAGTTCATTACATTACGGAACAGCATAAAAAGACAATCGATTGTTGAAACAATCTTCTTGACTTTTTTTGGGAGACCAACATGAAAAAAACAATAGCAAAAATATCAGCCATTTTTCTTGCAGCACTTTCAATTGCATTCACATCATGCCATGATGACTTGTTTGGAATGATTGAAAAAGAAGTTGCCCTGGACAAGTCAATTCTTCAGGGAGACATCATGAACATGGTTGTCTACAAGGAATGGATTTTGACAGCAAACGGAAGTATCTACGCCAAAACAAATCAGCCTTCAACCTACACAAACCTATACAATCATCAGTGGGTAAATATTGGAACTCCTGAAGCTGCCATAAAGGGAAATCAAAGCCCAACAACATATCTTATTGCATCTGATGAAAACTACCTCTATGCATTGACTTATACCTGGGATGAAAATGACGACGGAGACAATGCTCCAACCTCTGCCATTCTTTTTTCAGGCGAAAAACAACAGAACACTATCAAATGGACCATTGTTGACACAACAGCAATCACAAATTCGCAATACGACTATCTGCTGATAAAAGCCCTTTATGACAACCAGTATGACAATGTGACAGAAAATCCGGACAAGTCATACACCCATGATTTGTCAAAAAGAAAGGCATACGCCACAATTTTCAATCCATCATCAGGAAAGTATGGAATTTATGAACTTAACGGAAGCTCTGCCCCAACAAAGATTGAACCACCAAGTGAAAACCTTCTTCCAGGAACAACTGAAGGCGAAACAATCAAGGCCATATATTTCAACGACGAGACATTCTTCTCAAAGTATTACGGTCTGACAGCAGGAGATAAATTCCTTTACTTCACATATTCATACACTTACAAGGAACAGTCTTATGGCGGATCCCAGATTTTCTGCATGGCAAAGGACAAAACAGTAACAACAGTTGCAACAGATGCAGGAAGCATTTTCAGTATTGCAAAGACCAGTGACTTCATTCTTCTGGGCACAGCATCAGGGCTCAAGCGAGTTCCATTGCTTGAATCCGGTCTTCCCTATGGAAACAGACTTTCATTCCAGAACAACGGAGGCTCCATCATTTCTGAATATGTATACATGGTTTACGTTTTGAATCCGAACAAAAAAGAAAGCGGAGACATTTCATCTGGAACCGATGAATATTGCGCATCCACAATCTACGGATCCATTGGATCAAGTTCAGACTCATGGGATGACACAGGACTATACGCTTACTATCCGGCAAAGTTAATCTGGAATAAAGATGGAAACTAAATCCTATGCCCGACTTGTTTGATACCAGCAAACCCCAGCATGAACCTCTTGCCTCACGCATGAGACCAAGAAACCTGGACGAATACATTGGACAGGATCATATTGTTGGGAAGGGACGCCTGTTGAGAAGGGCAATTCAAGCAGACCAGCTCACATCAGTCATATTCTATGGCCCACCAGGAACAGGAAAAACAACTCTGGCAAGGGTCATAGCAAACCACACAAGTTCAAATTTCATTACATTGAATGCAGTCCTGACTGGAGTTGCAAATATAAGGGATGCAATAAAAGAAGCCGAAAACCAGAAAAATTTTTACGGCAGAAAAACAATTCTCTTTGTTGATGAAGTTCACAGATGGAACAAAAGCCAGCAGGATGCCCTTCTTCCGTGGGTTGAAAACGGAACAATAATACTTATTGGTGCAACAACTGAAAATCCGTTCTTTGAAGTCAACAAGGCCCTCGTTTCAAGAAGCCGCGTGTTCCAGTTAAAACAGCTGACAAAGGAAGACCTTACCAAAGCCGCAATGCAGGCATTTGCAGACAGGGAAAGAGGTTACGGTAACTGGAAAATCGAATTTGAAGATGGTGCTCTTGAACACCTGGTCGAAACATCCAACGGAGACTGCAGATCCCTTTTGAACGCCCTGGAACTTGCCGTAGAAACAACACCCGAAAGCTGGCCTCCAGAACCGGGAGAAACAATTTACATCAGCAGGGAAACAGCCGAAGAATCCATACAGAAAAAGGTAGTGCTTTACGATAGGGATGGAGACTACCATTATGACATTATTTCAGCATTCATAAAAAGTCTCAGGGGACGAGACCCCGATGCAGCATGCTACTGGCTTTCAAGAATGGTAAAAGCCGGCGAAGACCCTCACTTTATTTTCAGAAGAATGCTTATCAGTTCCTGCGAGGATACAGGACTTGCTGACCCCCACGCAATATCAGTAGTTGAAAGCTGTGCCCAGGCATTTGACAGAGTTGGATTTCCGGAGGGCAACTATTTTCTTGCTCATGCCGCCTTATACCTGGCTACTGCACCAAAATCAAATTCAAGCATGGCCTTCTTTGATGCAATGAGCGCAGTTGAAAAAGAAGATGCAGATGTTCCAAACCACCTGCGGGACAATAACCGCGACGCAGAAGGCTTCGGTCACGGAAAGGGATACCTCTATCCTCATGCATACCGCGACCACTGGGTTGCACAGCAGTATCTCCCGGACAGTCTTAGCGGAAGAGTCTTCTACACACCAAGTGACCAGGGATATGAAAAAACAATCAGAGACGAAGTAATCTCACGCAGGGAAACACAAATTGCCGCAATACTTGAAAGAACCGTTGAACAAGAAAACGCAATGAAAAACCTGGTGGTAAACCCAATGACTGACTGGTGGAACGCAACAGGTCATTTCAACGGATTCAAAAAAACCGAAGAAAATCTTACCTTCACCCAGGAAGACAAAGGCAAGACAAGAATTCTTGAAAGGGCAGAAAACCTGTGGAAAGCACGGACAGACTTAAACAAGGCCGAAGTACTCATGAAGATTAGAAATGCCATGAAGGAAAGTGCTGAACTTTTGCGCCACCACAGATGTCTCATATTAAATGCTGATGACGGACTCATGATTTTTGATATTGTAAGATCGACTCCCGAAGGTTTGACATGCGGAATCTGCAGAAACCAGAAAGCCATTGAAACACTGGAAAAATATTCATCTACACTCAATGACATAGACAAGCCTGGACTCTTCCCTTTTGATGGAAACATTTTTGAACTCAATGATGTAAGGAAACTTCTGGAAACAACAGGTGATGTTGAATATGACAGAATCTTTGCCCGCGACATTTTTACAAGCACAAAAGACATTGAAAATTTCTCTAAAATCATTCTCAACATCAAAGAACATCTAAGCCAACATGCAAAAATAATTGTCAGTCAGAGAATTCCTTCAAGCGCACAGCACCTTAGCCTACTTGTTAGGGACATTATTCCAGAAGGTACTCTATCTGATGAAGACACTCAGATCATAGAAAAAACTGAAAGTGCTGAAACAGATTTCTTTTCAAGCAAAGAAAACAGTCTTTTCAACTGGAATGAAAAAACTGCAGTCAAAACAATTGAAAACGCAAGTCTGAACTGTGCAGCAAGAACTTTCATGATCAATGAAAAAAGAAGAATTAGCCAGGACGAGTACAACCGATGGTTTGACACCAGCAAGTCAGCCTATGCACAATTCATTTCCTCAAAAATCGGAAGCAATGAGTTTGCCAGGTTCACTCAGCTTTTTGCCGATTCAGTACAGAACAAAACCATAAACTGGAAAACACGCAACTGCATTCTTGTAATCTGGAACAAATAAAACATACATTGTTTTCTTTCGAATCAAATTCAATTTGCTGCTATACATGGGTTTTCAGTTACTCATGTTAATTGATTTTTTGCACTAAAAAATATATATTTTTTTATATGGATTTAATAAAAAAACTAGACGAATGTGAAACAAGACTCAAGGAAATCCAGGATCTTATTATGGATCCGGAACTTGTCAAAGACCAGAAAAAATACAAGGACACAATGCGTGAAAACGGATATCTTACAGATGTTTGCGCACTTTATGAAGAATACAAAAAAGTTCTTGCAGGTATCAAAGATGCCACAGAAATGATCACTGCAGAAGATGATGTAGACATGAAGGAAATGGCACGTGAAGAACTGAAGGAACTTGAAGAAAAGAAACCTCAGCTTGAGGAACAAATTAAGATTAAGCTTATTCCTCCTGATCCCCTTGATGAAAAGAACATCATTCTTGAAATTCGTTCTGCTGCCGGTGGAGACGAAGCATCTTTGTTTGTTCGTGACCTTTGGGAAATGTACATTCATCTTGCAGAAAGAAAAGGATGGAAAACAGAAACAATGGAAGCTCAGGAAACTGAAGTTGGAGGATTCAACAAAATTGTAACTTCAATTTCAGGTAACTTTGTATACGGAACAATCCGCTGGGAATCGGGAGTTCACCGTGTTCAGAGAGTTCCAGCAACGGAAAGCCAGGGAAGACTCCAGACTTCAACAGCTACAGTTGCAGTTTTGCCAGAAGCTGAGGAAACTGACATCCATATCAATCCGGGTGACGTAAGAGTAGACGTCATGCGTGCCGGCGGACCTGGTGGACAGTGTGTTAATACAACGGACTCAGCTGTCCGACTCACACACATTCCTACTGGAATCGTAGTTATCCAGCAGGATCAGAAAAGCCAGATAAAGAACAAGGAAAAGGCATGGTCTGTTCTGCGTGCAAGACTATTCGACCTTGAACAGAGCAAAAAAGATGCTGAGCGTTCTGCACAAAGAAAGAGCATGGTTGGAAACGGAGATCGTTCAGAAAAAATCCGCACATACAACTATCCTCAGGACAGAATCACAGACCACAGAATCAACCTGAGCGTTCACAACCTTCCGGGATTCATGATGGGAAACATGGATGAAATGCTTGATGCACTTAATGTTTACGCAAAGGAAGAACAGTTCAACGAACTGGACAAATAGTTTATTATGCAATTCGCAATGTGCAATTCGCAGTCAGCACTCATATAATTAATTGTACATTGTGAATTACGAATTGTGAATTATTAAAAATGACTTTTCAGCAATTCAAGATTCAATCAATCAAAGAACTTTCAGGCTCACCTTCTCCATTTCTTGATGTTGAAGTATTGATGCAGTGGATCTTAAAGAAAGACAGATCCTACATTCTTTTCCACAGGGACGAGGAACTTTCCGAAGAACAGGAATCACAGCTGAAGAAATCAATCAGCCTCAGAAAGACAGGACTTCCCATTGCATACATAACCGGCCACAAGGAATTCTATGGAATCGACTTTATGGTATCGCCGGATGTACTCATTCCAAAACCGGACACAGAAGTTCTTGTGGAAAATTCCATTGAAATCATCAGATGCCTTCAGGACAAATCTGACCACACGCTGAACATTCTTGATATGTGCACGGGAAGCGGATGTGTTGCAATAAGCATTCTAAAAACACTGAAAGATTTACACTCACCCGGAGAATCAAATCCAAAGTTTACTCTTGCAGACATAAGCAATAAGGCTCTGGATATAGCACAGGAAAACGCCAGAAGGATTCTTGATCCTGAAACATTATCAAAACTTACTTTTGTTAGCACAAACCTGTTTAAAAACCTTAAAGACAAATCTTTTGACCTTATTGTGTCAAACCCACCTTATGTTCCCTGCGACCAGACAACAGAACTTCTGAAAGACGGCCGAAATGAGCCAAGACTTGCGCTGGATGGTGACATAGATATTGAAGGAAATCCAAGCGGAACAAAAGACGGTCTTGAAATCATCAGGAACCTTGTTTCACAGGCAAAGTCACATTTAACTGAAAACGGAATGCTGATTCTTGAAACAGGAGAGTATAATGCCATGGAAACAGCATGCCTGATGGAAAAAATCGGATTCAGGGATGTAAAGACCTACGTGGACCTTGAAGGGGATCTAAGAAACGTTAGTGGAAAAATCTAAAAAAAAATACCCCAGAAAAAATCTCCGGGGCATAAATCGAAAAACAAATAGACGACTAGCAGACAAGTTTCAGCAGGTCCGTAATTTTCTTCTTGTTCAAAGCCTTTGGGCTACATTCCATTTCCGGATCCTTGAGAGCATTGTCAGCGGCAACAGACATATCGTCCTTGGAAATTTCAATCCCCTCAATTTTTTTCTTTGCAAGACCAAGTTCCTTGATTATTTTTTCAATGGCAGCAACACAAGCCTTTCTAGAGGAATCTGGCGTTGCAGTTGGAGACACTTTTGCACCAAGGGCAATTGCAACATCCCTGAATTTTGTTCCAGTTGATGGAGAAATAAACCTAAGGACTTCAGCAAACATGTAGGGAATAGTACGGAAGGAATCAATTCCACAGCTTGCCTCAAAAGCATTTGCTGCGGCTGTCAAGGCACCTGCACCTGAACATGAATATGAAAGCCCTGCAAGATACTGGCCGTAAACTACATTTTCCCTTGACTTTGCATTACCCTTAACTGCACCAGACAGGTTCTGACCAATAAGAGAAATAGCCTGAAGTGCATAGGAATCGGAAACAGCCCAGGAATTCTTTGAAACGTAAGACTCGATTGCATGAGCAAGAGAAGCAACAGCAAAATACGGATAATTCACAGAAAGAGCTGCATCATTAACCTTGTCATCCCAGACAATAATCTGAGGAACAGCCATTGGCTCCCGATAAACAATCTTTCTGCGGCCTGCATCATCCTCAATGATACTTACATATGAAAAATCACGAGGGCTTGCTGGTGAAACCAATATTTCAAATAATGGAACACCATTAACCTTTGCGCGGGTAATTGTTGATTTTCTCAGATCCTTGATTTCAGGATTTGCAGCAAGAACACAGGCAGCCTTTGAAACATCCATTGCTCCGGAAGATCCAAGAGCAACAACAGCATCAGCCCTGAAACTGCAAATCATGTCAGACAGGCTTCTGGCTTCTGTATATGTAGCAGGTTTATATGACTTGTAGAAAATCTGATAGACAATTCTGTTCTGAGCAAAAAGTGTGGTAACCTGCTTTGATGCGGTAAAAGATTCCTTTCCTTCTGCACAAACAAGGAGAATTCGCTGATAATCACGTGATTTAAGCTCTTCTACAAGTTTTTTTCTTGAATCTGTACCAAAATAAACTGCTTTTGTGGATAAAACCTGCTCAGACATGTATAATTCCTTTAAAATAATTGCCATCAAAGAGTAAACTTAAATTATACATTTGTCAAGGTTTTCTGGGAAAGGGAACAGGGTCTCCGCATTTAAAATACTTTTAAAGTGAATAGTATTTAAAATTTAAGAA
>JAEDCT010000029.1 GCA_016294035.1 Treponema sp. | reverse complement strand
TCTTAAAATTTAAATACTATTCACTTTAAAAGTATTTTAAATGCGGAGACCCTGTTTCTAAAGTTGATTAAGATTCCCAAAATCATTAAAATAGGAGTATGCTACATTCTCTATATTTGATGATAATTTACCCAATCACACAGTTACTGGAACTGTGTTTCAACATTCCCTACAATCTTACAAAAAGTGAGGGACTTTCCATTCTCACAATCAGTGTGGCAGTAACAATTCTCTGTCTGCCACTATACATAGTTGCTGAACGCTGGCAGGAACATCAGCGCCTCACCGAACAGAAAATGAAGGCTCAGGTAAGCCGCATTAAAAGCGTATTCAAGGGCGATGAGCAGTACATGATCCTGACAACCTACTACAAGCAGAATCACTACCACCCAATGATGGCCCTGCGATCATCTTTCGGGCTTCTCATTCAGATTCCATTCTTCCTTGCAGCATATCACTTTCTTTCTGAGCTTGAGCTTTTAAAAGGACACCAGTTCCTTTTCATGAAAGACTTGGGTCAGCCTGATGCACTGTTTACCATCGGAACATTCAAGGTAAACATTCTTCCAATAGCCATGACACTGATAAACTGTATTTCTGGACTCATCTACTCCAGGGGACATGGTGCACGGGAAAAAATACAGATTTTCTCAATGGCTGCACTGTTCCTTGTTGTTCTCTATCCTTCCCCATCAGGTCTTGTTTTCTACTGGACAATGAACAATATGTTCTCAATGATAAAGAACATTTTCTACAAGCTTAAGAATCCACTGAAGAGTTTCTACTTCTTTGCATCAGCAATTTGTCTGGCTCTCATTGTCATTACAATTTTAAACGTTGCTGACTTCAAGAAATATCTCATGATTGCCGGATTCCTTGCAGTCATTGCATCCCCACTCATCATAAAAGGTGCATCAAAAATCATTGATACATTCCTCGTGCCATTGGTGGAAGACCAGAAGCTTTGCATGATTTTGTTCTTCACCACTGCACTGGCAATGTGCTTCCTGAGTGGATACACAATTCCTTCTTCAGTAATTGCCTCTTCACCACAGGAATTCTCTGGAATCGGAAATGCATTAAGCCCATTCACATACATCAGGGAATCCTTTGTACAGGCATTTGGATTCTGTGTTTTCTGGCCATCATGCATCTACTTCCTCTTCGGAAAGAGAACAAAATCTATGATGGCATTCCTGGGATTGTGGCTTCTCATAGCATCCCTGGTCAATGCCTATGGATTTGTTGGAAACTACGGAACAATCAACAATCTTCTTGTATTCAGTGACTTCTCAAAGCTCATTGAAAAAACAAGCACTATCTTCATCAATCTGATTTGTGTAGCGGCAGTCTTTGCGGCAGTTCTTTTTGTAACAAAATACTTCGCAAAAAAACTGGCAGTTTCATTAAGCGCAATCATACTCATTGTTGTGGCAGCATTCAGTGTTATCAACTCAAAGAAAATCTCTGACGGATTTGCATACTATCTTGAACTCCAGAGCAAAAACACCCATGCAACAGAAATTACCCCTGTATTCCATTTTTCAAAGACCGGAAAAAACGTTCTTTTCCTCATGCTTGACCGTTCAGAAGGTGAAATAATCCCTGAAATGTTTGAAAAGTTACCGGAAGTAAGGGAAAACTGGACGGGATTCACATACTATCCTAATGTACTTTCATACAACGGACACACTTTCATTGGTTCATCCCCATGTTTTGGAGGATACGAATATACTCCTGAAGCCATGAATGAAAGGCCAAAGGTATCTCTCAAAGACAAGCACAACGAATCCCTTCTTGCAGTTCCAAGAATCCTTACTGAAAAGGCCGGATACCATGCAACCCTCGCAGACTCATCATGGGCAAACCACAGCTGGATTGCAGACATGAGCATTTGTGATGACTACAAGGATATTGACGGAATCACAACAAAATCAGTCTACACTCCTTACTGGTACAGGGAACACAACTTCTCCACAAACTCAGACATGCACACAAACCAGCTTAAGAGAAATTTCCTGTGGCTGAGTCTTTTCAGATGCTCTCCAAACGTATTCAGAATCCTGATTTACAAGAAGGGAACATGGAGAAGCCTGGATCAGGCAACAACAGAAATCATGTCTATTGTTGATGACTATGCAGTTCTTGAATATCTTCCAAAACTCACAGACACAAATGCAGACAAGCCGAATTTCATTTCATTTGTAAATGAAATCTCGCATTCAACATTCCCCTTGGATTACCCTACATATTCACCTTCCCTGACTCCAAGAACAGACTATCCGGAAGACAAGAAAAATCTCATGTTCTACATGACAAACATTGCACAGTTTGTGAGAATCGGAGAATGGTTCAAATTCCTCAAGGAAAACGGTGTATATGACAACACTCGAATCATCGTTACCTCTGACCACGGATTTGCAGGAATCCAGAAATGCTTTGAAGAGGATGTTGAACTTGATTTGAAGGTTGCAGACAGAACTTACTTTGGCCGCGGACACTATCACCCGACACTCATGATCAAGGACTTCAATGCAGAAGGACCTCTTGTTACCGACAATTCATTCATGACAAATGCCGATGCACCGGCAATGGCTCTCCATGGTCTTGTAGAAAAACCTGTAAACCCTTACACAGGAAAGGAATACTCTCTTGAAGCCAATGAAAAGGCAAAGGAAAACGGAGTTTATATCACAACCAGTGATGGGTTTGGACCTGAATACCACACAGAAAACCTTCTGGTTCTTCCAGAAAAAACATGGTGGCACGTAAAAGACAATATCTTTGAATCAAAGAATTGGGTTCAGGAAAGTCCAGAAAAATAGTTGCCGCAATAATCCTGATAAACCAAACATATTTTTTTTATACTTATGGAGTGAATTATGAATGACTTTTTGCTTTATATTGACCCTGGAACAGGAAGCATGCTCTTCTCTATTCTCATTGGGGCAACTGCAACCCTTTACTTTCTTGCAAGAGCTGCATGGATGAAGCTTAAATTCCTTGTGACTGGAAACAAAGGAGCACAGGATACATCTGCTCACAAATATGTACTCTATAACGAAGACAAGAGATACTGGTTTGTCTTCAAGCCAATCCTTGATGCATTTGAAAAGCATGAAACAGAAGTAACATATCTGACATCCCACAAAGAAGACAAGGTCTTTGAAAGCAACTACAAGTTTGTCAAGGCTGAATACATTGGAGAGGGAAACGCTGCATTTGCAAGACTCAACCTTCTTTCTGCTGACATTGTTGTAATGACAACACCTGGACTTCAGGTTTACCAGCTCAAAAGAAGCAAGAACGTGAAGCACTACTCTCACCTTGAACATTCAACCGGTGATGCTACAATGTACCGCCTTTTTGGGCTGGACTACTTTGACTCTGTTCTTGTCACAGGAATGTACAAGGAAAAGGATGTAAGGTATCTTGAACAGCAGCGCGGTATTGCAAAAAAAGAAATCGTAAGCGTTGGATGCACTTACCTTGACGTATTCAAGGAAAAAATGGAACAGATTCCTCAGGAAGAAAATCACAACTTTACAGTTCTTCTCTCACCATCATGGGGACCAGCAGCAATTCTCTCAAGATATGGTGAAAAGCTTCTTGATCCACTTATTGAAACCGGATGGAATATTATTGTAAGACCTCACCCACAGTCAAAGATTTCAGAAAAGGAAATGCTGGATCGCCTTACTAAGAAATATGAAAACAAGCAGAACCTTATCTGGGACTATAACGGCGAAAACATTTATTCAATGAAAAAGGCTGACATCATGATCTCGGACTTCTCCGGAATCATCTACGACTATACTTTCCTTTGCGACAAGCCTGTAATGTATGTAAATGCCAACATGGATTTGAGAATGTATGATGCATATGATGTCCCAGGACAGAAACCATGGCAGGTAAATGCGGTTCATGAATTTGGAATTGAATTAAAGGAAGACCAGTTCAAGAACATAAAGGATGTTATCCAGAATGCCAGCGATTCAAAAGAACTTGCGGAAAAACGTGCAAAGGCCAAGGCTGAAGCATGGGAACATATTGGAACAGCAGGCGAAGAAGTCTACAACTTCATGGTAAACAAGGAAAAGGAACTTTCTTAAAACAAAATCAAAAATAGCCTTCATGGCAGCTAAATTACGGGAGACCATACAATATGATTATTACAAGAACACCATTCAGAATGTCATTTTTTGGCGGTGGAACAGATTTATCAGGGTTCTTCAACGAGCATGGAGGAGCCGTTATCTCAACAACATTTGACAAATATTGCTATGTTACAGTTCGTCATCTTCCGGCATTCTTTGATTACAAGACTCACCTCACATATTCAAAGACAGAATATGTAAACTCCTATGAAGAGATTCAGCATCCGGCAATCCGTGAAGCAATGAAGCACATGGGCATGCACAATATCCGCCTGACTTATGAAAGCGATTTACCAGCTCGCACAGGACTGGGAACTTCATCTAGTTTTGCCGTTGGAATGATTGAAGCATTCTATGCACTAAACGGAAAATATGCAGATAAAAGAAAACTTGCTGATGATGCAATTTACCTTGAACGCGAACTCTGCAAGGAAGCTGGAGGAATCCAGGATCAGATTGCCGCTTCCTTCGGAGGATTAAACAGGATTGACTTTTCAAAGGATGGATATACTGTACGCCCAATCGTTATTTCAAGGGCAAGAAAGGAAAAACTCAACAACAATCTGATGCTTTTCTTTACAGGATTCTCAAGATTCAGCTCCGACATCCAGAAAGGCACAGAAAAATCAATGAAGGACAAGACAAAAGAACTTCTTGAAATGTATTCACTTGTAGACAAGGCAGAAAAAGTACTTACAGACGAATCTTGCGACCTGGATGAATTTGGAAGACTCCTTGACTATACATGGAAACTCAAGAGAGGAATCTCAAGCGGAATCAGTACTGGTTCCATTGATGAACAATATGAAAAAGCAATGAAAGCCGGTGCTTTAGGCGGAAAACTCCTTGGAGCCGGCGGTGGCGGATTCCTTTTGTTCTATGTTCCTCAGGAAAAACAGGCAGCCGTGAAAAAGGCCCTTGAAAATCAAATGTATGTTCCATTCAAATTTGAAAACGAAGGAACTAGAATCATTCATTTTGAAAGTGAAGAATAAATTGGAGTAAATGATGTACATTAAAGAACTTATTGAACGATACCCTGTTCTTGCCAAGTGCGAGAAAGAAATCAGGGAAGCAAAAGATGCAATAATAAAATCCTATGAAACCGAAGGCAAGCTTCTCATTTGCGGAAATGGTGGATCTTGTGCAGACAGTGATCACATTTGCGGTGAACTTTTAAAATCTTTCGTAAAAAAGAGAATTCCAGAAAAATCATTCCTGGACAAGCTTTCGGAAATTGACAGTTCAACAGGAGACTATCTTTCAGACAAACTTCAGGGCTCTCTTCCTGCAATTTCACTTTGCAATCAGGCAGCATTAATGACAGCAAGCCTTAATGATGTTGACGGAAATGTTATGTTTGCACAGCAGGTTATGGGTTACGGAAAAAAGGAAGATGTATTCCTGGGAATTTCAACATCCGGCAATTCAAAGGATGTGATTTATGCTTGTGTAGTTGCAAAGGCAAAGGGACTAAAGACTATCGGACTTTTAGGAAAAGATGGCGGAAAGCTTAAGAATCTCTGTGACATAAGCATTGTTGTTCCAGAGACAGAAACATTCAAAATTCAGGAACTGCATCTACCTGTTTACCATGCTTTGTGTCTTGAAATTGAAAACAGATTCTTTCCGGAATAATATTTTAATCCTGGAATCCTAGTTAACCAAGGTTGTACAAATGCAAAAGATAATAGCAATTAATGGTGAATCATTCTGCAGGAATCTAACAGGTATTGAACGACTTGCAATCGAGGTCACAAAATACCTGGACAAACTTGTACAGCCTGATCAAATGGAACTTGTTGTTCCAAGAAATGCCAGAAATCTTCCTGAACTAAAAAACATCAAAATAATAAAATTAAACACAGAAGCAACATTCTTTCCAAAATGGACACAAATCAACTATCAGATATATGTCATTATGCACGGAAGAATAAGCTTTAACTTTTCAAACACCTGCCCTTTTTTCAAGCCAGGATACGAATTCATACATGACATCTTCAGCTACCTTCACCCGGAAGACTTTAGGGGATCACGCCGCGATAAGCTCATTCAGTTGTATTCAAACCTCATGTACAAAACCATTGCCAGAAGAGCAAAGAAAATTTTTACCGTTTCTGAATACACAAAAAAAACCATTATGGATGCATACGGAACCAAATCAGACAAAATTCATGTGGTTTATTCAGGTGTCAGCGGTTACAACGAAATAAAACCTGACATGGGTATATTTGAAAAGTTTCCGGTTTTGCTTGAAAAAGAATTCTATTTTACGCTGGGAAGCCTTTCCACAAGAAAAAATTTCAAATGGATTGTACAGCATGCAAAGAAATACCCTGATGAACTTTTTGCAGTATCAGGAAAACCTCTGCCAGCTGTTGTTCCCAAGGAACTTGAGGATCTCAAAAATCTTAAGAACGTAATTATGCTGGGATATTTGTCAGACGAAGAAGTCAAGGCCATTTACACAAAATGCAAGGCATTTCTTTTACCTACATATTTTGAAGGCTTTGGTCTGCCACCGCTGGAAGCTCTCTCATGCAATGCAAAGGTAATAGTTTCAAACATCACAAGCCTTCCTGAAATTTATGGAGACTGCGCATATTACATTGACCCGGAAAAACCTGAAACAAACCTGGAAGAACTTCTCAAGAAAAAAGTTGCATCTCCAGAAAGACTACTTGAAAAATACACATTGGAAAACACAGCAAAAAGAATCTATTCGGTTCTCTTTGAAAAACAAAATCAGGGGTAAATCATGAAAACAATCATAATGGCAGGCGGAAAGGGAACAAGAATTGCATCAGTAGCCAGCGACATACCAAAACCAATGATCAGAATTTGCGACAAGCCTATTCTTCTTCGCCAGATTGAATGCCTGAAAAAATCAGGACTCACTGACATTACACTTGTAATCGGACACTTGGGACATGTTATAAAGGAATATTTTAAGGATGGAAAAGACTTCGGCGTAAAAATTTCATACTTTGAGGAAACAACCCCACTTGGAACTGCAGGAGCATTGTTTAAAATGATGGAAAAAAATGAATTGAACGATGATTTCCTTCTCATGTGCGGTGATACGATACTCGACATAGATTTCAACAGAATCATTTCATTCCACAAACAAAAGAATTCACTAGCAACACTGGTATCTCATCCAAATTCCCACCCTTACGATTCATCACTTCTGGTTACGGAAATTCTTCCACCAAAGATTAAGGGAGGTCTTCCAGAAGACACAAAGAAAGTAATAATGTGGATGAACAAGGAAGACGAACGAAAATGGTACAAGAACAGGGTAAACGCAGGCATTGAAGTAATCAGTCCAAAACTCCTTGAAATAACAAAGAAAAATTTCGTTCCAAGGCATCCTGAAAACCCAGACAAGATTGACCTTGACCGTGACGTGCTAAAACCCAACGTTGGGACTGGAAGAATCTTTGCATACGACACACCTGAATACATTAAGGATATGGGTACCCCTGACAGATTCTACCAGACAGAAAAAGACATCATCAATAAAACTGTAGAAAACAGAAATCTCTCAAAAAAACAGAAAGCAATTTTTCTTGACCGCGACGGAACTTTGACAAAGGATGTAGGGTTTGTAAGATCTCCTGAACAGCTGGAACTAGCAGAAGGAGCCGGTGACGCAATCAGGAAAATCAACAACTCAGGATATCTTGCAATTCTTGTGACAAACCAGCCGGTCATTGCACGAGGCGACATTACATTTGAAGAACTTGAGGAAATTAACAGGAAACTTGAAACACTTCTTGGAAAGGATGGCGCTTATCTTGATGCAATCTATTTCTGTCCTCACCATACTGACAAGGGATTTGAAGGCGAACGAATAGAATATAAATGTAACTGTGAATGCAGGAAGCCAAAGCCGGGCATGATACTGAATGCTGCAAAAGACTTCAACATTGACATAACAAAATCATTTATGATTGGCGATTCAAAAGCTGATATTGAATGCGGAACAAATGCAGGAGTTTCAAAAAGCATACTCATAGACGAAAACAAAAATATACTTGATGCAGTAAGCGAAATTATTGGAAACTAAACAAATTATGGAAAAAAAAGTAGTTGCAATAAACGGAGATTTTTACGCAAGAAAAATTACAGGAATAGAGCGTCTTGGGATTGAAGTGACAAAGTGTCTTGATGAATTGGTTAAGCCAGGACAAATGGAATTAATTGTTCCAAAAAATGCCGTGGGAATTCCTGAATTCAAGAACATATCAGTTGTCAGGCTTGACGTTGAAAAAAACATAAAGCAGACAAAATGGACTCAGGGACCATATCAAAAGTATGTAAGAAAAAATAAAAGATGGAGCATGAATTATTCAAACACCTGCCCCTACTTTGCTCCGGGCTTTGAATTCATCCACGACATCTACACAAAACTTTATAAAGGTGACATGAAGTCTCTGCGGGACAAGATCATTGGAAAAATGACAAACCTCCTTTACTGGAGAATTGCAAAAAAAGCAAGAATAATATTCACTGTTTCCGAATACACAAAAAAAACAATTGTAGACACGTACGGAACTAAACCAGAGAAAATTAAAGTTGTATATTCTGGAGTCCGAAATCATGAAAAACTTGATGCTGACTTTACGGTTTTTGATCGTATACCTGAATTAAAGAACAGGGAATTTTATTTTACACTGGGAAGCCTTTCACTCAGGAAAAACCTTAAATGGATTGCAGATCATGCAGAACTGTACCCGAATGAAACATTTGCAATTTCAGGAAAGGCACTTCCTACTGTAGTTCCACCAGAACTTGAAAAATTGAAAAAACTCAAGAACATTATAATGTGTGGTTATCTTAGTGATGCGCAAGTCATGGCTCTTGAAATGAAGGCAAAAGCATTCATATTTCCTTCCTATTTCGAAGGATTTGGATTGCCACCACTTGAAGCTCTGTCATGCGGTGGAAAAATTATTATTTCAAACTCATCCTGTCTTCCAGAAATTTATGGCAACACAGCCTGGTATGTTGATCCGGACAAACCAAACGTCAACCTGGATGAACTGATGAAAACCCCAGTAGAAAAACCTGATTCAATTCTGGAAAGATTCACTTTCATGAATACAGCCAGAAAAATACATGAAGCAATCAGTGAATATCTAATGTAACAAAAAAGCCAGCCAAATATTCTTAAAGTATCTGGCTGGCTGATTTTTTTTAGATAGCAAATAAATCCTTACTTGAGGAAAGTCTTAAGGGCATCAACAAGAAGATCATTTTCTTCAGGAGCTTTTACAGCGAGTCTAATATATTCCCCCTTTTCAAATCCCTTCTTACCTGAAAGATCCTTAATGAAAATATTGGCTTTATCAAGAAGCTTAAGTGTCAAATCTGTCGATGAAATTTTTCCAGAAATCTTGCAGAGCACATAGTTTGCCTGGCTTGGGAAAACCTTCAATCCCTTAATTTTTGAAAGTTCCTTAGAAAATCTCTGTCTTTCATCAGCAATCTTATCGCATGCCATGGAATATGTCTTTGAATACTTTTCGTAAATCTGAAGGAAATATTCGCCATAGGAGTTGATATTCCAGATTCCATTTGTCTTCTTGATTTTCTCAATAAAATCCTTTCGTGAGCTGGCAATAACACCAAGACGAATTCCAGGAACTCCATAACTCTTACTGATAGACTTTACAACAATAAGATTTGGATACTCTTCAAGAATATTATAATCAAGCAATGAATAACGTATTTCTTTTTCTGCAAAGTCAATAAAGCTTTCATCAAAAATGAGATTGCAATCAAGTTCCTTCAATTTTCCAAGAAGAGACAATACATCTTCCTTGCCAAGGAAATTTCCACTTGGATTATCAGGATTAATAAGCAAAACACAATTTGCCTTTGATTCTATTACAGCCTTAATAATGTCATTTACCGTATAGCGGAAATTCTTATCAACAGGAACAGGAACAGTTTCCATTCCAATGAAACGTTCAGGATATTCGTTGAAGGTTGGATAAGGAACACAAACCTTTCCTGTTAGACATCTTCCGAGAGAGGAAATAAGTTCAGCAGCACCGTTTCCAACAGCAATCTGCTCTGGAAGCAAATTGAAAATTTTAGATGCAAGAAGACTCATCTGAGCAGCACCACTTGGATACTGAGTCAGAAGAGTATGGAAGCTGCTTGTCATCTCATCAATCATTTTCTTTGGAGGGAAATATGGATTAACCAGATAGCAGTAATCCTTCATGTTAGGGAATCGCCAGTAACCGCCAAAACGCTTTTGCATGGACTTAAGCTTTTCAAGACCTTCAGAAAATCTATCCTCAGCAATAGAAAGATCAGAGGGATCATCAATTTCGTACCAGTCATCCCCGGAAACAACAAATCCCTTGATAACAGAAGACGAAAGGAATGACAGTACCTTGAGAACCTGCTCATAGTATTCATTTTTTCCAAAAGACTTCTGATATGCTTCCAGGAATGGAATGTAATACTGCTCAGAAAATTCCCTTGAGAACTTATAGATATTCACAGTCTTGTAGTAGTCATCAATTTTATTCCAGTTGAAAGACTTCTTGTCAATCATACCGATAATATCCTGTTCCTGGTCAAGAATGGCACATGTTCCATCCATCCAGCTTTCAAAATGTGAAAGCACGGCAAGATTCTTTTCAGGTGATGCAATAAGATCCTGAAGAATTTTCTTCCTAAAAATCAAGTCACTTTCAAGAAGGATTGTATCATCCTTAAGCAGTTCATTTCGTGCAAGATAGAATGAATAGATATTGTTTGTAGTATCATAAACCTTGTTCTCAATATATTCGATTTTCATTCCACCAAGATTCTTTTCATTGAATTTTGATGCGATAAAATTCTTTAGAACGTCTGCCTTGTATCCAACGACAAGAACAGTTCTGCTAACCTTAGCCTTAACGAGAGCTTCAATGGCATACTCGATGAGAGCTTTTCCGTTTACTTCTACCATGCACTTTGTTGCATCTTTTGTGTAACGACCAAGTCTTTTTCCCATTCCAGCTGCCAGAATAATTGCCTGCATTTTTACTACCCCAAAGTTACAAAAATATTAGTTGATCCTAACACAAAATGCCATTTTATTCCATATATACGGGAAGTCTGTGATTAAAGATTCTGTATCTTTATCTCTGTTCAATTGTTGTATTATTTGATACAATGATAATATTCACCTGAAAGCAAATGCTTCTCTTGAAAAAGGTATAACCTAAATCGCACAAAACAAGCGGTTAAAAAGTACCTGGCACCAATAAAAAACATTCACGGTGCCGTTTATCTTTGAAAGGAGGTTCTGTAATGACAGAAAAGGAATTTGACCTGCTTTATGCAGCTCACAAAAACAAGGACATCAGCGGTTTTGACAAGGAGATAATTTCAGCTTGCGAAAAAGCAGGATTACTTAAAGACAAAAAAGTAACAGACAAGGGATACGAAGAGCTCAAGCCTTACAAAGTTGACAATGCTATCATCATGGCAGCAGGTCGCAGCCGTCGTTGCATGCCCCTTTCGAACTACCTTCCAAAGGGACTATTTGAAATAAAGGGTGACACAATGGTTGAACGCCAGATCAAGCAGCTCAAGGATGTTGGCATTGGCGAAATCATTCTCGTAGTCGGTTACAAAAAAGAAAAGTACTATGAGATGGCAAAGAAATATCCTGGACTCATTGTTATTGAAAACACTGAATGGGAAGAAAAAAACAATACATCATCAATTTATGCTGCAAAGGATTATCTCAAGAACACATACATCTGCTGCAGTGATAACTGGTTTGCCCATAACGTATACAAGGAATATGTTTATGATTCATACTATGCCGCAAAATTCAGCGATGAATTCATAAATGAAGACTTTGCAAAATCATACGATGAAAACGGATACATCACAGAGCTCAAGCGCGGTGGTGAAAACGGATGGTATGTAATCGGAGAATCATACTGGAACAAGGACTTCTCGGCAAAATTCAAGGATCTTATGGTAAAGGAATATTACGATCCTGAAATGAAATACATGCTATGGGACCACTTCTACGCAAAGCACATCGACGTTCTCAAGATGAAGATCATGCAGCGAGAAGAAGAAGACTGTAAGGAATTTGATACAACAGAAGAAATCATTGAATTCTATCCTGGATTCAAGGACTTTGTTGAACAGTTCATTGCAGAAGAGGAAATGGAAAACCAGACAATCCGCCTCAACTATCTTTCAAACTATGCAGACACAAAATCATATTCAGTAGTTTCAACTGAACAGTTTACAGGACGTCTCCACGTAAATGAAAATCTCTTCAAGCCAAGTCCAAAATGCATGGATGTATTGCGCAACGCAACTTATGAAGACGTTATGCTCTATGATCTTACACGTGAAGATGATCTTGCAGTTGAAATTTCAAAGCGCGAGGGAATCAGCACAGACCACATTCTTGTACACTCAGGTTCTTCTGATGTCATAAAGACTATCATGACTCTTGTTCTAAACAAAGGTGACACTGTTCTCATCTCATCCCCAGCATGGAACTACTACAAATCTGTTGTGGAACTCCGCATGGCTAAGGCTGCATACTACGACGTAAAGGCAGGAGACAAGGCTTATGAGTTTGATGTAGACGGACTTCGTGAAAAGGCACGTACCATTACTCCACGCATTATTATTCTCACAACACCACACAACCCTACAGGAGCATTCCTGGCACCTGGAGACCTGGAAACAATCATCAAGGAAAATCCAGCTTCTCTTGTTATCGTTGATGAGGCTTACCTTGGATTCGGACCAAAGAAATACGATGTTGTTCATCTTCTCAACACTTATTCAAACGTAGTATTCAGCCGTACTTTCTCAAAACTTTATGGTCTTGCAGGTGTTCGCGTTGGATACGGAATCTGTAATCCAATGGCAAAGCAGGTATTCCGCCTTGACGTAAATCCATTCCGTGTAAACAACATAAGCCGCAAAATGGCAATCGCTGCCCTGCAGGATCAGGAATATTATGACAAGCTTCTTGCTGACATTACCGAAAGCCGAAACTACTTCATTGAGGAAATGAACAAACTTCCAGGTGTAAAGGCCTTTGAAAGCGATGCAAACTTTGTATTCATGCATTATGTGGGAATTGACACACAGGCTCTCAAGGATTATCTCCAGAAAAATGGTTACCTTGTACGTCTTTGGACAGAAGGAAGCAACCTTGCAATGCGCGTAACACTTGACCGCAAGGAAGTAATGGAAAAAGTTGTTGCCCTCATCAGGGAATTCCTGAAAAAGTAAGCAACTGATTTTGTAAAACTCAATATAAGAGACTGTCCAGTAAGTTCGTTTTGTCATTCGATAGACTTATTAGACAGTCTTTTTTTTGCAGGATATTTCATGGCAGAGGCACTCCAAACTGCAAATTGCAAAAACTATAGACCTGATTCCAGAACAGAACATGACAAACGAAAAAAAATACAATTTTTTATATGGATTAAGAACAGGATTTTTGATACAATCCTTTATGTCATGAAAAAGGTTACTACAAATGCACATTACATTTGCAAAATCACATCATAAGTAAATTATATAAGCTGAATTTGTCAAAAGGCAGATTCAGCTTTTTTTTAAATATTTTTATCTAGGGGTTATAAAAAAATGGCTAAACGCACAGACATCAACAAAGTTTTGATTATCGGTTCAGGTCCAATTGTTATCGGTCAGGCCTGCGAATTTGACTATTCAGGCACACAGGCTTGCAAGGCCCTTCGTGAACAGGGATACAAGATTGTTCTCGTAAACTCAAATCCGGCAACTATCATGACAGACCCTGTCATGGCAGACGCTACATACATCGAACCGCTCAATCTTGAACGTCTTACACAGATCATCGAAAAGGAACGCCCGGATGCCCTCCTCCCTAACCTCGGTGGACAGACAGGACTCAACCTAGCCCAGGAACTCAACAAGGCAGGTGTACTTGAAAAGTACGGGGTACAGGTTATCGGTGTTAACCTTGATGCCATTGAACGCGGTGAAGACCGTGAAATCTTTAAGGAAACAATGCAGAAACTTGGAATCAAGACTCCAGCATCTGACATCTGCTATACAGTAGAAGAAGCAGAAAAAATTGCAACAACAATCGGTTTCCCAATCGTTGTTCGCCCAGCCTACACAATGGGTGGTGCCGGAGGTGGATTCTGCTATAACATGGAAGAACTCCGCACAATCGTAACAAACGGACTTGATCTTTCACTTACACACCAGTGTCTTATTGAACAGTCAATTCTCGGTTGGGAAGAACTTGAAGTTGAAGTTGTCCGCGATGCAAAGAACCAGATGATTGCCATCTGTACAATCGAAAACATCGATGCAGTCGGCGTTCACACAGGCGACTCATTCTGCGCTGCTCCATTTATGACAATCGACAAGGAACTTGAAGACCGCCTCGTAAAGGATGCTTTCAAGATTGTTGAATCAATCGGCGTTATCGGCGGTACAAACGTTCAGTTTGCTCACAACCCAAAAACAGACGAAGTTGTAATCATCGAAATCAACCCTCGTACATCACGTTCGTCTGCCCTTGCTTCAAAGGCTACAGGTTTCCCAATCGCCCTCATTTCAGCAAAACTTGCTTCCGGCATGACATTGGATGAAATTCCATACTGGCGTGACGGAACATTGGACAAATACACAGCAGGTGGAGCTCCGGACGGAGACTACGTAGTCCTCAAGTTTGCACGCTGGGCATTTGAAAAATTCCGTGGTGTAGAAGATTCCCTCGGTACACAGATGAAGGCCGTTGGTGAAGTCATGGCCATCGGTAAAACTTTCAAGGAAACATTCCAGAAGGCTATCCGCGGTCTTGAAAATGGCCGTGCAGGTCTTGGTTTTGCAAAGGATTTCAACAAGAAATCTGCAGACGAACTCTGCGACATGCTCAAAACTGCATCAAGCGAAAGATGGTTCATTCTTTACGAAGCAATCCGCAAGGGTGTTTCTTTGGACAAGCTCAATGAACTTACTTTCGTAAAGAAAGAATGGCTCCAGGAAATGGCAGAACTTGTTGAAACAGAAGAAAAGATGCTCCAGACCCCAGGCCAGCTTCCGGCAGACGATCTTCTCATTCAGGCAAAGAAAGAAGGTTTCAGCGACAAGTACATTGCAAAGATTCTCGGCATCCGCGAAAAGGATGTACGCAAAAAGAGAACGGAACTTGGCGTAAAGGAAGGATGGCTTGCAGTTCCAGTTTCAGGCGTAGAAAATGCAAACTACTACTACTCAACATACAATGACGTGGACAAGGCACCGGCTTCTGACAACAAGAAGAAGATCATGATCCTCGGCGGTGGTCCAAACAGAATCGGTCAGGGCATCGAATTCGACTACTGCTGCTGTCATGCAGCCATGCAGCTTAAGGCAATGGGATACGAGACAATCCTGGTTAACTGCAACCCGGAAACAGTTTCTACAGACTACGACACATCGGACAAGCTTTACTTTGAACCAGTTACACTTGAAGATGTTCTCCAGATCTACGAAAAAGAAAAGCCAATGGGTGTCATCGTCCAGTTCGGTGGACAGACTCCACTTAACATTGCCCGTGCCCTCAGCGATGAAGGCGTTAACATCCTCGGTACATCAATCGATTCCATCGACATTGCAGAAGACCGCGACCTCTTCCGAAAGATGATGGACAAGCTTGAAATCCCAATGCCGGAAAGCGCAATGGCAGTAAATTTTGAAGAAGCAAAGGCAGCTGCAGACAAGATCGGCTACCCAATCATGATCCGTCCTTCATTTGTTCTTGGCGGACGCGGCATGGAAGTTATCTACGACGAAAAGATGCTTGCTGAATATGTAGAAAAGGCAGTAGGTGTAACACCAGACCGCCCTCTTCTCATTGACCGCTTCCTCCACAATGCCCTTGAATGCGAATCAGATGCCCTCTCAGACGGAAAGGAAGTATTCATTCCTTCAGTTATGGAACACATAGAACTTGCAGGAATCCATTCAGGAGACTCAGCTTGTGTAATTCCTCCAGTTGGAATTCCTAAGGAAAATCTTGAGACAATCAAGGAATATACAAGGAAGATCGCACAGAATCTTCACGTTTGCGGTCTCATGAACATGCAGTATGCAATTGAAGACGGAAAGGTATTCGTTATCGAAGCAAACCCTCGCGCATCCCGTACAGTTCCTCTTGTATCTAAGGTATGCAACACACAGATGGCTCGCCTTGCAACACGGCTCATGCTTGGTGAATCTTTACAGGACCTCAGGCTTACAGAAAAAGTCATTCCACACCATGGTGTAAAGGAAGCAGTGTTCCCGTTCACAAAGTTCCCTAACGTTGACCCTGTTCTCGGACCTGAAATGCGCTCTACAGGTGAAGTTCTTGGCCTCAGCCGTGACTTTGATCTTGCATTCTACAAGAGCCAGGAGGCAGCAGGAAGCGAACTTCCAGGTGCACCAAAAACCGGCGAAACAAAGAAGGTTCTTGTTTCTTTAAGTGACAAGGTAAATCTCAAGGAACAGATCATTGAAGTTGGAAAGAATTTGAGTTCCCTTGGATTTGAAATTCTTGCAACAGAAGGAACTGCAAAATACTTCAACGACAATGGAATTGCATGTACAAAAATCAACAAGATTGCAGAAGGACGACCTAATGTTCTTGATGCAATACTCAACAAGGAAGTTTGTCTGTGTATCAACACTCCATCTGTAAGACGCGGTGTCATTCAGGATGAAGAAGCAATCAGAAAGGCAGCCCTCAAGTACAAGGTTCCATACATCACCACAATCGCAGCCGCCCGTGCCGCCATCGCCGGAATAGAAGCCGTAAAGAACGGAAAGGGATCTGTCAAAAGCCTCCAGGAATTCCACGCTGCAATAAAATAACTGTCGCAATTTGCATGGTCAAATTCCGAGTAAAACATCATCAAAATAACCTGCATAAAAAATTTCTGCAGGTTATTTTGATTACCATAAACCAGGATTATGATATACTGATATCATGAATGAAAATACAATTCAAAACTACCAGCAATTCAACAAAATAAAACTCCTGACATACATGACTGATGATATTATCGCATTTGCCTCCCAGAAATTTGGACAGGAATTCTATGACTACATGGACATGAACTGCGGAGCCATACCCGAAGGAGACTATGAAAAAGTAATCGATCCGGATGCACCAGATCAATTTTTAAGAATGTATGAAAACATAGCCCTAAAACGAATAGAACTGGTATCCAAAAAATTACTGGAATCATCAAAAGAATACCTTAAACTGATGGAAGAGTATTTCTTCAACCAGGGGAAAAAAATCGCAGTCGGACAGATAAAAGACGTGGAAACCGCCCTGGAATATTTCCATGAATTCATACTGGAAAATGCAAGCATAAGCCATCACCAGGTCACATGCAAAAATGAGAATCTCATATCATGGAAAAAAGAAAACAACGAAAGTAATATCTACTGGAAGCTTATGGAATGTTTCACACAGGGATTATTTATCGAATCTGATTTTCAATTCACTGTATCCGATAACCTGGAATTCAAAATCAGCAGGAAACTACAATAACAATCACTAAAATCACAACCACCCGTCAAACGGGTGGTTTGCTCTTAGCCTATAAGGCTAAGG
>JAEDCT010000055.1 GCA_016294035.1 Treponema sp. | reverse complement strand
TCTGACAATCGTCACCAATGGGTAAAGAGATGAACAAAAAGATTATTGGGCTTGAGCAGGTTAGCGGTCGCATAAAGGAGATTAAAAACAGAACGTGTCTTCAAATAATAAGATTGATAAATAAAAAAATACAGATGAATCTCAAATCCGCAACTACGCGCCTAATATGATACAGAAGCGAAAATAATCTGCATCGTTAGTAAAAAGGGGGCACAGTGCATCGAATGTCACCATAAAGACATATAAATGCCCCTTACCCCACCATGCGACTTGAGGCAATACGCAAAATCACGACCATAAGTTGTCGGTGTTATCCAAAGTCATTCTGGAACACATCAGCATAAGCGTTGTTGCATGAATAGATATTCAGCACATACTGCCTTGATGTCCTGACCCATTTGGCTGGCACAGAGATGAACTTAAAGACAAACGCCTTGATGCGGCTTGTTGCTTTGAGTCCGAACCTCTTCACGTCAAGCCTCGCCATGATGAATTTATAGAAGTTGCGTATGAGTGCCGTAAGCAGAAGAAATACCGTGTTTTCTCCCATGAAGGATTTTGGAAGCCTGTTCCAGCCGAATCCGTTATTCATTTCATCGAAGATGCGTTCCTTCCCTCCACGGAGGTTATAGAATTCGACAATCTCTTTCTCGGAAGACTCGTAGTCATTTGTAAGGATGCAGCGGTAGGTGTATTCGCCTTCCCACAGGTCAAGCTCACCGTCAGCCTGCATCTCATACCGAGGGTTGAGTCGATTACAGATGAGAGATTGGAGTCAAATTGCTCCATTATTGAAAAAATTCCTCCAAAAGGAGAGAGTTTCTCAGATTTTATTGCTACCTTTGCCATGTCTGTCGGGTTTGATACATATTTTGATTTGCAACACTAAGATAGGTGAAAAATCTGACATGGCAAAATCCTGAGCAACTTTTTGTTGCTCAGGTACTTAAAAAGTTATATTTGTAATAGTGTTGCGGAATTAAGGATATGAAAGACAAGTTTTCAGTATTCGGTTTAACAGCCGAACAAAGTGAAGTTCTCTTTGCTTTACAAAGAAAGTTGACATCAAATGATGTTCTTGTTGAAGGACAGAAAAAGCCTTTTATTGGTTCGAACAAAAAAGGACAGAAACAATTATGGTTAGACACATGGGATAGATCTATTGAGGACTACCTCAAAACATATGGAGGAAAATCTTCCCAAACCAAATTGAGCTATTACGATTTGTCGGCAAAAATAAAGCAACTAGATCAAAATGCTCAAAACAAGGTATGGAAATATATGGTATTCTTAGAATGCGTCTTATATTCTCCATATTACCCATTAAGTGACAACAAAGAAGCATATAAGCCGTTTAAGGGATTATGCATCGACAAAAAAGGCAGAAATGAAACGTTAGAAGAGATTGCAGACAATCTTCAGATTGATAAGAAATACATCAAAATCTTTGAGGTCGCTCATTCTTCTGCTCTAAAAAAGTTATCTGGCTATTGGACAAAAGTTACTATGGGAGCAGGCATAGGAATTCTTGTAGTCTTTATTGCAATATTGACATTTCAATATCAGATAATTGCATACTTTGCTAAGGCAGGGCTAAGCGGTGCAGCTGCTATTTCTGCGGGCCTTGCAGCTCTTGGTGGTGGTGCTGTTGCTGCAGGTGGCTTTGGTATTGCAGGAGGAATAGCAGTACTTGTTGGTGGTGGATCACTACTTGGTGTAAGTGCAGGTACTGCTGTAGGTGTTTCAATTGCCTCACTTGGCTCTAATGCCGTTTTGTCAGAAGCTGCGAAACTACAAGTGGTTTTGAAGGAGATTGTGTTGGCAATTCAAAAAGACACAATGTATTTCCAGCAAATACTTCTCAATATCAACAAGGAGATTTCTCAGTTAAAAGCAGAAATAATTAAGTTAAAAACGGATTCCGCCAACAACGAGAAGAAAATCAAAAATCTCGAAGAGAGCATTGAAATTCTGGAAAAACTTGTAAAGAACGCACAACATGGATGATTTTCATAATCTATCAGATAAGATTGCAATAATTCAGGAAGATATTTCTTCCATGAAAGAACAGTCTTCGGAACTACAAAATAGTACACAAGAGGACAAAGATAGATTGCAGTCCCTTACAGATAGAGTAAAGGCTTTGTTGGAAAAGGCAGGTCAAGATAGTTCAAATCTTGATCTATCTATTGATGACATTCAACAAATTAACTCAGAAATTGACGAAGCTTTGTTTTCCATGTCTAACAAGACTGATTCAGACAAGGCTTTAGACCTAAACAAGGTAGATATACTAATAGCTTGTATAGCAGGAGGATTGGCAGTTCTTGTTGATTTCTTGATAGTTAAAGTGCCAAAGGATATGTATATTAAACTTAATGGTGAAAGAGTCCACCATGAAGGTAGTCCTTTAACAGAGCTGTTTAGAAAAATTGGAACGACAAAAGATGGGAAAGAGGCAAAGTGGATACAGACCTTGGAAAAATGGTTTCACGTCAACTATGATCCTTCCATAAAAGAGAATATCCCTGGCATGTACCCGAGAAACCATCGCGTCTATAGTTTGGGGCATGATCCAAGCATTTTGGGATTGATTTGGGGTGTCAAAGATATAGTCTGTGGAACATTTTCATATATAGACAAAAATGGAGTGCTTCGAATTGATAAAGTTGCACCTGCTGATATCAAGAAACTATTCTATGCACCAGTATTATGGCTTGGGCATATAATATCAGATGTGTTTACGAAGCAAGGTATTCCTATTCCTGGCACATCAGTTTTGAGAATGCTTAAAGTTGGTAGTTTTGGAGAGAAGGATAGAACCATAGGCGAACTTGTGACATACATGTACGTAAAAGGCTATGATTTGAGACACCTTGCAACTATGTCAACATGCCGACTTGTAATTGATGTTGTCATCAATATCTATTACTTCTTGGTCATCAAGAAAAAAACAGACCCTTCTCAACCACTTTTTGAAAAAGACTATGTTCGTGTAAAGAATGCTCAGAAGAAGTCAAAAATGAGTTTTACGGCTTATTCTATAGCAGTAGCAGGAAACATAGGAAAAGTTGCCGCATATCAGGGTTCACCCTTCGCAATAAATACTGCAATATGGTATCAATTTGCAAGAGAAGCCATCACACAAGTAGTAATTTATATGGATGAAGGAAAATATGCAATAGAAGCTATTGAGAATCGTCATCTTATAGATGAGACATTTGAACGCCTTCTAAAACAAAGTAATTCATCTTATCAAGATTGACAACAAGACAAGCGACCCCACTGATTTTCAGCAGAAAAGCCGATTGTCAGTGGGGATATTGTTCCCAAAATGAATCCCACAAGCCATGTTGGGAACATTAGATTACTTCGCCCAGTGATAGCGGCTATCCATCCTTTATTAGATATTTGTAAAGAGCTATTTCTTTATACCCTTAAATTAGGGACTGTCGTAAAATGTTGATATGTTTTATAACAAATTGATTGTTAATGTGATAGAAATTTTGTATCTTTACAGAGGGAAATAAAAATTCCTCCAACAGGCCGTGGAAGGCTGAATTTGGAGGAATTAAAAAAACATTGCGATGACAAAAGTACAAAATTT
>JAEDCT010000054.1 GCA_016294035.1 Treponema sp. | reverse complement strand
CGCAGTCCATATTCTTCGGGAACTGGTTGGAGTGATTGAGAATCATCCACAGCAGCGATGGGCGAAAATGTTCCGGGATATGCTTCATGAACTTTACCGCCTGAAGAAATCCTATGCTGATTGCGGACGAACGAGGCTGGATACATGCTATCTTGATTATTACAGTCTGAAATACGATGAAATAATCGGAATTGCAAGGAAAGAAAATCCTCCGCCACTGCAGACTGAAATCAAACGCGGGCGAAAGAAGAAAGGAAAAGTGCTTGCACTGATTGAAAGGCTTGCCCAGCTTAAAGACTCAATGCTTCTCTTTGCAAGGAATTTTGAGGTTCCGTTTACAAATAATGCCGCAGAAAGAACAATCAGGAATCTGAAGTCAAAATCCAAGGTCGCAGGAAATTTCCGTTCAGATGATGGCGCACGCTGGTATCTTAAAATCCGTTCTTATATGGACTCAGCAAGAAAACATGGAGTAAACGCCTTTGAAGCTGTAAAACTTGCCTTTGCTGGAACCCCTGCTTTATGCCTGGGATTTTAGGTGCTGAATAGTTACGAAACAGGAATAAAAATTTTTGAACCTTCTATGCTCCGTCATAGTTTTCCCATCTCCAGCGTATATAATCTTTATTCACATAGTCTGGAATTTCTATTCTTTCAGGGATAGTCCTTCCATAATCTTCCAAAGTCGGCTGAGAAATAAACACATTTCCATTTACATCAATTCGAAGATTTTCCGAATCAAAAAGATAGTGAATATCACGGCGTAGCAGAATTCCGTTGTCTTTTTCTTCTGGACCATTATATTTATGCGGTTTGATATGGGCAGCTTCCAAAAGCCCAACCATACGAACCTGTGTAATGAGGCATTTATTAGAAATCGAAAGCAAATCTTGTCTAAACTGAGCCTGCAGAGGTCGCGAGTTGTTTTTATTATAACGCTTTCTCTCAATGTTCTGAACGGCAGAAATAGTGCTTGTATTTTTCATAAGCTCATAAAGGTCAATTTTATTTTGTGGAACAGCAAGAATTTTCATAATTTCTTCGTCAAATTCTACATTATACAGATATTTTTGCTGAAAACGATTTCCTGTAATGATATTGTTCGATGATATATAACCGTAATTTTCCAAAAATAAAAGATATTCTCTGGCAATTCGTTTATCGTTTGCTCTTGTTGCACAGTCTGACCAGTTTTCAAGAGAAATTTGATTCGTGCGATACCAGTATATAAAGTTCGCATAATCTTCGGTTGTTGCATTGCAGGCAGAAAGTGGAATGATAATTTTTATCACTTCGTCAGATGTAATCCATCCCTGCGATTCCTTGTTAATTTCCATATCTTTAAGAAGATGCAAGGTTGAAAGAATTATTTTGAGCGGAAAAATCTTTATATTGTGCTTCTCCCACAAATCACATTCTTCCTTTGATTGGATTCTGTCATTTGGAAGAGAAAGTGTTTGAATCGTAATTGCAGAAAACTCTGTCTTTGAAATTTTTCTATCGGCTACCGCCTTGCCAAAATCTGTAAGTGTAATAATGCCCCTTGAATCTTTTGGAATAAGTCCAAGTGCCTTCCAATATTGTCCAGAATTGCGGAATAAATTTCTGTCACCTGTTCTGCCAGTTACATTTACATCAATTTTTGCACTGTCCAAATCTGATTGAAGCTCCTTCATTGCCGTATCATATTCTTCAGAACTGAATTTAACATTTTTCTTAGCAAGCGTGTTCAATTTGAACAAAACACCTAGCAAAACAACAGGATCGTTTATGCTTTCTGTGGGTGCAAGTGTTGCCCATTTCCATTTAAAGTCATCAAACGGCTTCTTTGGAATAAAATTTTTATCTAACATAGCTACTCCCCCCTGTATAAATTGAACTGTTCTGCAATTGCTTTTCCAAGAAGTGGGGGAACAGCATTTCCTATCTGTCGATAAATTGAAGAACGATTACCCTTAAATTCATAGCTTAATGGAAAACTTTGAACTATCGCAAGCTCCCTGCAAGTCATCCTTCTTTTGTTGTTAGGATGATGCAGAACAACTACACCGCCTTTGTCATCTCCTCGTGCAGTAACTGTTGGCGCCGGTTTGTTTGGGTTAATTTCCCTGTTTCCGATATAACCATTGAACTTCAATTTGAAGTGCGAATATGTATGATTCAGAACATTGTTTGGCAAATCAGGGGCTGGAATGTCTTTCAAAGCTTCTCCTACAGAAACCCATTTTTTCAGTCCGTCAGTACCATTCTGATTATGAGTTGGCCTAGGATATTCATATTTGAAATCAATGCCGTTTTTTATGCCAACTATAATAACCCGATTACGAAGTTGAGGTACTCCGTAATCAGCCGCATTCAGAACTTTGTATACAGCTGTATAGCCAATACTATTGAAATCTGACATAATCATTTTCATAACTTCACCATGTTCAAGCGAAAGAATGCCTTTTACATTTTCAGCAACAAAAAATTTCGGTTGCTTTTCAGTGATTACCTTTATAAGCATTTTATACAACTCATTTCGGCTGTCATCGGCATGGCGTTTCATGTTTGCAATTGAAAATCCCTGACATGGAAAGCCTCCTATTACAATATCGCAATCTGGAATTTTTGTGACATCAATATTATGAACATCTTCGCAGACAATATGGTCTCCGATGTTTGTTTTATATGTTTCTACGGCTTCGGGAAAATTGTCGTTTGCCCAAATGATTTCATGTCCTGCCATTTTAAAGCCTAAATCAAGACCGCCGGCACCGCTAAAAAGAGAGACAACTTTCATGCAGTTGCTTTCTCCTTCATCTTTTCGTACAGGTCCTCTTTTTCAAGTCGTACAAGTTCTTTTCCTAAAAGCTCTGCAAATTTTACAGGAACGGCATTTCCAATCTGGCGGTAACATGCTCCCATTGAGCCAAAAAATTCAAAATCGTCAGGAAAAGTCTGAATTGCCGCACTTTCACGAATTGTCAATCTTCTTTTTCCGTTATAATGAGGAATAGCACATACTCCGCCTTTTCCGTTTCCTCGTGCAAGAATTGTTGGCGATGGGTAATCCGGATTTGTCTGGCGATGAGCCGTGAAGTTTCTATAAACAACTTTATATTTTGAATAAACATGATTCGGTAAATTATTCGGCATATCAGGGTCAGGATATTTATCCAAAACATCTTTTATTGAAATCCATTTCTGTAGTCCGTTCATTCCACCTTTTGAATAAAGTTCTTTGGGAAACTGAAAAAGCATCTTGTTACCAATCTTTTTCTTGTTCTGCCCGATAATGAGAACACGTTCCCTTGTCTGCGGAATGCCGTAATTTGCCATGTTTACTTTATGAAGCTCAACGACATATCCAGCCGATTCAAAATCTGCTAAGATTTGTTTTATAACCTCTCCATCACCAAGACTCAAAATGCCTTTTACATTTTCAGCAATAAAGAAAAGAGGTTGTTTTTCCTCAATCACCTGATAGAAAAACTTGTAGAGATGATTTCGCTCATCATCAATCGTCCGCCTTAAATTTGCCTGTGAGAATCCTTGACATGGAAAACCACCGACAACGACATCACTGTTTGGGATATCTTTTATGTCTATGTTCGATATATCAGCACAATGAATTTCATTTCCAATATTGTGACGGTAGGTTTCAACTGCATTTTTATCTATATCGTTTGCCCAGAGAATATCGTTTCCTGCTGATTTTATTCCGTAGTCGAGACCACCAGCCCCACTGAATAAAGATACTATTGTCATATTAA
>JAEDCT010000028.1 GCA_016294035.1 Treponema sp. | reverse complement strand
CTCTAATCAATTCTAGAACAATCCGCTGATTACACCATTGTCATCAACATCAATATTTTCTGCAGCTGGTACCTTTGGAAGTCCCGGCATATCAACAATGTCACCGGCAAAGGCAACAACAAATCCTGCACCACTGTAAAGCTGAACATCACGAACAGGGAATGCATACCCGCTTGGAGCACCAAGGGCAGACTTGTTATGGCTTATTGAATTCTGAGTCTTTGCCATGCAGACAGGAAGATTTCCGTAACCGGCCTTTTCATATTCAGCAAGTTTCTTGAGAGCCTTTGTATCAAATTCAACAGTAGCAGCTCCGTAAATTTCTTTTGCAAGAGTCTCGATCTTTTCCTTGAAGGTAGCTTCCAATGGATAAATATTCTTGAATTCTGAAGGTTTATCACAAATCTCAACGATTTTTTCTGCAAGAGCTTTTGTTCCGTCTCCACCTTTTCCCCATCCTTCACAAAGAATAGCTTCACTTCCACACTCTTTTGCAAGCTGCTGAACAAGTGCAATTTCTGCATCTGTATCGGTAATGAACTTATTTACGGCAATAACACAAGGAAGACCAAATTTTTTCATGTTGTTTATGTGAGCCCTTACATTTTCAAAACCACTTGTAATGGCAACAAGGTTTTCAATTCCAAGATCAGATTTGAGAACACCACCATGCATCTTGATTGCACGGCATGTTGCAACGATTACAGCTGCATTTGGTTTTAGACCATGCATCCGGCACTTAATGTCAAAGAATTTTTCAGCACCAAGATCTGCGGCAAAACCTGCTTCAGTTACAACATAGTCACCTGTAGCAAGGGCACACAAAGTTGCATTAATAGAGTTACATCCGTGAGCGATGTTTGCAAAGGGACCTCCGTGGATGAAAGCAGGATTTTTTTCAAGAGTCTGAACAAGATTCGGCCTGATGGCATCCTTAAGAAGAGCTGCGACTGCACCAGTACAGTTAAGCTGCCCGAAAGTAACATTTTCTTTTGTGTATGTCTGTCCGATGATGATGCGGCTGATTTTTTCTTTAAGTTCAGAAATATTTTTTGAAAGACAAACTATTGCCATGATTTCTGAAGCAACAGAAATCTGGAAGTGAGTTTCACGAGGAATACCATCAACTCTGCTTCCAAGACCTATTATAACATTGCGCAAGGAACGGTCATTCAAGTCAACGCATCGTTTCCATGAAATTGTGCGAGGATCAATATTGAGGACATTGCCCTGCTGGAGGTGATTGTCAATCAAGGCAGCCATAAGGTTGTTTGCAGCAGTGATTGCATGAATGTCGCCTGTAAAATGAAGATTAATGTCTTCCATTGGAACAACCTGAGCATAACCGCCGCCACATGCCCCACCCTTAATTCCAAAGCATGGACCAAGTGAAGGCTCTCGAAGGGCTATTACAGTCTTCTTTCCGATTTTATTAAGTCCGTCTCCAAGAGCAATTGTAACGGTAGACTTTCCTTCTCCTGCTGCTGTTGGTGTCATTGCAGTTACAAGAACAAGCTTTCCTCTTTTTTCAGAAGACTGCAATGAATTCAATTTTTCAAAATTTATTTTTGCCTTGTATGATCCGTAAAAATCAAGATCTTTTTCCGTAAGACCAATTTTTGCTGCTACTTCCGAAACAGGAACCATAACATTTTTCTGTGCGATTTCAATATCAGTCATTTGATTCTCCATTTGATTCGGGCATAAAGTTTTGTTCCCCGTGATGTACCCGGCGCCCCCGGCTTTGTTCATTTATTGTAAATGAAAAATAATTTTAATTCAATTTGAGACAATTGTTTTAAGGGATTCTATTTCTTCTTCTGTGAGGGGACGGTATTCTCCAGAAGCAAGGTTCTTATCAAGCATAAGATTACCCATAGAAAGACGTTTCAGATATACGACTTCATTTTCAAGGGCAATAAAAATCCTCTTTACCTCATGAAAACGGCCTTCCGTAACAGTTATGGTACATTTATCATCTTCAAGAAATTCAATTAAACAGGGTTTAGCGTCACACTCTTCATCATTGGAGCAGGCAGGAATATGAATTCCTGATTTTGCCTTGCGGATGTACTCTGCCTTGTCGCCATCACTTACTTTGCAACGAAGATGCACAAGATATGTTTTCTTAACTTCATATTTTGGAAAAGTGAGCTTGTGATTAAGATCTCCGTCAGTTGTGAAAAGAAGCAAACCTTCCGTATCAACATCAAGTCGTCCAACAATGGCAAGGGAGCCGCCGATTTTTTTCTGACGGTCTTCTTCTGACATATAGTCAAAAACTGTATCATGACTGTCACTTTTAGCCGAGCATACACACCCGGCCTTCTTATTCATCATGAAGTAGGTGTTCTTTTTGTGCAAAAGATATTTTTCACCGACAGCTATCTCATCATTTTCAGGGTCAACATGAAGATCAAATTCTTTTACTGGAATTCCATTAACTTTGACAAAACCCTTGGAAACAATATGCCTGACTTCTTTTCTTGTGCCAAATCCATTATTTGCCAGGATTTTGTCCAAGCGTTCAAGTTTTTTCTTTTCTGCCATGCCTACTCTGCCGATTCAGTTTCTGCCGGGACAGCTGGTTCAGATGAAGCTTCTGATGGCTTGTATGGAGTACCAATGGCAACTTTGTCCCCACCTTTCAAGGAATAGCCTGCATTGAATGAAGTCTTTACGGCCATAATCTTGCCATCAACACTTTCAAGTTCTCCAATTCCAATCTTCAGGTCACCACGATAAATATCACATGGAACAACAAAGTCCTTGTAATCAGAACTCGTAAAATAATGCATGAAGTCATGGGAAACATAAACATTACCGCGCGCATTTCTTATAAATCCATTGACTGGTTTTTCAGGAGAAGAAGACTTGCACAGATTTTCCAGAAGCTCATCATATTCACTCTGAACTCTGTTTCTTGACAGAACAATCTGATTCTTTTCTGAAATGATCCTGTTAACCTCGCGAACGCTTGCAGAGCAAATTTCATTTCCTGCAGCATAAGCAGAATTCAAGACAGCATTGTAGTAAGAAGAAACAGCACGTTTTTCATTATGAGGCAGAACCTTTATCTTAGTATGAAGATAAGTAATGTTTGAATAATAATCCTTAACCGAAGCAAGAGAAGCCTTGAAATCCTTTGAAGCATCATTTGATAGATTCATTTCAACAGTTCCGCCCGATGTGGCACCTGTAAATGAAAACTTTTTTGAAGCCATTTTTCTAACAATTTTCTTTGCCGTATCATCTTCTGGAAGAATCGGATCATAAAAATTGACTGTAGCCTCAACTGCATCATTCTGCCTCTTCAAGTCAGAATCAATAGTCTCCTGAAGTTTTTTTGCAGCATCATCAAGTTTGCCATTATATTCAGAAGTTAACTTTTCAATTTCTTTTTGATGAAGATATCTTTCATTGTTAAGCACAGCCTTCTGTCTTTCTGCTTCCTGAATCCTGGTTGCATCAAACTCATTTCTCTGAGCCTGAAGATTCTTTATTTCATCGTTGCATGCAGCTATTTTTTTCTTGATTACTGAAACAGTTGCAAGATCAGCCCTATAGGCATCTTCGATTTCCTGTTCCATTTTCTGACGCTTTGACTTAATCCTGATTTTCTGAGCCGCATAGTTCTTCAAAGCCCTTGCATGTTTTTTTTCTATAAGATCAAGTTTCTTGTCGCGTTCTGCAACAAGTTCCTTCTTCTGTTTTTCATATTCCTGAATCTTATTGTCAATATCATTCACCTTGTTGAGAAGTACAGTAAGATTCATGGATTCAAATTCTGCAACTTCAACAGGTATATTCTTGTTGGATCTTGAAACAAAAGAAACAAGAAGATATGTGATTGCAGCTACAACAGCAAAGCAAATCAAGAGTCTTGCCCAGACATTCTTCCACATGAAAGAAAAATTATTCTTTTGTGTTTTAGGATATTCCTCACTAAGAATATATGTTTTTTTCTGTTCAGCATTTGAAATAAGACTAAGCTCATCTTCAAGAAGAAGAGCAACTTCCTTATGAACATCCCTCACAGGAACAAGCTGTTTTTTTATTTTGTTGTTATTTCCCATATTCCACTCCATCCTGCAGGTGCTGATTTCAATCCCATTCTCTCAAGGAAAATGTCCGCTACAGCAAGCTTTGAAAGCTTAAAATTACGTCTGGCAGATTTCCAGTCACCCTTATAGTAAGCAGCAAGTCCCGCTTCAAACTTTTCAAATTTTTCATTTAGCAGCGAATAGCTCCAGTCCGGGCAAGCGCAATCCTTGTCCAGAGGGAAATAAATCTTAACGCCCTCAGTTTTTCCTTTGACCTGAACAGTATCAATTTCATAGAATACATATCTGGCTTTTGCTTCAGGATCCTTCATGGCATCATTCATGATATATTCACTTACAATAACAGGTACCTTGTACATTCTGGTAAGTCCTTCAAGGCGTGATGCAGAATTAACATTGTCTCCAATTACTGTATTTGCCATGCGTTCAAAAGATCCGATGTTTCCATAGAATACAGATCCACCGTCAATACCAACACCAACATCAAGCATTACGGCTTCATAGACGCGCTCTTCACTTTCCGTGAGTTTTCGTTCCCTTTCAAGAACCTCACGCCTGATCTTCATCTTGTTGCGGAGTTCTGCAGTAACAGCAGTAATTTCCCAGGCACTCTTGATGGCATCGTATGACTTATTGCTGGTTGAATAATCTTCAATACCATAGCTTGCAAGAATGGCATCCCCAATTATGGATCCAATGACTCCACTATGTTCATTGACCTTTTTGATTACAGAATCATAGTGAACATTCAAAAGACCAATAATGTCATTTCCGAGAACCTCAGTTCGATAGGTAAAGCTCTTTATATCACTGAACAGGATAGTAAGATTACACTGCTTTCCTTCAAGCTTGATTATCTGATCCTGATGAGCCTTTCTTACAACGTTTGCCGGAACAAATTTCTGGAAAATCTTTAGAAGATTATCAATTGTAGAAGAAAGAGAGTTAAAGTTTGCTGCAAGATAGGTAATGTCATCATTGGGAGCTCCTTCAAGGTTGATAGGCTTCAAAGTCTGTGACTGCTGCATATCATAAAGCTGCATGGAAATATTCTTGATGTTTGACAAAAGGCCATCAAGAATTTTAGTTCCCATGAAAACAAAGAAAATTGCCATTACAAGAACGAGAACAACTGTAATTCCCAAAACCTTGAACATGGCACGGTTTGTATCCTGAACCCTATTGGCACGAATGATATATGAAAACCAGGTCTCATGAAATTTATACACACCGAAATACTCATAGCCATCAGGGCCTGTAAAATAGAGGGATCCCTGCTTGTTTTCAGTGCTGTCCATTTTATCAAGGGCAGCCTTATCACTAAACATGTCCCACTTGACATTTTCGTTTGGTGATGCAAAGAACAAAATCATTCCGTTAGGTCTAACGGCAAGAGCAACAGAATTCACGTCCATCTCCGTAAACCCCTTTTTGGCTGCCTGCGTGAGGGCATCAAGAGAAGCCTGAGTATCCTGAGAATACGCTTCAATTTGTTTCTGGCTGTTTGCCGTATTAAACAATTCCGTAAGCTTGCCGACAAGAACAACATTCTGCAACTGAATAACCTTTCTCTGAGACAAAGTTATGGCAATAAGGTTTGTGGAAAATGTCGAAAGAAGAATCAATGTTATAAATACTGCAAGAATCTTTATTTTAGTAGAAACAATTGGGGTATCCCCGACATATTGGAAAAATTTAAAATGATGTTTTGAGCGTTTCATATCCTATCCCCTATCCAATTTTAATGGCATTACTTTATTTTTTCAACAATAAAATATATTCTATCAATATGAATAAAAAGAGTTCACTTTTGGCAAAGGGGCTTTCTCTTTCAGCATTGACCCTTCTTTCACGAATCCTCGGATTGATCAGAGAAATGACCAAGGCACGTTTTCTTGGAACTTCAGCACTTTCTGATGCATTTGGAATTGCATTCATGATTCCAAACCTGTTCAGGAGACTTTTTGCTGAAAATTCTGTTTCCGTTGCATTCATTCCAACTTTCAAGAATTACCTGGAAGATTCAACAACACCCGAAAAGAAAAATGAAACACAGGATTTTATCAGTGCCACCTTCACACTCCTCACTTTCCTGACGACAGTATTTGTTTCAATCGGAATGATTCTCACTCCACTGATTCTCAGGATTTTCTACAAAACTGAAGATTCTTGTGCAATGAAGGAAGCCGAGATTCTCACAAGAATCATGTTTCCATACCTGGCAGTGATTTCTGTGGCCGCACTTTTCCAGGGAATTCTAAACGCACTCAAGATTTTCTCACCATCAGGATTCACACCGATTCTTTTCAATTCAATAGTAATTGCATCAACTTACATTCTTTCAAGATGGACTGAAAACCCTGCAAGAGCCATGGCAATCGGTGTTATTTTGGGTGGATCTGTTCAGGCCTTTTTTCAGTTTCCCTTTGTTTTGAAAAATGACTGGAAAGTTACATTCACTTCATTGAAGAAAGCTTTCTCCAACCCTGGAACAAGAAAAGTAATCAGGCTTGTGGGACCAACTATCATAGGAATGGCAGGATACCAGATCAACGACATTGTTTCATCGGCACTTGCAACCCGTGCTGGAGAAGGAGTTGTTTCAAGTCTGCAGTACTCACTGAGGCTACAGGAACTTATTCTGGGAATTTGTGCAGTAACAATAGGAACAGTCATTCTACCGGATCTGACAGGATTTGCAAAAAACAAGATGTGGGAAGAATTCAAGAACCTCATATCACAGTCTGTGAAGATAATGGCTCTTATAGCAATTCCCATAACATTCTATGCACTGATAATGAGCGAGAACATTATATGCCTCATTTTTTCCGGCGGAAAATTTAAGGAAGAATCTGTCAGGATGACAATGGACGTATTCAACTGGCACATAATCGGACTATTTTTCATTGCAGTAAACAGGATAGTTTCACCTGCATTCTACGCCCAGAAGAACACAAAGAGCCCGACAGTTGCCGGTCTCATAAACTTTGCAGTAAACATTGCACTGGCATCCCTTCTTGTAACAAACTTTGGCGGCAAGGGAATAGCATTTGCACTGACAACTGCAAGTGCAGTTAACACAATTATTTTGTTTGCATTTCTTTCCAAGACAAAAGACATTCAGGTTGGAGACCTTGTAAAATCTATTGTTACATACTCACTCAAAATAATACTGTTGAGCATTGCAGCTTCTGCATCAATCTATTTCATAAAAGACAGAATAATTGCAATGTTTGAAGGTCACTCAAAATTAATAAGCCACGGAATTCCTGTCGCAATCACAGGAATCATTTTCGGCACAGCAGGAATAATTCTTCTTGCATTGACAAAAGATTCAATTCTCAAAGCTGCATCAAGAAAAATAATAAAGAGAGCATAGAACTATGGAAAAAGAAAAATACTTCAGAAACCGACAGGAAAAAATATTTCAGTGGCTAAGGGAACATGATGTTTTTGCGGCAATTTTTTCAGACGATGAAGATTTGCGTGATGTTTCAATAAGATACTTTACCGGACATCCCGCTGATGCAACACTGATTCTCACAAGGGACGGAAATTCAATACTGATTCCATGGGACGAAATTCTTGCATCAAAAATGGCAATGGCTGTAGACAAGATTTATCCGCTCACAAAATTCGAAAGAAAAAGAAGCCTTGCATTGAAATCAATTTTGGGAGAATTGACTTCATCAAAAAAACAAAAGATTCAGATTTCGCCAAAAACAAGCCATCTGGATTACTGCGAATTAAAAAATGAACTTTCCGACTTTGAACTGGAATGCATCTCCAGCGGAGTACACGAGTATGCAGTTAACATGAGGGCTGTGAAAGACGACTATGAAATTGAATGCACCAGAAAAGCCTGCAGTATTACAGATGAAATGACACAGGAAATCTACTCCATGGTAACTTCCGGAAAGATCAGAACAGAAACCGATGTTGCCCTGTATGCTGAAAAAATGCTACGTGAAAAAGGATGCGAAAAGACAAGCTTTGACACACTGGCAGCAGGACCAGACAGAAGTTTTGCAATACATGCATTCCCAGGATACACAAATGGATCTTGGGGAACAAAAGGTCTTTCAATTCTGGACTATGGAGTCTGCTATGAGGGATACGCCAGCGACTGTACAATTACTATTGCAAGGGGACCTCTCTCAAAGGAACAGGAACATCTTCTTGACCTTGTTCAGAATGCAAAAGATGAATGCCTGAAACTTTATGTTCCCGGAGAAAAAATTTGCCGTGCCGTACAGAAAGCAGATGAAATATTTGCCTGTGCCGGGAAATTCATGCCACACGGACTTGGACACGGAACAGGACTTGAGATTCATGAGGCACCATTTGTCAGCAAGAAAAGCGGATCTGAAAAAACTTTTGAACCAGGCAACATTATTACTCTTGAGCCTGGATTATACGATGCAAAACTTGGCGGAATCAGACTTGAAAACGACGTGCTCATAACTGAAAACGGGAATGAAGTTCTGACCAATTCAAAAATTTTCAGAATCTAGAAGCAATGTTTAGTACAAAGCAAGTACAAAATTGCATTTTTTGATGATTATATATATCATAAGTTAAACCCAGAAACTTCAATTATTTCTGTGGTTTCCCGATTATGGAGTCAATATGGATTTAAATAAGAAGCCTAGAAACAAAACAATTCCACTGGCAATTGCCTTTAGTGTCATATACATTCTCTTTTCCTTCAAACCCATAGGAACAGAATTAACACTCACCCCGGAATGGACTGAAAACATACTTAACATTCATGAAGCATCAGAAAAAGACGGTGAGTTGATTCCATTCAGGCTGGGACAGAATTTCGGATACTTTACTGACAGCGGAAAGATTTCTACTTGCAAGAGCTATCCGTTCAAATCAACAATCACAAGCACAAGATATACTTCATACGGTGCCAACACAACTGAGTTTGACATGTATCTTCCAAACGGTAAAAAAGAAGGAACAATTAAGGAAGCGGGATTTCCTTTCTTTGATGAAGACAGGATCTATGTTTTTCTACCAGGAGGGACTTCATTTTCTCAGTTCAATGAAAAGGGAAAACAGCTATGGAGATACGAATCCTACCTGCCAGTAACCGCATTTGCATCAAATTCAAGTGGATGTGTTGCAGGTTTTTCTGACGGAAGACTTATTTCCTTTAACAAGAATGGAAAGCCAGACCAGAACTTCATACCTGGCGGAAGTGACATCAATGTAATTCTTGGAGTTGATCTGTCTGAAGATGCAAAAACAATTGCCTGCGTGTGCGGACAAAACGAACAGAGATTTATTGTGGCATCAAACAAAGACGGCCATTCCAAAATTATATTCCACAAATATCTTGAAAAACAGCTGGCAAGACAGACTCTGGTAAAATTCTCACCAGACTCAAAGACTGTCTACTACAACTATAACGGCGGACTTGGAATAGTAAATCTTGAAACAGGCAGAACTTCTGAAATTCCAATTGAGGGAAAAATATCGCAGATTGAATTCTCAAGCACATCAGGCATGGTTTTTGCACTGAGCAAAGACAAAAACACATATCTGGTCTCAATAATTGAACCATTTGACCACACAGTTGCATGCTTTGATTTTGAAGGTTCAAATGGATTCATAATGGTTCGTGGAGACTCACTCTACGTTGGAAGAGACACAAACATTTCAAAGCTTACGGTTTCCAGAAAATAGTGAGCTGGAGGTAAAATAATGAAAAGAAAAACAGCATTCATTGCATCAGCAGGGGTACTTCTTCTTGCAGCAACAGCACTCTACTCTTTTGACTGGCCACAGAAGGAAACTGAATCGGATTCATTCTACTCTTATTTCGGACAGCTTAGGGGAGGAACAATCAGCTCATCACTTATTTTCCGGGATGCATCAGACGTAAAGGCCTGTGAAAAGGGAACCGTATCCGTAGTCATTATGGATCACAGCGACGATTTTGGGTGGTTTGACTCAGCACTTGGAAACACAATTATCATTGCACACAAAGATCAGCTTGAAACTGTATATGCAAATCTTGACAGCGATGCAATTCCGAAGAAATTTATTTCATCAACACAGGAAGTAAAATCCGGAGAAAGCCTTGGACAAAGCGGAATGTCCGGCTGGCAGGAAGGAGAAAGCTGCCTTGAATTCAAAGTTGTAGACACAAAGAATGCAACTGCAGTTAACCCAAGAATCCTCATGCCACGAATTGGCCGGGAGCTTCCACTTATTTCCGGCCAGATTACTCTTGCAGATAAGAATGGCACATACCATAACCTGTTGAATGAACGAAAGCTTCCTTCTGGATTCTATTCAGTTTACAGGCAGCGACAGGAAATTGCAGTTCCAGCAAAAACAATAGTTTCTGTAAACGGGGCAACAGTAGAGACTATTTCCTACGATACACTAAAAGAAAAAAATGGAAAGCTTGGAGCTGAAGGAAACGCGCACTACGCAAAGTCATCAATCTATCCAGACGGCACAAAGCAGCTTGTTGCAAACATTCAGTTTCCAAAGGGACATACAACACTTACAATCACTACACTCAATATTCTGGGACAATCAAATTCCATTTCCTACAATCTTGACATATATTGATTCATCATTAAACAAAACCCCTTTCCATAAATTTCTCATATATACCAAAAGTCAAAAAAATAATGGTACAACTAAAATTCCTGGAAAGGGGTTATAAATTTATAATCAGCACTAACGCTCTTCGCGGAAATACGGAGACCCCAGGGATTCCGGACCCTGTTTTTCTTTCTGCTTTCGCATGGTAAGAACTACAAGAACTATGATTGTTGCAATGTAAGGAACCATATCCATAAGCTGACCGGAAACAGAAATATGAACAGAACCCAAAGTCAAATTCTGTAACTTAAATGAAAGTCCCTTCAAAGCACCGAAAACCCAGCTTGCAATAATTGCCTGAAGTGGATTCCACGTACTGAAAATTATGAATGCAACCGCAATCCATCCTGCACCTGCAGTAATATTTTCCTGCCATCGAGGAACGAAAACGAGGGAAAGATAAGCACCTCCCATGCCGGCAAGGAAACCTCCCAAAAGAATATGAACATATTTATAAAGAGAAACATTTATTCCACTGGCATCAGCAGCTCCTGGATTTTCTCCAACAGCACGAAGATTCAAACCAATTCGAGTGTATTTCATGTACAAAAACAAAACAACAGAAATAAGAACTGACAGATACACATAGATTCCCTGAGAAAACAATGCAGTTCCCAAAACTGGAATCTTTGAAAGCACTGGAATCTCAATCGGTGCAAAAGCATCAATTATTGACTGAGGAAGAAAATGTGAAGAAATAGTTTTTCCAAGATATCCTGCAACTCCAGTTCCAAAAACTGTAAGAACAAGTCCTGTGACAACCTGATTTCCCCGCAATGTAACTGCGATAACTGCATAAATCAAGGCACCCGCTGCACCAGACAAGCCTGCTGCAATAACAGCCAGAAATGGATTTCCTGTGGTATAGGCAACCCAATATCCGACTGAGGCTCCAAGAAGCATCATTCCTTCAATACCAAGATTTGTATTTCCGGCCTTTTCACACATAATACCACCTGAAGTTGCAAGAAGAATATGTGTTCCCATCTGAATAGAAGTCTGAAGAAAAAGTCCAAGCTGAAGCAAGAATGTCATGATCTACCACCTGATTTTTTTTCACGATTAAATGTTACAGCGAATTTATACCTGACAAAAAACTCACTGCCAAGAACAAAGAAAATAATGATACCAAGAATAATATGGGACATGCTTGCAGGAATTTGAAGAGAACTTTGAAGGAAACTTCCACCCTGAATAAGCATGCTGAAAACAAAGGAAACAACAATCATGAGAAGAGGATTCAAAGCACTAAGCCATGTTGTAATAACAGCAGTGAATCCCATTCCTCCGGAAAGCTGATCAGACAAAGACCGCTCGATTGCACTGGCCTGCATCATTCCGGCAAGACCACACAAACCGCCAGAAATAAAAATTGAAATGACAAGAACCTTTGCAACATTTATCCCAGCATATCTTGCCGTAGCCTCACTTTCGCCGAGAATCATGATTTCATAGCCAAACTTAGTTTTACGGAAAACCACAAAAAGCAAAACAGCACAAAGAAGAGTCAAAATCCATCCAATATGAATTCCAAAGACTTTGGGCAAAACAGCACTGGCAGCAAAATTATCTATCTTCGGGAAACCATTGGCACTTTTCCATGGTCCATACTGAAGATAGCTGATCCATTTTTGAGCAATATAATTCAACATGAGTGTAACAAGAGTTTCACTGGTAGAAAATTTTATTTTCAAAGCAGCTGGAATAAGAGCAAACAACCCGCCGAAAACAAATCCCGAGAGAATCATGAGAGTCAATAGGATTCCTTTTGGAAGTTCAGGAAATGCAAAGGCAATAAGACTTGCTCCATAAGCACCCATATAGAACTGACCTTCAGCTCCAATGTTCCAGAATTTCATTTTAAATGCTATTCCAATACCAAGAGAAAGCATCGTAAGCAAAATAGTCTTGTTGCATGTTTCCCTGAACCTGTAGGCAGTTCCAAGGCTTCCCTCAACTATCTTTGAAAAAACCTCAAGAGGATTATATGAAAGACAAAGAAGAATCAGTGCTGTTGCAACAAACGAAGAAACAATGGCTACTGTTCTCAAAACTGTTTTCTGCTTAAATGACAAATCATGATTTGATACAATCTTTATCATTGCTCACCTCCCATCATCATAACACCGATTTTTTCCTTTGATGTGTTTCTAGGATCTACTACGCCCATATTTCTGCCATTGTGGATTACAAGAAGTCTGTCACTCAAACCGCGAAGTATATCCAGATCTTCTGCAACAAGAAGAATTGCAACTCCATGCTGCTTCTGTTCATTGAGCATATCAAATATTGTCTTTGAAGCACCTACATCCAAACCACGGAAGGGATATGCAGTTATGAGAACCTTCGGGTGCATTTCAATTTCTCTTCCAAGAAGGACCTTCTGAATATTACCACCGGAAAGTTTTCTGACGACATGATTTATTCCCGGAGTAGATACATCGTAATTCTTAACAATAAGTTCTGCCCTTCTTCTTCCAGCTTCACGGTCAACAAATAAGCCGTCAGACTCATCATAATTTTTAAGAAGAACATTTTCTGTAATGTCCATTCCTGCAACAAGCCCCATTCCCAGCCTGTCTTCAGGAATAAAACTCATTCGAACTCCAAGTTTTTTGATTGCACGAGGGGAAAGAGAAACAAGGCTTCTATCCTCAAAATATATTTCACCGCTTTCTATTTTCTGAAGGCCAGAAATAGCCTCACATATTTCTTTTTGACCGGAACCAACAATACCAGCTACACCAAGAATCTCTCCTCCAAATACCTCAAGACTCATGGAATCAACTTTTTTCATGTTATTCTGATCAAGAATTGTCACATTTGATAGACTCAATAATGGCTTAGGGCTCTTCTTTGCCTCAAACCATTGAGCCTCAAGATTTGTTTCAGATCCAACCATCAGATCTGCAAGTTCCTTAGCATTTGTTTCCTTTGTTATTACAGTTCCTGCATAAGATCCCTTTCTAAGAACCGCAACCCTGTCAGATATCTCCATAACTTCATTTAGCTTATGGGTAATTATGATAACCGAACACCCGGCCTCTTTCATTTTTCTTAAGACGGCAAAAAGTTTCTGTGTTTCCTGTGGAGTAAGGACTGCCGTTGGTTCATCAAGAATCAAAAGTTCAGCACCCTGATAAAGCATCTTGAGAATTTCTACAGTTTGCTTTTCACTGACTGACATTGAATATATTTTTTTATCCGGATCAATTGAAAATGAATATTTATTTTCCAGTTCTAATATTTTATTTCTTGCATCTTTTTTATGAATAAAAAAATTTTTCTTCTGCCCAAGAATTATATTTTCCATGGCAGAAAAAACATTAACAAGCTTGAAATGCTGATGAACCATTCCAATACCATTTTTTATTGCATCATCAGGAGAATGAAATTCAGTCACCTTATTCTTAACGCGAATGACACCAGAATCCGGTGAATAAATTCCAGCCATTATATTGACCATAGTACTTTTGCCAGATCCGTTTTCACCCAGCAATGCCAAAATCTCTCCCTTCCTAACCTGAAGGCAAATATCCTTGTTGGCATGAACCTTTCCAAATGACTTGTAAACATGTTCCAGTTCAATAAAATTTTCCATAGCCTGTCTTTCCAAAATTTAAAAATCACCATGCCCTGATTTTTGACCAGAACATGGTGACATCAAGGCTGATTATGAAAACAAATGAAATCCATAACCAACCATAGATATGATCATATTCCCCGACGAGAAAACATGGGGATATGATCTTTATTTACAAAATGTAATTTAGTTTGTTGAACCGATTACACCCTTAACAAACCATGACATATTCCAAATATCATCATCTGTCATCATTACTCCAGAAGGAATCTTTTCAGTTCCATCCTGATCAAACAAAGGACCTGTAAATGGCTCAAATGTCTTAGCCTTCATTGCTTCCATTGCAACATCAACTGCTTCCTGAGTTCCTGGAACACAAAGTGCTGAAAGTGCATCAAGTCCAACCCAACCCTGGTCAATTCCTTCCCAGTAAGCCTTTCCTTCCCACTTTCCGTCAAGAAGAGCCTGAACATTAGCTGTGTAGAATACAGGCCAGTTGAACAATGGTGCTGTAAGATATGCCTTTGGAGCTGCATTAGGAGTTGGAACATTGTATCCGATAGCAAGTGCACCCTTTTCCTGAGCTGCAATCTGAGGAGCCGTTGTATCCTGATGCTGTTCGAGAAGATCACATCCTCTGTTCAAAAGCTCAAGAGCAGCCTGCTTTTCAACAGCTGGATCAAACCATGTTCTTGTCCATACAACTTCAACTGTTGCATTTGGATTTACTGACTGAACACCAAGAGTAAATGCGTTGATACCGCGAATACATTCTGGAATTGGGAATGCTGCAACATAACCGATTTTTCCAGACTTTGAATTCATGCCAGCAACAATACCAGCAAGATAGCGAGCCTGATAAACCTTTCCAAAATAAGAACACATGTTTACAGCTTGCTTGTAACCAGAACAGTGAGCAAAATGAACATCTGGGAATTCTTCAGCAACCTTCAATGTCCAGTCCATAAAACCGAAGCTTGTTGTGAAAATCATGTTGCATCCCTGGTCAATAAGATCGCGGATTGCCTTTTCACAGTCAGAGTTTTCAGCAACATTCTCAACGTATGCAGTTGAAATACCCATTGCTTCCACAGCAAGACGTCCCTTGTCGTGAGCCTGAGTGTAACCTTCGTCATTGATTGAACCAATGTAAACGAAACCAACCTTAAGGTTTTCCTTTGTCAAAACCTTGTTTCCGGCTTCCTTTTTACTGCATCCAGCAAGTACAAATGCTGCACACAATGCAAGAATAGCCATGCAAACCTTTTTCATAAACAACTCCTATATAACCACCTGCCTAAGCAAGGTAATTATGCACAATAAAAATAATCCATAAGAATAATTCCTATGGATTAAAATGTTCAGTTATCCTTTCTGAATTCCACACCGCTTTCAACAGACATTGAATCAACAATAGCAAGAGATTCTATTTTATATCCTTTTTGTCTGAGCAAAGCTCCACCTTCCTGGAATCCCTTTTCAATGACAATTCCGCATCCGGCAAGTTTTGCACCAGCCTGAGATACCAGTTCAATAAGGCCGTTAAGTGCGCTTCCGTTTGCCAGAAAGTCATCAATGATAAGCACATTATCATCAGAAGAAATATAATTCTTTACAACAATGATATTATAAGTCTTGGAATGGGTATATGAATAAACAGAACTTCTGTAGCAGTCTTCGTTAACATTCTTTGAAGAGTTTTTCTTGGCAAAAACCAAAGGACACTTAAAGGCACGGGCAACACAACTTCCAATTCCGATTCCAGAAGCTTCAATTGTCAAAACCTTAGTTATTTTTTCACCTTCAAAACGGCGGACAAATTCCTGTGCAAGCTTGTCGAGAAACAGAACATCAATCTGATGATTTAAAAAACTTGAAACCTTAAGGATATTGCCACTAAGAATCTGGCCTTCCTTTCTGATTTTTTCTTCCAATAATTTCATACTGTATAATATGTTTTTAAGTGTTTTTATTCAAGAATAACAGGAAATTAATTTATCATTTTAGAAAGGAAATTAATTCAATTACGGGACTCATCAACAGCAATCAGACAAAGTGAACAAAAATCTTTCCCTTACTCAGATTGGTCACCATATCGCAAAGGGCATCTTTTTCATCAGAATATATTTTTCCGGAAAGATTCACTCCATCACCAAATTCTTCATTCAAATCAGTAATATGGAACGCATCTGTAATCTTTCGCTTGAGATTTTCATACAATGCCCAGTCGCAAACAAAAGTAAAACAGGAACGTTCAATATATTCTTCTGTCTGGCATAAAGCAAGAACTTCCTTCACACTGTCACCATAGGCCTTAACAAGCCCCCCGGTTCCCAGAAGGGTTCCTCCGAAATAACGTGTAACTGTTACAAGTATGTTTGTTATACCGCTACCCTTCAAGATGTCAAGCATCGGTCGACCGGCAGTTCCTGAGGGTTCTCCGTCATCACTCATTCCACAGGTCTCAGCCTTTAATCCTGCAATAAAGCAATGACAGACATGGGTTGCATCTGAATACCTGAGCTTTTGTTCATGAAGTCTATCTCTTGCTTCCTGCTGAGTGGAGATTGAAAAAACCTCAGAAATAAATCTTGAGCCCTTTATGATAATTTCATTGGAAGGATTATTGAGAAGTACTTTCACTTTCATCAGACCTTTTCAGAAGAATTCAAAAGTCCATTCACACTCATATATGAATAATAATAAACAGGAATGCAATCAATGATTTTAGAAATAACTGTATACTGCTGAAGCAAAATCAGAAAGCCGGTAACAAGTGTAAAGAACGCAAGAAATGAAACTCTTGAAACAAATAAATTGATTCCAGCAAGAACAGCAATTACTATGAGATTTCTTATGACAACGTAGAAATTGAAGCCAACATAATGGAAATAGTTTAAAACCAAAATTGAAGCTGATTTTTTTAGAGCACCAGAGAAAGAAATATTTTTTTCAGTTTCCATCACATTCCAGACAAAAAGAAATGGGATTGAAAGAGCACATCCAATTACAGAAAACAATGCAATTGCAAAAAAATAATATGGCATTATTGTGGCAAGATCATTTTGGAGGGCTTCTACGGAAACAATTTCCTTTTCAAAAATTTTCAGTGCTGGAGCAAAAAAATCCCTGTTGAACATGATAATAAAAAAAACGATAAAAAAGGAAACTACCTGCACCAAAGTCAGAATTGCAGATGCAGAAAACAGGTTCTTTCTTTTTATGAAAAAAGGCTCAAAGAAAGATGAAATTCTGCTGCCTTTTCCAAGTGTAATTTTTGAAGCCTGATTTATTGTGCACACTACAAGAGAAACGGAAACAAACATTATCAGAACAATTGAGACACAAAGCAGGACATAGCTTGCAGCATAATTTGTAACACCAATGCTTACTGCAGAAAAAACCGAGGCAAACACAAATGGAATTATTTCCGAAATCATGACAGAAAAAGTCAATGTACCCAAAAATGGTGCAAGGGTTCTTTTCATCACTTCATACATTCTGTTATAGTCAGGTCTAGTCATTCTAATTCCCCTACTCTGTAAAAAGCTGCTTCTGATCATCAGGCAACTCAACAACAATACTTTCAACTTCGTGAGTGTCAATTCTTACGCCACCAGCCTTAAGACCCTTTTCCTCATAATCCTGGGCTTTGTAAGATGCACCTTCCGCCTTGATCCTTGGCTTCTTGATGTACTTGAGCTCAAACTTGAATTTTTCTCTTGTATCAACATGAAGAACTTCCATGCCGTCCGGAACAAAACTATAGTCGCGGTTCATGATCCAGCCTGCAACACGGCAACGCTTGATGTAGCACTGCATGGTTTTTGGATCGCGGTAGATCACAGTGAACAGGACATTGTTGATGATTTCCTTTTCCGCATAGTTACAGTAGAACATTCCCTGGTCAACGAAAGTTTTTTCTGCTACATCCTGAACTCCCCAGATTCCTGTCTTGCGAACAATGAAAATTCTGTCATAGGGAGTAACCTTGATGATTTCGCGTCCACCGGAAACCTTTGTTCCAAGATATCCCTTGTCGTCATAGCGAAGAGGAATGTCGCGCTTTACAACAGTCTTAATATCAACGGCACTGAATGCTGTAACTTCTGTCTGGCGTGTCAGAAGTTTTGGGTCAATATACCTTGTGTCGTTTTTTTCATCCAGTTGTGAGAATTTTTCAAGCTGCTCAACCATGCCTTCAAGATATTCAACAGCACATGCCTTCAGGTTCTTGAGTCTCTTAGCAATTTCCTTGAGACGGGCGTTAATTGCAGTAACCTGATCGCGATTCTTGTTTATGTCAAAAAGAGAAATGCGTCGGATTGGAATTTTCAAAAGCCGTTCAACATCTTCATCATTGACATCGCGTATAAGTTCATCCTTGAATGGAACAAATCCTTTTTTTACAGCCTTGTCCACATCTTCTGCAGTAGTCATCTGTTCAATCTTTTTATAGATTCTTTCTTCAATGAAGATACGTTCGAGAGTTCGTGCATGAAGATCTTCCATGAGGGAACCGCGTTCATATTCAAGTTCATCCTTGATGATTGAAGTAA
>JAEDCT010000053.1 GCA_016294035.1 Treponema sp. | reverse complement strand
GTGGATTTGCCTACATCATCGCTTTCATTGTAAATCAGCTGGGCGGTTTGTTTACTGGATCTGTTTCAGGTGCACTTGCAATGGCTGAAGTTATACTTGCATTTATCGCACTTGCAGATCTTGTCTATATGGTCGTAAGAAAAGACAAATACAAGAATAAATAATTCATAAATACAAATTCGTAATTCATAATTATAAATTGTGAATTACGAATTTTGAAGGAGTAATCCAATGGGAACAGTAATCGTCAGTGCAATTCTTTTTTTCATCGTTACTTTAATCGTAAAGTCAATCTGCAGGAAACATATTGAAGCAAAGAAAAATGGAAGTATCTGCTGCGGATGCTCAAAATGCAGCTGCGGATGCAATAAAAACAAGTAGAAATTTAGTCGGTCTGCGGTATTAAACCTGCAAATCTGTTCACAGTTCCTTCAGAAAATTCACGGTGGAAATTTTTAAGGGAATGGCAGCTTATTGTAAATGAACTGCGACTGGAAAATTCTGCATTAAAAATATCGGACAGAACATCTTCCTCTTTCATTATGGAAAACTGACACACTATTATTATTGAATCAACCTAAAGCCACATCAAGCATCATCATTAACGAGAAACCTATCATGAACATAATGGTTCCGGCATTTGAATGTCTTTCATCTTCGTCTGCGGCCATTTCCGGAACCAGTTCTTCAACAACCACATAGATCATTGCTCCGGCTGCAAAACTCAGAAGATATGGAAGAACAGGAATTATAAACTGAGCCAGAACAATCGTCACAAAACCGGCGGCTGGTTCAACGATTCCAGAAAGAATTCCATACCAGCAGGATTTAATTTTTGAAAGTCCCTTGCTGTGAAGCGGCATGGAAATAATGGCACCTTCAGGAAAATTCTGGATTGCTATACCGATTGCAAGAGCAAGAGCCGCAGATGAGGAAACATGAACTGCTCCCGTAAGCCATCCCGCATACAGAACACCAACTGCCATTCCTTCCGGAATATTGTGCAGGGTAACGGCAAGAACCATCATGGTAGTTTTTGACAGATTGCTTTTGGGTCCTTCCACGGTTTCATTTAAATGCATGTGCGGAATGACAACATCAAGCAAAAGCAGGAAGAGCATGCCAAGACAGAACCCGATCACAGCAGGAACAAAGGCAAGTTTTCCAAGCCCTTGTTCCCCAGCCTGATTCATGGAAGGAATCAAAAGACTCCACACGGCAGCAGCAATCATTACACCGGCCGCAAAACCGGAAAGCCCTTTCTGGAGTCTTGCATCAAGTTCCTTCTTCATGAAAAGAACACAGGCGGAACCTAATGAAGTTCCAAGAAATGGAATCAGCAGTCCCTTTGCAATAATCAGATCCATACCTCACCTCCTGACACTATTCTCCGGATGAAAGACCAAGAAGATGCAGAAAACCAAAGTGAAAGACTTTCATGATGTTGCTCAGGAAAGTTTCCGCACTCCGAATGAATTTTTGAAACATCTTTAGAGCAATCAAACACAAAAAAATTAACAATCGACTGTATCGCTGCACCATATTCCATACTTCTGTAAACATCGCACAAAGAATTATACTTCTGCTCCCATTTAATTTTCTCTGGAATAATCCAAGCCAAAATGCAAGCTAATAAAGATAAAACACTGAATAATACCTGTCATCTGTTCTACACTAATTGTCTTCACATTTTTCTCACTCCGCCTACAGCAGTATTGCTCATTAGGTCTTACCGCCTTCTAGTTTGAAGCGGATTCGCACTTCTGCATATACGGAAGTATTAAAATAATTTCCTTGCAGAACTAGCCGACTTTAGTCGGCGTTACAAACAATACGGAAGCCTATGTAGCTGCTCGGATTGCTAGCGCAGTATTCGTACCTGTAGGAAACCTCGCAAGCGCAGCCGCTGCTGTTGCTACTGCCACCACAATCATAGCGGCAGTAGCCGTCGCACGGGTCAACATCCCAACACCACTCCCAGACGTTGCCGCTCATGTCGTAAAGTCCGTATCCGTTGGCTTTTTTCTTTGCTACAGGATGTGTTTTGTCGCCACTATTTCCTGAATACCAGCCTACTTCATCAAGATTATTGCTTCCTGAATATTCATAATTCTGTCCGCCTTTTGCGGCATACTGCCACTCTTCTACTGTAGGAAGGCGGAATCCGTTGGCAACTAAATTTTGAGAGATTTCCCCCTCAATGGATTCTCCTTCATGTGGCATATAATTCCAGGTTGCAACATCAGTTTTACCGTCAACTGCATATACAGGTGTAAAACCTAACTTTTCGCTTAGTTTATTACAAAAATAAATTGCATCATACCAGCTTACTTTTTCTACAGGGTTATTGTCGCCTTTATAATAACTTGGGTTGCTACCCATAACATCTTGGTATAATTTCTGCGTTACTTCTGTTTTAAGTATTTGGATCTCTTTTCCAGGCAGTTTTACGAAGCTATCAAGAACACGTTTTACTTCTCTTTCTATTATCTTATTTTCAGTTCCATCCTCAGCAATCTGCATGTTATTTAAATCAATTTCCGCAATAGTTGTCTGTGCAAAAAGAGAAAATGAAATAAATGCTGTAAATAATAATGATATTAGTTTTTTCATTCCTTCTGCTCCTCACATAGTAGAAGTTTAATAGCTTTTTTTGTTTACTTTTATATTCTTTATTTCAACAAAATCCTTTTTTTCTCCTACACCGAATGTCATCTTGTTAAGTAACTTTAATATTTCAGTTACTCTAAGAGAAAAAAAATAACCGCCCAGTCTGACTCACTGAAGCGGTCTTACGTCCTTAAAGGACAATTACCATAAAGTGGAGATGACCAAATGTTCGGGCATTTTTTTTAATGTACCACCAACCAGCTTTTTCGTCAAATCTATTGCAATTCACTCAGATTAAAAAAACTCAAACGCTTCTGAACAATAACCTATACAAAATAATAGATATATGCTATACTAATTTTGGAAGTGCCTGATTCTATGGCGGCGGCTCCCGAACTCAACTGGTTTTGCCAGAATTTGACTTAGGGAGGCTTTGCGGAATGACTTTATACGAAATTATTTCGTTGGCTATTGATTTAGCCATTCTCATTCTGACAGCCCTTTCTTACTTAAAAAATAGAAAGAGTTAAAAAGTAAAGCCGCCCAAGTTTGACACACATGGCGGCTTTATCGCTAAATTGTGGAGACGACCGACAGAATCGGGCATTTCCATTTCTTTTAATATACCACTAACTTGTTTTTTCGTCAAATACTCAATCTTATTCTCTGGCTATACAAAAAATCAGCCTCATGCTTTCGTAGTTTCTATGCATTCTGAATTTATCAGCTTCCGTGCTGCAAACACGGCTTTTGTCCTTTCCACTGCTTTTTCTTCGATGATTTTACTCCTTTCTTCCAATAATTGTACAGTTTTCAGAACAAATATAGTCATCAGCTCTACCCATTATTCCACCGTTGCCATAGATAGGATATTTTCCATTTATGTTTTCAACTTTTAATTGGTTCTTCTCATAGGGTCTGCTACAAGAAGTTCTCAAATATTACTCAGTGCAAAATTCCTCCTTTTAAGCAAAAAGTTTGCACTAAGACTTTATTCTTTTACGAAAATGATGTAGTATGTTCAATGCAAAGTAGGTTCTTTTAAGAATAGAATTTGCACTAGGAGTTTATATGATTAAAAGAGATTTTTATCTGAATCGTCTTATCTCAAAGAAAGAAAACGGTTTGATAAAGATAATCACAGGAATTCGCCGATGTGGAAAATCATATCTCCTTTTTGAATTGTACAAATCATATCTTAATTCAACAGGAATTGATGACACGCATATAATTCAGATTCAGCTTGATAAAAAGTCTTTTGAGGATTATAGAAATCCCAACAGGTTATATGAATATATTCTTGGAAAAATAAATGAGCGAGATAAATTTTATATCTTTATTGATGAAATACAGCTTTGCTACAGAGTGAAAAAAGACAATATAGACCAATCATCAGTTCCGGAAGAAGACCGCGACCTTTTATATACCACCTTCTA
>JAEDCT010000013.1 GCA_016294035.1 Treponema sp. | reverse complement strand
CTTTTCCGATTTTTGTGTCAATAGCATACTTAAATATTGTAACTCAAATTTCGTGGAAATACAAATATGATTTTTTAGAAAGTTATGAAGATAGTTGTTAATGGCGAAAAGCTTGAGGCAGAACCTTATTCAGAAAAGACAACAATGGATTTAAATACAATAAAAATAAGGAAATGAAAGACAAAAAATTTGCTCCTTAAAAGAGCAAAGCCAGATTTATGAGATTTTTTTCTCAAAAATCTGGCTTTTTTTTCAGGCCTTAAAATTGGAGACCTTTTTCAGTGGTCTCGAAAAATCCAGCCCGTTTATTTCAGATGAATAAGATCAGATTATCTTCACCAATTAATTTTTTTTCCAGTCATCAAATTAAGCATTCCGGGGACAAAGCCGCGGATGACACCGGAAAAACTACAGTTTGGCTCTCAAACTGAAAGCGCCCGACCAGAGTCCCTTATCCCAGATATTTCTCATGTCTGCTGAAACAGAAAGAGTTGCCTGAAGAACAAGAAAATTAACACCAACACCGGCATAGACCTGTGGCTGAATGGCACCAAAATCAAATGAATCTGACTTGTATGATCCCTTACCCTGAGTTTCAACTGTGGCACCTGCAGCACTGGCAACTACGCGAACCTGATCAGCATAAGCTCCCTTGTATTTCCAGTCGTAATTACTTTCATACTTTGATACGATTCCTCGAACACCAACAAATGGAGTACAAATAAGGAATGATTTTGAAACCTGAGCCTCAAGGAACATTGTATGAACAGTGTAATCAATTGCAACGGCGCCTTCCACTGAATCAATTCCAAAGGATCCCGAATTGTAGAAATAACCTGCACCAACCGAAAGTTTTGGCATTATCAGCCCGCCCTCAATAAGTGCATATCGCACATCAAAACCAGCTGTCATGAAATCAAAATCCAGGCCAACATCCTGAACATCAATGCTGAAAGTTCCAGATTTCATGAATGTAAATCCAAAATCAAAGGGAAGGACAAATCCCCCGACCCTTACATCTGCAGCAAACATGGGATAGTAGACATTGTCTCCCATACCGCTGATTCCAAGAACATCACAAGTTTTTGCAAGGCCTGAAGTATCAATTTTCGTGAAACCAACGTTGAGACCGCCACCAAAATGTGGTATTGCAGACGGAAACAAATTTCCAATGTATGCATCAGCCCACACGTTCTGTTCAACTGCTCCAAGAGGAACTGCAAGAGCAACCTGTTCTGTAAAATCACCAAGTCCATCATTGATGGAGTCGGCAATAATATTTGGATTCATTGCAAAATCTGCAACAGTAAAAGGCATGGCAAAAGCACCAGCACCAAAAAGAGAGAGTCCTGCAAATAAAGCAGCTTTCTTAAAATTCATATCAACCTCCAAAAAAATTAATCAACAAATGCAATTCTGCAAAATGGAATAAACATTCCGCCCGCAGCATTTCCCACCGTCATTACCAGAAGCCACAAAAGACTGTGAGCATCCCAGGCCTGAGCAATTGAAAAGTAGAACATGTTTGCAATACAGTGCTCAAATCCACTAAGGATAAACACTACAACAGGAAGGAAAACCGCAAGAGTCCTTGCAACCTGATTCTCGATATTCTTCCATCCGTCTGCAGCAATGAACATCAGGATTCCGCAGAAAAAGGCAAGAATGAAAATGCTCAGCGGACCATCATTTACCTTTGTAACACACATGGCAGCAGCCTTTTCAGCAATACCTGAAATTCTTGTGTTCAGGATAAGATATGCCATGAGGAAGGTTCCGATGAAGTTACCAACCCAGATAATACAAACCTGACCAGCATAGGAAAGCCTGTTTACAACAATGTACCCAACCTTTCCCGTGTACAAATAGAAACCAAAAGTCAGAATCACAAACAATCCTGTACCGAACAAAAATGCACCCAAAACCTTGCTTTCACATGAAAGGAAAACAGTTCCACCAATACCAATGGCAAATCCTGTCAAAATGGCACGAATCAAGACATTAAAAAAAGATTTGAAGTTCATAATGTCAAATTATAGTTTAATGGATTCAGTTTTTCAACAAATGCCATGACTAAAAATATCCCGGCAGGACGGCACAATCTTTTTTAGCTTGCAGCACTTGCTCATTACTATTTGTTTCATGCGCTGATTCTTCCAGAACCACCGGGGCTTTTTACCATCGGCCAATACATATTTATAATTGAATAAAGAATCTCATTTCATTAAAATATCTTCTATTATGAAAACTTCAAAACTTCCTTTAAGAACATTACGTGAAGCCCCTGCAGAGGCTCAGATTTCTAGTCATCAGCTTATGATGAGAGCTGATCTTATCCGCAAGCTTGGAAACGGTCTTTACACTTACATGCCTCTCGGACTGAAAGCATACCGCAAGGTTGAAAACATAATCAAAGAAGAATGGAACAATATTGGTGCCTGTGAATTCAAGCCTACTGTAGTTGTTCCAGGAGAAATATGGAAGGAAAGTGGAAGATGGGACACAATGGGTCCTCAGATGCTCAAGGCAAAAAACCGTGGTGAACAGGACATGGTTGTTTCTCCTACTGCAGAAGAAGCATACACTGCAATCATGCGCCAGGGACTTACCTCATACAAGCAGCTGCCAATCAACGCATATCAGATCAACACAAAGTACCGTGATGAAATTCGCCCTCGTTATGGAGTTATGCGCGGCCGTGAATTCAACATGGCAGACGGATATTCACTTCATGCTGATGATGAATCACTTGATGAAACATATCAGGATTATGCAAAGGCATACCACAGAATCTTCAAGCGCCTTGGCCTTAAAATCATTCCTGTAAAGGCAGACACTGGAGCCATGGGTGGTTCAGGCTCAGAGGAGTTCATGGTTGAGTCTCCAATCGGTGACGACACACTCATTCTCTGCGACTGCGGATATGCTGCAAACGTCGAAAAGGCTGCATGCAAGGAAGATACTCCAGAGATGGCAAAAACAGACCTTGCATTTGAAGAAGTTGCAACACCAAATGTTTTTTCAATTGAAGACATGGAAAAATTCTTCGGCACATCTTCAAAGAACTTTATCAAGGCTCTTGTTTACCGCGTTATCAATTCTTCACTGGATCTTACAAATGCTCCTCACTGCGAAAACCTCAAGCGTGTTACAGAAGATAAGTTCAGTTTTTATCCTGTTTCTTATGCATGTGTTCTTATCCGCGGTGATCTTGAAGTAAATGAAGCAAAACTCGCCGGACTTCTCAAGGCTTCTGAAGTTGTTCTTGCAGATGATGAAGAAATCAGAATGATTGCCGGTGCTCCACACGGATTTGTTGGTCCTGTAAACGTAAAATGTCCTGTTATCCAGGATCTTAGTGTAAACAACATGCACGATGCTTACGCTGGTTCAGGAAAGGAAGGATTCCACATTAAGCATGTTGAACCAGGCCGTGACTACACAGCATACATCAACGCAGATGTCCGCACAGTAAAAGAAGGCGACACATGTCCACTTTGCGGTGGAAAGTTCCACACATCAAAAGGAAACGAACTTGGGCACATCTTCAAGCTGGGAAAAAAATACACACAAAGCATGGGAGTGACTTACCTCGACAAGAACGGTAAGGCTGCTGTTCCAACAATGGGATGCTACGGAATCGGTGTTGACCGCGTTCTTGCTTCAATCATTGAATGCTTCCATGACGACAACGGAATTATATGGCCGGTATCAGTTGCTCCATATACAGTTGCCATCGTTCCTATCAAGTACAAGGATGCAATGAAAGATGCTGCGGACAAACTTTATGATCAGCTTAAGGCAGCCGGAGTTGAAGTCATTCTTGATGACCGCGACGAACGTCCTGGAGTAAAATTCGCAGATGCAGACCTTATTGGATATCCGGTTCGCATTACAGTCGGAGACAAAAACCTTCCTAATGTTGAAGTTAAAATGCGTAACCAGGCAGATCCTGTGCTTGTTCCATTAGAAGAAGCAGCAGAAAAAGTTGCAGCAATTGTAAAGGCTGAGTTTGAAAAGCTTAGCTAGATAAACTGGTCACCTTCGGGTAAATTATATGTCACCTTCGGATCTTGCCCCGGAGGTGACACACATTGCAGGAGAAAAAAAACTATGAATGGATACTTAAAAAGATTTGCTTTATCAATAATGACTTTTACATTTCTTGCCATCCCGGTTTTTTCTCTTCCAGCAGTCAATCCCTATCTTCCGGACACTTCTGGAGAATTCATTTACTTCAGGGACTACAGTTTTCAGAACGAATCCATTATCGGATTCCTTTACTACAATGAATCAACCTATGCTGTACGATTCTATTCCCCTGCAAACACCGGGAAAAAAATTCCTGAAAAGGATATCTGTCTTTATATTTCAGTAAACCCACAGTCAAAGAACCTGGACATGACAGGAGAAAAAATAGTTGGTGCAGGCGCAAAAGAAGACACAGAAATAATCAACTACATGCATGATCTTTTCTATGAACTCACAGCTCGCAGGCAGAAAATCGGAAACCTGGGAGAGAGCCCTCTCATTTCAAAAGAAGACTACGTACAGTTTGGTGGAAACGTAAAAATCCGCTACAATTCATACGTTCCGATTTTTAACATTGAATCAATTTCTTCAGTCAGCGGGAAACCACTTCTTGAAACCCAGACCTGCGGTTTCCTTTCAAACTCAACAGACACAAGCTTTTCTGCTTTCAAGGGAGTCAACGGTCTTCCAAAAGACAAAAAAAGAGACTTCAAGAAAGACAAGAAAACTCCAGTAAGAGTTGGAATTGACGGACAGACAATCCAGATTGATTCAGGATGGAAAACTGCAATGGACAACATGTGGTTTTTGGGCGACTATGCATTCCTTTCCATGACCACACTCCCAGCCCTTCCAGAAAAATCCAACAACCTTCAGCTGCTTACACGAAAACTCACAGAAGGAACAGCAAGAACATACAGCATCTGGCCGCAGCACAAAGTTGAATCTGATTCACAGAAAATAATGATAATGAATGTTTTTCTTCAGCCGGAAATTGAAAATGTAACGAGAGACTTCAAGACAATCACAAAGAAAAAGGATGGAACATACGCTTTTGTTACACTGACAGTTTACGACAGCGTTTACCAGAAAAACAGATCCTACTTTGATGCAATCCTAAAATCATACAAAACAGAATAAAAAAAATGATCCGGTTTTACGCAGCTTAATGCAGACCCGGATCACTATAATGGGAAAATAATAAGCACTAAAACATCTTAAAAAAACTAGAAATTATTTCTAGTCAATGGGGTTCCGATCCAGACACCCTCACTTCCAAGGTATTCTTTCTTTTCACCATCAATCAAAATCTGAACATTCTTTACAGTATTGAATGCAGTTGCAGTAAAGACAACCTGCTGCAGCTGACCGATAAGTCCTTCTGATCCATACTGATTGAATTCAAACTCACCGGAAAAATTCAGTACGGCAGTCCCATTTCTAACAGAAGCACCAATCAACTTTGTTCCGCTTGAAACAAGAGTTCTGCATCCGGTTTTTTCTTCTTCAATGCTTGGTCCGCGGATAATTGCGTTGATTGCATCAACCAGCGGACTGTCACTTTTCTTCATTACGCGGGTAATTTCTCGTCTTGAAACAGATCCACTGGAAGAAATAGTCATGAAATAAAGCTTGATTTTCATTGTCTTGCCCTGAGCATCTGTCTTCACAACAGTATCTTTTTTTACTGCCGGCTCTTTCTTTTCAACGGCAATTTTTTCAGACTCAAGATTTTTTTGTGTAGAACGTTTCTGTTCAATTGATTCAACAGCGCTCTTGCTCTGGGGTCTTACATTCTGTCCCTCACTGCCAGAGGATTCAACTCCCAGATCGATTTCAACAGTCCTTGGCTCAACAATTGGCTGAACATCATTTTTTTCTATGGCTGATGATTCATCTGATTTTTCAACAAACTCAGGATTTTCACCCATTGTTTTCTTGAGGAATCCGGTTGCCTTCAAATTTGTGGAGATTCTATTCTGATTGATTAAAAAAAGCACCAGGATAATAAGTGCTGCAAGAATCCAGAGTGCAAAACCAAGACCCGTAGGTTTCTTATTGTTATTTTTCTTTTCCGACATGTCTTAATTATAATTAGAAAAAAGCCTTGTTTCAACGGGAACACAAAACAAGGCCCATGACAATTTTACAGATACATTCTGAAACTGATTCCGGAAGCTGACGGCATAATTGCAACATCACCCTTTTCGTGGATTTTCTTTTCGGCAAAGCGAGTATGAATCATTGGAATTCCATAACCAACCAGTGTTCCAAAAAGAGCCCCCACAGCAATATCAGAAACAAAATGGCATCCGGAAGCAACACGAAGCAAGCTGACACATGCCGCAAGTGAATAGGAAGTAACAATAACGGGAATCTTAAGTTCTGAATCAGGATATATCTTGGAAAATGTATATGTCATAAAACCCGCTGTCATGAAAACAGTAGATGCGTGGCCGCTAAAAAATGAGAACTGAAAACCATTATCATCTTCCCAGTCATCTGGAACACCATCAAAATACATGTATGGCCTTACACGATGAACCAGAACCTTTGCAGTATATTTTGCACCTTGAACAAAAAGCAAAGACTCGGCATACATTGCTGCAAGGGTAATGCCATTGCTGAAAGAAAGATCACCGTCATACATCTTGTATCCGTAGAATGCCAGAGGAACACCTGCAAGAACCGAAACAAGACCCACATCAGAAACAAGATCAAGATTCTCGTTGTAACCGCAGGCAAAATGCCTGTCCAGTGGATTCACATCATCAATATCAACTGATCTTGAGCTAAATTCAGGAAGATCAGCCTTCTTTGACCACAAATATCCGCCACCGGCAAACACAGCAGAAGACCCGAGCATTACTGAATCCCAGGTCTTGTCCAGAGCAAATGGAAAATCCTGAGCCACACCATGAAAAACAGAAAAAACAGCAAGCACAAAAACAATTACATTTTTTTTAAAATTCATTTTTTATCCACCAAAATAAAAAAATATTACTTTGACAATTCATACATGATTACAGAAGAAGCCTGGGCAACATTCAAACTGTCAACAGCACTGGCCTTTCCCTCACTCATTCCCCAATATGGAATGATAACAAGATAGTCGCAGTTTTCTTCAACTTCATGGCTAATTCCCTGCTCCTCATTTCCAAGAACAACAATAGCTCCTTTGTCACCTTTTAGCGATGACATTTGAGAAACAGTTCTCTTTGCATTCAGGGAAGTTCCAAACCTGACCATTTTACCTTCCATATCCTTTAGCAAATATGAAATTGATTTGACTGAATAAATATTCACAAATTCCATTCCTCCTTCTGCAACACGATAAGAGCTGGTTGTAACAGAAGACTGAGCTTCATCCAGAGGTATAACAATATTCTTGATTCCAAAGAAAGCTGCACTTCTGACGATTGCACCAAGATTGTTTGCATTTCCAACGCGGTCAAGAATAATGGCACTCTGCTTTTCCTCAACCCAGGAATTAGTAATAGACTTGGTAAGGGGCTGAATTTCTGGAGAGTGAATCATTGCAACGACTCCCTGGTGGTGAACACTGCCACACAACTTTTCAAGCTCCTTTTCGTCCTTAACCCTATTATAAGGCTTTTTGTCCTGAGCCATTTTCTTGCACAGGCCGCCAAACAGCGGTGCTTTTTCTTCTGAAATATAAAGGCGTGAAATTTTATGATAGTTATTTTTTTCAAGTATTTTAACTGCAGCAAATCCGCAAACAGCAAGTTCATTTCTCTGTGTATTTTTCATGATTAAATTATACAATCTATTTGGCAGAATATTCAACGTGGACTATATTCCCAATCTCCACTAAAATATTTTCATGCAAAAAGAAATTTCCATTCAGATTACGCCAGACAAAGAAAAGGACTCAAGATATATTCACAATATGCTGAAACAGGAACTTGAAAAGCAAGGCATACATGAAGAAAATTTTTCTGAAGTTTTCATAAAAAAATCCATTGATGCACGAAGAAGACAGGTCAAGTTTTTTCTTAGATACAAGATTTACATTGGAGAAGCTCCAGAGGATGAATTTAAAATCCCGGAATGGAAAAAAGCTGATGGCACAAAATCTGTTCTGATTATTGGCTCAGGACCTGCAGGATTATTTGGCGCACTTAAGCTTTTGGAAAAGGGAATAAAATCCATAATCATTGAAAGAGGATCAAAGACAGACCAGAGAAAGCGCGATATTGCACAAATCAGCACAAAAGGAATTGTTGATGAAAACTCAAACTACTGTTTTGGAGAAGGTGGAGCCGGAACCTTCAGCGACGGAAAGCTTTACACCCGAAGCAACAAAAAGGGAAGCATTCCTCAGATCATGAATATATTCCATCATTTTGGAGCAGACAAAAAAATCACCACAGATGCACATCCCCACATCGGAACAAACAAGCTGCCTGCAATAATCAATAACATGAGAAATTTTTTGATTTCAATGGGATGCGAATTCTACTTTGACACAAAATGCACTGATCTGATTATTGAAAAGGATTCTAATGGAAAAAAAACAGCAGAGGGCATCAAAACAGAAAATGTTAAGACTGGAGAAAAAAAATCTTTTACTGCAGATGCAATTCTTCTTGCAACGGGACATTCTTCCTTTCAAGTATACGAAATGATTTCACACCTTGCACCGGAAAATCTTGAAGCAAAAACTTTTGCAGTTGGAGTAAGAGTTGAACACCCAAGAGAGCTCATTGACAAGATTCAGTTTCACGGACAAAAAGAAAACCTTGAAGCAGCGGAATACAGAGTCGTAACACAGCAGGAAGAACGAGGAGTCTACAGTTTCTGTATGTGTCCCGGAGGATTTGTTGTTCCAAGCTCAACAGAACCAGATGGACTTGTTGTAAATGGAATGTCTGCAGCCGGAAGAAACAGCAGGTGGAGCAATTCAGCAATCGTTGTGGAAACAAGACCAGAAGATATTCCGGATGAATTCAAAAAAGAAGCAGAAAAAGAATTTGGGACAGAAGTTATGGCAGGGCTCTTGTTCAGACGATGGATTGAAAAAATCACATTTCAGAACGGGAACGGGCAAATGGCTCCTGCACAGAAAATAAAAGATTTTCTTGAGCACAAGGACAGCTTGTCACTTCCACCAACAAGTTACAGCGCCGGAGTAGTTCCATCGCGTCTTGACAAATGGCTGCCAGATCAAATTAGACGAAGACTAGAAAAAGGGTTCAGGGACATCAACAGAAAAATGAAAGGCTTTATTTCTGATGATTGTATTTTAATTGCAAGCGAAACAAGAACAAGCACACCTGTTAGAATCTGCAGGGATAAAGAAAGCTACGAATCAGTCTCAATTGGAAACCTTTACCCTGCCGGAGAAGGATCCGGATATGCCGGTGGAATCGTCAGCAGTGCCATGGATGGTGAAAATGCAGCAACAAAAATTGCAGCCAGGTTGACCGGCACCCCTTAACTCATTCACATTTTAAATATAAATATGTAATTTCGTAAATTCGTGTTATACTTACTATATAATAATACTTCTTAGGAGGGAAAAATGCTTATTGCTATTCTTATCGCTATTCTTACTGGTGCACTCATTGGCTGGATTGCTGGACTTATAATGAAAAGCAAACACGGTTTCTGGGTAAACTGTCTTATTGGTATTATCGGTTCAGCATTGGGATCTGCTATCGGTAATGTTCTGGGAATAGGAAGTGGAATTCTTGGAATTGTTTGCTCAATTGCAGGCACATGTCTTCTCATCGTAATCTGCCGTGCAATTTGGGGAAAGAAATTCTAGGAGCAAAATCAACCTGGTATAAAATAAACACAAACAAGCAGCCGTAATTTTTTCTTTCGGCTGCTTGTTTTTTTTGGATACAACAATGAATAAACCACTGGCAATATGCACAACTCTACTAATTGAATCCTCTCCTCAAGCACTTCCACTTGGAGCAGCCTGTATAGCCAGCGCAATCAAAAACAGCAGAGAAACAAAAGACAAGGTCCACGTAAAACTTGAAGTAATGACAATGGAAGACAAGAATTTTGAAGAACGTCTTACTGAATCAATAATCAGGCAAAATCCAAAATACGTGCTTTTCAGTGTTTATGTCTGGAACCGTTTTTTACTGGAATCAACTGCACGAAACATCAAAGAAAAACTTCCAGATTCAATCCTCATTGCAGGGGGACCGGAAGTCACAGCAAATCCCCTTTCACTGGAAAACTTTGACTATAGAATTTCTGGCGAGGGAGAAATTGCCGTGGTAAAACTTCTGGACTTTCTGGAACAAAACCCTGACTCAACAAACTCTCAGTTACCTCAGGGAATCTACTCAATAAAAACACAGGGTAACAACATGCCTGTTCTTTTACGCGGTGAAGCTCCACAGCTGGAACTACTTGCCTCACCATACCTGGACGGAACAATCGATCTTAAAAAATACGGTGGTGCACTATGGGAACTTGCACGAGGGTGTCCGTTCAAATGTTCATACTGCTATGAAAGCAAAGGTGAAAATAAAGTCCGCTATTTTCCAATGGATCGAATAGAAAAAGAACTTGAACTTTTTGAAAAAGAAAAAATAAGCCAGGTATTTGTACTGGACCCAACCTACAATGCCAGCAAAAAAAGAGCACTTGAGCTTCTGAAAATCATAGAAAAAAAAGCAAATGGAATTTTCTTTTACTTTGAGGCCCGCGCAGAATTCATTGACAGAGAACTTGCAAAAGCCTTTACAAAAATTCCTTGTGCACTTCAGTTTGGACTTCAAAGCGCAGATCCGGAAATTCTACGCCACGTTAACAGAAGCCTAAACAAGAAGCTGTTCACAAAAAATATTGCCATATTAAATGAGGAAGGTGTCATTTTTGGATTTGATCTCATATACGGATTGCCAAAAGACAACCTGGAAGGATTCAAGAAGAGCATGGATTTTGCATTGTCCTTGTATCCTAACAATCTTGAAACATTCCGTCTAAGCGTGTTGCCTGGAACAAGCCTATTTGAAACTGCCCATGAACTTGGATTAGAATTTCTTTCAGAGTCTCCATACAATGTAATAAAAAGTGATACTTTCAGTGCGGAAAATCTTGCAAAAGCAGAACAACTTAGCCATGCATGCAATATATTCTACAATCAGGGAAGAGCCGTTCCATGGTTCAATTCAATAGTCCAGGCATTCCATGAAAAGCCATCTTCATTGATTGAAAACTTTTCAAAATTCTTAGGAAACATAGGAATTGACTCAAAAAAACTTGATGAAGAATTCAAGCCACACAAAGATATTGAAAAACTGCAGCTGGAATTTCTGGAAAAGGAATTCAACAAAAGAAACAGGCAGAATCTGCTTACGGCTGCAAAAAATATTGTCATGCTGAACGGAGCAATAAGCAGAATTCAGGACGAAGGAAAAGAAGAAATCATATCTCTTTCATACCATCCTGATGACCTTGCAAGTCAATATGCAACCGACATTCAGTTTTTTGCAAAAAACTGCAGGAAGTTCAAATGCAATGTCAAAATTTTCATGACAAAAAATGGTCCGGACTGGAAAACAACCCAGGGCAAATAGTTTATCCTGAATACAAATGTGAAATCAAAATTCCCTGAATCGTTCATGAGGCTCTTCTTCAAGCCAATAACAGATTCTTGAAGCAACATCTGTGATTTTGACAGAACGCCTTTTTCCCAGAATTGAACATTCCCATACAAGGCCAACCCTCCAGCCTTCTTTCAGGAGTTTTTCAACCTGTTCCCTATCCCTGGCTTTGTTTCGTTCAAATTTTTCTTTCCAGAATTCAGGATTTGTCTTTGGCATTTTAAATCTAGAGCAACCGTGAGCATGCCAGAAACATCCGTTAACAAAAACAACTGCATGATAATGAGGAAGAACAATGTCAGGTTTTCCCAATAAACGCCTGTCATTTTTCCTGAAGCGAAAACCCATTCTAAAAAGTTCAGCTCTAATCTGACGTTCTGGTTTTGTTTCAGAACTTTTTATTAAAGACATGTCCATTTTAGATTCTATTCCGAAATACTTTTTATGTTTCCCTTCATTAGATCTTCAAGAGAAATGCCATACAAATAGTCTGATATCATTTTTCCAAGATTTTCCCACATTGGAAGAGTCCTGCACTTTTTCTTTTTTGGGCAATTATTTGGAATACAGTCCATGCAGGCAACGGGAGCCAGAGAATCTTCCGTAATCTTAAGAATTTCACCAATGGAAATTTCAGAAGGACTTTTCACTAGAGAATACCCCCCGTTTTTTCCGCGCTGTCCTTCAAGCAATCCTGACTTTACCAGCGAAGCAACAATTGCCTCTGCATATTTCAAAGAAATTTCCTGATTTCTGGAAAGTTCTGCAAGAGACACCCTGTCATCCTTTGAATGAGAACTCAATTCAAGCATAATTCTTATAGCATATCTTCCACGTGTAGAAACCAGCATGACTAACTCCGACTCCATTTAATTAAATTGAACACTACAATACAGCAGCCTCGATGTATTATATTATACGACTTTAATTACCTATTGCCAAGATAGGCATTTATAATTTTCATTTTATATGTTAAAATAGTTTCATGACACTTCAACAGCTTAAATATATTATCGGCGTTTCTGAAATTGGATCTTTCAACAAGGCAGCAGACCAGCTTTACGTTTCTCAACCTTCCCTGACTTCTGCAATTAAGGATGTGGAAAAAGAATTCAACATTATCTTGTTCAACAGATCAAGCAAGGGAATAAGTCTGACCAGCGAAGGAAAGGAATTTCTTCAATATGCCAGACAAATTTATGCACAATATGATAACCTTCTCGAAAGATTTGATACATCAAAAAAAAGAAAGAAGAAATTTTCAGTAAGCTGTCAGCATTACTCATTTTGTGTAAAAGCTTTCATAGACATGGTAAAAAAAATTGAAAAATCAGACGGCAACTCCGATGAATATGATTTTGCCATAAACGAAACCAGAACCCTTACTGTAATTGAAGATGTCACAAACCTCAGAAGTGAAATAGGAATACTTCACTTAAGCGACTTCAACAGATCTGCACTGGAAAAAGTTTTCAAAGCCAATGACCTGATTTTTGAAAAACTGGTTTCATGCAATGCATACGTTTATCTTTGGAAAAATCATCCTCTTGCAAAACAAAATGTCCTTACATTTGAGGACCTTAAAAACTATCCATGTCTTATGTTTGACCAGAACGCATCAAGTTCATTCTATTATGCTGAAGAAATTCTGGCAGAAAAAGAATATTCAAAAATTATCAGAACAACAGACCGTGCCACAAACCTGAACCTTATGAAAGGATTGAATGCATATTGTCTTTGTTCCGGAATTATAAGCAATGAACTTAATGGAAATGATTTTGTTGCCGTGCCATTCAGTGATTCAGAGAACACACTCAACTGCATGGAAATCGGATACATAACAAGGAAAAACGTCATGCTGTCAAAGGCAGGCAAGGATTACCTGGAAGAACTAAAAAAATACCTTTCATAAATTATTATAGAAAATATAATTAATGACTAGTATAATGGATTAAAGGAAGGAAAATGTTTTATGAGTTTTGAAATTCCAGAATACAACAAAGCCTTGTTTGAAACCATGCGGCAATTCGTTGATGCAGTATGGATTTTAAATACGAAAACACAAGAAATTTATTTTCCGTATGATAGAATTCTTCCAGAGCAGGAAGGAACATTTATTTCCTTTGCTGAACTTTCAGAGAAGCTTAGCAAAATAATACCGGAAGAAACATACAAGCAGCACATGTCAATTCTGAATCCTAACAATGTAAAAAGCCTGAACAAATCCATTACCTTTCCCGGAAAAATTTTTAAAGACGAAGTGATTCATGAACTCAAATGCATCATAACTCCAGACTCCACTGATTGTGCTGAAGAAACAAAAATTGCCTACATTTCTTTTCAGGACATCCATAACATAGTGCAGAGGAAAGCCAGGCTAAAATCATCAATAGAAAAAGAAAGGCATGAGCATGATTCACTCCAATCAATTGCATCAATTTACGACACCATGCACATTCTTGATTTGGAAAATGGAACATTTGAAGAAAGAAATGCAAATCAAATCATTCATAATATTATTGAATTAAATATTGATGCACCATTGCAGCAAAAACTTTGGAGTGTCATGAGAATTCGTTTTTCCGGATCCAATCTTGATTCAATTCTTGAATTTACAAATCTTTCAACACTGGCAAAGCGCCTTGAGAACACCAATTTCATATCAACAGAATTAACATCAATAGACAACAAATGGTACAGATTAGCATTCATAAGAATCGGGGATAATTCTGAAAGACTTTCAAAAGTTATTTTTACATCACAAAATATTGACAAAGAAAAAAGAAAAGAAGAAACACTCATCCGCCTTACACAAACAGACAAACTGACACAACTTTACAATCGATACGCCTATGAATGTGACATTTCAATTCTGGAAACAGAAAAAATTAAAGATGATTTGTGGTTTATGGAAGTTGATCTCAACGGCCTGAAAAAAACCAATGACCTGAAGGGACACAAAGCCGGAGACGAAATCATTAAAGCTGTTGCAGATTGTCTCAACATTGTTGTTTCTCCATTTGGACGGGTATATAGAATTGGCGGTGACGAATTTACCTGCATATTCAATGCATCTGACAAGGAAGTAGTAGAGATTCTCAAGCAGCTGGAAGAATACAGGTCTTCATGGTCTGGAGAATTCAGCAACACATTCACATTTTCAAAAGGACTTGTATGTGCAAGGGAAATTGAAAACTGTACAGTTTCAAATCTTGAAAAACTGGCAGACTCCCGAATGTATGCAGACAAGAGAAACTACTACATGACCAATGGTGACAGGCGAAAAAGATAAGCTGCAATTGAAAAAACAAATTGCTTTTCTGATCTTCGCATTGATTATTCTCTCCTTTACCTCATGCGACTCAAAGAAAATTTCAAATATCAGCTATGATTCATCGACCGGAAAATTCCAGTGCAGGTATGACAATAAACAGCACCAGTTCATTCTATGCCTGTCTGAAAAAACAAAAGACAGCCCGTTGGTTTTCATGCTTCATGGCGCAGGGCAAAACTCCATCTTTTTCAGGAACGAGACAGATTTCGAAAAAACGGCCTGTCCAAATGGATATGGTGTCGTGTACGTTGATTCAACTTCTGACACAGGATGGATATACTCAGACAGCAGGGAATCTGAATCCGAATTGAATTTTCTTGATGCTCTGGCAAAATACCTGCAGGAAAAATATGGATTCAGCACATCAATGACTTATGCAGCAGGATTCAGCAGCGGTGCATTCATGTGCACAAAACTTGCAGTCTGCAAACCTAAGACTTTCAGTGCAGTTGTAAGCGTAGGCGGAATGATGCCGGAAAATATCTGGAATGTCCGGAAAACAAATGTATCTCCTCAGTGCGGATTTTTCCAGATAAACGGAACAAAAGATCCTGTTGTTCCAATGGATTTCTTAAAAACAAGCAGGGACAATCCAAATCCATCAATTGAAAAAACAATTGAATATTTCTCAGGCAAAAAAAAATCAGCAAATCAAATTCATTCAACAAAGCTTTCAGACAAATCAACTCTGTTCAAATATAGTCAGAAGGTCTGGTGGCTTGTAATTGAAGATGAAACACACCGCTGGCCGAAATCCAGCTGGAGCGGTGTCGATACAAATGAAATCATTCTTGAATATTTTGAGCAGCTAAACAAAAAAAATGTCCCTGAAATATAATCCAAGGACAAGGAGACTTAAGATCAATTCTATGTTTCAATAACCAGATTACTTTTCGTATTCTTTTTTCAAATTGATTTTTGCTCTTATGCATAAGAAAATTGAAAAAGCTGCAACCGCAACAGTAAACAGAAGGCCGCCTGCAAATCCAGCACCTAATGCTCCTGTTGTAATCAATGTTCCTGTCTGATATACAAGGAATCCAACAACAAACCCAACAGACAGCATGAACCCTATACCAGTCCAGAACCACTTTCGGCTTTTCATTTCACTGCTCATGGCACCAAGTGCAGCAACACAGGGAGGCGAATAAAGGTTGAACATAAGGTATGCAAGAGCCGCAACTTTAGTTATTCCCATTACCATTACAATTTTATTTCCAGAACCTTCTACCATTTGCAATTCTTCAGTGTCTATAAAATTTGTTATTGAAAATACAGTTGCCAGGGTTCCAACAACATTTTCCTTTGCAAAAAAACCGGTAATTGCAGCAGCAGCAAGCTGCCAGCAGACAACACCAACTACAGGGACAAGTAAATATGCAAAAGGAGATGCAATCAATGCAAGAATTGAATCAGATCCATTATCAGCAGCAACCTTGAACGAAGGTGTAAAACCAGCCATCAGCTGAACGATTGTATTGCAAAGGAGAATAATTGTTCCTGCCTTTACAAGGTATGACTTTCCTCTTTCAAGCATTGACTTTACGGCAAAACCAATAGACGGAATTTTATATTCAGGAAGTTCAATAATAAAGTAACTCTTTTTGAACTTTGCAGCATTGATTGACTTTATCAGTAAAGCTCCAAGAAGAATCAGAATAACTCCAACAAAATACATTACAGGACCAACCCAGGTAGCTTCAGGGAAAAATGCTCCGGCAAAAAGTGCAATCACAGGAAGTTTTGCACCACATGGCATAAATGTGCAAAGCATTGCAGTTGCACGACGCTCACGTTCATTTCTGATTGTACGGCATGCCATTATTGCAGGAACACCACATCCGGTTCCTATTACCATGGGAATAACAGATTTTCCTGAAAGCCCAACCCGTTTGAAAATCGGATCAAGAACAACAGTGGCCCGAGCCATGTATCCGCAGTCTTCAAGAAGAGCAATAAGAAAATACATGATCATGACAAGGGGAAGAAATCCAACAACAGCACCTACACCACCAATAATTCCATCACAAAGAATTGCAGTGACAATTGGATCTGCCTCAATCAATTTACCGGAAACAAATTTCTGGAATGACTCAATCAATCCTGCAAGAAGTTCACTTAGCCAGGTTCCCACAGTAGACTGAGAAATATAGAAGACGGCCCACATAATGACAGTAAAAACAGCGAGGCCGGAAACAGGATGAGTCAAGACACAATCAAGTTTGCTTTCCTTCTTTCTTTCAACTTTCTTTTTGTTTTTTATAACAACTTCAGAAACAATGGACTTAACAAATTCAAAGCGCTCTCTATCCGCTGCTTCAACTGAATTCTTATCTGCCCCTTCTGAAATCTTTCCATTATATGGAGCCGACTGAAACTTTCCTGCAAGACTTACTGCAGCACAAATAATTTCACCAAGATTTACTGATTTCTGAGCAATGGTTTTGACTACAGGACAGCCACACTTTTCTGAAAGAAGTTTTTCATCAATAAATTTTATTCCATTCTTTTCAAGGGCATCACTTTTGTTTAGGGCAATGACAACAGGAATTCCAAGTTCAAGAAGCTGAGTCGTAAAAAACAGACTTCGTTCCAGATTAGTTGCATCAACAATATTAACAATAACATCCGGTTTTTCATTTTTAATAAAAGAAGAAGTAACGCTTTCTTCACTTGTAAAGGGACTCATGGAATAAGCACCAGGAAGATCAACTGCCATAAGATTTTCTTCGTTACCACAAAATTCTTTTCTGACTGCATATTCCATCTTGTCAACTGTAACGCCAGCCCAGTTTCCTACATGCTCACTTCGTCCTGTGAGAGCATTAAACATGGTTGTTTTTCCGGAATTAGGATTTCCAATAAGCGCAATTCTCATCAGAACCACCTCCATAGAATATGCATAAAATAATCCTAGAATTAACTATATGTTAGATAAAACTAACAAAAGAGCAATAAAATTCCAGGCAGTCAATTAGTCATCAGATCAAAAAAAGTTCTAACCCGCTTTTTCCACTTCAATAGCTGACGCTAAATCCATGTCTATGCAATATACGGCATCTTTCACACCAATAATCAGAGTGCTTTTCTTTTTTGATATAAGTGTTATTTTTTCGCCAGAATAGCATCCAAGCGAAAACAAGAAGGAAGAAAATTCCTCATCACTGCAGGTAATATCAGAAATAATGTAATCAGATTCAGGATCAGCATCTGAAAGCAGCATTGAAAAACTCCCATGGGAAAAATCATTGCATAGAAACAACTTTCGTTAACTTTAATTAACTTATGTTAGACTACACTTACCATATATAATTGTCAACACCATGAGAAAATTTGTGACCTAAAGCATATATGAGTTTGACCTACAGTTTTTTTTCAAGTAAGTAGAAAAGCCCCTTACGCCAATGAGCTTCTCCGATCTTAACAAAACCAAGTTTATGGTACATGCGCTGTGAATATGGATTTTCTGAAAAAACATCAAGCCTTAAGGATTCAATTCCAGCTTTTTTAAGTTCATTCATCAGGTAACTCATTGTCCTAGTCCCAATTCCCTGATTCTGAAATTCCGGATTAACAACTATTCTATGCAAAACCCTCCAATTTGAATCAGGCCAGTTCCAGCTTGCACTTTTGTAGTCCTCATCACACTCATCATTTATTGAATAAGTTGATACAATTGTTCCATCAATGATTCCACAAGTTAACCAGCCATTTATTATGTCTGACTCAAAATCATATTTCGCCGGATATATTTCATCCCATTGATAGATTTTCTGCTGGATCATTCTGACAACGGATTTTTGGACAAAAGAAAAAATTTCATCCAAGTCGTCCAGATTTGCCTTTCTAAAAATTATATTGTTTTCCATCACACAAAAAAAATCCTGCCCGACAAAAATTGCCAGACAGGAACAAATTAACTACAGAAGCTGATAAATTGCAATTGAACCAACTGCAATCGATGACTTAGTCTTAGACTTGATCAGAACATCAGGAGAATATGTTGTGATAACACCTTCCTCAACTTCAAAAACAACATTGACCCATCTGTTTTTCTGGTCACGCTTAACATTTGCCTTGTAGTCAATGCCACCAATTGTAAGAACGTAATCCTGATCCTGAACACCACAATCAACTCTTGCAACAATTAATGTCTTGCGGCCCTTGATGACATTCTTCAAATTGAACTTAAGGTTTCCGCCCTTAACACGAACAACAGTATCAAAAACAAGCACACCGTCAGAATAGTAGAAGCTTTCCTTCGAAGTTGAATTTGTTACACCCTTTCCAGTATATTCAAGCCTGTGAGCCTCTTTTGATTCTTGAGAATTCATATTCAGCTGATCAACAAGAGTAAGCCTGTCATTCTTGTAAAGAAGAATCCTAGGCATGGAAGAACTAATGTTTCTGATTTCTTTAGCCTCATCTCTTGCTGCCACTGGAGTCTGTGGTTTTGGAGCACTTGTAACAACCTCTACCATAACATAAGTTCCACCAGTTTCAAGTGAATAGTCATATGACCAGCCGACGAGTTTTGGCTTTATTGCAAGAGCTGCAGTTTCCTTGTTTTTTTTCAAATAGTCTGTGAGTTTTTTTGTTGCAATTTCCTCACCCTTGTTCTGAGCTGCATAAAGAGAATCAATCTCTCCTTCAACCTTCACAAAAGTACAGGCCGTAAAAGATTTGTCAATGAATGGAACATATTTTCCTGAATCATCTTTTCTGGAAATTTCCTTTTCAGAAACCTTAACATCCTCAGAATACCATGAAGGAACATCCTGAGCCAAAACAACTGCAGCAGAAAGAATTGCTGCAACAAATGCTACGATTTTTTTCATAACTACCAACCTATTTTTTTATTTTGCGAGCTTAAAAAAAACAAAACCAATGATACAAAAAAATCAACTTTGCAGTCTGATTTCTTCGGCACATCATTTTTGAATTATTGAAGAATTACCCATTGTTTACCTTAGATTATACAGGATATTCCTTTCATTACTCTAGTATCTTATATATCTAATATTAACTTATTGCTTTGTCTTGACGCAAACGTACATCACTTTGCTTTTCTTGTCATAATAGGATTTCACAAGCTCATAGGAAATCTTTCTGTCATTCAGGGCATCAATTGTCTTGTACAGATATTTTTCAGACTTATCATTTTCCGCAGAACTGTATGCAACCTGATATGCCTTTACTTCAGTTCCAAGATAAGAAATGATCTGGGCAACTGCAACAGACTCGGCAAGTTTCTGTGTCATCGACTCATCGCCAGCAAAAGATTTCATTGCACAGGAAAGATAATTATTTCCATCAGCATGGATTTCTTCAAAATACCAGTCTGGCATTGTTCCTCCGGATACCTTGCTGAATGCATACCTGCTCTTTTTCTTTTTCCTCTTGAACTTGTCGTAAACATTAGCTCCGGACTTTTTATCAATTTCTTCTGAAGATTTTTTTCCATTGAACACAAGTGGTTTCTGATTATCTCCCATTGTGTATCCATTATTCAAAGTGATTGTCCTGATGGAAATGCTTCCGTTTGGAAACACCTTTCCGGATGACATTGTTTTTGACGAGACAACAGTATCACTCATTCCTTTCATTATGGCACGAGTAATATACTCACTTGATGACTTGAAACTTCCGTCAGGCTCAACAATTACCGGCCATCCTTGAATTGAATCTACAATCTCATCCTTGAATTCCCAGGTATAAAGCCCATCAGAAACCACGACTTTCTGACTCTTTCCGGAACCATTGTCAACAGTCTCATAAATTCCATTCAATGACTTTCCACCGCGCCTTGATTCCTCTTTGGAAATCAAAACTCCAGTCAGCGTAATTTGAATTGTCTGATTGTTTTCCTCATAAAAACCATAAAAAGTTATTTCACCGTTATTCTTGTATTTTCCCTGAATTGTTGGATTTTCTGGACTTGATATTTTTCCGGCAAGAGAAATGGAAATCTCAATTCCGGATTCAGGATCAAGGAACATTCCATTTTCAATCAGAACCCCGCATCCTTCAACTTTCCTGATGATATCCTGACGGGCTTCAATTCCATATACAGCATATATTTGCTGAACATCAACACTGTTAAGAATACGCTCGTAATTAAACATGTACACACCATTTTTGGGAGATGCGGCAAAACATGAAAAAATGACCGACAACAAAACAGAGTGCATGAAAACTTTTTTAGTCATAAATTTTTCTCCAGATATATTTTTTATTCTTTCATACTACCACAAAACAGCAACTGTGGAACACAAAAATTTTTTTCAGTAATAATTCAAAGTATTGCCATTGCAATCTAACGCTAAATATTTTTCCAGAAATTTATATAGTCAAAAAATTTCAATTTTTAGAAATGTCTTTTATTAATTCCAGATTTTTCTGTTTCTCAAAGAATGCTTTCTTCAATACTGAATATTCTTCATCAGAACAAGCAGTCCTGCAGGAAGGGTCAAATGCTTCTGTTACCTCAAAGCACTTCCTTATCCTTTCACATGGATATTCATTGCACTGCCCGCAGTTTTCAATATTTCTGTCAGTAGTACAATGAACGATTCCATATCTGCACCAATTGTCGTTAGTACATCCAATACAAGAAATTTCCTCGTTTGATACGACACGATCCCTATATCCGATTTTCATCCAAAGCTCAGCCGTACGCCTTAACTCATCATCCGTTTTTGGAACATGTCTGGGACATGAAGAACAGTCATTTCCACAGGCTGAAATTATTTTATCCATAAAAACCCCAACAAAAATAATTATAAGCACAATCATATTTTGACCGGCCCAATGCACTAGTTTAACAGGAAAAAAAATTATGTTGAATCCATTCACTCAGTTAGATAAAATAAGGACATGAGATTCATTTACGTATTTGCTCCACTGATTGTTTTTATGTTATTGCATGGAAATGCCCCTAAAGATTTCCCTCAGGAAGAGACTCCAGTCATTGAAGAAATCAAAGAACCGGAACCACCAAAAGATGTAGAATCAATTGTCGTTGGAACGGTTCTAAAAAAAAGAACACCTTTACACATAATGGGACGTGACAACAAAATGCACGACATTCTGACATTGACAGACGGAAATGAAGTTCAGATTCTGTATGTAAATTCCGAGGCTGACATATTTTTGAAAACAGACACCATCCACGGCACTGAAAACAATGAAACGGAAAATAAAGAAAATGTTTCTTCTGAAAAATTCTTCCATGCAATTTATGACAATGTGGATTTCTGGATTTCTGAAAAAAATTTCGCACCAGATTCAATGGCAGCTGTTGTTATAAGAAAAACAGCACTGTTTGACGATGCCGAACTTAATATACCGCATGCACGAAATGAAATTTCATTCGGATCATATATTGCCCGAGAAAGAAGTGATGCAGTAAACGGAGTCTCAAAAATTTATTACTATGACAAGAATCAGTCACAGGTTTTGCATGCCTACACAAAGTCAGACAATATTTCAACAATAAATGACGATATTCAGATGATGAAAATCATTGATCAGCTTAAGGTTACTTCACGTGCAACTCCAAGAAATGAACTTTTCAAGAAAGCCCAGAAGTACAATCCATGCAAGGAAATTACAGCTGAATTTGAAGCACAGAAAACTGGAATAGTTGTCAACAGTTATCAGGAAGTTCTTAAAGCCATGCCAAAAACAAGATATGGTGTTAATGTTCCTGAGCTAATGACAGTTGACCAGAGCAAGGATCCATTCCAGTAAATTTTTTGATTTATTCCACAAAACGGGTCCAAAGATTCCAGAACACCCCTGAATCTTTTTTTTCCTAAAAAAATTCCATGTATGTGAATAAATTCATTCGGCAAAATCAGGAAACCAGACCGGTTCAGGAACATCAGCAGGAGAACTGTGCTTACCGATGAATTTGTTCATCCAGACAATACCAAGCCAATTGCCTTTCTTGATTCCTACGTTCTTGAAATGACCAACCTCGGTAAAGCCCATTGCCCTGTGAAAAGCAAGGCTTGCATCATTTGTATCAACAATTACAGCATACATGTACTGAAAATTCATTCGGGCTAAAGAATCAGACATCTTGTTGAACAATGCAGTAGCAATTCCAGAACGGCGTGGGGAATCAGGAGCAAGCACAATTGTCCATTCAACATTCCACTTGTATGCATCATGAGGTCTTAAGGGTTCTCCGCAACAATAACCCAGGATTTTTCCGTCAACTGATTCAGCAACATAGAAGGGATACTTTTTCTTTGTATTAGTGATTTTTTCCCTGTACTTTTCAACAGATGGATTTTCAATGGTAAACGTAACATTCAGTCCATCTACGTAGCATCCATAAATATCATGGCAAGCAAGTGCATCATTTTCATCTGCAACACGAATTTTATAATCAATCATGCGATTTCTCCTAATATTCAAATAATAAAAAGTGTACGTTCAGTAAACTAAAATTGCAGGAATAGCTATAAACAGTTTCTTTTTCACACACATTTTATCTTAATGAAAATCTGACAGGATACCTGAACCTGACAGGCACCGCTTCTCCATTAACCAGTGCTGGCTGACACACAATTCCATCAAATGCCTTTAATGCAGCCTCTGCAAATCCATGACCAGGATCCTTAAGAACCTTGATTTTCTTAATTATTCCCTTGGTATCAATAAACAGTTCAAGATACACAACACCTTCAATAGAATTTTTATAGGCTTCCACAGGATATTCGATTCTTTTCAGGATTCTCTTTCCCGGAACGATTGGAATTGAGCTTACCTTATTCTGCGGAACATATTCAGAAAACTCATCTTTTTTTTCAATTTTATCTTTTTCAATGATTTTTTCAGACGAACTGACATTCTGCTCCGTCTTCACATTATTTCTGTTTTGAACAGGAATTGTTTTTTCCTGAGGAACATATTCCTGAACATCCACAAGCTTGAAAATTTTTTCATCAGGTTCTTCTTCTGTTTTTGAAGGTCCGCCGGTGAAACTCATTCTTGCAAACAAGACCGCATAAACAATTATCACAAGAACAAAACATCCCAGTCTTACGTATGAAGGAATTTTTCCGGACAATTTTTCAAGTCTCGTTTCCTGTCCGTTTTTCTTGTCAACAATATTCCCCATGCTACTTACCTTCCTTTACAACAAAACTGACAACCCGGTGCTGAAGCATCTGAAGAATTTGAACAACTGAATCAACATATCGATATGGAGTATTCTTATCAGCAATAATATGAATTCGGGAAGAAGGTTCATCAATAAATTTCTGGATGATTTTCTGTTCGAGAGATTCTCTGTCATACTTTTCACCATCAACAAACACTTCACCGTTTGACATGATCCATATCTCAAGATTTTTTTCACTCTGAGTTTTCTCAAGCTGAACTGCCTCGGAATATTCAATATGCTGTTCATGTCTCTGATTCATGAGAGAAATCAGCATGATAAAAATCAGCAGAAGAAATCCAATATCAGACATTGATGAAGTTGCAATTGAACAGTTTCTTTTTTTACGATTTATCTGCATGAATCAACTCCTGCCATCCATCTTGAATGAAAAATTCTCTACGCTGGAATTTCTGACAAGATAAACAACATCAATTACTTTCTGATAAGGAACATTATCTTGAATCAAAAGAAGAAATGTCATGTCTGGAAATTTTGCTTTCATTGATTTTATTTCAGTTTCCAGTTCATTCTGATTTACGCTCTTGCCATCAAGAAGAATCATCTCATCATTGGTGAGTGTACATTTCATGAGATTCTGCTTCATGACAATTCTGGGCTTACTCTTTTCTGGAAGGTTCAGGAGAAACCCCTTATTTACATTAAAACCTGCGATAACAATAAAAAAAATGATGAGTAAAAAAGAAAGATCATTCAGAGAACCAGATGCTCCCACATCCTCAACATTTCTCCTTTGCCTTTTAAGCATTTTCTTTCTCCAGCAAAAGTGGAATAATATCATTCACAGCTTTTGAAGTTTCTGCTGCAAAATTATCAACACGTTGAACAAGAAGGTTATATCCAATACTTGCAATGATGGCAATAATAAGTCCAAATACAGTTGTAATCAAAGCCTCATAGATTCCACCTGCAACAAGCTGAGCATTGACTTCAGTTGCATCAGCAATGGATTTGAAAGCTCCGATCATTCCACTGACAGTTCCAAGAAATCCTGTGAGTGGTGCAAGACTTGAAAGAGCCGTCAGATAGTTGAAACCATTTTCCATTCTTCTGATTCTTTCCTGAGCTTCTGTTTCTGCAGCTTTTTCCATTCTGCTTTCGCCAAACTTCGAGTTGTCAAGCAAAGCATAGAAAACAGTTGCCACGGTTTTTCTTCTTGAACAGCAAGTGAGCATATACTTTGCCTGGTCAGTTTTTCCGGCCTTCAAAAGATTCTTTACTTCAAGAGCAATTGGCGAAACCCTGCAGTCATGCCAGAACAAATAAATGCATCGTTCAATGACAAGAGCAATTGTAACAACACTGAATGCCAGAAGAATCCACATAAATGGACCACCAAGCTTGAACAATTCAACCAGATTCATATAATCTTCTCCCATATCAAAACATGATTACCTGGAACAACAAAGTCCAGGTACCAGCAGCACATGCAGTTTCTTGAGAGCTACAACAGTTCAATCAGGAATTGCATTGTCTGCAAAATATTTTTAAATGATTTTTAAATGTTTTTTAAATGATTTTTAAATATTCTATAAATTAAATTATGGTTACTCGGGATATCCTTAACCCGATTTACAAATCAATAGCTTATCTTCAACCCCAGTGAAATCATAGGAATTCCAATCCCAAAATTTGCATCGGAACTATCTTTTTCCTTTCCCGTATTCTGATCAAACTGCTTTGAACCCTGTGGCGAGTACAAGTTCATGAAAATATCTTCAGCACCAACATACCATTCCCATTTCCATTCAGGATGTTTTTTGAAGGAACCATTGTGTGCAACACGAACATCAATCGGACAACTGAATTCAGTTCGCAATGTATCACTATAGAATGAATTTCTTGTATATCGCTGCATTACCGTACCATCCGGAAGCTTTACCGGATAAGAAAACTTTTCACCATCAGTTCGTGGAGTTCCAGTTGCAAAAGTACCGCAAAGGGAAACTGTCCATGTTGGAACCGGCTTATAATTGAAAACCACATTCAATGTATTGAATCTATGGAAAGAAGGGAAATACCATTCATTGAGAGGATCATCACTCATGGATCTCTGGTTTGTGTACAATGGTTCAAAAGGATTCTTGTACTTTGAATAGATAAACGAATAAGATGCGTAACCGTTCCATTTTTTTCCGAAATCCTTTGATGCCATCAAGTCAAAACCAGCAACATATCCCTTGCCGTCAGTTTTTCCATAAATCTTGTTGTCCATTGGATTACGGTCATCTTCAACAATATAAAGCCTGTTCAAGTAGTATTTGTAATATGCTTCAATACTCAGCTTCCAGTCGTTCTTTAAAACAAGCTCAGTACCGATTACACCGAGAACAGCACGATCCTGATCAATCAAGTCGTCATCAAGAATGACATCCTTTGACAGCATATTTGTAAGAATAGGAACTGCCGAGAAAAATCCTGCACCTGCACTGAATGTTACTTTTTCAAACTTTTCTGTATTACGCCACGGAGTATAGAATACATTTGCCCGGGGATTAACATCAGGAAGAGAATTGACATTAATGCCATCACCATCAACATAGATATGATCAAGTCTCACACCCAATTCTGTTGAAATCAAATCATCATCCGTGCCATGTACCCAGGAAACATATGAACTTGAATTAAAAATTCTGTTTCCGTCATTATCAATACTCAAGACAATTGGTCCGTAAAAATATTCGTTTGTTCCCGCATACTGGCGCTCAAACCAGGAATCCACGAATTCTTCTGAAGAAGAAAAATTAACGACTTCCTCAATACCAAATGAAATTTTGTTTGATTCATTCAAGTCAACGTCACTTTCAATGCGCCCCTGCACAATATGGGAATTAATCTTTTCCTTTAAATGCTGATCAACATCAAGATTATATCCGCCAGAACTCAAATCAAATCTTGGATCACTTCCCCATTTGTCTATGAAATCCTGATTGTATTTCACATAGCCATATTGGCGGTCGTCCATTTTCAAATTCTCAATCATGAATGCATATGACAATGACGAATGAAAATCAATTCTGTCAGTCGCATTCCATTTTGCATCAAATCCCAGAAGCCCCTGGTAATAGTCATAATCAAAAACAGCATCAGACTTAAGGCCAGAATCTTCATCCTCTTCTCCATCTGACGTGTATCCGATTCCATCACTTCCGAAGAAACCAATCAATGAAAGGGAAATCTTGTCTGTCGGATTGTAATATCCCTTTGCAAAAAAATCCCTGATATAAGGAGCTGTCTTAATTGAATCTGTCAAATCACTGGAAGAAAGAGCACGGAATGTTCCAATAAGTGTTTCAAGATATGTTGCCTTTGCACCCAAAGAAATTCCCGCCTTGCTGCCAATTGGAGAAGAAAAGAAAAGTGAAGTTGAGATATAATTCAAATCAAGACTGAAGTGAATCTGATCATCCGGCACAATGGACTGGATTTCGAGAAGACCCGAAGTTGCCTTTCCGTATCTTGAAGAAAACACTCCATTCAAAAGCTTAGTGCTCTCTACAAAATCAGGACTGAAAATAGAGTATGCTCCTCCCCAATGCCACGGAAAAAGCAAATAGTTGCCGTCCAGAACACAAGTCATTTCACGAGGATATCCTCCACGAACTGAAGGCTCCTTATTCCACTGACCGCCAAATGTAATTCCTGGCAAGGTTGAAACCGAAGACATGACATCCTCAACCATTCCGGCACGAGCAGTCGTATCCATCTGTTCCCTTGAGAGAACGACAGAAACACCGGATTTTGATTCCTGGCGTTCTGCATTCCTTACGATTGTCAACCCCTCACCTTCAAGCAAAAGCTCATCGTCAAAATTTTCCTCTGACTCCTGAGCGTAAAGAGATGCTGACAATGCAACCAAACAAATACCGAATATTTTTAAGCATCTTTTCATGATGAAAAAAATATATCACATGTCAACCAATGAAAATTTGTCTCTAGAAAAATTTGCAGTTAAAACGGCAATTTTGGAAAAATATGAAGTCTTACTGGCCACGCCTGTATTTCTTGTTGAAATACTTGGAAAACTCATGGTGAAACTTTTCCTTGCAGGCTCTTGAAATTGAGATAATACTTTCATTTTCCATCACAAGACTGTCTCCCGACACAGAAATAATTTTTCTCAAGTTAACGAGATAGCTTGAATGAGGAATTGCGAAACCTTCGTCATAAAGTTCTTCTGCCAGTTCAGAAAGTTTCTGACGACTTACAAGATTACAATCTGTTTTATACAGAGGAGATTTTGGAGACAAGGTAACAAGAGTTCCATGCTTTTTCTTTTCAAGATAAAGGATATCCTGAGTTGGAACAAGAAATGCAACACCATCACTTACAAGTTCAATTGTCTTCTGCTGTTTTCGTCTCTTCATTTCAAGAAGCACTTCGGTTACAGTTTGTGTAATCTTTGATGCTTCACTTGTTTTTAGAATATACCGGTATGGAAGAACTTCAAAATGCTCAGTCTGAGGAGTAATGACAGCAGAACAAAAACAAATTACGGCTGTATTATTCAGCTTTCTCATTTCGCGGGCAGTTTCAAAGCCACCCAATGTCTGCATCTGCATATCAATCAAAAGAAGGTCAACGTTTTCCCTGTTTTCTTCCAGAAAATCAACACCACTCGGATATGTGGAAATTTCCATTTGGGTTGAATCAAATTCAGGATTCTCAGTTACAAAATTATTCATTCTGAAAAGATCAAACTTATTGTCATCTACAATTGCAATCTTATACATTCTTCATATCCCCATAGTTTTTTTGAATACTGAGACTGGAAAGCCAAATCTTTTTTTCTTCATCAACATCCAGGTCCAGGAACCCGCCATATTTTGAAGCAAGCCTTTCAGAACTTTCAAGACCAAGACCATGAACGCCGCTTTCATTCTTTTTTGTCGAAATATACTTTTCATTGGACCTGATTATTTCGCCGGAAAACTTATTTTCAACTGTAAACATAATAAAGTTTCCATCAGTTTCAAAAAGCTGAACATAGACAATGCGGTCTTCATCATGATTATCCTTTGCTGCTCGAACTGCATTATCAATCAAATTTCCAAACATTGAAATAATATCCGTATCCTTAATAAATGACAGATCAACATTTATCTCAACATTGAAATCAATTTTAACTCCCACATTCTGCGCGGTGGATTCCTTTTCGTTAAACAAAGCATTTATAATTCTGCTGCTTGAAAAAGTTTTTGGGGTAATCTTCTGCAGGTCTGAATTCATCTGGCGCAAAAGCACTTCCATTTCTTCAGTTTTATTTTCAGAACACAATTGAGCCAGAACACCAAGATAATGTTTTGTATCATGACGATATATGCTCTGAATTTTTTCTATCTGATCAAGACGGTCATAATAGGATTTCTGAATACTTGCAATATGCCTTAGCACGCGAAGATCTTTCTTTGCAGGAAATTCAAGAATGATATAGCATGCAAAGACAAGAAGCGTAACGCCTAAACTGGAAGTTAAACATTCCGGTAAATTAAACTGCAAGAGAGAAAAGAGGCAAAACGTAATGACGCAGCAAATCAATGTTATACGACTGCTTTTCCTAATGAATTTGTACCTGACGACTAGAATCGTTGACGTGGCAACACAAAGAGCTCCAACACAGGCATAAGAAAAATAAACCGGCAATCCCATTGAATAGTTAGTGAAAGTTCCCCGGACAAAATGAATGTATGGCATGCATAAAGCAACACATAAAACCACAACGGGAAGAAATCCCATTCGGATTACCACATGTAACCGGCTTTTCCCAAACACACCTGTCAGGGAAAGAAAATAAATGAAAACCATGTAAAAAAAAGCATCAAGTGAAGCAAGAAACATAAAATGAATGAATACATTTATTGATCTGTGAGAAATAACAAGATAATTTACCGTAACAACAGAAAAGCCGTCAAAAAAAACAGTTATTTCAGCCAGGATAAAAACCCAGTCAAAATATCTGTTGCAAACCTGTCCCTTTCCTTCACGTATATAATTGAGTCCAGAAAAAATCAGCATTATCAGACAGGCAATCTGCATCTTGCATAGTTGAAACATTTTTTCTCCAAAATAATATGAAATAACTAAAAAAACTATTCTTATATTTTGCCATAAAATAACATAATGTAAAAGAACAGACGTTGGATATGCACCTGCAACCTGCATAGACAAATCACTCTTGAACTAATTGCTCCGACTAAAAAAAATTATTGTCTTGATATATGATTGACCGGCATATAGAATATGCACATGGCTTTTCTTTTACTGTCAATTATCTATCTGTCTTTCATTAGCCTGGGATTGCCTGATTCCCTTCTGGGATCCGCATGGCCAGTAATGTTTTCACAGCTGAATGTCCCTGTATCATACATGGGAATTATTTCTATGCTCATTGCATTGGGAACAGTCATATCAAGTTTTTTCAGTGACAAAATTGCAGGCAAACTGGGAACTCCAATTGTAACCCTTACAAGTGTTTTTCTCACAGCAGTTTCAATGTTCATGTTTTCAGTTTCAAATTCATTCAGCATGCTTTGCTTTTTTGCAATTCCCTATGGACTTGGAGCCGGAAGCATTGATGCAGCACTAAACAATTATGTTGCCATTCATTACAAAAGATTTCACATGAGCTGGCTTCACTGTATGTGGGGAGTTGGAGCTTCACTTGCACCCTACATCATGGGGCTAAGCATTTCAAAAGGAAAAAACTGGACCGGAGGATACACCTGTGTTTCACTCATTCAATTTACTTTGACTGCACTTATTTTAATAAGCCTTCCAGTATGGAAAATCAACAGAGCCAAAAATAATCAAAATGAAGAAAATGAAACCAGGAACAAAAAGTCTCATACGATAAAAGAAATTTTTTCCACATCGGGAGCAAAACCATCATTTCTGACATTTTTCTTCTACTGTACTTGCGAACAAACAACAGGCCTGTGGGCAGCAACATATCTTGCACTGTCAAAGGGAATTGATGAAAAAACTGCTGTTTTCTTTGGAACTTTATTCTATTCTGGAATAATGATTGGAAGAGCTGTCAACGGGTTTCTTACATTCAAACTTTCTGACAGGCAGCTCATAATATCCGGAATGAGCCTAATGCTTTTGGGAACAATTTGCATGTGCCTTCCTTTTGGAAAAACCATATCTCTATGGGGACTAATTATAATCGGCCTTGGATGTGCACCAATCTATCCATCCATCATGCATTCAACGCCAGAAACTTTTGGCACAGACAAATCCCAGGCAATTATTGGAATACAAACTGCATTTGCATACTTTGGAACAAGCGTCATGCCTGCCCTATTCGGACTTATTGCAAACCACATTTCAATTTCACTTCTTCCGGTTTACATTTTTATTTCTCTTGCCGCATCATATCTTCTGATCAAAAGAGTCTGGAATGTGACAGGGAAAGGGTCAAATTAAATTTCTGTTTCAATAAAATGATTTTTAACAAGTCAATTAACAGATCCTGCATGGAATTTAAAATCAGAAATTCAAATCTCCTGCACACTTGATTCCAAATTCAGACTTTGAACTGTAGATTGCATTTCGAATTGCACGCTCCATTACTTCCTGGGCAAGAATTCCCACAAGATCAATGTTGGCTTCCACTTCACCAAGACTGAGAGCATAGATTGTGTCACCATCACCACTTGTATGAACAGGCCAGATAGATTTTGCATAAGCATTCTGCGACATGGAAGCAATTTTGGATAGTCTTGACTTGTCAAATTTTGCATTGGTAAGAACTGCACCTATTGTTGTGTTTCCAGCCATTTCATTTTCTTTTTTGCCGTCCAGCTTACCAAAAAGAATTTCTTCAGGTGACTGAAATGCAGTGGCAGAATCATTGATCATTCCTGCAATGCACTTACCATTTTCATCAAAAACATTTCCAACTGCATTGACGCAAACTACTGCACCTATCTTCAAATCTCCACACTTAATGGCATAGCTTCCAATTCCGCTTTTAGTGCAGAATTCCATGCCCTTGTATTTTCCAACTGTTGCACCAGTTCCGCATCCATAATTTCCATCCTGATAATTGTTTTCATAGGCACCAACACAGGCAGCGTATCCCATGGCCTGATCAGGACGAACATGAAAGTTTCCACAAGTCAAATCAAAAATATCTGACTGAACAACAAGAGGAACATAACCGCCGGCAATTTCATATCCAATTTTCTTTTCTTCAAGAAACTTCATTACGCCGCCAGCTGCATCAAGTCCGTAGGCACTTCCACCACCAAGAACAAGAGCATGAATTACCTGGGAATATGATGCAGGAAGCAAAAGTGTTGTTTCCCTGGAAGCAGGTCCACCACCGCGGACATCAACTCCGCATGGAGCACCCTTTTCACAAATCAAAACAGTAACTCCAGTTCCATTCACACAGTCCGTTGCGTTTCCAATTTTAATATTTTCAAAATCCTTTATGCTGATTTCCCTGAAAATTTCTGAATCAAGTTTCAATTTAATTACCCCGACTTGCAGTCAAATCTGCAGATTAATCGGCTTAATTATATTTGTTACCTCTGAAAATTGCAATTTTCAAATATTTGAACAAATAATTTCAGGCTAGAAAAAAGTCTATTTACTTTGTATTTTTTTCATTGCAATGGGAACAAGATGAAGAATTTGGACATCCAATGCATTTTTGACCACGGAGCTTTGACCTGACAATTGTGATTACGGAAATAAAAACTGCAAGAACAATAACTGCAATACCTATCTCATTGGCCATAAATTCCTCCAAAAAAAAAACATTCACCTGACATGCTGAAAGACAAACACACACAAAAGACAGCATGCCAGGCAAAGGTTTAATGCCCGAACTGGAACTAAATTCAAGAACGGAACTTATATCGAGGTTAGTAGTTAGCATTAAGTAACTATAGTTAGAATACATTAACTAAATAAATTTGTCAAGACAATATTCAATTAATTATTTCAAAACTTTTGATATGATTCCACCGCCAAGAATTAATCCGTCTGATGAATACAAGACTGCGCTCTGACCTGGTGCAACTGCCCGCTGTTCCTGAGCGAATTCAATTTTCCATGGAGTACCGGTAAATTCCTCATTCTCCTGAGTGTCGTATCTTGTTATTCTGCAGGGAACCGGTTTTGACGCAAGTCTGATCTTAACAAGTGCTTCCATTGGTTCACCAGGCTCAACATCACCAGGCCAGACAAAATCGTCTGCAATCAAGGCCCTTGAATTTAGTTCGTCGTTCTTTGCCAGAACAACAAGATTATTTTTCGCATCAATCGAATGAACATACATTGGCTGAGAAGATGCAACTCCAAGTCCACGGCGCTGTCCTATTGTGTAGTATTCAATTCCGCGGTGTTTTCCAAGAACATGACCATCCAGGTCAATTATATCTCCAGGAACACTTTCCTTATCAGAAAAAAGGGATTCCCTGTATTCCTCACCAACAAAATCCTGGCTTTCTTCCCGGTTGGCAGCATCCAGGTTAGCCTTTTTTGCCAGCTCAAAAACTTCTTTTTTTGTTATGCCTGCAAGAGGAAACCTTACCTTCTCCAGAATCTTCGATGAAACCCTGTAAACAAAATATGTCTGATCCTTGGTTATGTCAGTTGCTCCAGAAACCATGGCAGGACGAGATTCAGTTCCATAAAGCCCGGAATCAGGCCTAACAATGCGGGCATAATGTCCAGTGCAGAAATAATCGTACTTGATTCCCAGCTTTTCCACCGCCTCCAGCATTGCACCGAATTTGATTTTTTTGTTGCACATGATACAGGGATTTGGAGTGCGCCCGTTCCTGTATTCAGTCTTGAAATATTCAAGAACCATTTGCTTATATTCATTTTTTACATCTACAACGTAATATTCAATTCCATTTTCACTGCAGAATCTTTTGCAGTCAGCTATGTTTTCTTCTTCTCCAGGTCCATAGCAGGCTTCCTTGATTTTGGTGCGATTGGTGTCAGTCTTGATCTTTACAACAGATCCATCCCACAAAGACATGGTAACCCCAATAACCCTGCATCCTTTTTCCTTGAGAAGCAATGCCGTCAAAGTTGAATCAACGCCACCTGAAAGACCAACAAGAACAGTATCCCCAGCCTTTGGCATGTCTAAAGCTGTAAATGAAATAGATTTTTCCATAACCCGATTATATCAATGCTAAATCCTATTAACAACAGGGGAATATAATAAAATACTACCGGACAGTAGAAATAAGATGGCAAAAAAAAAGCTGCCCTTGCCGGACAGCCTTATGCAATTAAATATTCAGACTACTCGCCATCTCTGAAACTTGCTGTTTCGTAAATGCGTTCATCTGCCCTTGGCTTGTTAAAAATGCTGAGACGCTTTGCTGAAAGAATCTTCCAGTATTCATCATCTGTAAAACAGATATAGTTTCCAGCCTTAACCTTTCCTTCTGTGAAAGCGCGTTTTGGAACTTCTGCCCAAATCACAACCTTTTCGTTATTCTTCTTTACTTCAAATTTTACTACGCGTGCTTCTTTTCTTGTACTCATGATTTTACCCTTCTATATTTTGATTTAATGTTAAACTGAAAATCTAATCCAGTTCTCAGGATAAACAGTTGTTATATCCATGAATATATTATAACAGAAAATCTCCATTTTTACTAATAAAAATTCAAAAAATTTGTTTTTTTTGTATTTTTTAGAGTTTTGACTATCAATCAAAAGTATCAAACAGTTTCAAAAAATGACTTCATGGCACGAATCATTAATGAAACATCTCTTGATCCTGCAGTTTCATAGGGAGAGTGCATTGCCCATTGAGGAAGTCCTACGTCTACAGTCTTCAATGAAACATGTGCATTTGAAATATTTCCAAGAGTTGAACCACCCTGAATGTCACTTCGATTAGTGTATGTCTGAACCGGTACGCCAGCCTTTTTGCAAACCTGAGTGAACATGCCTGAAGAAATACCGTCTGTCGTGTATTTTTGCGAGGCATTGAATTTTATTACTGGACCTGCATTTAATCTTGGCTTATTCACGGGATCAGCTGATGAAGAGAAATTCGGATGTTCAGCATGACCGTTGTCTGCACTTACCATAAAGCTGCCTGCAACAAGTGTATAATAATCTTCCTGAGACCTGCCCAATGAAAGACAAATTCTTTTAAGCACATCTTCCAAAAAAGTTGAATCAGCACCCTGGCGTGAAAGACTTCCCACTTCCTCGTTGTCAAATATGCAATACATTATGATAGACTGATTATTTTCAGAATCAATAAACCCCTGCAAAGTTGTGTAGGCACATTCAAGATCATCCAGACGCGGAGAACCAATCATTTCACCATCGCTTCCTAAAAAAGTACCCTTGTCCCTGTTATACAGAAACAAATCGGCGCCAACAACTTCACTTTTGTCAACATTGCATTCACGGCAAACAAGATCAACAAGGCCTGTTTTTTCCTCACCGGCAGAAAGCACAGGCAGCATGTCATTCTGGACATTATATTTTTTCTCTGAATTGGCATCCCGATTCATGTGAATTGCAAGACTGGGAATTACAAGAAGGTCCCTGTCAACGCAAACAAGTTTTTCTTCCAGGCTAAAAGGAGAATCAGACTTAAGCAAAAGACGACCTGCAACCGAAAGCGGACGATCAAACCATGGGGCACAAAGCATTCCGCCGTACTTTTCAATGTTTAGCCTTACACATCCGCTGCCTTCAATTTCCGGGTTTTCCTTGATCTTAAAAGATGGAGAATCAGAGTGACATGAAGAAATCAGAAACCTTTTGAATTCATCCTCAGGAACAGTGAATGCAATGAGGGATGAATTGTTTCGCTTTACAAAATATGATTTTCCCTTCTCAAGGTTCCATCCAGTTTCCTCAGAAATTTCATGGAATCCATGCTGAACAAGCACATTACTGATATTTTTTACTGCATGAAAACAGCTTGGACTTCTGCCAATAAATGACAGCATTTCTCTTGCCTGAGTTCGTTCTTCTTCTGTAATCATTTTTTACTAACTCCTCGTAATATTCTTGACCCATCTGAATTTCATGTAATGAATGTAAACTGCAGGAATCTTCACAAATTCATCCAGTGTGAAAATGAAAGCCACACCCAGAACCGAAAGTTTCAGTACAAAGGCATCAGAAGCACCAACCATTGACGACATGAGATACTGAATGACTATTGGAGTAACAATTGAAAAGAATCCCTTATATATTGAATCCTGTCTGTCTTTCATTAATTTACCTGAAAAAAAATAAGTTAAAATTAAAAAAGCCCACATCAGGACACTAACCATGAATGCAGGCAGCAAAAATCACGAGATCGAACATTTCTATTCAACCGGCAGATACTCATACTTCATTTGCGAGGTTTTCACGACTGTTTCTTCACCATGAAAAACCTCGATGTTCTTGCCCAACCTATATCCATTCTTCATGTTGTCAGTGCAAAGTTCATATCTTGCTTCGGCAACATCCAGAGAATAGGACTGCCCCTTGGTCAAATACATAAAGCGGACAATGGTGTCATCCCCACTGTAAGTTCTGTTATCAAGATAAATAACCCTTACAACTATATCGCTGTCATTGTAAACGGTTACAGTTCCTTCGGTGAAACCACAACTCATAAATAAAAAGGAAAGAATTCCAATCAAAGAAGACAAAACCAACTTTCTCATATAAACACCTCATATCAACGGATTTTCATAATATCATGCAGCATTCACTAAATAAAATCCATTCTCACACTATCATATTTTGGATTATCAAGTCCAAAATCCTTTCCCTTGTAATTCCATGCACATCGGGAAATGTTATACTTTTCAAAAACACTGTTTATATCCTTATACCAGTTCCGTGTGCTCTCCGGATCAGCAAGATCAATTACGCCATACTCACCGACATAAAGGGGAACATTCCTTTCCTCAGCAACATCCATTGCTTCCCTGAACATGTTCTCATAATATTCCTCATTGAAATATTCACCGCTTAAGGCATCGTCTGAAATAGAAAATCTTGATGGAACAGAAAGAGCAACTGTCAGTAGTTTTTTGTATTCAGTCTTTGAAACCGGATACTTCATTCGGAAATTTCTGTCCATTTCCTTTACCCAATATGCCCCCTGATGTGTAAAGAGCAAGGGTTCATAGCTGTGGAAAGTGTAGACAATATTCTCATCAAATGGCATAGCCAGATCTTTTACTGAAACAACACTGTTATTGTAGTAGCCGCCAAAAATAACCCTGATGTTTTTTGCATGCTTTCGGATTACAGCAACGGCACTCTCAGCAATTTTCATCCACTTTTCGTTGTATGACTTGTCTGTTATTTCATTCAAAAGCTCAAAGGCCAGGATGCTTTCATTTCCATACCGTCTGGCAAATTCTTCCCATAGACTGTAGAAGTATCCCTCAAGAACATCGCTTTCCCAGAATCCAGTTTCGTGCTCAGAATAGTCATCAAAAGAAAATCCCTGAGTCTTGTGAAGATCAAGAACCATGTTGAGACCGTATTTTTTTGCCCATTCAATTGCCTTGTCAATGTAGGCAAATCCGCTTTCAATGAAAGATCCATCCTTGTTCTGGACAAGATTGTAGTCAACAGGAAGCCGAACATGATCCACACCCCACCCGGCAATCTTCTTGAAATCATCTTCAACAATAAATGTATCGTAGTGCTTTTTTGTGTGCTCACACTGAGAAAGCCATCCGCCCAAATTTACACCGTGCTTGTATCCAGTAAATTCCCTCATTTGATTCCTCTCACAAAAATATGCCAAAAAATTTACGCATCATATTTTCAATTTTTCAATGATTTCTAAATTATAATGTACAAATGCCTAAATTTAAAGAAATTAATCAAATCGCACGCGGCTTGACTGCGTGTCGGCTTTGAACTTCTTGTTAGGTGATTTTATCTCTGCATTTATATGTTATTAAGAGTCCAACTTTGTTTTCTTTATTAATTCATCAAAGATTCTATCGCTCCCCCATGATTGTGCAGAAGCTAATGCCAACAATCTTTGACCTTCTTTATCTATTTCCTTACCATGCGGCTTATAATTTAAATCATGTTCACATTCAGACCACGCATATTGGAATAAAGTTTTTATTTGTAATTCAAAGGCTACTGGTATCTTATCTTTTCCATATTTTTCTCTAATTTCTGTTGGAAAACTTAAAATAAAGTGTCTACCAAAATATTTAAATTCGTAATCATTATCAGGTTCTTTTGTCACATCCTCATAAATACCATAATAATTTTTTATTGTTTTTGATAATTCTTCAACATCATCTAAATATAATATAAGAATTCTAGCTCCTACTTGATCTTGAATTTGAGATAATGGATTTTCATATTTTAACTTTGGCTCTTTTGTCTGTTTATCTTCGATTACCTTTGTTGCTTTTGCGACAAATCTATCTATATCTTTAGCCCTTGTATCAATTCTATCAATATGAAATTTCTGTTTATCTGAGAGATATTTTGTTATATCATCTTTTAGTTCTTGTGCTGCAGATTTTAATGCCTCATATCTTTCTGTATATTTTTTACGAATTTCATCTTCTGTCATACTTATACCTTCTGTTTATACTTTGTTTTTATGACAGTTCCAAAAGATTTTATCAATACTTTTTCTTGTTTTTTCTCAATAGTCCAGATTGAATTAAATTCGTTAGATGGAGCAATGGCAATTGCTCCATTATCCATAATTATAAATTGATAGGTGCAAGTGTTATTAAACTCTTCTGAATCTATTTGAAATTGTACAGTAGGATTTATAGTTAATTTTTGCAAAACTTCGTTTTTTGTTTCTTCTGAAAGATTCATAAGAGAGAAAAAACCATCAAAAGAAGTCTTTTGTGTATTTACATTTTGAATTAGTGGAATTATCGAAGTTAGTTCCTTTTGTACGGTTTCTTTTTCAGTAACTTCTATTGTCTTTCGTATGGCTTCTGCCAACATTTTTGTTCCACGCTTTGGTGTAATGGTAAGTTCGCATGAAAGAAAATCTTTAACCCAGTAATCAGATAAGTATCTAATTTTTTTAGTGTCATTAATCTGCTTGTCAGTAGCTTTTCCTTCCATAAAGTCATCTACGCTGTCGAAAAATGCGAGCTTAAATTTATGAGAATTTTTTATAAAGACATCTTCCAATACATCAAACTGTAAATTTGATTTTTCGGATTTTACAGTTATACCTTCTTCTGCTGGTATTCTACACAAGGCAATTCTTGATTTGTTGCCGTCCTTCATTTTTGCAATAAAAAATAATCCCTTTTTCATTGTTTTATCAGTGCAATTTGACAACAAATCTGCAAGCCAAAAGGCATTTTCATAAGAAAATGAATTATCCAAGTCTTTTATTTTCAACAATACAGGATTATTCTGGGTTCCATTAATTGACAAAAACTTTATGGGAATATCACATTTATTTTCAACTCGTGAAAATATTTCTGACAAAATTCCATAGAGTTTTTCAGATGCACCTATTTCTTTTCCATTTACATCTTGTTTATGAGTTTCATTTTTTGATGCTGGAGTTACAAATCCATAAATCTTTTCGATATCCATTTTCAATTCTCCTCTACGCCATCAATCTTTCTTGTGAATAAGATTCTAAATGATATGTTGTTTGTATATCATTGGATTCAATATTTGATTTAATCATTATTTGCAATGCATTCATAATATGCCACATCAAAACAGGCGGAACCGCATTTCCTATCTGTTTATAAGCAAAATGTTCTGAAACAGGAAAAGTAAAACTGTCAGGGAAAGATTGAATTCTTGCAGCTTCTCGTGGTGTAAATCTCCTATAAAGTTCTTTGCCTGGGTCTACCAAAAGAACAGGGTCTCGTGAGTTTATACTTGTTTTCGCAAGATGTGAAGTTATTGTCAAGCATGGTTGAGATAAATCTTGCCAAAGCCCACGTTTCATATTGTTCTTTGCATTTTTCATTCCCTGTACGGCTTTTTCGGAGAAATAATATTTTTTCTCTTCGATTGCAAGACAGTCTATTACACTTGAAAGAGGCGTATAGTTTTCTTCTGAGAGCAAGGGTTTAGGATATGAAAACTTCTTATTAATATCATTTCTTATACCAATAATTATAACTCTTTCTCTGCGTTGTGGAATACCAAATTCAACAGCTTTAACAAGTTGATAATCAACCTTATAACCACAACTTTCAAATTCTGCTTTTATTTTATTTATAATCGCACCTTTTTGAAGAGTCATAAGACCTTTGACATTTTCACAAACAAAATATTTTGGTTGCTTTTCGTTTAAGAAACGCACAATCTGCTTGTAAAGATTTGCTCTTGCATCATTAGTGTCTTTAGTTGGATTTACTGTAGAAAAAGACTGGCAAGGAAAACCTCCAACCAAAACATCAATATCTCCAATAGTTGAAAAATCAGCCTCGCAAACATCGCCACAAACAGCTTTATGAGAAAAATTTGCATTGTAAGTCTCAACGGCTTTTTTGTCGAAATCAATACAATAGGAAATTTCAAAATCAAGTTTCTTATATTTTTTACCAAGATATGAGAAATTACCTAAAATGCCTAGGTCGCTACCACCGCAACCACAAAAAAGAGACGCTACTTTCATACATTCTCCTCATACTGCTTTTTTATAACTTTTGCGGTGAAATCCATTTGATAAATTGTTGGAAAAACTTCAATCTCGTTTTCCTCTGCTTTTTTAAATGGATTGTTAATTTTTATAACAATTGTTTTTTTCTTGGTGAAATAAACTCTATAAATATTGTAATACTCTCCGTACTGTTCTGCTGCAATCCATTCTTTCGAAGTCAGATTCAATGAATCAGACCAATTATCATCAAAAGATGGCTCTGAGATTCTTGTAGTTGATTTTACTTCTATATATCTTGCAAATTCAGGTTTTGATGGATTTTCATTTGCTTCAATAGAACTAATATCATATCCGAGTCCCTTTGTTTTTCCTAAGAGTAAAACTTTATTAACAAGTCTTTCTTTATATGCCTTTACTCTTTCATATTCCATTCTGTAAACAAATGCTTCGCCTTTGTCTCCAAGTTCTACAGTTGAAAGACCTACAGAACCTTTTTCCTTTTTTAATTCTGATATTTGAGGAGATTCTGTAAATTGAGTTTCGGCTTTTGTAATTTCGGAATTTAGTTTTCCAAAATATAAAGTCCAATCAGCTTTTGCCTGTTTTTTCTCATTCTCTGAATTGAAATTGTATTGATAAAAATCAAATAATGTTTCTTTGTTCTTTTCAATGAATAGTTTTATAGAATTCTCTTCTTTGGTGTTAAGCCAAATATATTCCGCATCAGTTTCAACAATGTTTGCAAGTTCAAGAAGATTGAATTGCTCTTTTATATGTTGCCAATCATACGAGCCTTGAAGTTTCTCTCGCTTTATTTTGTTTTTTCTGTCGCTCATAATTTGAGCATAGACAACTTCAACAGATACATTTCCTTGAAGAACATCAAGATTATTGAGAATATAATATCCAATCTCTTGCTTTGTTATGGCTTTATTTATTGTCTGCTTTCTTGCATAATCCAAAAATGCAACTACATAGCACATTGGACGAATATTTATTTTATTTTGAAGTCTATCATTTAAAGTTTGAAATTTATCAGCAAAATTAGGAAATTGAAAATTCAAACAAATGTTTTTGAAAAAAGCAGGAAAATCATTCTTTGATAGCAGAAAAGAGCATGATTCTGATTCATACACCATATCTTCAAGGGTTGTATAATACAGCCCCAAGAGTTTACCCATAATCTCTGTAATATGATTTCTTATTGTTTTCTTATTTGCATCCGTCAATCCGTCATAATCTTCATTTCCAAAGAAGAATTTGGCCAACTGTTTGTTACAGCGAAAATCAAATTCTTCTTTAGTGCATGGGCAGTTTTTATGAACAGTCTGAGCATAAAATGGTAATAAATCCTCAACTTCGGACTGGCTTTTTCCACGAATAATAGTGCAACGATATTGATTTTCAGGCTTGTAACTCATTTTTTATCTCCTTTGCAATTTCTTCTGCCATCAATGGTGGCACGGCATTTCCAACTTGTCTAAGTTGACTTCCTAGTTTTCCTAAAAAAATAAAATTATCAGGAAATGATTGTATTCTTGCACTTTCGCGAACTGTCGGAACACGATTATATTTATAATGAAAATGATGGTTATGCCCACAATCAATTGTAAAACTTGGTTTTGAGCTGTCAAGACGAGTCCAAGCTATATGAACTTTTCTTGTCTGCTGTAATTCAACAGGCAAGTCTTTATAGTTTCCCCCATCTGGAACCATTGCGATTATTCGTTTTGTTTGTTCGGTATGAACTGTTACACGATGATTGTAAAGTCCGTTTACATTTTTCCGCATAAGCTTTTGATAATTACTTTGTGGAGTAACTGGATATTTTTCACCGTCTAAAACAGTTTTATCGGGTAAATCTGAAATTGCCTCTTTTGACGTTACTTTTTGCTTTACTGTTGGAAGTGGAAAGGTAAATTCATTTCCATTTTTAAATCCTACAAAAAAAGTTCTTCGCCTGTTCTGGGGAACTCCATAATCCGAGGCTGTTAATATTTTATAGACAACTTTATACCCTAAGTTTGAAAAATCTTTTACGATAGCATCTCTTACTATACCATTACCAATTGATAGAATATTTGGCACATTTTCCATCATAAAGGCTTTGGGCTTGAAGAATTCTACAAATCGAACAAAGTTTTTATAAAGTTTGTTTCGCTCATCATCGACAATTCTTTTCCCTGCAACAGAAAATCCCTGACAAGGTGGTCCACCTATTATCACATCTACAGACTTTCCATTAAGTTGAGATTCTATATCTTTGGGGTTAAGCGTAGAAAGGTCAGAACAAATCCCCTTTGAGTTTTTATGATTGTAATTAAATGTCGTTATGGCATCTTCCCATGCATCTATCCCAAGAAGAATATCAAAACCGGCTTTTTCAAAGCCAAGAGATAGACCTCCACAACCGCAAAATAGGTCAATACAATTCAAATTCACCCACCTAAATATCTAAATGTATCATATTTCTAAAGAAATTTATAGTGGTATTATACCACTTCAAAATGCCAAATAATGACACCAAGGCGAAAATTCAAAAATTTTCACTGAGATTTTTTAAAGTCAGTGAGAATTCTTAAAAACTCACTGAGAATTTTACGGCACCTTCCTTAAAAATCTCAGAAAAAATTTGCCGATTGGCAAATAAATCTATTATTTTTAAAGGCGTATCTTTCGGTCAAAGATATGAGCTCCATCGGAGTTCCCATAGAAAAAAATCGCTAGCGGAGGTGGTCGCAACCTACGGTTGTTCCCAAGTTTTGTACGCTACGCTCCCAAAACTTGCAAATCAATCTTTCCGTAAAGAAAATCGATAAAACTATAGGCAAACCAATAGATGCAAGTTTTCGTAAAACGAAAACTTGTGAAGCAAGCGACAGCTTGCGACTTTCTTGGATAAGATGCCACAGTACCTAAAAAGTTCTAACCGCATCAGACTGAACAAATTTGGAATATTTAAGCTTTCATTCAGTTCGATAGGGCATGAAAAGGCAGAGGACGTAAGTTCGAACGATATTAAAAACCTGCTTGTCCTTTTTAGCCCAAGTGCCGAGCTTAAAAAAGAGCTGTCTGATGTGAGCTACACAAGGAAGAAAGTACAACTTCTTGAGGTAGCACAAAAACAATTTGTACTCAATATCAGTCTCGCAGAGATTCAAAACTGCGACTTACAATTAATTCATTATTAATTCTCGGCTGCTAATCGTTGTTGTAACAGATGCAAGCCTAAACATGAATCAAATTCCCTTCGACTGCAAAGCCAGCTCCGACAGGGGATTTTTTAATTTGTGGAAGATAAATCTGTTCAATTAATTTTTGGAACAAGCTTGACTTGCTCCAAAAAAAAATCTTTTTTTTCTGAAAATGTAATTTCTTTCCCTGAGAGATTATTCTCAAAAAAAAGGGCTGTCCTAGAAGTTATTAAAACTTCAAAAAGGGCAGCTCCTTTTTTGTAATTTTTTTATTTTTGTTTTTTAAGGTGAAGTTTTTTTTCTTTCAGGCTTTCAGCAGCCTTGCAATCTGCTTAAAATCGTACCCAAGCATCAATAATCCCCATTCTATTCCGACTTTTTCCTTACCGCGTAAATGAAACCTTCTGAATTTCAGGTTTCCCTTTGTCTGGCCGAAGACAGTCTCACACTCTGTCGAGCGTTTTTTCATGAGGGCTTTATATTCATCAGTTGCGAGGAGTTCCTTTACCTTTGTCTTCTGAGAAATCCAGTTTTCATTCCGCTGTATCATTCTCCCGTATTCAGATTTTGTGCATGATTCCCTGAACGGACAGCCTTCACAGTTTTCACATTGGTAGACATCGTAAGTCTGTTCATAGCCAGAATGATTTTTCTTCGTTACGGTCCTTTTATATGGAACAGGATTTCCGCACGGACAGGTGTATTCTTTCTGCTCAGCATCATATTTCCAGTTTTCAGGATTGAATGCTTTTTTCTTGAAGCTTCGTTTTGTTTCCTTTTCGTAAGTCGAATATTTGATCGCACCTGTTATTTCTTTTTCTTCAAGGTAATCATAGTTCTCCTCGCTTCCATAACCAGCATCTGCAATCACTGTCTTGAATCTGCATCCCAAGCGGTTCTGTACATTTTCAAGATGTGGAATGAATGTTCTTGTATCCGTCGGGTTTGGAAAAACATCATAGCCGATCACAAAATTGTTTTCTGTCCCGACCTGTATGTTGTAGCCGGGCTTGAGCTGCCCGTTGAGCATGTGGTCTTCCTTCATCCTCATGAAAGTTGCGTCTTCGTCTGTCTTTGAGTAGCTGTTTCTGCCGTTGAAGGTTTCATTCGCCTTTTCATATTTTTCTTTTCTTGGAAGATAGTCCTTCTCAATCCGGCGTTTTGCTTTTTTCAGTTTTTTTTACGCCTTTTGATTCTTCATCATCAAGGTCATTTATTTCGGCAAGACGTTCGTTGATTTTGGCAGCAGCTTCCTTGATTTCTTCACTTGTTACAGTAATGTCTTCTCCAAGTTCTGCAAAATCCTTGTCGCCGTAAACTTCATTTTCTTTGTGAGTGATTTCTTCAACATCCTTCAGGAATACTTTCAACTTTTCATCAAGCCTTTTTTCGTTTTTCTCGACTGCCCGTTTCCAGACGAAGGTGTACTTGTTTGCAGCACTTTCGATTTTTGTTCCGTCCACGAAATATTTCTCAAGGCTTACATAGCCTTTCCTGTTCAGCAGCTTTACCGTTGAGGTGAATATTTCTTCGATTGAGTCCTTCAGCTTTTCTCCACGGAATTTGTTGATTGTCCGGAAGTCTGGTTTCTGGAATCCTGTAAGCCACATCACGTTTACGTTTTCTCGGCACTGTTTTGCTATCATTCTTGATGAATATGTTCCTGTCATGTAGCAGTAGATTTATACTTTCAAAAGCATGATTGGATTGTATCTGCTTGCTCCGCCGCCTTTCGTATTATTGGCAAACACTTCTTCGATTCTCAGTTCATCTACTGTCTTGCTTACGATCCTTGCAAAATGATTTTCCGGTACCAGTTCGTCAAGGCTTGGTGGTAAAAGCCACTGTTCATTCTGGCTGTATGGTTTGTATGTGATTTTGTTACTTACGCCTCTGCTCATGTTTAAATTTTATCACAGAGGAATTCGTTTGTCTTTAAAATAAGTTGGGCTGCCCCATACTTTTGGGACAGCCCCTTCCATTAGTTTTTACCTTCAGTTTTTTGACCAGGGAAATTACTTTTCAATAAGCTTTACATTGCTGATTGTAATCTTATGCTCACCCTTTACCTTCTTGCCATTTACTGCAGCAAGGCTGAATGTAAGGATTACGAAATCATCATCTGCATACTTCATTGTGAATTCCTGCTCTACATGCTGAACATCCTTCTTTGCATTAACAACAGGACCATTGTTATATGGAACCCAGTCCTCAACACCGTGAAGAGTCTTCCATCTTGCACCGTCTCTCTGGAGGGCATACTTAACTTCACGATCCTTTGTTGAAGAAATATCAAAGCTCAAAACATATTTTGCACCCTTCTTGAGTGAAACATTGTTCTGCTTAAGCTGGATCTTCCATTCAGCATCATTTGTATCGTTGATGGTAACTACAGCCTTGTCCTTAGCCTGAACTTCTGCATCTGCTGAACTGTATGTGTAGAGTTCCCAGCCAGCCATTCCCTTTGCAAATGAGCCGTTCTTGAGAAGTGCATTTTCAACCATGCGGATATTGTCAAAGCGGTATTCACCCTTGTTTTCAAATACCATCTTGAATGTACTTGTTGCACCACATTTTCCGGCATTGAATACGGCCTTGTATCCTTTTCCAGACTTAACAAGCTTAATCTGAGTATCGTTTATGAAGAGCTTTGCCTTATCGGCATTCTTTGTTGAGCTTTCAAGTGTGAACACATATTCTGTATCACTTGCAAGGGGAATTTTATCCTGACTTAAAACAACAGCATTTGCTCCCGCCTTTCCAACAACTACCTTGCATTCACGAACATTCTTAACATTAGTAACTTCCTGTGAAGAACCATCGGCACATTCTGCCTTCCAGTACTTCATTCTTCCGTAACCGCGATCAAATGTTCCGTTGTAGATGTAGTTTCCGTCTGCAGTAACTGACTTTTCTGCTGTTTCAATAGCTCCCTTTCCAACCTGTTTGATTACAACATTGCTGATGTAAATTGGTGCAGCAGAAGATGTGGCACCCATGTTAAAGTCGATACGACAAGCTGGATCTGTTGTTTCCTTCATCTGGAACTTGAACTTGTAGTTTTTTTTGTTCTTTGTAAGGGAAATCTTTTCATCTCCGAAATATCTTACGAAACCATTGTTTGGACCTGTGAGACCAACCATTGTTGAACGGTTTTCTGTTGACCATGCATCAAAGCTGAACTCATAGTATGCACCCTTTACGAGTGGAATGTCTGCCTGGACAAGCTGAACAGAATAGTCAACTGTACCAGCCTTCTTTGTTGTTACCTCAAGAACTCCATTGTTGTAGTTAAAAGCACCATCTCCGCCAAGCTGCTGCATGTACTCCCATGAGTTCTTGCTCTGGCGAACCAGGTTTCCGTTCTTTCCATCTGCACCACGAACCTTGACTTCAACTTCCTTCATTGTTACGTTTTCGTCGTAGGAATCCTTCTGGTATACGCGAACGTAATCAACTACCATCTGTGCTCTTTCATCAAACTTTGTTGTATGATCCGGGTTTCCAGGCCAGTTTCCACCAACAGCAACGTTGAGAATCATGTAGTAAGGCTGATCATAAGGTGCCGGAAATGTTACAGGTTCATCGCCAGCTTTCTTTGTAAACCATTCTGTTACTGAGCCGATATATTCTCCGTCAACATAGAACTTGAATTCATCCGGGAGCCACTCAACTGCATAAGTGTGAAATTCGTTTGCAAAGTCACCCTTCTTGAGAGTCTTGAAAACCTGCTTCTGAGTATGTGGTTCACCAAAGTGAAGTGTGCTGTATGATTTTTTGATGTCGTTTCCAAGAACTTCCATGATATCAATTTCACCACAAAGAGGCCACTGACCATAGATCTGCTCATTGGCTGGCATCATCCAGAATGCCGGAAGGAATCCCTGTCCCTGTGGAACCTTAAGGCGTGCCTCGAAAATACCATACTTTGCCTCGAATTTTCCGAGAGTATTGATACGTCCAGAAGTATATGTCTTCTTTCCGCCATTGTTCTTTTCAAGTGCCTGAATAACAAGGTTTCCGTCCTTAACGTATGTGTTTTCCTTGCTGTCATCATAAGACTGAAGTTCGTTGTTTACCCAGCCCGGCTCATGGAATTCAAAGCCCCACTTTTTTGTATCAAGCTTGCTGCCATCAAAATTATCCTCAAACTTAAGTGAGTATCCCTCATAAGAAATCTTTTCCTGAGCAGAAAAACCCGCACAGCCGAATGCAGAAAACACGAACAATGCAAAAAACAGTTTTCTAATCATCTCATTTACCCCTATCAAGTATTGTCTGTAATTGATCGGAAATATCCCCTCACGGACAGTGGAAGTAATTATTATAAAAATACGGGAAGGAAGGCACCGGATGGCAAAAACACTCGCAAGACGGAACGATAGTTTCCTTGCCGGCTTGCGTGTGTAGCGACGCTAGCTAGCGGTTTTGTCATTCGATGACTGACTGGTAGTATTTTTATAGTTAAATCATTGTTCTGTCCCTGAGGGGATATTCTCGTAATTGATAATAACCAACTTATTATCCTCGACAATAATGTTATGACCGGATTTCATTGTTATATACCTTTAAAATACTATTTTTGTCAAAATTTTCTTTATTTTTACAATTTATGGGTTAAAATAAATACATGGATTCCTCAAGAGAACTTCCGGAAAAACTGCTTTTCCAGAGCGAAAATGAAATATTCCACGACTCTTACTCCAAGGAGCTTGCTTTCTACAATGCCGTAAAAACCGGTGACTTGGAAGCCGCAAAAAAGCTGTACTCCCCTCTTTGCTCCAACGGAATGGGCAAGCTTTCTGACAACGCCATCAACAACATCAGGTATCACTTCATTGTCAGTGTTGCCATGATAACAAGATTCTGCATTGAAGGCGGAATGCCAGCAGAATCCTCATACACCCTAAGCGACCTTTACATCCAGAAATCAGACAAGCTTCACTCAGAAGAAAGTATTGTTGCCCTTCACAAGGAAATGATTTTTGATTTCACAAAGAGAATGCAGGGAATAAACGATTCTTCCATATCAAAGACAGTAACACTGGCAAAGGAATACATTCATGCACACTTAAGAACCCCGCTTTTGCTTGAAGATATTGCCGATGCATCCCACATCAGCACAAACTATCTTTCTACGCTTTTCAAGAAAACCACTGGAATGACCATAACCCAGTACATACAGAAAGTCCGCATAGAAGAAGCAAAGAACATGCTGCGCTACACTGAGGAAGAATTCATTGACATAAGCAACTACCTTTGTTTTTCAAGCCACTCCCATTTCATTGCAGTGTTCAAAAAATATGAGGGAATGACTCCAAAGGCTTACAGGGACAAGTACTACCAGAAACATTTTGAGGAAAACAAGTAAAGTACAGCTGTCCCGTTTTAATGATGACAGATAAGGACAGCCAGAAACTAGAAATTTCCGCCGTTCCAGCCCCAGTCACGGTATCCAAGATAATTCACGTAAACGTTGCTTCCAGGAATATCCAGCTGCTCCGAAACAATCCTGCAGATTTCACCTGTCATCTTCTGACTCTGAGCCTGATCAACAGTTCCCAGAACCTGAACTGAAATAAAGGCACCCTTTTCAAGTTTTTTTCCGCCCATAAACAGGTCATATCCATCAAGAATTCCAACCATAAGATAGTTTTCACTCTTGTTCATTACCGAAATGGCCTTTCCCAGTTCCCGCTTAAGGTCTTCCTTCTGCTGATCAGAAAGCTTGAGTGTAATTTTTGAATCAATAAAAGGCATGTTTTACTCCACGAATAAATTTTCACATACATTATAAGGGCTAATTGATGAATTTCAAACGAAAATTGATTATAATAGAATAAATATGAAAATTTTTTCCAGAATTATTCTTCCGGTACTTATGACACTCAGCATGATTCCAGCCTCAGCACAAAAAAAGGAGACTACCATGGCATACGAGCAGATTTCACAAAAAGAAGCAAAATCACTCATGGACAACAACAAGAACATAGTGATCCTGGATGTGAGAACAAAAAAGGAATTTGACGAAGGACACATCAAGGGAGCAATCAACATTCCAGTGGAAACCATCGGAAGCATTCCACCTGCACAGCTTCGCGACAAAAAACAGATGATCCTGGTTTACTGCAGGTCTGGCAGAAGAAGCAAAATGGCTGCGCAAAAGCTTGGAACCATGGGATATGAAAATGTCCTTGAATTCGGCGGAATAATGGACTGGGGCTACGGAACAGTAAAAGATGCCCCGAAAGCACGAAAATAGTCTCAGGCAAAACATCCGGACCACAGCATAGCACTTACATCCGGATGCTTAAATTTAATCAGCAAACAAATTCCAGTCAGGACATGAAACAAAAGCATGCCGTTTCCAAAACTTACACTGTCTTGTATGAGTTGACTATGCTTCTGACTTCCTCACAAAGTCCCAGGTTCTGCCTGCTCTTATCAGCTGAACGACTTGTAGACTCCTGCATTCTCTTGAGATATTCCTTTGAAACTTCAGAACCCATGAGAATTTCATTTGCCGAAGAATGAAGTTCCTCAATGTGACTTTCAAGAACCTTGTTCTTCTTCTTTATCATTCCTGAACTCTGGGAAATCATGTTTGAAGCATCAGAAATAATTCCCATCATTTCCTTGATTTTTCGTCCTTCTTCGCTCTGTCTCTCGATTTTTTCCCTGATGTTGATTATATCATTGTCGAGAGTCCTGATTCTTTCACCGAGAACGTCAAATGACTGAGTTGAATTGTCAGATGCATTTGCAATACCTGCGATTGACGACTCAATTGCCTCAAGAAGCTCACTTACAGACTTAGTCTGAGTTGCTGAAGTTTCTGAAAGCTTTCTGATTTCTTCTGCAACAACACTGAATCCCTTTCCGGCTGTTCCCGCATGGGCTGCCTCAATAGCTGCATTCATTGCAAGAAGATTTGTCTGTGATGAAATCTGTGTGATGACAGAGTTTGCAGAATTAAGGTTTTCTGCAAGTTCCTGAACCTGCGAAATCTTGTCCACAACAACCTTCTGCTTTTCACGACCATCCCTTGTATCAATGACAATTTTCTTGTATTCCTCAGAAATATTCTCAAGGGCATTTGTGAGTACTTTTATATTGTCCATGATTGCATCAACAGACTGACTTGATTCCTCGATGGCATTTTCCTGGGCCTTGGTCTTTCCATCAAGCTCATTGACTGACTTAACATACTCGTTGATTACCGAAATTGCCTTGTCGATAAGGGAACTCTGAGCCTGTGCCTTCTCATAGATTTCAGTAACAGATTCATCTGCCGTGGCAATTGCAGAAAGATTCTGTGAAGTCTGATTCATGAGCTCATGAGAATTAAGGGCAAGTCCCTCAACTGATTTTTTTTCTGCACCAATAACTTCCTGAAGGCTGGCCATAACCTTGTTGCATGAAGATGCAAGCATGGAAATTTCGTTGTTCCCCGAAACCTGAACACGTGCAGTAAGATCCCTGGCACCAGAAGAAATAACATCCATTGCATTTGAAACACGTGCAATCTTTCTGAAGAAGTTTCCAATATAAAGCCACATGGCAAGGATTACAACAACAAGACAAATTGCGCAGCCAATAATCATATTCCTGCTGGAATGGTCAATAGTGGCAGAAAGCTTTTCGGCATCAAAATCACAGGCAAGCATTCCGACGATCTTTCCATTATACATGATTGGAGAATAGACTGAAATTGTCTTTCCCCAGTCTTCCTGATTTTCAATGTGAGAGGCGGCAAACCTCATGTTGTCATAACAGTCAAAGGGTGCCTCTCCATAACTGGAAATATCCTCAATGGTTCCAATAGGAGAGAAATTTTCCTCATCCGTCTCAACTGTACTTCCATCAACAACATAGGCAAACTCAGTTCCATTGACCCTTGTCATCGTATACAAAAATCGGCATGAATAAAACTGTTTGATTTCGTATAGCTTTTCATACAAAATATCATAATACGGATCATTTCGGTCAAGAGAAGCAGCCAGATTGGTGAAGCGTTCTGCATCAATAACCTTCGATGCCTTATCAAGAACAATCCTACCCTGGTCTCCAAAAACATTCTCAGAAACCTGATGAATCTGCCTGATTGAAGTATAGGTAAGGAAAATGGAAACAGCAACTATGAGTGCTGCAATGACACAAATAATCCTAAACTTGAAGGTTGAAAACACATTCATAATATCCCTCTCAACAACAGGAAAACTATTCCATATCATTTCTTTCAGAGAACATTTCTGCATCCTCATGGCCATATTTCCTGGTCCATTCTGAAAAAGAGCCCGGAGTATTTCCCAATTTCTGCTGATTCCTTGCTTTTGGTTCAGGATTTTTCTTTTTCTTGACAGATATTGGATGAGAATACTGCCTTCGCATTATTGAATAGTATTCGCTGTCGTCCATAATTCAAATCCGAGGATAAGTCACATAAAAAATACGCAACCATCCTCAAAAACCTAAATTTAGCTTTATATGTCAATTATTATGGTTACATTTTTCGTTAAATTCAAGGAAATATTCAAATTATGGGTGTCATTGCAGGGAAAAGGTTCCTGTCTAATAGTCCGCTTTCCACAGCTTGTGCAGATTGCAGTATTCATAGGCCGCCTCTACCTTTTCACCTATCATAATGGCAAAATCAGCCTCAGGAATATTTCCAGGATAGAGCCTCTTCTGCTGAATGCCTTTATCCGTCTGAAGGAGGATCCATTCAATGTAATGCTCATTTTCACTTGGATGGAGCTTAGAGCCAACAGTCACCGAAACAGTGGTACCGGAAACCCTAATGACAGGAATATGCTTTTCAGCAGCACCGTCTGTTACCCCGGGAATCAGTTCACTCATTGGCTCACCACAGCAAATTGTTTCCGGAGATCCATCCTTCACCATGGAAATAATCTTTCCGCAATGCTTGCAATAAAAAAACTTCAACTGCATTTTTTCCTCCTGACTGCAACCCAGTCATGCAAATTAAAACTTTGATAGCACCTGAAAAATAGTATTTTCAAAGTCTACTCAAACTCTAATTCAAGTTAACACTACCAGGAAAAAAATCAAAATGAATTCACCCGCAAACCATCACCTTAATATCACTCCTGACTGGCATTCTCCTTTTCGTTTCTGTAAGCATCAACAAGCTGTTCACGGGTAACATTTCCATTTCGCTCGCGGGCAGCCTTTAGTTTTCGATATACTGTATTTTCGCTGAATCCCTCAACTTCTTTCTGATAAACCTTTCCCTCACAAAGCTGATCCAGAATCATCCTCTCATCCTCATACAGAACCAGTTTCTTGCGCCTGAACTTATCACTGAGGACAAAGTCAACAAGGCCGATATACCAGATACTTCTGACAACATGAATAAAATAGTGATAGAGAATTTCCTCATTCAAAGCGAAGGCAATTGTCACCAGAACAAAATACAGAATAATAGCCGGAATTCTTATCTTTGGCTGAATCATGATGACAACGCAGATAATGAATAAAGCCGAGTAGTTATTGTAAAGATAGGTCTGCTCAAATGCCATTGAAAAAATCAGGAAGGCCGAGTAGATAATATAGAAGAAAGGAAATCCGCTTCTGGAAAACAAAATGGCAAAAGGAACATACAGAATATTCATTCCAATAATAATGTATGCAAGCAGTGAAAATTCAGTCTTTATTCCTTTCCACACATAAAGGCAAGCAATCAAAAACGAAATCAAAACAGTGAATAAGACAAACTTATCAGAACAATTTTTTTTCAAACAAAAATTCATGGCAACCTCTCCTTTTTAGGCCATACCCTTCCCATTTTCAGGACAAGGGTTAACCTTATTCTAGATTACCACAATTTCCAGCATCCGGATAAAAATTCAATCACCAAAACGTCACCAGGACTGGTTTTGATTATCTTTGAATTTTCAAGTCCATGACAATATACTGCCTGCACCCCATGCATAACACGAAACTATTTTACAAAAACTTAACAGAATCTTCCCGATAGCTTAACACAGCTTCTGTAGATTAAGTCTATCTTAATTATGAGGAGATTTTTCTTATGAAACCTACACTTAAAAAAATCACAGCAATGGCTCTGGCTATTACTGCAGCTGCATCAGTTTTTGCAGCACCAAAATTCAACAGCAAGAAATCAATTTCAGTCTTGAGCCGTGAAGACGGAAGCGGAACCCGCGGTGCATTCATTGAACTCTTCGGTGTTGAACAAAAGAATTCCAGCGGAAAGAAAGTTGACTACACAACAGACGAAGCCGCAATCACAAACTCAACATCAGTAATGCTCACCAGCGTAGCCGGAGACAATTACTCAATCGGTTATGTTTCCCTTGGTTCACTCAACGATTCAGTAAAGGCCCTGAAAATTGACGGTGTTCAGGCAACAATTGACAACATCAAAAATGGCAGCTACAAAATCAGCAGACCATTCAACATTGCGGTAAAGGCAAGTATTTCTGCAGCGGCACAGGACTTTGTGAATTTCATCATGAGCGATCAGGGGCAGAAAATCGTTGAAAAGAACAAGTACATTTCCGTGGACACAAATTCTGCTTACAGCTTCAAATCATCAGGCAAGGCATCAGGAAAGGTTGTTGTTGCAGGATCAAGTTCAGTTTCTCCAGTAATGGAAAAACTAATTGAAGCCTACAAGTCTGTGAATCCTAATGTAAAGATTGAGCTCCAGACAAGCGACTCTACAACTGGAATAACAAATGCTGCATCAGAAACCTGTGACATTGGAATGGCAAGCCGCAGTCTCAAGGAAACTGAAAAGTCAAAGGGACTCAAGGAAATCACTATTGCCATGGACGGTATTGCAGTTGTTGTCAACAAATCAAACCCACTGGACAACGCTAACAAAAACACCGTCCGCGACATCTACACTGGAAAAATCCAGAAGTGGAATGAAATTATCAAATAGGGCGTTCGCTGGAGTTTTGAAAGGTCAAAACTCCAGCCGTCGGGCTTTTCAGGGTTCCGGCTTTCGCCTTCATTGCCTGCTGGCTCAGGCAACAGCTTCGCTGCCCTTACAATCCCTAACGCAAAAAAATCAAAAGCTTCCGGACATTCATGGCTGGAAAAGGCATTAATATTTTATGAAAACAAAAGAATCATTATTCAAATTAATATTCCTGGTTTGTGCCGCATTTTCAATTCTGGCAGTACTAATGATTTGTCTCTTTCTTTTTGCCAGCGGAATACCGGCCATTCACAAAATCGGAGCCATTGACTTTCTTATGGGACAAAAATGGAAACCAGGAAATGACACATTCGGAATTTTCCCCATGATTGCTGGAAGTGTGTACGTAACAGCAGGGGCTATTCTTTTTGGTGTTCCAATTGGACTCATGACTGCAATATTTCTTTCGAGGTTTTGCCCGAAAGGACTGCATGGCCCCTTGAAAAACGGAATTGACCTGCTTGCCGGAATTCCAAGCGTAGTATACGGCTTTTTCGGACTCATGGTAATTGTTCCCTTTGTAAGAAACACATTCGGAGGAAACGGAAGCTCAGTTCTTACTGCATCCCTTCTCCTTGGAATGATGATTCTGCCAACCATAATTTCAGTATCAGAAAGCAGCCTCAACGCAATTCCATCATCCTACTATGAAGGTGCCAGGGCACTTGGAGCAACACACGAAGGCGCTGTGTTTAAGGTAATGGTTCCGGCAGCAAAACCTGGAATACTTGCAGGAGTAATTCTTGGCATAGGAAGAGCAATCGGAGAAACAATGGCAGTAATCATGGTAGCTGGAAACCAGGCAAGAATTCCTGATTCAATCTTGAAAGGAGTCAGAACCCTTACAGCAAATATTGTCATTGAAATGGGATATGCAACAGACCTTCACAGGGGAGCCCTCATTGCAACAGGTGTTGTTCTTTTTGTGTTCATTATTGGAATCAATATGATATTCAACGTAGTCAAAAGCCACGGAATGAACACATGATGAGGTTCTTGCATTTTCTTTCTACAAAAATTTTCGTAAAAACATGACAGGAGAAATTTTATGATGAAAAATGAGTTAGGGATTGGAGAGGCGGCGAAGACGTTGTTTGCACTGGCAAACAATGGAGCGGAAGCGGAACCTCGCAAAGCCCGGCGACAGCTTGCTGGCGCAACTTCCATGAAAACTAAAAGCCTGTTGGCAAGATCAGGAGTTTATTTGTGTGCATCGGTGACCCTCGGAATTTTACTTTTTATGCTTGGTTACATTCTTGCAAAAGGAATCCCATATCTGGAGCCGTCTCTTTTTGCGCTGGAATACACATCAGAAAATTGTTCCGTGACACCAGCTCTTGTGAACACTCTTCTGATGACAATTCTTGCACTGCTCATAGCATGCCCCCTTGGAATAGGATCTGCAATTTATCTTGCTGAATATTCTAAAAAGAAAAACAGGTTTGTAAGAATCGTCCGGTTAACGACTGAAACACTTACGGGAATTCCTTCCATCATTTACGGATTGTTTGGCATGCTGCTGTTTGTGGGATTTCTGCACTGGGGATATTCAATTCTGGCAGGAAGCTGTACGGTTGCAATAATGATTCTTCCGGTAATCATGAGAACCACAGAAGAAGCCCTGTATTCAGTTCCTGATTCATTACGTGAGGGAAGCTATGGACTTGGAGCCGGAAAACTAAGAACCGTTTTCAGGATTGTGCTGCCAGGTGCAATTCCAGGAATCTTAGGCGGAATAATTCTTGCAATTGGCCGCGTAGTCGGAGAAACTGCCGCACTCATATACACTTCCGGAACGGTAGCACAAATTCCAGGCGGATTATTTGAATCTGGAAGAACACTTGCCGTGCACATGTATGTTTTGAGTTCAGAAGGACTGCATACAGGTCAGGCATTTGCAACGTCAGTTGTGCTTCTTCTCATGGTTTCGGGAATTAATCTTCTGGCAGGGATTGCAGCAAGAAAAATCGGGAAGTAGTTTGCCTTTGCAAGTGCAAGATTGCCAGAAGCGGCAACAGCGGTGACCACTAAGCCCATTTTTCGTCAAACATTGTTCCATAAAATGGTTTCAGCTGGGCAAAGTCAAAACCGCTGAAACTAAATATGTTATTAATATAAATTGAAGAAATCGTTTCATTTTATCTCCCTGCTGCTTTTAAATATTTTTCATCAGTAACTTTTTTAAAGCCACTAAAAAAATACATGAAGAAAATCTCATGAAGAAAATCTCATCAATTAAAAAAATTTTGATAAATGAAACTTTTGATGCTATAATTTAAATATTGGAGGAAAGATTTATGGCATGTTGTAAAAAAGCTGCACCTGCAGAAATCAAGGAAAAAACTCCGGCACAAAAAGCCGTTGATACACGAAGAAAAAACATCATTGCAGAACAAAAGGAAATGCTGGACAAATCGACTTCTGCTGCTGCTCACAAACAATGGATCACAAAGAAAAACAATGAGATTTCTGCAAAAGATGAAAAAATTGCAAAACTTATGCTGGAAAAGAAAGATTTAAAGGCAGAAATCAAAAAACTTCAGGTTGAAAACAAGGCTTTGACAAAGGAAATTGCAAGACTCGAAAAAAAACTTACATCAAAGACTACTGCAAAACCAGAAGAGAAAACAACTGCAGCAAAGGCACCTAAAAAAGCAAAACCTGCAAAGTAATGTAATTTTCAAGAATAATTTTACCAGCCTGTCCTATGAACTATAAGACGGGCTTTTTTATTGAAAACCGTGTGTCTGGATTTTCAAAATCACAAAATTTTTCATTTCATTCAAAAATATCCGGATTAAAATTTCACCCAAACTTTACCATTTCTTAATCAAATCATTACATGAGCATCCTAAACTGTGGCCATGGAAAAAATAAAAATTGAAAACCTGGATTTATTCTACGGGAACTTTCATGCACTCAAGAAAATAAACCTGAACATTGAGCCTAATGAAATTACTGCATTCATCGGACCAAGCGGATGCGGTAAATCAACACTGCTAAAAAGCCTCAACAGAATGAACGACATGATTGAAGACTGCAGGATTACCGGGAAAATTACTCTGGACGGCGAAAATATTTTTGACAGCCACATGGACGTTAACATGCTGCGAAAAAAAGTTGGAATGGTATTTCAAAAGCCCAATCCATTTCCAATGAGTATTTACGACAACATTGCCTACGGTCCAAGAACCCATGGAATAAAACGAAAATCTGAGCTTGATGAAATAGTTGAACAGTCTTTGAAAAATGCTGCTATCTGGGATGAAATGAAAGACAATCTGAAGAAATCAGCACTGGCATTAAGCGGCGGACAACAGCAGAGACTTTGCATTGCTCGTGCCCTTGCAGTTGCTCCTGACGTTCTGCTTATGGATGAGCCTACTTCTGCACTAGATCCAATTTCCACATCAAAAATTGAAGACTGTGTAATGGAGTTGAAAGAAAAATACACAATTATAATTGTAACCCACAACATGCAGCAGGCTGTTAGAATCAGTGACAAAACAGTTTTCTTTTTGCTCGGAGAAATAATTGAAGCTGGAAACACTGAGCAGATTTTCAGCATGCCTAAAAACAAAAAAACAGAGGATTACATCACAGGAAGGTTTGGTTAATATGCGCGAGAAATATGAAGAAGAACTTCGAAAACTAAACACAGCAATTATAACCATGGGAAAAATGATTGAGGTTGCCATTGAAAGCTCTATTCTGGCTTTGATGTCACATGACTCAAGTTCGGCAGATGCAATTATAAAGGCTGATGATGCAATTGATGAAAAGGAAAAAGAAATAGAACAGCTATGCATTAAACTTCTGTTGCAGCAGCAGCCTGTGGCCACCGACTTAAGATTCATCACATCCGCACTCAAAATGGTTACAGACATGGAAAGAATCGGAGACCATGCAGAAGATATTGCAGACTTAATGAAAAAAATGTACACATCCGGCAATTCAAATAAAGATGTTCTTGGGAAATTCATCAATTCCAAACTTAATGAAATGGGAAATGAAATCCAGGAAATGCTCAATGACAGCATCAATGCCTACACAAACCGGGACATTGTTCTTGCAAAGAAAGTTATTTCAAGCGATGACATTGTTGATAATCTGTATCACCAGATAAAGAAAGAACTTGTTGTGCAGATTCAAAGCAAAACAAAATCCGGTGAGCAAATTGCAGACTATCTTTTAATTGCCAAATACTTTGAAAGAATCGGTGATCACGCAACGAAAATTGCAGAATGGGTTATTTTTGCAATGGTTGGTGATTTGAAATGAGTCCAAGAAAAAATCTTTCAACAATTTTCGGGTGCCTGATTATTTCGATTATTCTTCTGGCAATTCCAACTGGATTTGAAGGAGCATTGCAGTTTAGGGATGCAGAAAAATGCAGGGTACTTGTTGAAGAAGTTGACAACTCAAAACTAATCGACACTGGACTCATAAGAACCGGGCAGCAGGTTTGTTCAGTAAAAATTCTCTCCGGAAAATTCAAGGGACAACTGACAGAAGGCTGGAACATGCTGGGCGGTTCTCTTTCACAAGACAAGCTTTTCAGACCTGGAGATGTAGTTCAGGCAATCGTTCACTATGAAACCAGTGAATCTGGAACAGTATTTCATTCAGTCAACCTGATAGACTATTACAGGCTAAAAGTAGAATTCATACTAGCAGTTGCCTTTGCAGTTTTTTTGATTTCATTTGCAGGGATGACTGGCATACGATCTGTATTTTCATTTGTAATTACAATTCTTGTTCTGTGGAAAATTCTTGTGCCATTCTATCTGAAAGGTTTCAATCCAATAATGACCGGAATTGTAGTTGTAGCCATAATGACTTTTATAATTCTTGCACTGGTGTACGGTTTTGACAAACGTCTTGTTTCTGCATTTTCTGGTTCCATGACAGGCATTTTATTTGCTGCAATCTTATCTTTTATCTTCACAAAAAAATTCCACATACATGGAGCCGTAATGGCAAATTCAGAAAGTCTGCTGTATTCAGGTTTCCAGAATCTGAACCTGACACAAATTTTCATGGCTTCAGTATTTATTGGAGCAAGCGGATCTGTCATGGATTTAAGCGTAGACATTACCAGTGCCGTTAATGAAGTTGTAACAACAGCGCGAAAAAAAAGAGTTCCAGTTACAAAACGGGAAGCAGTCAAATCCGGCATGGCTGTTGCACGTGCTGCCATGGGAACAATGACAACCACACTACTTCTTGCCTACTCTGGAACATGCATTGCACTCCTGATGGTTTTCATGGCTCAGGGAACACCAGTTTACAACATTCTGAACAATAACGTGGTTTCTGCAGAAATCATCAACACAATTGCCGGAAGTTTTGGTTTGGCCATGACTGCTCCAATTACAGCACTGATTTCAGGAACAGTTTTACGTTAGTTGCCATTATACTGCATTACAGCATACATTTTTCAAAGACATTTTCATACAAACAATATTTTTACAAACACTTAACAAACACTTCATTAACCCTTAACACTAATTGAGTAAACTAAGCCCATCACCTGAAAACAGGACAAATTATATTTTGTCAAATTCAAAACAGGTGAAGAGGTTTTTTATGAAAAAAATTATGACAGTTTTGGCGGCATCTGCTTTTGTATGCAGTGCACTTTCAGCACAGTCCATTAAACTTGTGAACACATTTGGTGGTGACAGTGACAAAACAGGTGGTTCTGATTTATTTATTTTTGAAAATCAGAAAGATGATGACGGTAACTACAAGGACGACTACTCAAACACAACTCGAGTAAGTGACAGGCTGCAGCTTGATGTAAGCGATAAAAAGTTCGATGCAAGACTCAGAACAGAAATTGCAGCCACAAAACTTAACGGTAAGGAAAGCACAATTCGATTCCGCGGTTATGGCCGCTTCAAGCCGGTGGATCAGTTCAATTTAATTGCTGGAAATGATTTTTTCACAAAGGTTCCGGTAAACGCAGGATACCTTGTTGCAAATGATGACTATCCAAAATATGCAAGAATTCTCCAGAACGGTTTTGGTGCAATCAGCAACTGGAATCTTCTTGATGACGGAAACTTAAGACTTAGTTTTGCAGGCGGTCTTAAAGGAACTGACGATTCAATCAATGACAGGGATAAGCGAGGTCTTGATTTTGGTTTCAACGCTGAATCAAAGGATCTGGTAACCATCGGTGGTTCATTCCAGAATGTCATGGGAGATGAGCTTTCTGCAAGTATCTTTTTTGGCTTGAAGGCTATTGAAAACCTTACTTTGAATGCCGGATATATCTACAACTGTACTGACACAGATTTTATTTCCAGTTCAGCTAAAAATGCGCTCAGCCTTTCAGCTGGTTACAATTTCCAGGATCTCGGTCTCTTCCTTTGTGCAGATGTTGTTTCAGGAATTGGAAACGAATATCTTGATAATGGAGAAACAGAAAAATACGTAAAGGATGACAATGATTTGACTCCTTTCCAGACAACATTGCGAGTCGCATACAAATTGAATGATTCTGTAGAACTCGGTGCAAAAGCAGAATTATCCATGATGATCGGTGACAGTGATTCTACTAAAACTGAAATATATCCAAATGTGACTTATGGTTTGCCTAACAATTTCGGAACTCTTTCAACTGGTATCCGAGTTTCAACTGACAATGATGGCATCGCAAAATTCGCAATTCCAGTAAGCTGGAAATGCACTCTTGCAGATATTAAGAAATAGTCCTTTTCCCTGAGCTGCGATTCGGGTCGCTTAGGGCCTCCTTTTTTTCCGATATTCCTGGCTAAATCATTATCTGATATGATTTTAGAAAGAGAATATCGGATCTTTTTTTTAAGAGAATTAGTCTGGCAAACGGCCTTCGTACATAATGCACATTTAATGATTCCGCCAAGAAGATCCTTTAGGAACTTCTTCCATGTCTTCTGCAGACTGAATGTCATACTCAGACAGAAGGCCTTTTATTATTTCTCGTTTGCTTTCTGTCATTTCCATATTTTGAATTTACAAAAAAGATTTTCACAGGCTCTGAATAGGGGGATTTCGATTATTCGGAATCCCTTTATTTGAGACCTTGTAAAAGTTTCTGTAAATTGAGACTTTTTAAGTTATTTGAGATTTTGAAATTTTATTACAATATCTTGCATACTGGAAGTAATTTTTGAAATATCTGAAGAAGGAATTATTTCTTCGCCTGCAATATAATATTGAGCAGAATGAAGGAAGATATAATAGTATTCACTGTATCTATTATAATCAGTTACTTCTGAGACTAGTGATTCGGGACAATCATTGTTTTTTATGAAGTTTTGCATAAAGGTTTGAACTTTAGAAAATTCATACCTTCTGAGTTCCTGCAATTTTTTTTCTATTTCTGCTGTATTAACTTTGTTTCTGACTATATTAGGATTCAGTAGTTCATTAAAGGCGTTGCTCATCTCGGTGTATGTTTTTTCCTCAAAAAAACCATCTTCTTTCAAAGTGTTAAAACATGCAAAATATAATATTTCAGCTTTTTTATTTTGAGTTTCAAGTTTATCTATTTTAGTTGGAAAATCAGCACTTATTTTTTTATAAAGAATATTAAATTGGGTGAAGACTTCTTTTAAGTTTATATCAAAAAAATCGATAATTCTGTCATAATCTGAGGTATATAATTCGTACGTATATTTATCAAGCATGTCCGCAAATAAATTAAAATATTCTGATGCCTTTATTACTTTCCTTGCAAGAGTATATACGTTATTGTTAACAGGATTAAAAACGTTTTCCTTTCCATATAGATTAAAAATTTTTTCATATAAATTAATAATTTTTTTACATTTTTCTACATCCCTATCGTTTTTCCAAGAAAAAGCTAGTTTAAACCGTTCTTTCCCACTTTCGCTATGGTATTCTTCTATTACAACATCTAAGAATTTTTTTTGTTTTTCATCCAGAGAATCTATGCCTTCTTTATCTATTTCCTTCATATAGAATTGGTATAACCCTAAGTTTGTTAAGAATGGAATAAGGTCATCTTTTTTAAAATTTTCAGATTCATTTTTGTCATAATATAAGTAATCATTGACTGGATTATGTTTTCTTGCCATGACGTAATAATATAATTTTTCGGAAAAAAAATCTAAAAAAATCCCTGCAATGAATTTTTTTTTTTTTATAATAAGTCATACAAACAGATAACTCAAGGAGGATGAGTATGAAGAAGACAAATTATTTTTTGGTTACTGTAAAAGCTGGACATGTAGGAAAAAACTTTTTTATTCCAATAACACATCCAGTATGGGCTAAGGATGGAAAAGAAGCTGCAAAAATTGGGAGAGAATTGCCAAGAACTAAGCACGATTTGCGCGACTGCATTATGTCTGTAGTTAATGTTTCCTTTGAGGAATACTGTACAGCTCTTGCAAAAAATGATTTGGATCCTTACTTGAAGTGTTCAAATCATCAGGAACAACTTTTGTATTTAAATGAAATCGAAAGTCGTATCCGACCTCTAGAGAAGGTTCAAAAATATAAAAACAAAAAACATTCTCTTCGTCATATATATAACGATATTGATGAAGATTATAAATTAATCGCTTAGGAGGAGTGATATATGAATCGTAAAAAAGTCTTAGCATTTGGTTTAGAAGGTATTGCTACTATGGGAGCTAGTATCCTACGAAAGCACAGCACAGGTTTTGCTCCTAAAAACTGTCGACCAGGGACGCATGCTGATGGCACTAAAACAATTTGCTTTTATGGAAATAATGAGCCAGGTTGTTTTGGCTTGATAAGTAGGAAACCTAAAAACGAATATGAGTTTCTCGGCTATGTGAAGATCAAAAAAGAGACAGACATTATTAATGGATCATACAAAGATATCCCAGATCCTGGCATCTGTCTCGACGTTATAGCTGATAATTCTGAACTTATTTCCGAATTCATAGTTCAAGGTATGAGTTCTCTTATTCAGAAACGGAATTTAGCGAAGGAAAAAGAGAAGAGGGATAGAGAGGAATACATTAAAAAAATCATTGAATTTTATCAAAATTCAATTACTAATTTACAACCTGCGGAAAAGACATTTGTGAATGCACAAGAGCATGATTTAAACAAAAAACTGGTTGCATAGGAGGAAAAATATGAAGATTTTAGAAAAGAAAATTCGCATTTCTCTATTTGAGTCTGAGCTTGCTGCCTGGTTGAAGGAATTTCCTGAACTCTCTACTGAAGAAAGAGTTTCCTTGAGTGAAGACGATGGACGAAGAAAGTCTGTGCTGTCGGAGTTCTCTTTATCTGAGGTAACTGGAGAAGGGTCTGTTTTGCTGGCTGTGGAAAAAACAGGTAACACTGGTGAGTTTTTGATTACATATAGCGATGATGAAGGATTTGAAACAATCATCAATCGAAATTATCCGCCCTTAAAGAAAGAGCTTGATCTTTATAAAGTTGTAAACATTACGGAGGAATAAATGAACAAAATTGGATATAAACAAATTTTTGCAAATATTATCTCTCAGGAAAATGCAAAAGGAAAATTAAAAGGAAACCCTGAAAATAAAGCGATAGATCTGGGAATAAGAGCTAGTGATAAGTATTTCGAGCTTCATCCAAACTCAAAAAGGACTTATGATGATTTGTTCCAGCTCGGCTATAAGCTTTTATTAAAAGCTGAAAAACTCATAGACTCTAATAATAGTAAAGGCAAATAAGAAATAGCCTTTATTGACCTCCCACTCGGCGTGGGTATATAGGACTCCCCCAAGCCCGAATACTCACGGCTTTTTTTAGGATATTTATGATATTAAATTACGATTATTACTCACAGTTTGATTTTTTATCAGATCTATCAGCCAAGGCGTATCCCCGAAAGGATTATTTGGGTTTTATATTATCAATCTCAGATACAGTCGTGGATGGATAAAGCCAGTTATATATGGAATCAGATTGATCAGGAGGAAAAATCAAAATGGAAATAAAGGATGATGAAATTTATCTTAAAAAGGATGGAGAAATTTATATCAGATTGGACTGGTTTCGCGAAATTTTAATTAAGAGCGAGATCTCAATTATCGTGCTAGATGAATCAGAAAATCGGATCGTATTTCTTCCCCGCCTTCTCAACAGACTCTTTTGGATTAAAAATTGCTTGTACTTAGTAATTGCCAGATGCCCGAAAGCTGAAGTCGTTGCAGAAAGTGTTGGGGAGTCTACAAAAACTATTATTATGAATTCGTTGTCTCATGAAGGAGATTACACTTTTTCCGTTAAATTACTGAAGGAAAATGAAAATACAGAGGTAAAAAATTTTCTTGAAACTATATATTCTGATTCTCTGAGAGACTTGGATATTTACAAGATAGTCTGCTTGAAAAAATATTAAGGAGTAATTAAGTGAAAGAAGTTAGGATTTTTTTTCGGGATGATGTTGATTCAGGCTTAATACATAAGTGCTGCTTGCATGCTCTAAAAAACGGTGCTGTAGCTTTCCAGAGCGAAAATGTTTTACTAATAGACGGTTCAATTACAGATTCTGAAAAAGAGATATTGGTTTCCGAAGCTCGTGCAGCTGGGAAAACTATTCTCATTAATGAAAATGAAGGAGATGATGATGAAGAAGATTTACTACACTAACGACATTCCAAAGACACTCGTAAAGATTCAAGCAAAAAGCTGCCGTAAGAACGGAATGAAAGAAGATACGGTTCAATTCAAGTATGTCGACATGCTTGATTCAATTTTGACAGGAAAAATAAAGAATGCTGACTTAGTGGTGTGTAGTCCTATTTATTATCGACGATTGAAACTTTATTTTATGGAACACTCAATCACTATTCCTGTCTGCCGCTATCATTGGACTCGGGGAAAATATTATAATGATTAAGTTTGATGACATACGCTTATTAGAAACTTCGTTGGTTCCTTACTATTGTGATACAAAAATGGCTGAGAAATTTATTTCGGCACTTCAGTACCAGGATTTTCTTAAACAGGAAATGGTTAAGACCGAGGCCGAGATTAAACAACTGTGTACTAATATCGAAAAGAAGATCTCATATTCCACACCACACAATAAAAAATTTTAATTTTTTTTTCTGGTTTTTTGCCGAAAATGATACTTCTTCGACAATATATATATAGGGACTTTTTTGGTCTTTATTTTATTACCGGAGGTATTTTATGGCAGCAACATTTAACACATCACAGATGATGACTTTAGATTTTTATCAGGAAAATTAGTCAGAAGATTTGTCTCCTTCAAGTCGGGAAATTGAAGAGATCCTGGGTAAAAAGATTGAACCTGGTCTTGAAAATTTGATTGACTCTATGACAGGTAAGCAGACTTATGATTTGTTATGTGAAATGTTAAGTCTTTGCCGATAATAAAAATAAGCAGACTGCCTGATGTAATTTTTGAGAGTGTGAAATTTATTCTGTAAATTCAGTAGGCTGCAATAAAAAATATTAATGCAAGTTACTCGCTTGCAGCTGACAGCTACTGTTTATGTTTCGAATAAATTTCACTTGGATTTTTTCAAGAGTCAAAAATTTTTATAGACAACTTGCCCGTAAAAAACAGGTTGTCTTTTTTTTTAAGAGAATTAGTCTGGCAAACGGCCTTCGTACATAATGCACATTTAATGATTCCGCCAAGAAGATCCTTTAGGAACTTCTTCCATGTCTTCTGCAGACTGAATGTCATACTCAGACAGAAGGCCTTTTATTATTTCCAGGCTCGCAATATTCTTGAAAAAAAACATCTCGTTATTAATAACATTACAGCTGGGTAGATAAAATTAACCGTATAGTTTAGAAAATAATTAAATTTACGAGACAAAGTTTAATACTTATTCCAATGTCTCTTGACATATCGCTTGTAAGCCTTAAAATCCTTTGCATAAACTTTCGGAAATTTATCACAACTGCAAGCCAATTCGTAAGAAGCATTATCTAGCCATTTGATACTTTCTAGAAGTTCATCATGCTGTATGCTCAAGTTTTTCCAATGAATGATTCTTTCATGGTGAGATACACGATTTCTAAGAATACGGATTTTATCAAATCTTGCTTGTAAATTCTTGATATTTCTTTGAGCTGCAGGAACACCTTTGAAACATGTCTTTATAATCTTACTCTGAAAAGAAGCTTGTGAATAACGAGGTGTTAAAAGGGAAGTCCAGAAACCGAAAGTTAATTCTGAGACAATTCTGTCGTGGGTAACAGGCTTCCCTTTTTTCTGAATCTTATGTTTTGCATCACTGATATTTTTCATAGATGTAGAATCTAGAATTAGAATATCATACCAGTTATCTGCACCAGCAACGATACACAAAACTTTATCTATTGCGTTACGGAATGTTACTTCAAAAATATTCACAGAGGAATAAAGACTTTTACAAACTTCGATGTTATATAAATAGCGGGCAAGACAAGTCAGATTATCTGCTCCATCTTGCTTATAAACAGAAAGTCGTGAAGAGGTAAAAGAGTTCTCTATTTCAGAATAAAACCGTGTATTCATATCGTATTAATTCCATGTTGCTTTTTCGTAGAAAGACTGTTATATTTAAATCGTGAGCCGCGGAAATCCTTCTCCTGCTTATGCAGTGGGTGCTTTGCACCAATAGGGACCGCGGACTTCTTTTTTAGCGACACTGTCTACATTTTTTAATCTAACAAATTCATAGGAAACTTTCTATATTAGCCGTCGCAGGCAAGTCCAAGAATCACATAGTCGGCAAGCTTACGTATTACTCCGTTGTCACGAACTGAGTAATGAATGGCATCAATGTAAATCATTTGAATCGATGTTGTTTATGTTTTTTTGACCATTTTTTACAACCTGAGGTTCAAAAGAAGAACGGCGATCCAGAGGGCTTCTTCGATATCTTCTTCCTCTTCAGCCTGCATGCCTTCTACAATTTTTTCTTCACGAACTTTGTCCCCAAGAACTTCCATTTGACTTTAATTATTCAGACAGTTCTCCGACAGTAAAACTTTTTCCTTTTTTCTTAATATTATCTAAAAATATTTTTACCTATTCTTAACTTCATCTTCACTATCTTTTTACACAAGCAGGATAAATTATCCTCGTCATCTTAGAAAAAATTTTAAATTCAAACTGATGACAAGGAATTATATGAAAAGGAAAAACATTAAAACTGCAGCATCATTTTTTCTTTTTGCTGCCATGGGACTTTCTGCACTTCATGCAGAAACAAAAATCAAGGTTGCTCCAGAATCAAAGGGAACTCCTAAATATGTTTTCGTATTTATTGGAGACGGAATGAGCTATCCGCAGATTCAAAGTGCCGCATATTACACAGGTAAAGATGCTGCCGGAATCGTTGATGTGGTAAAAAAATCAAAAAATCCTGGCGACTCTCCAGAAATGAAAGCTTTAAGTTTCTACCAGTTCCCAATTGCAGGTTCAGCAAGCACTTACGATGCAACATCATTTGCTCCAGACTCTGCATCAACTGCAACATCAATTTTTACCGGTTACAAAACACACTCTTCTTCAATCAATGTTGACATTACAAAAAAAATCAAATACCGCACAATTGCAGAACAGCTTCGTGATCAGAAAAAATGGAAGATCGGAGTTATTTCAACCGTTAACTTAAATCATGCTACACCTGCCGCAACTTATGCTCACCAGGCCAGCCGTAAGTCAAACTATCCGATCGGAGAAGAACTTGTTGCTTCAAACTTTGACTATTTTGCTGGTGGTGCTTTGATGGACCCACAGGACAAAAACAAAGATAAAACTTCAATTTATGATCTTGCAAAAAACGCCGGATATAAGGTTTGCTTTGACCAGAAATCGGCAGCCGGACTCAAGAATGGAGACAAAGCTCTTGTAGTTGCTGAAACTCTTGCTGACTCAGACTCCATGAGCTACGACAACGACCGTAAGAAAGGTGAATGGGCTTTACGCGATTATGTTCGCAAAGGTATTGAAGTTATTGATAACAAGACAGGTTTCTTCATGATGGTAGAAGGTGGAAAAGTTGACTGGGCTTGCCATGCAAACGATGCCCGCTCTTCAATTGCAGATA
>JAEDCT010000052.1 GCA_016294035.1 Treponema sp. | reverse complement strand
TCAAGAACTGCAAATCTGAATCTATTTTTCTCGCAGTGACTTAGAATCGCATCCTGTGCAGCAGGATCTGTAACTCCAGGAGCAGAAACAATCGCTATGTCACTTATCTGATCAAACAGATACAATCCTGTTTTTTTTCCAAGACCTTCATCTTTACCGATTATAAGCTTAGCAATATTGTCAGGATTCTTAATGCTAACGGAAGCCGACTTGTCTTCAGCTGCCTGAGCCTTATCACCTTCCTCTTTTGCCTTGGCTTTTTTCTCAGGCTCCGCAAGATTGTTGATGTATGCTTTAGAACCTCCATTCTGGAAGAACTGATAGACAGCATGACCCAACCAACCACCAGTATGCATTCCACCGAAAATTTTCGTATACTGAGTCCAGTTTGTGACCAAAACAGCTTCATTTACAGGTCCTTTTTCTGCAACTCCTAAAAAACCAACAATGTTAGTTGCACCTGCTTCGATAGGCTTTGAGCCGCTCTCAACTTCTTCAACATAAACACCTGGTGTTTGATAATTTGGCATTATTTGCCTCCTTTTTATTTTTTCACGTAACCACGGATATCACGCCTTTCAACACGCTTAAATCCTGTAGGCTTCTGTGAATTTATACATATTTCAGTTTTGAACAACAGTTCAAGTGAATGTACACCATTGGGCTTGTTTTTCCTTTCCACATCTACATGCCGTATTACAGGCTCAAGGTATACCTTGTCACTCATGGAACCATGCCAGTTCCATTCCCTTATGTCTATGGAAGAATTATCTTTGAAATACGCAGCAGTTCTGCCATACGTTCTCAATACACCGTACAGATCCGTGCCGGAAACTACAACTGCTATGCACAATTCAAAATTTGCAGGCTGCTCATACTGCTGCTCATCAACTATTACTTTCTGCCCGCTTTTGTCCAATTCAGTCTGACATATGTCATTTACAAGCAGACTGATTTCGCACTCCGGTTCCTTCTCGATATTGTTGAGGCTATCGTTTATTTTCTGTACCAATCCACATAAAATATCTGACTGTGCCATACTTTATTTTCCCACGATTATTACATTCCTCAAAAATGGCAATTCATCTTCTTTAAGCGAGAATGATTCTACCATGACATTTGCATCAACATCAAATATTTTTGTCTCGTTGATGGAAAGCAAAGAACCTATCTTCTCAAGCTGCTTCAAAATGATTCCAACAGTAACAGGTTTCCCAAATTCCCAGCCATTACCTTTTGCTCCACCAAACAGGGAATGGAAATACGTCAGCAACAGATCTTTTATCTTCTGCTTTTCATTGTCAAAGTCAAAGACACTGCTCTTGAATTCAACCGACAATGTTATTTCAAAATCTCTATAGACAGGTCCTTCCACAACAACCTTTGTTCCAACAAGCTTTGTTTCATCCAGATGCTTTCGCACACGCCTCAGCAATTCCCTCGATGGAACAAGCTTGAGCTCACATGAATTTCCAGCTACCAATTTTGGAATGACAATATTCTTTATCTCACCTTTCGTTGTCTTTTCCCTCAAGCAGTAGGATCTTCCCACTGAACTTGAAGCTTCCCGGCAAAGCCATTCAAAATCTTCCCTCGTCACACCCCTGTTCAAGCTTTTGAAAACCCCGGCTGCACGAGACTTGAGACTGTCTATGGATTCCATATCGCATCCACCTTCAGAGGCAAATGGATTATCACATCCCGCGATATATGGAATACTTTGAGTCAGGAACTGCAATTTATGGGCGGCAACATTTCCAGCTTCACCACCGCCAACCTTATATTCTGCTATGCGGATGTTAAATTTTCCCTTTGGAGGATTAATGCCATGAACACCGTCTCCAAACATTATCTTTCCGGTGGAATAATCAACAACATAATGCCGTGAAAAAGCATTGGAATTATAGAAATTCGGAACTTCCTTGTACGAAACCCAGACAGCCTTATCAGTCTCCTCATAAGGGACATCAATGCCATCCTTCTTCATCAGATCAATTTCATTGTTACTTGGAACGGAACATTCATTGACAAAAAGTTTCATTCCAGGAAGCAGATTGGAATGAGCAACATTAAATATCTGTCCAGGAGCTCCATTGCCTGACCCAATTACCTCATTTCTATATGTATCCTGGTTGGATGCATATACAGCATTTATCACAATATCCTTAATGAATGGAACCCTTTCAAAACTGCCATTCAGTTTCACGCACCTTATCCAATATAAATCCCTGTCATACAACCGGGAATTCTGAAGTCCAGGAGGAATGATAAAATCTATGAAACCTGATTCATGGAAACTGTCCGTATAATCGTTAGCCTCAAGTTTTCTCCATTCATTTCCATTCCAGAACTGCCATTCAAGAGACACTCCTCTTTTCTGATTACCCGATTCTCCTTCAAGATTCATAAAGCTTAAATCTTTTCCATAGCCAGTATTTCTGTTGCAATTTTCATCCAGCAGAAAGTATACCGGGAAATTTCCTTCCTTGATTTTTTTTGAGAATCCAAGGAGCAGACTTGGCATCTCATTCTTTCTGACATCAAATATGGAATATTCATTACCGTCCTTGTTTTCTCTTGTCAGTCCATCCAGATTTTTCCATTTGAAATCGCTGGATACACTAACACTTTCTGGATATTGAACAGGTGCATTATATGTTATTCTTATCTTGCTCATTAACGGTGACTGGACCTTTGACGAAAAATCCCATTTCCAGGAACCTTTCTCGTCCTGCACATAATTGCCACCGATAGAAAAATCCTTTGTAACAAGCCTGATCCTTATCCATAAGTGAGATTCATTATTTACATCTGTTTCACTTATATCTTTTGGAATTTTAAAACTTACTGTTCCGCTCTGCTTAAAATTAAACGTACCATCAACGAATCCATTTTTTTCAGAGTCAAGCTTTATCCAATCCTTTCCATTCCAGTATTCATAGGAGAACAACGCATTTTCATTATCAGAATCAGAAACATAGACCTCGCTGAAGGAAAACGTAATCTTCACAAGAGATTTTCTGTTTCTAAAAATTTCATCCGCAGCAATGTAAAACACTTCATTGAATGTCGGCTGTTCCGAGAACATTGGAAAAGTATTGTTCATGTCAACAGCTGCATATGCTCCGTTTGAATTCATCAGACAGATGTCGGGAATAAATCCATCACCTTCAAATATGCTTTTAAGCCTGATGCTCTTTATATTCAAGGTATTTTCTTTCTCAGGAACATCTGAAAGAACACCTCGCAAGAAGAGTCCTTCGACACCATTTATGACACACGGCTGAATATCAGCCGGACCTTTTACATAAACAACGTCATCTGCCTTTTTTATTCCCTTCAACGAACCAAAGGAATCCAGCTCAACCCATTTCTTTCCATCCCAATATTCCCAGAAAATATGGTTAACAATTTCATCGCTAACTGAAATAATTTCACTGGCAGGTTCAAATGCAATTTGTATTCCGTGCCCTTCACATAAATATTTGAAGATAGGGGAAGAAACATAAAGACAATGTTCAATGGAATTGTTTGTTTCAAACAACAGAAAATTTTTTACCGTATCTCGACCTGCACAATTTTCATCCCATTTTTCGCCAACACGATTAATGCAGCTAGCCAAAGATGTGTCTCTGACAGTAAGGTTTGATTCCGTCTCAAAAACAATAGGCTCTGAATCTGATTCTACAGAAGCAATTTTTGTACCAGCTTTTACAAGAATAGCTTTGTTGCAGTTTTCCACAGGATAGAATTTTATTATGGCTCTTGAACTTTGAGGGGAATTCAATGTCAGTCCCATTAACTCAAGCATTGACAGATAGGTTTTTGATGGGACCTTATTTAATCTGTACAGGGTCATCTCCGTCATCCACGAAAACAACTCTATCAGTGTAATGCCAGGATCAGAAGCATTATGATTTGTCCATTCAGGACAGTATCTAGGTATCAATCTGATGGCTTCATCTCTGATGTCATCAAAGGTTCTATCATCTAAGTTGACCGTTGGAATCACGTTCTCCCCTCTCCAGATAAAAAGGATAAACCATATTGAAAAAAGTATTCACAGACCTGATTTCATAGTCAATCTTGATATTAATCAAACCAGGATTGTCTGGATCTACATCTCCATAAACTTTTTTCAATATGACTCGAGGCTCCCATTTTATAATGGCCTCTTCTATGTAATGTACGGCAAGAGAAACTGTCTTTGAAGAACTTGGTGAAAAAATGATGTCATTTATCTTACAACCGAAATCAGGGTGCATTACTCTTTCCCCTGGAGTTGTACCTAAAATGATGCGTATAGATTCTTCTACACTTTTTTCGTAGCTGGATAAAGCTACTTTTCCCTGTACGTCCGTACCAACAGGAAACGCCCATCCCCTACCTAATATATTTCTCATTCTTTATTAAAT
>JAEDCT010000051.1 GCA_016294035.1 Treponema sp. | reverse complement strand
AGCCGGATGGCACCACCATCATGTGCGTGTCGAACCCCATGACCTGGTCGTCCTGGACTGCTATCTGCTTTCCTTCGGCGCATACTCCCTTGCTTCCTGAAAGCCTTATGTTCTTGCCTTTGAGCGTCGCATCCCCGTCCGCTTCCATGGTGGACTTGCCGCCGGCCCTTACTTCCGATTTATCTTCCGTTTCTATGCTGATTGACCTTGACTTGAGGAAGGCTTCCCCGCCGCAGTCCATTGCAAGCCTGCGGCATCTTATTCCTATGCCGCCAAGCTCGTTTACAAGGGTGATTCCGCCTTCGCTTCCGATGGTTGCCCTCATCTGGCCTTCGGCGCTCTCTATGCGGACCTCTCCGCTTCCTTCGCTGTCAGTGATTTCTATCCTGTGGTTCTTTGTCTGTACGAGTATGCTGCCGCTTGCCTTTCCGCCTGTGGCTTCGGGCGGCTTGTGCTGGCCGTCGTATATGAACCCGAGCACGTAGCCGCTCCTCCTGTCTCCGGAGGTGTATGCGACGAGGGCCTGGGTACCGGTGGACGGCAGGGTCCAGAAGCCCCTTCCGTTACCCCTGGAGTGTCCCGCGACCGGAAGCCACGGGCTCACGCTTCCGGGCATTGTGCCTTCGTGGCTCACCCTTATCCTTCCTAATCCTTCGGGGTCATGGTTGTCCACCATTATCCCCAGCATCGGGGGACAAATCCTGCTGAACATGATTTCCTGGTATGTTTGTCTTCCCCCACTTTTAGTTCTTGGATCCACATTGTTTTCAAGAAGCTTATTTATTTTTCCTTCCAGGTCCAGCATCTATTTCCTATGGAATTGCATTTAAAATTCAATTCCATCTACCCCCATTTCCGTGATGTCTGAAGTGAATACAGTCGTCTTACGCTTCTTCTTCTGCGGTTTCTTGAAATACAAATAGCATTCCGTATCAACCGGCTTTTCATTCTGCAATAGATAATACAGTCTCTTTATCTTGTCTGCCGGCATTTCTTCCGCCAAAATAGGGAAATATACACTGAATATATTGTTTGATTCCTGGTTTTCAAGAATCGTGGCAGATATATCAGTTCCATCGGAGATATTCAATGCATCAAACGGCAGTTTACCTTCAACTATTTCTGGAACAATTCCACTAACCAGATATAGAAGAGCCTGCAGACCAAGTTTCGTTCCCCTATACCTATACAGAGGGATCGCATACTGAAGCACTTTTCTTGCTATCTCTTCTGACCCAAGCAAATCAAAATTTACACCAAACCAGTCAGCCAGAACCGGCAGAAATTTTGAAGGAGTTTCCATTGGGCGGAATATATTATCCAAATTATCCAAAGTTATGGAGGTTTCGTTCATTATGTGCTGGAAAATCATCAGGTAATTCCTTAAAAAGGCATTTTCCTGATACATGGACGGCAAATGTCTGATTGGATTATTTGATGTTGCCTTTATCTTTACGGCATGTTTTTCTTCATCATAATCACAGCCTATTACAATGAATCTCTGATACTTGGATTCAACAAATTCAATGTCGATTTTATTTTTTAATTCAGGATAGAGATTTTCAATCCGATTCTTTGCCTTATATACATCGAGACCAACTACTATCCTTTTAATATTTTCGATTAAGCCAGCGTCTATTTCCATCTTCGAACCGTCAGTTTCAAATTCTGCTGCAAGTCCTGAGTCTCTTCAACAATGGAATACCCCATGTCCTTAACCTTGTCCAGGACAGTCTCGTAGGCATACTGTCTAGTAATCCTGTTCAACAGATCTTCCTGCTTCTGTTCTGTAAACATTTCTATTGCCCACCAGTCTGCAACAAATTCATAGTTTTCACCAACTTTCCTAAGACCGATTCCATATTTCGAACCAGTCTTAATTTCCATGATGCAGCCTTGAATCTCTTCACCTTTTCCATAGCCGCATAACGTCAGCAACTGGTTTTCGTCTGCCTCAACAAAACCCATTCCAAGTGATTCAAGAGCTTTCTTCAAATATTTTAAATCTTTTATCTTTGTTTCAATTTTTGAAATGTGTGACATTACTTTTCCTTTGCTTTCTGACCTGTCTGAATTCTTATGTATGAATTGGCAGGTATTCTATGCGTTAAATTTTCGATCGAACAATTGACGAATCCACCGGACTTGCTTATGACCTTAAATGTTCCAATCACTTCGCCAAATGAAACATCCGCAGATATTTCTCCCAATGAGCCAGCCTTTACCTCAGGAATATCCTTGTCGAGTTTTGCAAAAATATATTTCTGCACACCGTTTTCCTCAGATACTTCCCTGATCTTTAAGATTGCATAAATCGGCTCATACTCCACAGGAACTTCAATGACAACTTCCCTAGGCAAAGGTTTCACTTCCAGAAGAGAAATTGATCCCATCGTCGTGCAGGAAAGGCAAGCAAAGGGAAATACAAACAAGATTATTTTTCTAGCAAATTCCATACAAAAGCTCCTTCGCGTCCCCTAAAAACTTCCAGCTCGTCATTGTTGACATAAACATACAGATCCTGATTGTCTTTTGAAAAATCGTTGTTGGGATTCAGTGAAACATCACTTTCCATCATTGTGCCCGTATTTATGATTTGCCTTGCTACCGGAATCGGATATCCTTCCAATTTATCCCAACCAATAAACATTCCATTTTTATAAAATCCCTTGCCGGAAAAAACAACATCATCGAGAACCTTGTATTCTGAGTCCTTATAGACTGACTTGCATATCTCCGTTATGAAATAATTATTCAGTCTCCAGAGTTCCTCGGCAGTCAGTCTTTCTATGAAATATCTTGAGGTTCTTACCAAGACTCCAGTATCTGTTCTTATCAGTGACAAAGTAACTATGTTGTTTCTGTCAGACAAGACAACCTTGCCCTTCACAAGAAAATCCGCATGTCCAGACAAAGACGTTGAATTTACAGAAGGATTAGCATATTCTCCTACAAGCCCAACCGGAGACGCTGTGAACAGGCCAGTGGCGGTTGCCTGATGTGACAAAAGATAACTGAAATAGTCATCAGTTTCCTTTATTTCTATTCCCTCCTGGTTAGAAAAAGAAGTCTTGATGAAATCAAATTCCCCAGACTTTTGTTCAACAAGAGTCCTGCAGGAAATTTCAAAGGGACTAATTGCCAGTCTAGTCTTTCCTTTAATCCGGTTTTTCATTAATCCGGACAATTCTTTCAATCCTTTATCGACTGCTTCTGACAGATCTTTTTCGGACTTAACAATTCGAATCGATGTAATTGGATATCCCTTATTGTCAAAAGCCATTATGGCCATATATAAAATGTATTGCTTGCCAACTTTGAAAATCTTTGCTTTGCAGATTCCTTTTATGGAAATCTGATAACGTTCAGATTTTAATTGATCAAAAAAAGCAAACAAGTTTTTTTCTTTTTTTTCATTGTATTTGGCATCAAGCCATTTTGTCATCGATACTGGTTTAAAGACAGCATTGACAACCATCTTCTGTTTTATTTCTGTATAAACTGATTCTATCACATCAGCAGAAACCCCTGTCGTTCCCTCAGGTCTCAACAATATTACAGCAGGAGTTGTTTCCGTTAATTCATTGTACACGCTCTGCAGATCAACAATTTTCTGAGAAAAGAACATGAATTTCTTTCCTTCCACCGTTGGATAATCTGCAGAAAACAAGGAACCTGCGAGAATACAGTTCAAAAGAATATAAAACATTATTTTTCTAAAAAGATTCCACACAGGTTCCTCCTTATCACTTGTCAAGACGGGTTATGCCCATTCTGCACTTTCGTAAACAATAGAAATTGTTTCCTGGTTTACACCCTGTTCTGTACTGCTCAAATCTGTAATTGACCATGCGCAAGGAACACAGTTAAACAGGTTTCTTCTCTGAATTTCAGTAACTCCATCACGATCCATAAAAACAATAGAAATTGACTTCTGTTCTGGATTTCCAGATTCAACTGATTTCCACCAGTCTTTAAGAACCTTGTCACGAGGATCGTAGTTGCGGGTCATCTTTACAGTATCGTACTTTACTTTTCCCACAACCTTACGAGGATTCTTGTCCATTCCTCCCATGTCGTCTGCAACTTCTGCTGTTGCACCCAATCCTGAAACTGACACAAAGTTACCGTAATCGATACCGTCAATTTCAACCTTGAAATAAGCCTTTGTAGTAGGTAAATAATTAGCCATCTTCTACAACTCCTCTATTTATTCTTCACCCATTGCTTTCTGGGAAACCCTGAAAACAACGAATTCTGCTGGTTTAGCCGGAGCCAAACCAATTTCACAGACTACATAACCAGCATCAATTGATTCTGGTGGATTCAACTCATCATCACAACGAACGTAGAATGCTTCTTCTGGATTGTCTCCAAATAAAGCACCACTGCGCCAAAGATTCAATAAGAAAGCTGTGATGTTTCTTGTAATTTTTTTCCACAAATCTCTTGTGTTAGGTTCAAAAACAACCCAATTTGTACCATTCTGCAAAGCCTG